>CANMOZ010000001.1 GCA_947499545.1 uncultured Saccharospirillaceae bacterium
CGCCATCGCCATCGCCATCGCCATCGCCATCGCCATCGCCATCGCCATCGCCATCGCCATCGCCATCGCCATCGCCATCGCCAGTATCAGGGTCAACAGGAAGCGTACTGCTGACGAGCAATCTTATTCCATAATCGAACTTTTCCGTCAATTCAAATTCGTCTTTCCCTTCTTTCTTCAAATAGAAAACACCATTTTTAATACCCAAATCCCGATGCGCACCTACATTATTGAAAGAAGCATAAACGTAGAGTTTAGAATATGATTTAAGATCTAATTTCGAATCAAAGAAAATACGCTGCCACTGACCGTCTTTACCGCTGTGCTTTTTAGAAATTAAAAAGTCACTTGCTTTTGCCTTTTCAAGCGTTTCAGCAATGCCTATTTCAACAGAACCATTTCGATAGATATTCTTCTGTATGTCCCAACCCGGGCCAGCAAATGCTACATCAACACCATCAGCAAAATCGCCTTCCGTCTTGATTTCCATAATGATGGAAGCATTGTCGTCATAGTCAGACCAAAGCTCATCCGGTGCTTCATTAAAACCCAAACTATTTTTGTTCTCATTACTGCCAGTAACAGTAGCCGTTACATTTGAGCTGGTAACTTTTATTCTCTCAAGCTTAATAGGCGTTGAATTATTGTCATTATCTTTCACGTCTAACAAATTAGAAAATTTATTACCGTACATCATGTCATCATAAAGCTTATCATTGCCATCTGGTTCAGGTATGGCCCTGATTAATTTTCTGACGCCTCTATTTTGAGTCAACATAACAGATTCATCAACGTGACTGATTAATAAACCTTTATGATTAAGCGACGAGTCTATCTTTGTATTTTCATTCGTTCTATATGCGAGCAACAAATACTCTAAATGTTTATATGGATCTACCCAAATTCTCGCATAATCTCCATACGAATCGGCCGGGCGTAATGTTAAAGAACGATTTTTACCTTCAACATTTTTAAAATCGACTAATCCTAAACGTTCCTTACTCCAACCTGACAACTGAGAAGGTTTAGCCCCCATAGTATTACCAAAACCAGGCTCGGTACCCCAAGATCCTCCTGCCATTAATCCCCATTTATGATACCCAAAACCATTTTCGTAGGCATAAAGGTCTGGCAAATCCAGCATCAAGTGCCCTAATTCGTGGCACATAATTCCAATACTGGCTTGATGATAATCATCCTGAGGGCCATGGCGTTCTCCAAAAGCGGTATAATCGCTGATTTCGACGCCATCTACGATCGTACCCGACACACCTGAACGATGCCCCCACACAGAAGGTGTACCTGCTCCTGAATAAGATTCTTCATAACCCGCATAAATTAATACAACAGATAACTCTGTCGGTGAAATTTTCCCATCATTATTCGTATCGTACTGTTTATAATCGACATAATAATCAAGTGCTTTGAAAACATCCGTTACAGTGTCTCGCCCAGCATTGTCCCCTTGACCATCCGGGTGTGGGCGACTCAGCGTAACCGTCACAACCCCATCATTCTGAGTGCCTTGAGTCTCTTTAGCAGGCTGGATATTGTAGCTTCCATAGGATGTGGTTTTGAAAAAAGCTTTTACAGAATTCGTTTCACCAAATATAAGCTCTCTAAAACTATCAGAAGAGTACTTTAAAGTAGTACCGTTAAAATTAACCAGAGCAACCACAATAGGTTGATTACGGTTAATTTCAATAGAGTGAGAGCGGGCATCTGATACAGACTGATTGTTATTGTTTGAGCTGTATTCGATGGTTGGTTTGAAGTTCCTGGTTAAGGTTTTACTCTTAACTGCACCTTCAGGGGTCTCATCACCTAAGTAGATGTTTTTTCCAGTTCTTGCTGGCAAACGATAAACAAATGCTCCAGCAACATCACGATCCAGTACATACCCGTCACGACTTTCATACCAAGAATTGTACCGGTCACCCAAGAGCCTTACTTCATGAGTTGAACCATTTGGTTGTTCGATTTTTTCCCAGTGTCCTGTACCTAATGTATTGGCCGCCGACCAACTTGATACAAACAACAAGCTTCCAAACAACGCCCTTTTTGATGTGAATAGTTGCATACTTAATTGACCCTAAGAGACTAACCGGGCCACTCTCTCACACATAGCATGCTCACATATGAGGTGAAAATCTCCTAATTACATAATGAAACCAAAACAGGACAGTCCGTCACACGCCTACATTTATTTACCTATTCCCCCTATAACAAAAAATTCCATAAAAACAATCTTCTGAGAACAATCTTCATGAAATAAGTAAGTAAAAACTGATAAAGATCACGAGGCCTTGTTAGTATATTCCGCTTTAGAATTCACTTTAATGCTCTGCCAACCAAGCCATTTAAAAGCTTCCAATAGATATTGATCGGCTTTTTCACTTATACACTTTCCATGTGAAATAATTATTTTGCCTGCATTCCAAGCTTTCATTTTTTCTAAAGCGGGTTTAGCTAATGATTTTCTTCCCATATACAGCAACCTTAAATCGATAGGCATTTTCCCTACAGGTGATAAACAATCTGCCATTCGTGCCCCCCATCTCAATAACAAAGGAAGCTTTTCAGCTTCAAAGTTTTCAATTAAATCCGTTAAAATCAGCGTTTTGGATTCAACATGAAAAAATACAGCTTCATCCATAAATCGACTGCCTTTTACAAGAGTCCAATCAACTTGAGATGACCATGTAGGTTTTTCCAATTCAAATTGTCTGCATTGAGCAGGCAGTTTGATTCCCTGAGCACTTGCACGCTTTTCAATGCCAGGCGCACACCACACTTGAGCATCAGGGTAACGATCTGACCACTCTTTGAGCGATGCATAATGAAGCTTATTAGGAGCAATCAAGTACCGAACGGAACCAAGCTTTTTTAACGCTAAATGAAGGGTTTCGGTCCAAGCAATAGGAGAGTGCAGCCATAATGCCCCACAAGACAACCTTACAACGGTCATTCGAGTTGGAAAAGGTATCGAGGTGCCATATGCGGCCATACTGATTCGGGGGCCATCCACAATCCAGATGTGCTGGCCAAACGCCTTAGGTACATTTAGCGGGTGATATAAAAAGGTTTTATCGTCCATGATACGACCTATACTCTCTTGAATGGCATGCATTAAGCACAGCTGTTAGCTAGAAATGAAGGTACTTTTTTTTATTTTACTCATGCTTCCAATGTTCAAAACCAAGCCTTTATTAAGCACGATGCTCTTTAGCAAGATACTCTTCCGACTGCATCTCGAGCAACCTTGACTGAGTGCGCTCAAACTCAAAACTTAAGCGCTCACCATCATAAAGATCAGGAATTCCCTCTGCAGCAGAAATGATAACTTTTACCCCCCGATCGTAAAACTCATCGATCATATTAATAAAACGCCTTGCAGCATCATTATTTTTCTCACCTAACAAGGGTACGTTTTCGACCAGGATAGCATGGAATATTTTTCCAAGCTCAATGTAATCATTTTGGGAGCGAGGGCCATCACACAGGGATTCAAAATCAAACCAAGCCACATCATCAGCCATCATTTTAAAAGGAATGTCTCTACCAAGTATATCGATTGCGCTTTCTTTCTCTATATGCGCTTCATCCGGAATCAGTGCATGAAAACTTTTCGACATACTTTCGGCAACCGCCGCTGTTAGGGGGTAATGATACAACTCTGCTTGCTGCAAAACCCTCAACCTATAATCAACCCCACTGTCAACATTGACGACTTTTGTGTACTTTTCTATCAATTTAATGGCTGGAATAAAACGCTCTCTTTGTAACCCATCCTTATACAAACCTTCAGGCACAATATTAGAGGTTGCGACCAGGGTAACCCCTCGGGCAAAAAGGGCTTGCATCAACCCTGCTAAGATCATCGCATCACCAATATCGGAGACAAAAAACTCGTCAAAACAGATCACCATAGCTTCGCTTGCAAACTGATCCGCTACTTTTTCCAGTGGATTTTTCTCACCTTTTAAACGAGTTAACTGCTGATGCACCTGCTGCATAAATCGGTGGAAATGCGTTCGTTTCTTTTCCTGAAAGGGTAGCGCATCATAAAAGGTATCAACCAAATAGGTTTTACCTCGGCCCACCCCTCCCCAGAAATATAACCCCATACAGGGCTCAGGGCTACGACCCATCAGCTGCTTTGCCCAGCGCACGACAGACACTTCAGACGAGCGTTTTCGTTGCTCATCAACCAGCGCTTCGTAAAGAGATTGCAAATGCTTAACCGCTCTCTCTTGAGCTTCGTCGGCAAAAAAATCATCTCGCTCAAGGTCACGTTGATAGCGCTCCCATGGGGTCCCTACCACTTGGACACGACAAGTGCTGGTGGTATCTTGGTCTGATTGGGGTCCATTTGTTGCTGACAACGTCATGTGGCTGAACATCCAAATACAAAAGGGTTATCAATAAAGGTTGCAAACGGTAACGACTGATCGCCTTTTTGGCAAGTTTAACCCTATTTCTTTTAATCTTGTTTAGAACAAGCAACCATCAGGGCAAAAGCCAGGGTTTCGTTAAAGTCTAGGTATTCACTCGACCAGCCTTTATTCATTAAGCTACTACAAGTTTAAAGCCATTATTGACATATTTCGACAAAGCAACCACCTACAATGGTCTAACCAATATAATCTCGTTGATCGTACCGTGCCAAAACGCTTAGCCAAGCTCATCCCGAGTTTCCATTCATGTACCCAGTCCCCCATGATGTATCCTGACCCATGGCATGGACTCATTGGATTACACCGATACAGGCAATCCCAAGCGAATAGCAAAGCCTATAAAGCCCCAACCCTTAGAATTAACCCGATACAGCCCATTAGTTTTCTAAGCGATCAAGTTAATCGGACAAGAATATTCGGCTTCCAGACATCATCACAACAAAGTGGTAGGCGTTATAAGAGTGTACGAATGACACTCCGTCATATGAGATTTCAAAGAAATCGAAGTGTGCAAACACTTACAAACACTGCTCTCAGATCAACAAAGTGCAAAGGGTTCCCATCACATCCGCCTGATGAGTAAGGGGCCCCATGTGACCTGCTTTCTCAAAAGAACAAACTTCAATATCAGGGCTGCTTCCGGCCATAACGGCAATCACTTCATGGGCTGACTTCCGAGACAGCCCACCTTTCATCAAGTGAATCTTGAACGGAGCTGATGCCACCGCATCCACCCCAAAAGACAAGTGTTCGATCCCCTCAAAGTCCATAGGGACCTTTGGCATAACCTTAATGAACTCCGAACGCAGATGAGGCGGTAACTTGTCAAAGGTGCCAGCACCACTCCAGTAATCGACGAAAGCCCTAGTAGCCTCCTCCCACCCCTTATTTTTAAGCGCCACATTGAGTGTATTGGTTATTGATTCAATCTCTTTCCAGCCCTCACTTTGCTTATCGAGCAACCCAAAAAGTACCGGTTCATAGAGCACAACGCGCTCTACACAGCTGGGGTTCTTTAATGCCCAAGCCAAAGCGACAGCCCCTCCGTAAGAATGCCCTACCAACACGGCTTTTTCTTTCTCAGGGCATTGCCACTGACGATCTATCCACTCAAGCTCTCGATCTAGATGAAAAGGCACCTCAGCATTGGGTATTGATTCGGCATCACCATAGCCAATCAGATCCAACGCTGTGGCTTGAAGCCCTTGGGGCAAACGCTTTAACAAAGGAATCCACTGTAACTTTGAACTAAGCGAGCTGTGCAACAATAAAAGCGGCTTTCCCTGCCCGCTGGTTAACTGAGCCTTTGCCATCTGAACATCCTTTTTAAACTTCAAACCGTATAAGCGGCTATTTTACTTACATATAAGCTTGAGATGAAATCGAATACCCACCTAATCTCTATTCAGGTACTCTAGAGAGGGTTGAGTATTAGATTGCCTTTTCACGCGATCAGTTTTTATAAATCGTTTTAATCAATAGCGTACCTAAAGACATGGAAAGCTTATCGAACATATTGGTGTCACTCAGTAGCTACCACAGTCTAGGGTTAATCAGCGCTTCTTTATTTACACTGACCTGGTATGGGCTATGGAAACAGCTCAACCTGCTTAATCAACTGAAAGCTTCAGAACCTACTGGTTTCGCTCGCTCATTGTCGCTTAATCAATTTGCTTCCAGCTATTTCGCATTTTATGCCAATTATTTTTTTGGGATTGCTTTGCCTGAGTTTAATCACTATCTGGTGTGGACACGACTCGGCGCACTCGTCTTGCTTTTAGGCATTATGTTTAGAATTGCTCAAGATCGGCATAAAGTCTTTGCTTGGCAGGTCTTCTTTGTTTCTTTGTTTCTTCTGCTCGCCACCAGCCTACTGGCAACCCATCGCCCCCTTCCGGAGTGGATTGCACTGAGTTCTGACATTGTCATGTTGGTTGTCACGGCAATTCTAGCTCAAGGAACTTGGGCTCAGATACGAAAATTGGAGCGTTATCGCGACCAATCACAGGCCCTATCAAAACCGATGCTTCAAAGTATTTTATTGAAAGATGCTACAACCCTTGCCTTTGCTTTCACCATTCCACTCCATGAATCTTGGCCCCTAATTTTACTCAACGGAACCAGTATCACCTTAAGGGGTTATCTTTACTGGGTGTTATCCAACGCGCACAAGGCATCAAACCAAAGCGTTTTAAGTCGCGCTACAAAGATCTCTGATCCAAGCGATTGAACCTCGCACCAGGAACCCACCAGGCTTTCCCATTTTCCAACGTATTCAGTGATAAATCGGGTTCTCGCAGCAGGAAAACGAAACCCTTCTGACAGCACAACGCTTAATAAACGCACCGCTTTTTGGGTCAAACAAACCTCTCCCAAATGTCGCCATAACTGCTCTTCATTAAAAATGTCGGGTGACAACCGGGGGCATTCAGATTCGATAAAATCCTCAATTACGGCAGCCATAAGATCGGATTTATCTGGAAAGTGATTGTACACCGTGGGTTTAGAAACCCCAGATGCGGTCACAACAGAATCAATGGAGGTCCCCTTAAACCCTCTTTCCAAAAAAAGGGTGCACGAAGCATCAATTAACAGCTTCTTTTTTGAACGATTGGCCATTTAGGATTGCTCTAGCTAGTCGATGGCTGTAAAGTTAACTAAACCGTTTAGTTAACTTTGTGACATATTAAAGAGTATAGTCAGTCGAAGCAAATGCTCACGTGGGCTGACCTAACCTAGTCTGTCTACAGATGCCGGGGAGATGTTTATGATTCGCAGTCAACAAGGCTATTTTGGAGAATTTGGCGGTCGGTTTGTGCCCGAAATTTTACTGCCGGCTCTACAAGAACTAGAAACGCTTTTCGGCGGCTTAAGAGATGACCCAACTTTTTGGCAGGAGTATTTACAACTCACACAAGAATTCAGTGGCCGCCCGACTCCCCTTACTCCGCTTAGAAGGCTCTCGAAAGAACTCGGTGGCGCCAACATTTGGCTGAAGCGTGAAGATTTAAATCATTCTGGCGCCCATAAAGTCAATAATGTGCTCGGCCAAGGCTTACTTGTTCAGCGCATGGGCAAAAAACGTGTCATTGCAGAAACCGGAGCCGGCCAACATGGACTGGCAACGGCCATCATGTCTGCCCGTTTGGGGTTAGATGCCACGATCTACATGGGGGCAGATGACATTGAACGGCAATATTCCAATGTCTTCTGGATGAGACAATTGGGCGCCGAAGTCGTAGGCGTTGAAACAGGGGCTCGAACCCTCAAAGAAGCGCTGGACGAAGCCCTTCGCGACTGGGCTGCCTCGGTTGAGAATACACATTATGTGCTTGGAACCGCTTGCGGGCCGGCCCCATTTCCAGAACTTGTCACCTATTTTCAGTCGGTCATTTCGATTGAAATGCGCGAACAAGCAATGAAACAGATCGGCCAATTGCCGGACGAAGTGGTTGCCTGCGTCGGAGGTGGCTCTAACGCAATGGGTGCCTTTAGTGCATTTTTAGACGACACCTCAGTGAAGCTTGTCGGTGTCGAAGCCGGTGGTGTCGGCTTTAAAGACGGTGAACATTCCATTCGGATGCTACCCAATACCGGTGAAACAGGCATTGCCCAAGGCTACAAAACCCTGTTCCTCCAAAACCATGACGGTCAACTGGGCGATACTCACTCCATTGCGGCCGGCCTGGATTATGTCGGTGTTTCTCCTATCCTCGCCCACCTTTCTCAGACAGGCCGAGTAACGCCAGAATCCGCTTCAGACAACGAGGTTGTCGAGGCATTTAAGCTACTCATGAAACAAGAAGGGATTATTCCAGCTCTCGAATCTTCCCATGCATTGGCAGGCGGATTTAAACGCGCGCAGCAGATGCGCTCAGATCAACACATCATTATTAATTTAAGCGGCCGTGGGGATAAGGATATTTTTAATATTGCCCATGCCATGCCACAACCCGAGTGGGCTGAGTTTTTAGCTCGCGAAGCGGAACGAGCAAAAGCCAACGCTCAATCTTAACTCTGTGACATGCATAGGAGCCGTTTTATGTTTCCCAAACCTTTTGATGATCTAAAAGTCATGTCCCACGCGGTAGTGGGCTATCCCAACCTAGAAGCCAATGAACCCGCTATAGAAGGTCTAGTGAATGCCGGAGTTCGATACATTGAATTACAAGTACCTTTCAGCGACCCCGTCGCCGATGGGCATACACTCGTCAATGCTTGTTATGAAGCTTTAAAGCAAGGCGGCTCGGTGCAAGCCACTCTTGATCTTGCCAAACGTGTTTGTGCCAAACATCCAGACGTCACCTTTGTATTAATGAGTTACCTAAATCCTTTGTACCGCTACGGATTAGAAAAGGTGTTCAAAGCCGCAAGCGATGCTGGCATAAAAGGCTTAATCATTCCCGACTGGCCGGTCGAAGAAGTTGAACCTTGGTTACCGACTTTAGATCAATTAAAACTTTCCCCTATTTTAATGGTGACACCCAACACCTCAGATGAACGCCTTCAACGCGTAGCCAAGGCTTCCAGAGGCATGCTGTACGTTGTTTCACGCATGGGAGTGACGGGCAAACAGACCCAATGGGGACCAGAATTCAAAAACTACATTCATCGCATACGTTCCTTCACCCCACTCCCCTTAGCAGTTGGGTTTGGTGTACGCAGTGCTGACGATTTAAAAGCCCTTTCAGGCATTGCCGAAGTGGCCGCCTTTTGTTCAAAATACATAGAGTGGCAGGGAAAAGAGGGCAATGATGCAGCCGCTGAAAACATGACCAACCTAATAAAAAAAGCTGAACTAAATTAACATTTCACTGAATTCTTTCTCAAATGCAGGTAGCCGTTAAAGCCTTTTTTACCTACCTGCGCATTCAGAACTCGTTCACAATGAAAGCGATAGATGCTTTGAGTCAATTTCACTTTGTAATAGAATGTCATTCAGTACCCTCTATTGCTTCTTAAGACCCTAAAATGAAGCCATCGAGTGCATGCATTTTCAAATCGGCGAGAGATTACGATGTATAAGCTTTCCTTTAGTATTTTATGTGCTTCACTAGCCTTACTGCTTACAGCCTGTGACGATAATAAAGTCACAAATCCTCCATCGAAAAAAGATCAAAAGACCGAAAAGAAAGAAAACAAGGGCGACAAAGAAAACAAGGGCGACAAAGACAAGGATGTACCTGAAGATACTCCTGAAGAACCTAAAAAAGACGAAATACCACTACCCACTACTGCTGACTGTCTTGACATACCAGATGAGAAAGAACCAATATACGAAGGTGATAAGTCTCAAATTGAAGGTGAACGAAGAAATTCTGGCTGGATATCAAGTACAGACTCAAATACTGCCTGCTGGTTAAACCCTGCATCAGTAAATGGAGCAAACAGTGACTTTATTGTGGGTATAAAAGAAGGTGAGACTGTTACTTTAAACTTCACCCAAGGTATCAAAGATGTTTGGCTTAGGACCGCCGCTGCTACGCTACCAGGCAAATTGGGGAACCCAAAGATTACTAAAGAGTATATCGAGGCTCACCCAGAAAAAGTACATTGGTACTTTAGCCAAGAAACAAAAGGAACAATATCTGAAATGCAGAAAGGTTTAAACACAAACAACCTTATATTTACCGGCAAGCTAATAAGTGAAAAACCAGCAATAGTAAAGCTTCATTATCGTTGGTACAACACTATCAACTTGAAGCCTGATGGCAGCGGAACAGCAGAAGAACAAGAGTTCAAACTCACTCTATATAGAATGGTCGATAAGAAAAAGTAATTTTTCCTCAAGGCCTAAGCAGCTTACTTAGGCCTTACTCATTCCCACTTGCTTCAATCAATCTTGCACAAAAGACTTATACACTCATTTTAAAACAGCAAGGTTAATCTGCAATGATGGTCATCGTTGTTGCACTGGGTTTACGCTGCTTGCCTTTCCCCAAATGTATAGGAATTGCATAAATAGGATAAGTACCTGGGCGAATACTGGTCACTTCCAGGTTGTAACTCAATTTATTTTTGCTATAGGCTAAGCGAATTCCACGCTTTTTAGCCACATATTTAAAGCGCATCATTTTTTTATAATATTCTGTAGACACGCCATGGCTTTTTGCCATACCCGGTATCAAAGATTCATCAAACCAATCGACCAACAGCTGTTTTGAAGACTTGGTATAAATCATAAGATTTTTTTTATCGGTCGTACTCTTATGCAAACACCCATTGACAATACGGAAACCTGGGCGAAAGGATTTTGTCAATTTTCTATATCGACTTATATCCGTTACGCAGTGCTCTGGGTGTTGGTACGCAAAATCGCTTGGCATTGAGGCTTTGGCCTGAGGTTGGTTTGAAACCAACAAAGTGTCCGCAAAAACAAGTACAGCATTTTTTAACATCTCTAGATTCTCAGTTACACCTTTCCATAGCATCACTCACCTGCTCGATAGCGAACAATGGAGGACTTCAAATTAAAAGCACTTTCAATGGCTCGTTTTTCTTTCTCTAACGCTTTTTTATTCATACTGGGGCCAACGTACACTCGTGTCAGTTTTGCATCTGAAGTGGTACGAATTTGAGCCTTGTACCCTTTATCCAATAAAGCCGCTTCTAAACGTTTTGCATTGGCATTATTGGAAAAGCTGCCTACCTGAATCGTCCACGCCAGAGGAGCACCCGTTTCATCAAATTTTATATCCACTAAGGGCTGCTTGATTGGAGAGGCCTCTTTTTTATCTGCCACAGTATTCTTTTGCTCAGCAGGCTTTTCAGACGCATCGCTTTTACTTATTTCAGCCGTTTCAGAATTAGACTCAACACTGGCAATCTGAGCGCTGGCTTGTTCGCTATTAGATGGCTCTTCCTCCTGATCAGAGTTTGCATTTTGCTGGTCATCATTCGCGGATTCATCCAATACGCTGTAATCCGGTTTTTTCGTATCCGCCAGCACATCACCGATTGTCCAGTCATGTTGTTTCATTTCAACATCCAGCCCTTCTGGCCTATCCGGCTGAGGAGGAATGTGCTCTTCTAAAACCAGCTCAGGTAGCGGCGCCTTTAACAAAGGGGGTAAGATGACAAGGCCCACCACGAGCACAACAATGGTGCCCACCAGTCGGTATTTAACCGAGTTATCCATGACTTTCCCTCCGTTTTGACCACGCCAATGCTTCCGTTATCGTCACAAAAGACCCCAAGACGATTAATTCACAGGGCTGCTCTTCTAATATGTTCAATGCTTCATCCACACTGGCATATTGACCTATCACTCGACTGGCGTCAGAAAAATCGGCCCGTTCAGCTAAGGCTTCCGCAGACAAGCCTCTATCCGTGGGCAAAGAAACCAAGCACCACTGGTCAATTTCATCCAGCTCCCTGACAACAGACGCAACATCCTTATCAGACAACATGCCCAACACAGCAATGCGAACGGGATGGGTACGCTTAGATCTTTTCAGTTGTTGATTTAACAACCGCGCAGAATCTGGGTTGTGTGCCACATCCAACACCATGGCTCGAGGCTTTTCGATCTTTTGAAAACGTCCCGTTAGCTGAGCATTAACCAAAGACTCAGCTAAAACCTCATGATCAAATGGAATGTCCAGAAGCGACAAAACCTGAAGCGCTGTTGGTAAATTCACCAAGGGCAGCCTAGGGGCACGAGGAATCTCAAGTGATTGAAGTCTGGATTGAGTATCCGAAGAGGTAAAAACCCATCGATCTGAGGCAACCTCACGAAAATCAAATGACTTTTCCTTTTGCAGTAGCTGACACTTTGTTGACTCCACAATGTCGACAAATGCTGGGTATTCTTTTGTTTCACCAACCACTAGGGGTTTATTAGGGCGAGCAATGCTGGCTTTCTCAAAGGCAATCTGATTCAAGTCATTACCTAAAAAAGCTTCATGATCCAACCCAATGCTGGTTACCACGGCAATGTCTGGATCAACAATATTAACGGCATCTAAGCGCCCTCCGAGCCCAACTTCTAATATTAAGAAATCTAACTCATGACGTTTGAACGTTTCCAATGCCGCTAATGTGGTAAATTCAAAAAAGGATAATGAAATATTGCCACGCGTTTTTTGAACCTCAACCAATGCATCAATAAATACGGCATCCTGAACGGGTTCGCCTTGAATTCTCACTCGCTCATTAAACGAATTAAAGTGAGGTGAACTGTACACACCCACTCGCTGCTGATGACTCATTAAAGCCGCTTCTATGTAAGCGGCCGTAGACCCCTTACCATTGGTACCTGCAATCGTAATAATTCTGGGTAGCTTATTTGAAACGCCTGCTAAATCCTTAGCCGTTTGTACTTGGAGGTTTTCGGCAACCTGCTTGAGACGCTCTAGCCCCAAATCAATTTCTTTAGAATGCAAATGAAGCAAATACTCCATCCACTCATCCATGGTGCTATTTAGATTAGGTGTCATGCTACTGTCTGAATGAGTCATCGTTATACTTGAATGAATCTTGTTCATGATTGTCCATCTGCCTTAGCAACCGCATTCACAAAGGCTTCCATTTTATGGAGGGATTTTTTTCCGGGTTGATCTTCAATACCCCCGCTCACATCAACCGCAAATGGCTGAGTCTGTAAAATGGCAGACGTAACATTGTCTGATGTTAAGCCGCCCGCCAACACAATAGGTTGAGTGCACTGTGATGGAATCCATGACCAATTAAATTGTTTACCCGTGCCTCCCGGCTGGTTTGGCACATAAGCATCCAGAAGCAGTGCCTTGGCATTCGGAAATTGGATGATGTCTTTTTCAAGTTGATGTTTTGACTCAACTCTTAGCGCTTTTATGTAGGGAATATTGAACTGCTGACAAAAGGCATCTGTTTCGTTGCCATGGAATTGGATCAGGGTCGGCTGAACTTCTACGATCAGTTTCCGGACAAAATCTGGCTCAGCGTCCACGACCAGCGCAACGATGCTGACAAAAGGGGGCAGCTGGGCACGTATAGTCTTCGCATCTTCCAAGGTAATATTCCGTTTACTTTTTTCGTAGAAAACGAACCCTATTGCATCAACACCCAAACGAATGGCAGCTTGAGCATCAGCCAAGCGTGTAAACCCACAAAACTTAATCCGTGTTCGAAACTCATTGCTCATCCGTCACCCCCGGAATGGGTTTTAAAAACTTGGGGTAATGCACTTGGCTCGACACCACGAAATGATCTGGGTAATAAGCGCGCGCAAAATACAGTCCTTGACTTGGCGCCGTTATCCCGGCTTGCTTACGATCTTTCGCTTCTAAAACCGTTTGCGCCCATTCGACATCCGCCTCACCTTGACCGATAGGAATCAGAACGCCCATCAAATTCCTCACCATATGGTACAGGAATGCGTTCGCTTTTATATCCGCTATCACAAAATCTCCATGCCGCGACACTCTAACATGATGAATGTCGCGAACAGCGGATTTAGCTTGGCAATCTTGTGCTCTCAATGAAGTGAAATCGTGCTCACCCACAAAATACTGTGCGGCCTGGTGCATTCGATTTGCGTCTAAAGCATGACGCCACCAACTTAGTTGTCCTTCTTGAAGCGCTGGTCTCACTCGGCTGTTATCAATGACATAAAAGTAGCGGCGTGCAATCGCGCTAAAGCGCGCATGAAAGGGTTGCTCAGCAGGCCCAACCCACTCAACACTTACGCCTTTCGGTAAATTTGCGTTGATCCCCATCCACCAATTGTACTCTGCCCGCTGTGCATGAGTCTCAAAGTGAATCACTTGCCCTGACCCGTGCACCCCAGCATCGGTTCTTCCAGCACAAACCACTGATACCGTCTCATTTGCTACACGGCTGATAGCGGATTCTAATGCCGATTGAACAGACTCGACCTCTGGCTGATGCTTTTGTCTTTGCCAGCCATGAAAACAGGCCCCATTGTAAGCAACCACTGCAACCCAACGATAAATGGGTGGCGAATTTAAGGAGTTCAATGCTTCATCTGAGTTCGTAGGCATAGCAGCTTTGGTTAAGACTAATGACGTTGGGAGATTATGGCGTAAAAAAAACGCCAGTGTCATTAAAGCACAATGACACTGGCGTTTGAATGGATCTTCTCTCGCTCTTTGCCTGACAACCAACATTTGTCAGGCAAAGGATTCTGAGGGTTTAGCTAGGCAATCGAATCCAACAGTTTTTGGGCATCGGCTTTTTGTTGGTCATTCCCCTCATCCATGACCTCTTGAAGAATATCTTTTGCCCCTTCAATATCATCCATATCGATATAAGCGCGAGCCAAGTCCAGCTTAGTTTCAGCCTCATCGGTTCCACCCAGGAAGCTCATATCTTCGTCGCCACCATCTAAATTGATGGAGTCTAGGTCAACTGACAACGCTTTCTCTTTAGCAGGTGCCGGCGGAGGTGGTGCTGGTGCAGGCTCTGGTTCTGCTGGTGCAGCGACTTCAGGGGCAGCGATCGGTTCTGGTGCAGGCGGTGCGTCTGCATCCAGACCCAGCCCAAAGTCGACATCTCCCATATCAGAATCAAGTGAATCTAACGACATATCATCGGAAGCATCTAAATCAGCACCCGCTGTGAGAGCCGGTGCACTCACAGCAGGAGCGTCCTCCAAGCCACCCATGTCAAAGTCTAAACCGGCATCAGCCGACATTTCTGGCTCAGCCGACTCTGCTGGTGCATCAGCATCGGTTGAAAGACCGCCCATATCAAAATCCATTGACATCGAATCAGAATCATCAGCTGACTCCAATGTGTCAGTGTCAGCAGATAAATCAGGCACATCGGCAGGCAGTTCAGCATCAAACCCATCGAAATCCATGCTCATACCCGAGTCAGCCGAAGCATCTTCATCCAACTCAGGTAATTCCATACTCGGTGGCAACTCAGGCTCATCTTGACCGGCGTCAGGTTGTGCAGAAGTCAACGAAGTTAAATCGAATTCTAACGTCGTCTCTTCTTCTGGCTCTTCTTCCTCTTCGGCCATTTCAGGCGCATCGAGGTCAATATCACCGACGTCGAACTCCAGGTTATTATCTTCAGCAGGCATTTGCTCATCTGTCTGCATCTCAGCTTCGAGGTCATCAAGCGAAATCTCTCCGCTTAGGTCTTCTTCCATCGGCGCTTCAGGCTCTGGAGCTGCAGGTTTTGATTCACCGAAATCCGAGATACCTGCTTCTAAATCTCCAAGATCTAAATCACCAATTTCCTCTGGCTCAACGGATTTGAAATTAGCGGCCAAGGCATCGGCACGAGCCACATCAGAAGCATCACCTAACGCCTGAACAGCGGCTTTCTGATTGTTGAAACTCATTTCATCTTTTAGTTCGGCGTAGACTTCCATGAGTTTTAGGTGAACATCCACACGACTGCCATCAACTTGCAGGGCTTCTTTCAAGAGTTGCTGGGCTTTTTCATGGCGCCCATAAGTCATAGCATCTTCAGCATCTTTTAGCAGCTCGTCCACTCCAGGTGCAGAATCTTCTTCAAACTCGAGACCTGTAGCAGCTGGTGCACCAGCATAAGCAAGATCAGCCCCCATGCCGACGTCGCTCATATCTGACTCGTAATACTCTTCATCATCCTCAGCCGCTTCACGACGTTTCTTAATCATCATGACGGCAAGTAAGGCGATGATGACAGCAATAGCACCACCAACGGGTAACATTAAGTCACCACCCAAAACGCTATCGAGGAGGCTTTGACTTGCCTCCTCGTTGTTAGCAGAAACACGCTGTGAATCTTGTTTATCGGTATCTGGGGGCGTTTCATCCACAGTCGAACTGTCAACCTGGGCAGTGTCAACTGAGTCATCTTCTTCCTCTACAACGCTTTCTTCTTCAAACTCATCCCTGTCAACGGAGTCATCAGGTGTTTGAGTGGTTTGAGCTTGTAGGTTGGCGAGTTGTTCATCCTTTAACGCGATCAAACGCTGTAAGGTTTGAACTTGTTCTTGCAAATCTTGAAGGCGGCCTTTTAATTCAACGTTTTCACGACGTGATCTATCCAGCTCTTCTTGAGCCAACTTCAACTGTCTAGCCGCTTCGCCACCAGACGTGCCTTTCGAATCACCCGTCGCACGACCAGATTTGTTATCGGAAGACGTTGCTGAAAGCAAACGCAGCTCATCACGCTCAACCGTGCCTGTTGACGTACCAGATGCGTCTTTATCCGTCGCATCTATCTGTGCGACACGAGTACCCCGGAACTCATCAAACAGTTGATTCTGACGACGCACTTCAGCAAGTGCGACACGACGATTGCGACTGGCAATTTCATCTGCGGTTGGAATTCTGAGGGTGCGATTCCTCTTTAGACGGTTAATATTGCCCTGAATGAAGGCATCAGGATTAATATCCTGAATCGCTAGCATTACCTGTTGAGGCGTGTAATCACGCTCGGGGTGTACGGTTCTTGCTATCTCCCAAAGCGTATCGTTCTTCTGAACTTCATAAGTGAAACGTTCATCCTGGCGGTCTCGCGTTGAAGGCTGGTCGCTTGAACCAGTTACCGAGTCAGAGTGTCGTGTACTGCTTCCCTTGGAGGTAGAGGAAGTACTGGAACGCGTAGCAGGTACATCACCATGGGAAGCATCCGCCACTTTGCGACCGCTGTCTACTCGCCCACCTTTAGTGAGCTCGTCGGATGCTTCAGACTCCTTTGGCGGTGTATACCCTAATAGTTCAGCTTCTAGGTCTGAGTCTGATTTAACGCCACGCTTGTCATAGTCGGGTTCTTTAGAGCCGAGCGCTTCCGTTAATCCAGCATCTTCAGCTTTAGCAGCTTGAATTCTTGTTCCTGGTTCATTAGAGAAAACAGGCGGATCAAGCAGCAGAGTAACTTCTTTCAGAACTCGACCATTTGGCCACTCAACCCGAATAAGAAAGTTCAAGAAAGGCTCACGCACCAAATCATTCGAGCGAATCCGGATGACACGGCCTGAACCAGAACCTTGGAGTTCAATCTTTAAAGATTGAATAAAATAGCCGCGGGGTATACCTGCTCTCGCATAATCTTCTTTAGAAGCAAGGGACGCTTTTATTTCCCATTGCTCTAGAGTTTGATCATCATAAATAGGGACCTCAGCATCTAATGGCTGATTGAGTGCCGACAAAAGTCGGACTTCTCCCAATCCCAGTGCGTGCAACCAGTTGGAGGCAAGCAATGCACTCAAGAGGAGGATTCCGGACGCAAGATTGCGAATCATAATAAGCTGATCCTTCTTACTTATTTCAAGTAGCTAACCCAACTGGCCAACAAACGACGTACGGCACAGCATATTGAGAAAAGCTTGCGGTTGAAAAGTTAGTGTCTAAGTATCAAATATCAGCTTCTTATTATCAACTGACACTAACTGTGAAACTGTTGCCAAGCCTTTAAAAATCTTAACTTTCTGAACGACTCCACACTTTTCCTGAGTCAGTATGGCAGAAAGTTAAAATCTTGCTTAATGCGTTACAGCCTATTTTTCAGACAGTACTAGCCTTAATACACGACGTAACGGCTCAGCAGCACCCCACAACAATTGATCGCCAACGGTAAATATTGAGTACATATTAGGTGCAACAGATAATTTTCTTAAACGTCCAACAGCAATATCTAAGCCACCTGAAATCGAAGCAGGGGTTAAATATTTTTTAGAAGCCTCAGGTGAATTTTCAACATATCGAACCCACTCGTTACCTTCTTTGAGATACTCTTCCACTTCAGAAACGGATAAGTCTTCTTTTAATTTCAACGTTAAGGCTTGACTATGACAACGCAGCGTTCCAACACGAACACATAAACCGTCAACACCGATACTGGCTTCACGTCCTAAAATTTTGTTTGTCTCAACTTCGGCTTTCCACTCTTCTTTACTTAGGCCGGGCGCTTTTACACTGTCAATCCAAGGAATCAAGCTACCACCTAAAGGCACACCAAACTCACTTTGAGGGAAACGTTCTTCAGACTGCATGTTGTGTGTAATTTGTTTCTCGATAGCCAAAATATTTTCACTGGGACTGGCTTGCGTTTTAGTTTGATAGATCGACCCCATCTGATTAATCAGTTCCGCCATGCTCTTGGCACCTGCACCGCTTGCAGCCTGATAGGTCATAGGTATGATCCATTCCACCAAGTCGCGCCTGACCAAACCGTCAATGGCCATTAGCATTAGACTAACGGTGCAATTACCTCCGACGAAGGTTTTTGTTCCTGAGAGAATGGCGTCTTTTATAAGATTGGCATTAATAGGGTCTAAAACGATCTCAGATCGATTATCCATCCTCAAATGTGAAGCGGCGTCAATCCAATACCCTTGCCAGCCTTTTTGGTAAAGATCTTCATAAACTTTTTGGGTGTAATCGCTTCCCTGAGTCACGATCAGTGCATCCATCTCCATCAGGGCATTAAAATCGTAAGCATCCAACAATGTATCGTTTGCAGCCCACTCATAGGGAGACGCTTGTCCCGCTTGCGAGGTTGTAAATAAAAAAGGAGTGCAATGATCAAAATCCTTCTCAGCCAGCATGCGCTCAACCAGCACAGAGCCAACCATGCCGCGCCATCCAACCAACCCCAGTTTCATTACTTTTCTCCTCAATCACGCTTACCTCGACAGAGGCATAACATGCAACGGTTATTTATTTAAGACTTTAGTAAGAATGCTTATGAATGAAGCCATGACGCCTCAAAAAAACGTCGGGCGGTTTCATATAACGGAAGACCGCAGCAAGGAAGACACCTAGCTGCGGCACAGGGGACTAGATTAACTGATTTATGACCGCTTTTGCCATCTCTTCAGTGGAAATCCACTCATCTTGATTCAGATCAGCGGTTCGCAATCCACCATCAATGGTTTTATAGACTGCCTCTTCGATGGTCGCGGCGGCTTTTGCTTCACTTAAGGAGTATTTCAACATCATAGCTACGGACAAAATCATGGCCAAAGGGTTAGCCTTTCCTTGACCAGCAATGTCGGGCGCAGAGCCATGGCAAGGTTCATACATGCCTTGATTCTGAGCGTTTAATGAAGCAGACGGTAGCATGCCGATCGATCCCGTTAACATCGCCGCCTGATCGGATAGAATATCGCCAAACATGTTGCCGGTTAAGACAACATCAAACTGCTTAGGATATCGCACTAACTGCATAGCAGCGTTATCGACATACATGTGCGTCAACTCAACATCAGGATACTCGGCTGACATATTTTGGACCACTTCACGCCACAAACGTGTCACTTCCAACACATTAGCTTTATCAACTGAGCAGAGTTTTTTGTTGCGCTTTTGAGCCGTTTCAAAGGCGACTTTTGCAATGCGTTTAATCTCTGTTTCGGAGTACACATAGGTGTTATACCCAATGCGTTCTCCATTTTCTTCGCGAACACCTCGGGGTTGGCCAAAGTAGATACCGCCCGTTAATTCGCGAATGATTAAAAGATCCAGTCCGGCTACCAGCTCAGATTTCAAGCTGGAGGCTTCCGCCAATGCCGGATGGACCGTTGCGGGGCGAAGGTTGGCAAACAGATCCAAATGCTTGCGCAAAGCTAACAGCCCTTTCTCAGGACGCTGCTCCATGGGCAATTGGTCCCATTTAGGCCCACCGACGGCCCCAAGCAAAACCGCATCCGCCGACGCTGCTTTCTTTAAAACAGAATCGGTGATGGGAGTACCCTGAGCATCGATTGAGGCTCCTCCTACCAATTCATGTTCGAGTTCCAGAGGCAGTTGATACTGTTCAATCACCCGCTGTAATACCTGAAGTGCAGCTGACATGACTTCGGGACCAATCCCATCGCCTGCCAAACAGAGAATGCGTTTTGTCATTTCATCTCCAACGCGTTATTGCTCTTTTTTAACAGTGCTCATGTGAGAGTTTCTATAGAACTCTTCTTCAGAGCAGTGCTTCGACTATGAATGATTCGTTTATGTTATCAGCTCATCACTCGTTAACACCCAACCGTCTTTACTCAAACAGCCAAGGGGTTTCAAGCTTTCGCCGTGCTTCATAGTCCTTAATTTTATCGGCTTGACGCAAGGTCAACCCGATATCATCCAACCCTTCTAATAAGCAATACCGCCTGAATTCATCCACTTCAAAAGAAGCTTCAAAAACAGGAGACTGCTCACCAGGTTTTAAGGCTTGGATAGATTGCTCTTTAAGATCAATCTTTAACTGAAGCCCAATCGTCTGATGCGTCAATTGAAACAAATGCTCTACTTGCGTCTCACTTAACGTGATGGGCAACAACCCATTTTTGAACGCGTTATTGAAGAATATATCTGCAAAACTCGGCGCAATCACGGCTCGAAAGCCAAAATCGACCAATGCCCAAGGGGCATGTTCGCGACTGGAACCACAACCAAAGTTTTTACGCGCCAACAAAATAGAGGCTTGATCGTAGGGTGCTTGATTCAAAATGAATTCAGGATTTTTAGGTCTATGAGTGCAATCTTGACCTGGCTGCCCTTCATCCATATAACGCAGCTCATCAAAAAGGTTGGGGCCGAACCCCGTTCTTTTAATGGACTTCAAAAACTGCTTAGGAATAATCAAATCCGTGTCAACATTGGCTCGATCCAATGGCGCCACAACACCTTCGTGCAGATTAAATGCTTGCATGATTACTGCTCCTTCCACTGGCGAATATCCACGAAGTGGCCAGCAATGGCTGCCGCTGCTGCCATCGCCGGGCTGACCAAATGGGTACGCCCACCAAAGCCTTGGCGACCTTCAAAATTTCGATTTGAAGTTGAAGCGCAGTGTTCGCCAGCCCCCAATTTATCGGCATTCATAGCAAGGCACATTGAGCATCCTGGTTCACGCCATTCAAAGCCAGCGGCTAGGAAAATCTTATCCAGCCCCTCCGCTTCAGCTTGGCGTTTCACCAATCCTGAGCCAGGTACCACCATCGCTTGTTTCAAGCTTGCTGCAACCTGCCCCTTTTGAGCAATAGCAGCGGCCTCACGTATATCTTCGATACGAGCATTCGTACAAGAGCCTATAAACACTCGATCAAGCGGGATCTGACCGATTGATTGACCCGGTTGAAGGCCCATATATTCATAAGCCCGCTCGAAGGCTTTCCGTTCGGTTTCATCTTGAGCTTGGTCCAAGGTCGGAACTTGACCGTCAACCGCAACCACCATTTCAGGAGAATTCCCCCAGGTGACTTGGGGAGCCAGTTCATTCACATTGATTTCGATTTCTTTATCGAAAACAGCACCTTCATCGGTCACAAGTGTCCGCCAATAGGCTACGGCTTGCTCCCAATGTTCAGCTTTGGGGCTAAAGGGGCGGTCTTTCAGGTAATCAATGGTCGTTTGATCAACAGCTACCATGCCGGCTCTTGCGCCCGCCTCAATAGCCATATTGCAAAGGGTCATTCGACCTTCCATTGATAACGACTCTATGACCGGGCCAGCAAACTCCATTGCGTAACCGGTACCGCCAGCGGTTCCAATTTTGCCAATTAAAGCAAGAATCAAATCCTTTGCGCATACCCCTTTAGAAAGGCGTCCAGAAAACCACACACGAAAGTTTTTCATTTTTTTCTGAATCAAACATTGTGTTGCTAACACATGTTCCACTTCAGAAGTTCCAATCCCATGAGCTAACGCAGCGAAAGCGCCATGGGTAGAAGTATGACTGTCACCGCACACCACGGTCATGCCCGGTAACGTTGCCCCTTGTTCGGGACCAACGACATGGACAATGCCTTGCCTAGGATCCTGCATGCCAAATTCGGTAATGTTAAAGGCTTTACAGTTATCATTGAGTGTCTTCACCTGGATACGTGAAGTACTGTCGACAATGCCGGCAATGCCTTTTGAGCGCTCCGACAAATCCGTTGGCACGTTATGATCAGGGGTAGCCAAGTTGGCGTTGATACGCCAGGGCGATCTCTGTGCGAGCCGTAGTCCTTCAAATGCTTGAGGCGATGTCACCTCATGCAACAGCTGACGATCAATATAGATAAGAGCAGTACCATCGGGTCGTTGATCAACCAAATGCTGTTCCCACAATTTATCGTACAGCGTTTTATTATCCTGCACCCTTTGTCCCGCCATGAGATCTCCTGGCATCCCGATTTTCATAAGCAGCATTCACAGACTACGCCAGCCGTGCTATTCTCACAATTCATATTATTCCTGCAATACATTCCATTTTGGAATTCAAATGATTGAAAACAAAGACCTACGCATATTTGCAGTGGTTGCGGAAACCGGTTCCTTTACACACGCAGCAGATCAATTGCATTTAACTCAATCAGCTGTTAGCAAACGCTTCTTACACCTAGAACAAGAACTGGGAGTCACTCTCATTCAACGCCAAGAACGCCCCTGGCGACTCACTGCATCTGGTGAACGCCTCCTCCCCATGGCAAAACACCTGCTTAGCCAGGTAGCAGACATTGAGCAAGCCATATCACAGAGCAGCTTTGAACCTTCAGGTGTTTTAAGCGTGGGCATAAGCCATCACTTAAGCTTGTATCGACTGCCCAATGAAATAAAAACCTTCCAGAAACGTTACCCAAAAGTACTACTAAATCTTTCTTTTTTAACTTCAGATGAAGTACACCAGAACGTTCTACAGAAACAAATAGATATAGGGTACGCCACATTAAAACACTCTCAACCGAGCAGACTAACCTACCATCCCATATGGAATGATGAACTTATTTTTGTTGCAAACACACAGGATAAGCAACTCCAGCAGCGCATTGATTTTCAACAACTGTGCGACCGACCCGCTGTATTACCACAAACCTCAAGTCTCTACTTTCAAATGGTGAATCAGTTGTTTCTTGATGCCGGTTACAGCATTACAAAACTTTTTCCCGCGAATTATTTAGAAACCGTTAGGAGCATGGTAAGTGTTGGACTTGGCTGGAGCGTTTTACCCAAAGCAATGCTGGATAAACGTTTAATCGAACTTGATATGAATATTCAGCACAACCTAACACGCACACTGGGTGCACTGCACCGCGAAGGGACTGCTTTATCACCTGCAGCGAAGGCTTTTCTAGCGCTTTCTCAAAAAACTTCAAATGTAAATATTTAATCGCAATATCAAACGCCACCTGTAACAACTCGATACGTTTTACTATCATGGATTACTTTTTCCACACGACAAAGCCAATCTTATTTATATTAATCAGAATACTCACCAATACTGGCGTTTACAGAGCTGCACTGAGCTCAAAATAAAACCAACAAAAGAGCATTTAATTCATCATATAGGAACTGACGGATGAACTAGCCTCTAATCGTGCTTTGAAAAAAGCATCAACTTTCATAAAACTTACTCAAACACGATTAGAAAAGGAGTTATTAAATGAAAATTACCAGTCTCTTTGAAGCAGCTATTTTTTCAAGTGCTCTTATTGTTTCTCCTATACTGCTATCAGCAGAAACCATCAATCAACAAAAAACGTATGATTTTCTAGACGATGAGAACTACACATTAGACGCCATTAAAGAAAGGGCTATTTTCGCTGAGCATTCCAGCCTGGTTTCATTGCCTGCCGTTGTCTATGATGCCGCTCTCTATCAAAATCGAAATGAAGGCGGATTAGAAATTGTCGATAAAATGGTAGGGACTCTTGAAAGTATCAGTGTTTCCGTTAGTTTAGAGGGTCGTTGGTTATGTGTTGCCACCTTGTCACCTGCAGAAACCGCATCCTATAATGGCAAATACGAATACACCGGAGGTTGGCGAGAAACGGTTGATGGATTCGTTGCATGCTTCTTCTATCAATAACCTATCAGTAAAAATGAGTACAAAACCAGTGATGACTGTTTATTGTCATCGCTGGTAAGATTTCCTACGCACTCACCTCACCAATATTTGGCACATTCATTGCCGATAATACCCAATTACAAACCATTTGAATCGAACATCACCAGCTCCAGCGAATATGCTCAACATATTATTGGTCGAAGACGACAGGGATCTCGCAAACACCTTAATTGAATACTTAACTTTGGACGGTATTGACTGCGACTACGCTTGCGATGGCGTAATGGGGCTTGAGCTTGCAAAATCACAACCCTATGAGGTACTCGTTCTGGATATTAATCTTCCAAGAATGAATGGCCTAGATCTCTGCAAAACATTAAGACAAATAGGCCATGATACCCCAATCTTAATGTTGACCGCTCGAGATCAAATTGATGACAAATTAACAGGGTTTGCAGTAGGAGCAGATGATTATTTGGTTAAACCCTTTGAAATGTTAGAGTTGGTGGCACGCATTCAAGTCTTGTCTAAACGTAAAAGCAAACTCACTAACGTACTTACTTGTGTTGACCTCGAAATGGACTTATCAACGAAAACCCTTAAACGTCAAGGTCAATTAATTGAATTATCACCTACAGCCTGGACATTACTAGAAATCTTAATGAAAGCTTCACCAGCACCGGTTTCACGCCATGATTTAGAATACGCCGTCTGGGGAGAATCTATTCCTAATAGCAATAGTTTAAAGGTTCACATACATAACCTGCGTAAAGCCATTGATGGGCCTTTCAACGATGCACTTCTACACACAGTAGCTCGCCATGGATTTGCCATCAAACCGGCTGAGAAAGATTCATGAAATGGAAACTCGGGATCAAGGGGTTAATCATTTCTGTATTTATTGCCCAGGGGCTTATTCTTATTATTGGCTATACGCTTTTAACAGGGCATTACTTTGTGCTTGGCATGGACAATATGATGCTAACCCATATGCATCGAATTGCTTCACATTTTGGTAAGATACCTAAAAACCAATTAAACCTGCCTCAACAGCACTTCGAATACACTATCACCAATCACTGGGAAGATTTACCGCTTGATATCCAGGAACGTTTTAATCCTAATGACATTCGCCCAAACACGCTCTATAAATCTCCTGAACCAGAAGACAACATCCGCTATCTTTACATAGCAAATGATACAGAGCCCAGTTTATTCATAGCTTACAGCAACCCAAACATAGGGCAAAAACTCAATGTTCAGGGGATTCAACAAAACTTCCAAATGCTGATCTACGTCTTTGTATTTAGCGCTCTACTATTAGGCATGATATTACTTATATTCAACTCGCGCATATCCAAAAACATTCATCATCTTGGGATGTGGGCAAACAATCTTTCACCAACCACTCTAAACAATGCCATTCCAAACTTTTACTACGCTGAATTGAACACCTTTGCAAAACTTATACAAAATTCAATGCATTCAGTAAATGACAGCATTGAACGTGAACGACAATTACTTCGGTATATGAGTCACGAATTACGAACACCCATCACAACCATTCGCAGCTGTGTAAGCTTGATTAGCCGCCTAAAAAACCAAGATAAATCTGACAACCTTTTTCCTATTGTCGATAGAATTGACCATGCTAGTCTTACAATGAAGCATATTACAGAAACATTGCTTTGGCTGCATCACAAGGATATAGACCAACTTCCAACACAAGCATGTCAGTTGAATGAACTTGTAGATCATATTGTAGAGGAGTTGGATTACTTGATCGACCATACTCGATTAAAGGTTATGATCTCAACCAAACCCACATCAATTAAATTACCCATAGCAGCAGCTCATATTGTCATTGGTAATTTTATCCGAAACGCTATCCAGCATACTTGGTCCGGTGAAGTCAGGATCACGCAACAAGACGCAATTGTAGAAATCATTAATCATCGATCAACAGATCATATTCAAGATGAACTAGGGTTTGGTTTAGGACTGGAACTAACCGAAAAACTCTGCTCGCGTTTGCAGTGGCAATACGATAGCGTTGTTTTAGATAAAGGGAGATGCGTTACTTTATCCTTCCCACATTCTAGCCAATATTAGCACCTCGAAACGTTAAAAATTAAAACTAACGATTCAAGTAGCTGGTAACAATCATTTTATATTCAATAGGTTTTTAGATTTCTCCATCCTTGGAGTATTGGCATCCTAATAAAAATAATAATACTGTTTTGACTTATAAATATTGACCAAACAACGACTGCAATGCCACCCCAGGATCAGGCTCACGCATAAAAGCTTCACCTACAAGAAATCGATAAATGCCCCGCTCAATCATATGATTAACATCTTCGAGTGTGCGAATCCCGCTCTCGGTCACCAGCTCGACACCGGTGCCTTTGGTTAAAGACATTAATTCGATCGTTGTGTTTAAGTCCACTTCAAATGAGTGCAAATTGCGATTGTTAACACCAATAAACTGAGCGCCTAACGTCAATGCACGCTCCATTTCTTGATGGTCATGCACTTCAACCAATGCATCCATCTGCCACTCTTGCGCTAAAGAATGCAATTCTTGCATCTGGCTATCAGACAAACAGGCAGCAATCAGCAAAATACAATCGGCTCCCATCGCACGTGCTTCCACAATCTGGTAAGGGTCAACCATAAAGTCTTTTCTGAGCACGGGCAAAGCACAAGCTGCCCTGGCTGCTTTTAAATAATCCTCATGCCCTTGAAAATAATCCTGATCGGTCAGCACTGATAAACAGCTAGCGCCATTGCGTTCGTAACTCACTGCAATTGCAGCAGGATCAAAATCTTCACGAATCACACCTTTGCTAGGAGAAGCCTTTTTTATTTCGGCAATAATGGCTGCTTTTTGGTGTTGAGCTTGTTGATCCAAACGTTTCACAAATGGGCGTACAGCGGGCGCTTCCTTGGCTTGTGATTCAAGATCTATAAAACTCAACACTGATTGAGCCTTTTTTATTTCTTGCCACTTCCGATCAACAATTTGTTCTAAGATGGTAGGTTTTGACATTAAAAAGGCTCCCCGGCCGCCTGCTGAGAAAATTCGGCTAAGGCTACAGCTTTTTCTAAAGCAGCGCCCGATTCAATTAAAGCCAGGGCTTTAGTGACACCCTCTCTTAAATCCCCCGCCAGACCCGCCACATATATTGCAGCACCCGCATTAAAGGCGACGACATCTCTTGCTTTAACAGCAGAAGGATTTGTACTCATTTCGAAGGCTTCTCGGATCAACTGCCAGCTTTCAGCAGCGCTCTTAACGGATAAACCATCCAACGTCTGCGTGATTAAACCAACATCCTCTGGCGTCATTTTGAATTCTTCAATCTGACCATCTTTTAATTCACAAACTTGAGTGGGAGCCGCCAAACTGAATTCATCCAGCCCGTCTTGTGCATGAACGACCATGACATGCTCAGACCCCAGTGCATTCAATACTTCAGCCATCAGTCGGCAGAGTCTAGGTTCAAATACTCCGATCACCTGGCGCTTAACAAAAGCGGGGTTTACCAATGGCCCAACCATATTAAATAAGGTTCTCACCCCTAACTCTTTTCTAGGGCCTGCTGCGTGTTTTAATGCGCTGTGATGAGCAGGAGCAAACATAAAACCCAATCCAATTTTTTGGATGCCTTCAGCGATTAATCTTGGCGGTAGATTCAGAGAAACGCCTGCTGCTTCTAACACATCCGCACTGCCCGTACTTGAAGACACGCTGCGGTTACCATGTTTGGCAACCTTTGCACCAGAGGCTGCAATGACAAATGCCGAGGCCGTTGAAACGTTAAATAAGTTAGCACAGTCTCCACCCGTTCCGCAGCAGTCAATTAACGGCTCAGCTTCCACTTGCACAGGTGTCAACATGGAGCGCATAACACGCACCGTACCGATCACTTCATCAGTGGATTCGCCTTTCATACGAAGGCCTACAAGCAATGCACCTATTTGGGTGGGAGTCGCTTCCCCTCGCATGACTTGAGCCATGACCGAGGCGGTTTGTTCAGCAGTGAGGGAGGTATTGGATATGATCAGTTTTATCGCGTCTTGAATATGCATGCCAGGCCCTTATCGAATTCCAGATTTCATGTCTAAAAAGTTTTTTAACAGGGCGTGACCTTGCTCTGTCATGATCGACTCTGGGTGAAATTGCACCCCTTCCACGTTGTACTCTTTATGCCGAAGCCCCATGATGGCCTCTTGCTTCCCTTCAGCATCTTGAGTCCAAGCGGTGATTTCCAAGCTACTCGGTAGGCTTTCAGCTTCCACAACCAAAGAGTGATAGCGTGTCACTCGCAGAGGGTTATTCAAACCTGCAAATACACCTGTATTCGTATGAAAGACGGGAGAAGTTTTACCGTGCATGACATGTTCCGCCCGAACAACCTTTCCGCCAAACACCTGGCCAAGACTTTGGTGCCCCAAACACACACCCAAAATTGGCTTTTCACCCGCAAAGGTGTTGATCACCTCAAGTGAAATTCCAGCTTCATTAGGCGTACAGGGGCCGGGCGAAACGACGATGTGATCTGGATTCAGTTGCCATATTTGATCAATCGACCATTCATCGTTACGAATGACTTTAACCTCTGCACCGAGTTCTTGAAGATAGTGCACGATGTTATACGTAAAAGAATCGTAGTTATCGATCATTAATAGCATAAGGTGAAACCTTTAGAAGACCTCTAAAATAGTGAGCACTTCGATCATGGCTGCTGCTTTGCAGCGCTTGCCTGTCGCATGGTGATCCACGAATTTAAGATACTAACGCGATGCACCACAATACGCTAGGCGAATTCAGCAACAAACAGAGTTCTCCAAGTCTGACTCGCTAAGCCTATGGGCAGTATCAACCCTACTGTTCAAGATCCCTCTTGATTTAGACTGCTGCTTTAGATTTTCATGTTTCCATTCAAGCGGTTACCCACCGCAGACCACTGGCTATCCGAAGGAGTGAATATGCCACGTCCAAGCTTTTATCTAGCATCTGTCACAAGGATTCTGCTTACACTCATATGCTTTGGCTTCTGTTTAAGTCAAGTGCATGCAGCACCCTCTGGAAAACTGATTGGCATCATCAGCGTTGACTGGGAAGGGCGTGTACTGGAGCAAGACGATCTCAAGGCTATGCGTTCATTTAGACAAGATTACCCAAGTATTGGGCTTCTACAATTTCTCAATGCTGCCTATTACACAAAACCCAACGCCAATGCTGACCACATAACCCAAAGCATTCGTTCGGTTTTAAGTCCTCTCGATGAGGAAGGTCTTCACATTCACAGTTGGCGCTCTCTGCTTGAAACGGCTGGCGTCCCTTTTAGACGTTCACCCAATTGGTCTTATCCAGGCGAAATATCGATGAACAGTTGTTACCTGTTAGACTGCGGGCACAATGTTCCCATCAGCGCTTATACCGAAACCGAATTGCGTCGTATGATTCGCACCAGTCAAATGATTTTGTCCCATCATGGGTTTGGCCCTGCTCAAAGTTTCAGAGCCGGCGGGTGGATGGCTAAACCTCATGTCATCAGTGCGCTCGCGAAAGAAGGCTTCCAATTCGATTCATCCGCCACCGACCCAAATTTACTGAAAGGACGACGCTGGTCTGATCGTCTGTATCGCTGGCTTGATGAATTATGGGCGGACATTTCAACAACCTCTCAACCCTTTTTAATTGGTCAGCGTCATGCCTCCTTAATAGAACTGCCTGACAACGGCATTTTGGCAGATTACATTACAGCTGAAGAGATGTTCGCTGTATTCAAAGAAAATGTTGCCTTATGGGAAAAGGATAAATCCAAAACCCTTTATGTATCCATTGGATTTCATCAAGAAACCGCTGCGCAGTACCTACATGAAATTCGCGGGGCTATTGATTTAATTGAAGCATACTCTCAAGAAAATCAATTACCTTTTGAGTGGGCAAGCTATCCTTTAAAATCCTCTTCATTTGAAGCATTTAGAGCGCGCAATCATGCCGATTAAAACCCACATTAGAACCATTGAAGACCACCCAAAACCCGGAATTCAATTTAGGGACATTACCACTTTATTGAAAGACCCTGTCGGTTTTCGATTAACCATACAAGAGCTAGAAAAACATTACCGAGGCCTGGACATTGATAAAGTTGCAGGCATTGAATCCAGAGGGTTTATTATTGGCGCCCCTTTAGCCTTTGCTCTTGGAGTCGGTTTTATTCCCATTCGTAAGCAAGGCAAGCTACCCGCAAAAACCAAGGGCCAAGACTACGATTTAGAATACGGTTCAGACCGAGTCGAAGTGCACATTGATGCCATTGAGCCCAACGACAAAGTATTAGTGGTTGACGATTTGATTGCCACGGGTGGCACGGCTAAAGCCAGTATTGATGTGCTTGAAGCTCTTGGTGCACACATCGTTGAGTGTGCCTTTGTGATCGATCTTCCCGATTTGGGTGGTCATAAAAAATTAGAAGAGCATGGCTACAAAGTACATACACTATGTGCTTTTGAAGGACACTGATCATTATATCCGCAAACATAAATACAAGAGGGCAGCTCAATGCCCCTTGTATTCCATAGCCTACCACTTTACAAACTGATCAAAAGGAATAAAAGTGAATCACTCCCGCTATTTGATTCATGGGGGCATCCAAGGCAGTGAGCGATTAGAACTGCTGAACGAAGTAATGGGCCCTACCACCCTCAAGTTACTGTCACGCATCAACATTAAACCAGGATCCGCATGCTTAGATGTTGGGTGCGGTACAGGTGAAACATCAATCACATTAGCAAAAATTATTGGCCCTAACGGGTATGTAAAAGGTATTGATTTTGACGACGTTAAACTGGAGATGGCCATTACCAAAGCAAGGCAATCCGGTTTGAATAATATCACCTTTGATTCTCACAATATACTGACCTGGGATTCTCCAGCAACCTTTGATGTGATCTACCTAAGATTCATCTTGACGCACTTAGAAAACCCGGATGCTATCCTACAATCCTTAAAAAACAAGTTACGACCAAAAGGTACGATCATTATTGAAGATATTGATTTTAGGGGACACTTTTCCGAACCAAGCAACCGAGCAATGGATGCTTTTATTCATCTCTACAGCAAGGCTGCATTGAACAGAGGAACGGACCCGAATATTGGTTCAAGGTTACCTACCCTACTGCATACAATGGATTTTCTAAACGTTGATTTCCAAGTCGTTCAACCAGTCAGCATGAGTGGAGGAATTAAGTCTTTAACCCAGCTGACCCTTGAAAACATTTCAGATTCTATCTTGCAAGACGGTTTAATGAATAAATCTGATTTAGAGCAGTTAATACAAGACTTTCACAAGTTCACGTCAGACCCCACTACCCTTATTGGCGGCCCTCGAATTTTTCAAGTTTGGGCACAATTGAATTAATCTTTGCATTAATTGAGCCTACAACGATATTTAGACAACCCTTACATGAGTTGCTACGATTTTACTGGCTGATCATCTTGGAAAGGAACTGGTCAATATTCATTTAATGGCTATTTTTTCTTGCCTATGGATTTCCAATGCACGCAACACCTGCTCAGTAGGCACGGACCCTTTACGGCTAATAACCAGTGCTTTCGAATGCCCTTGAGCAACGACTTTGCCTTCTCGTTCAAACCAATGATCAGAATAAATAAACTTCTCATCCCAATGTTTTATTTTTGAATGGATAGTGACAACATCAAACAGGTTTACAGGCTTTATATAAGTCATACTGTGTTCTGCTATCACGGGCGACCATTTGTGTTTAAACATAACAGCTGCCAACCCAGAACGCACAAACATATCCACCCGATTTAAATCGCAGAGGGTTAAATAACGGCCATTATTCACATGAAAATTAATGTCGAGATCATTTGGGTAGATTCTAACGCGCACGTCATTGCATATATTTTCCAAGGGCAGTATCGGGCGCCTAAAGGCTTTTAGGATAATCCAAAGCATCCGCAGGTATAAATTCACAGTCAGCTTCCCTGTCATCTGTCTCGAGCCTACGAGACTTTCGTGGTTTCGGTCATGTAAGCTTTCAAGCTTCCATAGTAATGCCCAATGCATCTATTAGACAAATAGGAATGAATCAACTCATTGACGGTCTGCTGCGGTTAAATCGGAAAAGAAGAGGAGCCTGAATGAAAGGACATCATTTAAGAGAGGCTAAACGTTCTACGCGGGGCAATGCCCCGGATACCACCGCTGGTTGGTCAAAGCGGTACGGGGCAAGTTAAGACTGACTGATCAGTGGAGTGCTTCACCTTCTTGAGGCTCGTTAGGCCAAGTGTGAAAAAGGTAAGCTTCGCCTTCTTGCTCGGCTTCTTGAAACATCTCCGTATCGTTCTCGCCCATCTCTTCGGGATCACCCAACTCACAGGTCTGCAAAGACAGAACCAGCCAGGATTGATCCACTAGGCTTTTATTCGATATCGCGTAAGCTTCCTGGGGTGAAGCAGCTTTAACCCAGCAATTAACGTAAGCGCCACCAACCTCTGCGAACAGCTCATTTGCGACGTGAGGAGACACTTCATACTGAAGAAAATAAATTCGCATGGATATTCTTCTCGACCGACCATTACTCCAAGGCTGCGCAGTTTAACCAAAGTTGGGCCCGCCTCGCCAGTGTTACATCCTGTATATAAAGAATTTATCTAGTGGCTCAATTACAAAGAGCAAAACTTGAACGCGTTCCGAAACATTTCCACTGACTTATGAGCTGCGAGATTACAAAGTACTTACACTTAGCGCCCCGACAGAGACGGTTAGCGTCCCATATTCGGCTATCAGCCTGAACGCTTTCTTTCCTCAAGATCTGTTCAAGCACATAGCCCTAAGGTACCCTATCGGCCCTTCGAGTCTATCCCCCACCGTTGTGAATTAGGACGTAAAATGCCCAACCGCCCTCAACCCGCCCAACTGAATTGGGATGATCAAGGCCGCCCTGTCTCAGACAGCTTTGGGGACGTGTATTTTTCAAAGGCCTCTGGGTTAGAAGAAAGCCGCTATGTTTTTTTGACCCACAATCAATTGCCCAGCCGCTGGACCAAGATCAACTCGGAAAAACAAAGAAAAGTGGGGGCTTGCCCTTTTCGCATCTTAGAAACTGGGTTTGGAACGGGTTTAAACTTCCTCTGCACCTGGCAGCGTTTTTTGCTAACCGCTGAGGAAAACGCTCAACTGGAATACCTTTCCATTGAGAAATACCCACTCACCCCAGACCAACTCCGGCAAGCACTTGCACTTTGGCCTGAGCTTTCAGATGAATCCACCGAGTTATTAGCGCATTACCCAGAGTGTGGTTTTGGATTTCACCGATTTTCATTTGCATCGGGTCGTATCAAATTAACATTGATCATTGAAGATGTTGCGACCGCTTTGCCACTGATTCAGGGTCAGATAGATGCTTGGTATTTAGATGGTTTCGCGCCTTCCAAAAACCCTGACATGTGGTCAGCTTCTCTTTTTTCGGCGATGAGTCGACTCAGCGGACCTGATACAACCTTTGCAACCTTTACAGCAGCCGGACTCGTCAAACGTGGGTTAAAAGGGGCTGGCTTCGAAGTAGAAAAGCATCCGGGGTTTGGAAAAAAAAGAGACATGTTGGCAGGCACCTATCGTCAAACAGAAGGCCCTAAAAATCAAGCACAACCAAAACCCTGGCTCTCCCCTCCTGTCACTCGAAAGGTTAGGCCTCCCAAAACCGCCATTGTTGTCGGTGCTGGGATTGCAGGGTGCAGCACTGCCCGATCTTTGGCTGAAAAGGGCGTAAAGGTCACCCTACTAGAAAGTCAGATGTCCATCGCAACGGGAGCATCTGGAAATCCTCAGGGTATTTTTTATGTCAAACTGGGGTTAAATACACCTGAATACAACGCATTCTATTGGTCAGGCCTGATTCTGAGTTTACAACGCTGTCAAGAGTGGTTAACTCAAAAAGATTTTGATCGCTGTGGCGTTCTGCAACTCGCCATGACAAGTGATGATTGGGAACGGCAGCAGCGTTTAGTCAGTCAGTTAGGGTTCCCTGAGTCGAATATGAATACGCTTGATTCCATTGCCGTTGCATCTCTCACCGGAATAAAAAATGATGCATTAGGTTGTCTTTATTTTCCTCAAAGCGGCTGGGTGCACCCACCTGCTTTGTGTCAGGCAGCCATTCAGCATCCGAACATTACGCTGGTCACTCAAGCCACTGTTTCAGAGCTTAAACAAAAAAATGGGGGGTGGCTCATAAAGGGAACCCTCAACAACGAGCAGGCATACTGGTCTGCTGATGCGGTTGTTGTTGCATCAGCGCATAAGGCATCAACACTCACACAACTAGAACATTTGCCATTAAAACCCATTCCTGGGCAAATCACACAGTGGGAAGCAGCCAGCGCAGCACCCGACATTCACCAAGTATTATGTGGGCAAGGATATATAGCACCCAAACGTCAGGGGCGTTTTTGCACAGGTGCCAGTTATCGGTTGAAATACCAAGAAGACGATCATCTAGAAATAAAAGCATCCGAACATCAAGGAAATCTGAATCAGCTCGCGGCATTAATTCCAGGTTCTTCTCTTCCTGATGTTGAAGCATGTACAGGGAGGGTCAGCATACGTGCGGCCACTCCCGATTACGCACCGATGGTTGGGCCAGTACTCAGTCCAAGTACGTTTAGCGAGCAGTACCCCTTGCTACAAAAAAACGCTAAACACCCTTACACTCAACCAGCCAGCTACTACCCCAACCTTGCTGTCAGCATTGGGCATGGTTCACGCGGGCTAAGCTCCGCTTTATTGTCTGGTGAGATTATCGCTGCCATGCTAATGGGAGACCCGCTTCCTGTTAGCTTACCCGTAGCACAACTGATCAGCCCCAATCGATTTTTGCTAAGAGCACTGAAGCAAAGAACGTAGACTCCACCCCTCGTTACCTTAGTATGCTGTGATAACGCCTTAACCTCTCAGCGTATTGGAAAAGGCTGCATACACACGATTAAGCGCACTGTCCGATAACGGAGGCGTTACTGCAACAGAAGAGGGTTTGATTGCAAATTTTGCTTTTACTTTAATCGTTTTATTATCAGTTGAGAGGCTATCCCCCCCCAATTCAACTCCGAAGGATTTATATTTTGCAGCTGCTGACATCAGGGTTTTTGAGGTTGAACGTAATTCAAAACAATCCGTGATTTCGCGAACACCTTTATTCTTAGCCGCTAGATAAATCGTTTTTAGATCCGAGTCATTCTCCAATCTCGATAAAAGATCATCAGATACGACTTGATCTGCATTGGAAACGTCTGATTTATAGGAAGACACCACCATTGATGAATGCTGTTGTGACGATTGATTTTCGACCCCTAAATTTACACCTTCAACTGGAATATTGACTTCACCATTACCTGAATACCCACTTGAGCTTCCTTCAGACACCTCTATGGAATATTCTGTTGCACCCATACTGATAAGCAACTGCTTAAAGGCATTTACTCTATCGTTACATATAATTTTCTCACTGCTTCCTAATGGGAGGTACTCGCGATCATTGTATGGATTCCTTACATACAACCCCAACCTAGAAGGCAGTTCCGTATGACTCCTAATGTTGATCCCATGGGCTTGAGCCTCTGATTTAGAGATGACAGGTGTATTGACTGTTCCCATACCCGTACAGGCTGCAAATTTTAGCTTTTTAACCGTTTCTTTATCACGAGTGAATTGTTTAATAAAAGGCCAATCTAACATGACACAAAGCAGCCCTCTTCCCTTTCTGAACGTGTTTTTAAAATTGGTTTTAAGTGCACGTGTAATGGCTGGGGACAGCTGCTCTTTTTCCCCAAGCAGAATCGTACCGGGAGGGTTATCGGCCCAGCGCGGGCGCTGTAACATCGATGCTTCTTTCACTGCATCGGTTGCGATTTGAACTTTCCGAGAGCCTAATCGGCCACTTGTAATCTCAATTGGTGCTGCACTTGCCGCAACGGCTGCCGAACAAACGGTATTAGCAGAAATTGGCATCTTTAGCTTCTTCCCAATGTTATAATATTTATGTACATGTAATGCTTTTTCTAATTATTCAATCACCACAAAAAACCTGACATCACTCCAAACAGTCCTTTTCAAAAGATTTTTTATAGCATCATTTATTAATAGAGTTTCGTATAGCATCTCATTAAAAGAGGGCTGTCTATAGGCAAATCATGTCTGTATTATAAAAAAGGGAGCCAGTTAGTCCCTTTTTTACGCCAAACATTCCACATTAACCAACCGACGTAACAACTGTAAACCCAGGCCTAAACCAGTCTCGCCCCGTTACAAGATCTGCAAGTCGATAGGGCGTTAATTGAGATTCTTTCCGCATATCAGGAAAAGATTCAATCATTACAAGGAAAGGATAAGCTGCATTAGGGCGACAGATCGAACGACCGTGCACAATTAATTTACAAGGGTCGAGCTTGACTAGTTCCTGCGCAACAAATGCATCTGCATCAATCTCAGGTATATTGGATGATTCTAAAGCAATAAAAACATACAGCGCGGCTTTCAACATAAAACTTCTCGCAAAAATATAGGCGTTTCATTTAACATTCGAATGTCATTATCATTATAAATACACATAAAGGGCAACATTTAACTGACTAAACCCTAATGTTTTAGTTCAGGTTTCAATGGGCTTATTTTCTGATTGGCTTGAAACAGCTATTCCCTTGATTTAAAAACTGTCCCAGATAGTCAATATGACTTTGTTATAGTGCTGACAATAGCAAAACCCTTTGATTAAATAAAATAGGGTGTCGATACGATGAAAAATAGACCCCGTTGTTACCATAGGCTGCAACAACTCTTAATACTGATTTTTCTGACTAGCTTCACTCATCTCAATGTTACGTCTAAACCTTCCCATCCAAAGAACCTAGTCGTTGGTCTTTATCCCTATGTTCCTAGAATCGAACAATTTGAGACAGCGATAGCAGATGCTTGGAACGCTCTACACCCCAACATTCATTTGCAGTTTTTAACGGAAGACACTTGGGATGGCGGCTACGACTTAACCCCACCCTCCCAGGCAGATGTATTTGTGTTTGATGCTTTATACCTTAACTACTTCAGACAATTAGGCACCTTAGAGATCATCAAACCTGAAGAGATTAACAATCTGGATGATATTTTACCCTACGCTCGAAAAGGCGTTAAAACCAAGGAAGGTTATCTTGGAATTCCTTTATTAGGTTGCGCCAATATGATGTTCTACTACAAAAAAGATACTGAAATTGATCAGGCTGATCGCATTGAAGATTTAAATACTGCCCTAGGACAATGCACTTACACCAGCAAAGTGCCACCCGACAGACGTGGCTTAATGATTGATATGGCTGGGGGTACCACCAATGCTACCCTGTATCTTAGCATTCAGTCCGATATAACCGGACAATGGCCTGTCATATTCCCCCAAAGTGAAAAGGATCTTGATCCAAAAACGATTGCCATTCAAAGAAAAATGTTGGCTATGGCAAGTTATCAAAATGGAACCGAAGACTTCTCATCTGATTACGGGCGTGCTGAGTGGTTTAGTCGCGGATATGGTCGGGTAACCGTTGGTTATACTGAAGCGATGTCTCATATGTCCCAAGCGACGCGTGAGTCTACGCATTTTAGGCTATTCCCATTGTCGAATAGTGAGCAAAATATTGATTTATTCTTTTCAGATATTGCCGCTGTGAACACAACTACGGTCCTTCGAGGAACACGTGCGCTAGCCATTGAACTCGCGAATCTTATCACTTCAACCAATACCGTTGTTGCCAGCATTGGAGCAGATGACACACATCCGTACCCACAATATTTAATGCCTACGAGAGTGAATGTTTTTGATGCATTGTCTGATGAATTCCCCAAGTACAAAGATATGCGGAACATAGTCTCTTTGGCTAATCCAGTGCTGTTCAGTTTGGACACTAATGCACGAGACTGGATAGATAAGATGAAAAGTGTCATTAAAGATACGGCTAGAGAAAATTATCTCTGCGGTTGCGATTACATCGCAAACAGCTCTATACAAAGCAATAAAGATGCAAAAGCTATCTGCGATTCAACCTGTTCAGATCATGGAGGCTGGAGTGGAGCTTGGACCAATCAATCCCTTGCCACGCCATCAAAATCTGTCTGTGGGTGCATGGAATGTTCAACACCATAAGCAACATTTAATCAAACCTAAACTCATCTTTAGGTTAAAGATTGATGTGATTCCTCAAGGGTTATTAAAGGATTTTTTGAACTCTTCTGTTAATTGATGCCCCTTGATGGCAGGTACAGCTAAAGCACTTAAACAGAGTTTGCCAAACATAATCAGGGTTGCTGTCGCCAATGCATCCAAAAACCATCCTATTGGGGCACCCATCCACCCCAGGTATTGAGGCATTGTAGATAATTCAGGAATGGTCATAATGCCTGTTACTGCATGCAATACAAGCGCGATCCAAAACCCAAAACAAAATGGACAATGCCAAGCTTCGTATAAATATCCCAGCGGCTTTGGAAGACGCTCAATCAACCAGTTAAACCAACTCCCCCATTCTGGAAGCTTTTCCCAAACCAGGATGTATACTGACAACCCCATAATCGTTAATGTAAAATGCATTCCCACGACCTTATCAACATATGCTAAACAATAATTCTAAAAAATATCGTATCGTCTATTTCAGTACTGTCTTGTTGCTGAACAAAACCATTTTTCTTTAATAGAGCGATAGAAGCCAAATTCCCTCGATTGACACCTCCAATCACAGCCTTAACGTTTTCTAATTGCTTACAAAGCTGGATCAACCCTTGAATAAGCTCGCTAGCATACCCTTGCCCCCAAACGGACTCTGAAAATAAAAAGCCTAAATGTAAAACTAAGCTTTCTTGAGCATGGTTTTCAGAAAACTCTCCTAGAATGAGTAGGCCAATGATCTCCTCATCTGTTTTCCGATGAATTGTAAGAAGCAAGCCTTCATTGAGTCGATCATCTAGCCAATCGTCAACATCCTTTTGAGACGCCAGATTATGCCAGTGATCAGGTAAAAAACGTGTCACAGAATTCGTCAATATGTTTGGCAATATAAGGGTTAACTCATTTACTTCTTTAGACGTATTTTTTGAAAAATCATAGGTCTTAATTTCGAGTCTCGTTGTTTCAAACGAATAATTGTATTTAGCTTCATACATGAGTGAAACACCTTAGTTTGCAACGCGTTAAGCTGTCTGTGTATCGTTTTAAAGTGCGAAGCCAACGATTTGACTTCGCAGCAAATAACGATTACGACCTACAGTCTACCAAGACATCAAAAGATCTTAGGTTAAGGCCATAGCTTTCATTCTGATGGTCATTAGCGTCTAAAAATACAGGTTGAACCTTATACCTCTTAATAGACGAGTCACCTTCTTTACACTCAGTTTCCAACCAATAGTTTTGATTATGACTTAAATATTTCCCTGGGTATTTTATTTCATTATTTGAGCCGATAACTGACCGATACTCAATACTGAAATCCTCCGTCATATAAACATTCGTCATTCTGTCTATGACTGCATCGGAATCAGAATGCCTCCCGTTCTTTCTAAGAAGAGCGACCTTATTTCGAACTTGATTTCTTAACAACTCATCATTATGAAACACAATACTAAAGTTGTCCGAGTTTTTAATGTAAAACAACTTCTTACCGTTATGGGTGGTGATGCATCCCCCAGAAATCATTACGTTATTTGAAGAAACATCAAAGAACTGACCGACATCTTGGTGAGCATCACAGACGTATCCAGCACCACTCGCTAAAGCAGTATTCAGTGGGAGCATTGCAAAGGATGGCATACAAGCAATTGACAAATAGAATACTTTTTTCATTTTATTTCCATCATCATTTGAAACATTTCAGGCTTACTCTGGCTATAAGCCCAACATTAATGCTCATCACTAGCGCTAGCAACTTGGTTAGCTACTCTAACCTTTGAGATGGAAAAACGCATTACAAGAATAGACCGAATGATTATAAATTTGCGCGCTTCGGTGGCTAGGTGAATATTTGCTCGTTCGTTATGTTCTTAATTTTCGGAGTCAAGCTCCAATCAACTTAAGCTTTCACATACCCACAAATCCACCGATTTTGTTCAACATAAAAGCCCCCATTCACACCTGCGGTTCATCCCTGCAACCGCATTAAAATATCTTCTATGGATGTTTTAAGCACCTGCACATTAGCTTTTGAGCTTACAATATACTTCTTTTTTTAAATTTATTAGTCATTCACCATCCACGAGCACCCAACTCACGAACAAGCTCTTCGAACGGACGTACACCACTAGGGTTCTTCATTCTCGTTGTAATATGGCTAACAATGCTTGCATCCGGCTCTCTAAAAACCTTAGTAGCTGTTGTCGGCACAACATCCCTTCCTGGTCTATAGCTTGATCGCTTTAAGGTTCCTGGCTGCAATTCCAATTGGCCATTACTGTCTTGGGTTACAAACATATACCAACCGCTCACTGAGGTATCGCCTGGCTGTGGAACATAACCAGCATCTTCATTGCAATGCGTTTTAATTTTTTCAAATTGATTTTTGTTAACCAACAAATATTCACCAAGTTGCAGACTATCTCCTTTAAAGTTAATGATGTTTGCTTCTGTATCCTTTTGCCATTCTCCATAAATTTCCAATTGACCACCTGTATCATCCTTTGCCCAATAGTATTCATTAGGCGAATTCAAGCTTGAACAATAAACATTGACCATATCTGCTTGAGCACAAGCTGACACGACAAAAAAACCACTAATGGCTGCACGCAATAACATGTTATAACCTCTCAAATTAGGTACCATTTAAGCTCACATCTAAATCGATCATTTAACAAAAATTGAAGCCGTATACGACCATTCAAAACGTCACGTTAAGGCATTCAACATGCCTAACCTGTTGTTCCGAACAGCATAACTGACAGACTTCAGGATTAGCCTAAAGACAATTCCAATAGGCTACATGGTCGATTTAATTGACATAACCAGAGCCAACATACCAAAAAAATGTGCAGTAAATGGTCAAACCCTACATACCTAAACAGCAGCTTTATTCGATACAAGGCTTTATTTTATCAATATTTATTTTCGATGTACTCTTACTTAAGAAGGGTCTACTTTCATTCTTCTAACTATTATCTGAACTTGAATTAAATAAAGTAGAAACGCTCAGGGGTAGTTTTGCGCGGTGATATTAGGATGCAGAAAAATTCAAACGTCAATTTAAAAGCGGGTTTAATACCCGCCCCCACCAACTGGTAAGCTTAACAGGCTCTTTAAGCACCGTTAAACAAATACAATCGCCGTCCTGGCTGGCCATAGGGGCATGTGAGTGAGAGCCATCTCGATGAACAAAATCACCTTCTTTATAATGACCATACTGATCAGAAAAACAACCTTTTAGCACGACTGTGATTTCATCACCCCGATGCGTGTGTGAAACGACTTTGCCCCCTGCTTTGATTTTGTGAAGAGCCAGCTGATAGCCTTCATTTTCCGTTAAATGAGCCACGCTAAGGATAGGCAAATACAAATGCCAATTGAGTGCATCAAACCCTGACGGAATCCACTTCCATAAAGGCTTGGGTATTGTTTCAGAAGCTTCCGAAGGAACGGCCGTTACAAGATTCTCTTTAGATTCTTGCTCAATTGAATCTAAAACAGACATCACGGCACTTTTACAATTATCCGTCACTTTAACCGGCGGCCCCTCTTCCCAGATCTGAGCACCAACCACCTTTAGTTTTTCCAGTGTTACCTGGCAATCCGTGCAATAGTGCATGTGCACAGCGATACAGATACCCTGAGCCTTTGGTAAGGTGCCCGCTGCGTACTCCACTAGGAGTTCTTGTGTTGGATGCCAGCCTTTCATAATTCTAAGTGCGATAAGTTGATACGTAGTTTTTGTAAAGCTAATCGAACCCTGGATTTAACCGTACCCAGAGGCAGCCCCAGTTCATCTGCAACCGCTTGATGGCTCTTATCTTCCATAAAAACTTTACTAAGGACCTGCTTCTGCTCAATAGGTAAAACCGATAAGGATTCACGAATGGCTCTTTCTGTCGTCAATCGTTGCAACGATGTCACAGGTTCCGCCGAAGGATCAACCTCTTCAATCCAAACGTCTTCGGCCGATACGTCATTTTGATGCTTGCTATTTTTGCGAATGTTATCCACTCGAAGGTTACGAGCAATCGTAAAAACCCAAGTAGCAGCCGACGCCTTACTGGCATCATAGAGGTGGGCCTTACGCCAAACGTTAAGCATGACCTCTTGAGTGAGTTCTTCGGCCATACTGGCCGTAAAAACGGTCGCAGGAAGTGAAAGCAAGAACCCCTTCACTAGAGGCGCAAAGTGGTCGAATAGCTGTTCAAAAGCTTGTTTGTCGCGTTTTTGAGCCACACGATCAAGCAGCACACCCCAAGGATCTTGTCGGGTACCATCCGCCTCATGTGTTTTTTCAGTCATTCGCTTCGCTTTCAATTCCAAAGGCTTGCAAGCGTTCATCATAGCCCTGGTTGCTCCAGTCTCCAAGCTAACATCCTTAATTACGAAGACTCGGCAGCATTGGATGAGTCATCACCCTCTACTCCAGCGCCTTCAAATACAACCAAAAATTTCTAAAATCTCGAATACACTTAAGTAATGACCCACTGACTGCGTTATTGGATTATTCATCAATCCAGAGGTGCTTATGCGAGCTGTCATCGTTGAAGGACTCAGAACCCCTCTCTGCTTTCCTGGGGGATGTCTGTCTGAATTAACCATCGAAGGGTTGATGCTGCCCTTAATGCAACAAATACATGAACGGTTGACTTTAAATGACGCGGACATTGATGGACTTTTGTTAGGTAGGGCTCTCTCTGACACTCACTTGGAGCTTTCAATAGAAGAAGCTTTCATACAATCAGGTTTTCCTGAACGCTTAGGCTTCACTCAAGTTCAAGCGGACGGTTTATCCTGTATGAGGGCTCTTGAGTATGCTGTAGGACTGTTGTTGTCTCAGTGCTCTCAAATGTTATTAGTCGGTGCTTCTGAGTCAATAAGCCAACACCTGAATCAGGCCTTTTTACACCCTTCGCACGAGGAGCAGACCTCTGAGTCTCGAGTGCATCAAGAGAAGTCATTATTGTTGTCTCGATGGCTTGGGCACCGACAGGGCAGTGAATTATTGGCAGCTATCGAAAAGACGCGTTTAGATCAGCATATTTCCAGACAAACATTAGATGAACTGGTGATGGCAGCCCAGAAACGTGCTATTCAGGCTCTTGAGCAAGATCTTTGGTTTGACCAACTAGTGCCGGTTGTAACGGAAGGGGGCTGGGTCACTGAACAAGACGATGCTGCCTTAAATCCCATCATGCAAGAAAACCTCATCGCCTCTGAACCCTTTGAAGCCAACAGTGGCATCACCCCTCTCAATACGGCAAGATTAGCCGACGGGGCTGCACTTTTAGCCGTCACAACCGATCATCATGCCATGCAACAAGGTTTGATGCCCTTGGCAACCATTGAGTACCTACGTTTTTTTAGAAATCGTATGGATGCCCTTACCTTCGTTAAACGAGAAATGAAACAAGCTCGCAACACCTACACACCTCTCCCCTATTTAGAGATTTGCGATGTGTGTGCAATGGATGTCTTGGATATTTGCCAACAATTGGACCTCTCTCCAACAAAGGTAAATTTACTAGGCGGATGTCTTGCTACCGGTTATCCCATTGGAGCGAGTGGCTTTATAAGTTTGCTTGCTGGGCTTGTTGCCATCAACTCAGAGCAATATGAACAATTATTATTAATGACTCGAGATGCGCGTGACCGTTGGTCTGTTTTGAGTTTAAGACGCAGCTAACACCGAATGAAACGTCGAAACATTTAACGACTGCTCAAGCAACCGAATTTCAACAGGAAGAAGCAACACACCGATCCATTCTTTTTTTAGTGCCAGTTGTTGCTGTTCTGTGACTTGTTCTGCTGCCACCCATAACCTTGCTAATTGCTTGCAGCTTTGATATTCCTTTAATTGATTGAGCGTTTCGTCTGTTAACTTACGAACAAACACCAGGTAAAAATCATCCATTGGAAATTGATCAAAGGCTTCTAAAGATTTTCCAGAAGCAAGGCAATGCACTTTAAAACCTAAACACTCCAATTGTTTTTGCAAGCTATACTCGAGTGGACCACTGAATCCCTCCGCTTCCCAATCCAAACAATGAATACAGGGTGAATCCATTGTTTTCATCGGCAACAGGACTTTAAAACAACTGCCTTTATTGACTTCCGATGTAACGCTGATGTCTCCTCCCAGTCGCTCAACCACTCTGCGGCAAAGTGCCAAGCCTAAGCCTGCACCGTCGTACTCGCGTGCATGCCCCTCACTCAACTGCACAAAAGGTTCAAAAATACGTTGCTGTTGATCTTTTGACATCCCTGGACCGGTATCTTCAACCTGCAAGCACCACTGTCCATTTTCTATCCGTTGAACCGATAGGGTAACTCGCCCACGATCAGGGGTGAATTTCACAGCATTGGATAATAAATTGGATATAACCATTTCAATTTGGTTGGGAAGCCCTTCTAAATAAATCGATTTCGATCCGTTAAGAAATACAGGTTCAAATTGCAATGTAATGCCTTTTTCACGGGCCATTGGTTGAAACTTCATGGTCACCTGTACTAATAAATCGTTCAATGAAAAACGTTTATAGTGACTGGCTTGATCAGGATCTTCCTGAGTAAAAGTTAAAATTGATTCTATTAGCTCCAAAAGCGTCAGTGCCGATTGCTTGGCTGTCTGAATGAGTTTCACATGCTCAGCAAAGCGCGGTTCTAAACCAAGAATATCAAGAATGCCTAAGACACCATTCAGCGGCGTTCTTAATTCGTGACTCATCGTTGACAAAAACTGAGCCTTTGCCCGACTCCCTTCTTCCGCTTTTATTTTTGCTTCTCTTAATTCCAACGTCATTTTGTGTGCTGCTGTCACATCAACAATGGCAGCCCGAAATCCTAACAATGTTCCTTTACCATTAAACACAGGGCAAGCCGTCGCTTTAACACGCATTTTTTGACCATTCTGATGGTACATATAGAGTTCATGGGTCCGAATGCGGTGTTCTGGGAGCAATGTCTTTAATCGCTCTACGTGTTTAAGAGCAAATAAATCATCCCATAAACTCAAGTCAGAGTATTCAACGGTATTACGTATTTGCAAAGGCTGCTGCATTAAAGAAACGGCTGGGTATCCTAACAATTGTTCACAGCTAGGACTGATATAACTTAAAGACCCATCCGTTAATTGATAAAAAGTAAGTTCAGTCGCTAAATCGGCAACAGCATGTAGAATTTCCTGCTGGTGTAGAAGCTCAACATTGGCTTCTAGTAATTCTTTATTGCTTCGCTCTAATAACAGATTTTTTTCTTGGATGTTTAAATGAGCTGCTACGCGTACTTTGACCAGCACCTCAGAAACGGGCTTACAGAGATAATCCGCAGCACCCACCTGAAAACCATACAATTCATCTTCACTTTCCGATTCAACCGACACAAAAATGATGGGTGTATTATCAAATTCACGTTGCTGCTTTATAGAGCGGCAAATCTCAAAACCACTGACATCAGGCAGTCCAATGTCTAATAAAATTAAGTTTGGTTTTAATAAGCTGGCGCGACGCAATGCGTCTTCACCGGTATGGACAACGTCTAAATCATAATCATCTTCCAGGAACCGAGCCAACAAGCGAGTGTTGATGATTTCATCGTCAACAATCAAAATGAGTGGGCGGGCCCTTTCCAACAATGCATTCATGTCAATTGCCAATCAACCTTCTCTCACTCTAATCCTAGCCTGGTTCTTGGCTTATTTAGCAACTGGTTCTTATGACTTAGACTTAACAGGTCTTTACCCATTTGGGGCCCTTCCTGAGCCCTCTCAATTACGCTTGCCCCAACGGTTTTAAAATTTGATTTAAATCACCCTTCTGTTGAAGCCATTTTGAGCCAGCCAAGACCAGCAACAAACCTAAACAGTTCCCTACCCCTATCCCAATGAGGAACCCAATCGTCCCAGCCAGTTCACTGCCGATCCAGGTGATAGGCAAAGTGATCGCAAAAAGTCTTATCAAATGAATAGCTAATGACCAAGACGTTTTATGAAGAGCATTGAGCATTGATGAAGTCACCACCGCAACGCCAACCCCAAGGTAACCCAAAGGCACCCAGAAGAAATAATCTTTCAGCACAGCAAGCACCGCAGGGTCTTTTGAAAACAGCATGGCTACCCATCCGCCGAGCAACATCAGCAGCACCCACACCAGTAGCTGCCAACAAAAGATGAATCTAACGGCTATCATCCATGCAGATTGAACGCGGCTCAATTGGCCAGCGCCCCAATTTTGACCAACAAAAGGAGGCAAGCTGGCCGTCAATGCCATCGCCAACATCAAGGCAAATGGCTCAAACCGTGTTCCGACTCCAATTGCAGCCACTGTGGCTTCTCCATGACGTGCCGCCAGCGACACCAAAAAGGCATTAAACATAGGACCTAATGCGTTTGTTAAAATCGCAGGTATGCCGAGCGCAAGCATCTGCAGACACACAACTTTTTGTTGAAGCCAGTCGATCTTACTGATAATCAAGAGTTTTTCTTTACTCAAAAGGACCAATATTGCCAGAGAACCAATAAACCAAGAGAGGTCTGTTGCCATAGCGGCTCCCTTCATACCGTAGGCAGGAATAGGCCCTAATCCAAAGATAAAAATAGGGTCGAATATCGCATTCATCATGGCTGCGATCGTCATTACACGACTGGCTAAACGCGTATTACCAGAAGCTCTGATACAGCTGTTAGAGCTGATTAACAGCAGCAGGAAGGTCACGCCTCCTAGCCACCAAGCGAGATAGCCATCAATCAAAGGACGTAAGGCTTTGCTCGCACCCAATAAAACAAATACATAATCTCTGCCAAACCAGGCGCATGCCGCCAGAAACATCGCTATCAATATCACGACCAGTAGACATTGAAACACCAATACCCCAGCTTGAGCGTAACCTCTAGCCCCTATTTCTTTGGATACCAATGCAGTGACCGCGATACTTAATCCAATGCCCATACTTAAGACCAGCATGGTCAAAGGTAATGTGAAAGATAAGGCGGCTAAGGCTTGTGTACCCAATAAAGAAATAAAATAGACATCGACTAACTGGAATGAAAAAAGGCTGGCAAGTCCCCAGATCATTGGAATGGTTAAAGTTTTTATTGTACTGCTTATAGGGCCTGAAAGAATTTGGTCGCGATGAGGGGATGACATAGACTGCTTCCTGTTGTCATTGCCTTTAAAGCGTATTACTGTATAGCGTTCTACGTGTTTTCGCGACCAATCATTGATCTGCCTTGAATTCGTAACTTTCCGCAGCTAACTTAGCTTTTCATTGGACGGAACAAATACCGGCTTTTTACTCGGCAATAGCCCATCGACGTATGGTTGGCATTGGCACTGGCCGGTTTACATTTCATTGAGTGAAATACCATTATGACACATGAAATCCCCTCCCTCACCGAAGAAGGTTTTGTATTAAAACCCATAGGTTGTGTACACGCATGCTATAAAGAGCGATTTGCCATACCTAGACAACCCATGCTGGCGCCCTCGGTTACTGCTGAGTTGGAGTTGCTACCGCCCTACGATACACAAGAAGCTATTAGAGGCTTAGAATCAACCACTCACCTCTGGCTACAATTTGTCTTTCATGGCATCAACCCAAAATCTGAGGGCAATAAAGCCAGCACTGTAAGACCTCCTCGCCTGGGTGGTAATCAACGAGTAGGGGTATTGGCGACCCGTTCTCCATTTAGAGCCAATCGTTTGGGGCTTTCTGTTGTCAAATTGAACCGTATTGAAATACGTAAGGGGAGGCCCTGGCTCATCATTCAAGGCGGGGACTTCTTAGATCAGACTCCTGTACTGGATATTAAGCCATATCTCCCTTATGTCGACGCTGTTACAACAGCTAGCTGCTCAATTGCCAACCATGCGCCTGAGACATTAAGGGTCGTGCTGAGCAATCAAGCCACAGACCAGCTAAAACGAGCAGAGCCGAAACACTGGACTCTCAGGATGCAGCAACTGATTGAAATTCTGCAACAAGATCCAAGGCCTGCCTATCAAAGTGAAGATGATGATCGCGTATACGCTTGCCAGCTTTGGGAGTTCGATGTGAAGTGGCAATATTGTGTAAAAGACATCGAGCCTCGCATTGTCGTGCTCTCTTTAGACAAGCCAATATCATCCAAAGAAAGGGGGACCGGTGGCTCCGTGTTGAACTCCAACATTCAGCAAGCCATTTAATGAGTTGATCTCAGAGCCCCCACTCCTCGTCACCTAAGCCACCAAACTTAGGTGATGATCAGCTCCCCGGAAATGACGTAACTCCCTGATTTTTTAGTCATCTTGTTGCTTTCATGGCCTTAGGAACGCCCAAAATGGGCTTATCTTCTATAGTGTTAGTAGAGGTTTAGGCGCCAGAGCGTGCAAATTGTCTTGATGTCTCAACCTACACCAACCCTAGATTGCTTGACGCACTTTTGGAGGACGTTGCTTTGAGTGAGCCGGCGACAGTATTGGTCGTTGATGACGTACCGGACAACGTCAAGCTCTTGGTGTACAACTTGGAGGACGAAGGCTATCGAGTTCTCGAAGCTTTTTCAGGTGCTGAGGCTTTAAGCGTCATTGAGAAAGAGTCCCCCGATTTGGTGTTGTTAGACGTCATGATGCCCGATCAATCTGGATTAGAGGTCTTACAAACCATCAAAGCATCGGACGAAACCGCCCATATCCCCGTCATTTTGGTCACAGCGAACTCCCTAGACGAGCATGTTGCACAAGGGTTGGACTTGGGTGCTTATGACTATGTTATTAAGCCCTACAGTTACACCGTGCTCGCGGCACGAATCCGGGCGGCTCTTCGAGAAAAGGAGCACCAAGAAAAACTGGAGCAACTGGCCGCAACCGACCCACTCACACAACTGATGAACCGACGGCAATTCAGTCAAATGGTGCAACGAGAGATTCAACGGGTTAGACGCACAGGTACGCCCTTAAGCCTAATGGTTCTTGATATTGATCACTTTAAGCGCATCAATGACACCTATGGCCACGACGTGGGCGACGAAGCCATCATCGCCTTAGCCAACAACTTACGGGAACAAGTTCGAGCCATTGACTTAATCGCTCGTTTGGGTGGGGATGAATTCATCATTTGCTTACCCGAAACCGACGTCCAACAAGCCAAGAACGTGGCAGAGCGTATCAGAGGTTCTATTGAGCATTTACACCTTACGTCACGTTCAGGTAAGCCCATAGAATTCACCTTAAGCATTGGGCTTGCCCCTCTTTCTGGTGACAGTGACTTTGAAGATCTATACATCGCCGCAGACCAAGCCCTCTATCAAGCAAAGCACCACGGACGCAACCAAACTCAAGTAAGCCCTTCAAACACATAATCCAGTTTCACCCACCACAGCAAACATAGAGTATTGGCCCGACCCGCTAACCTGTTACGACTTGCAATTCGAGTACACTGCTGATTAGATTGCTCTCTACTGGGTACAGCAGACACGCTGACCATTGCATCAACCAGCCGTACCCCTCACACTCTGAACACAGCAAACCCGCTGAATTAAGCGTAAAAAGCGTCCACTAGGTAGTCCCATGTCGTTAGATAAAGCTCAACGTTACCATCGCATTGCTCAAGCCTGCATTAAGGCTATAAATGCCTACACCCAACAGGATCAAGACCCCAAAGCAGCTGTTCAAGCAGCCTATGACGCCATTGAAAGCGCTTTTGAGCACGAAAACCAACTGTTGCTCACGGAACTCCAGGGCTATCGCGACACCTTAGAATTGATCGCTGCTGCTCCTGATAGCTGCAACCAAGACGATCTTAAGCAAATGGCGCAGACTGTGCTTACTCCAAAGCAAGGCCACTAAGCCATTCGAGAGATTCTGAACACTTCAGCCAGTAAACGGGAAAGGCTCTTCGTAAGCGCTGCTCCATCAAAACCCATTTACGTGCACGTAGGTTCGGATCAATTTTCTAGCAGGAGTGTGATGGCGTTACACCAACCTCCTGCTGAGAGATGTAAAGGTGAATGTAAATCCTATGAGCCCCAAGTATCAGATTTTCTTTGTCATTGTAGTGCTCGCAATTGGAACCGTTGTTTGGCGCACTCAGACACCTTCTCCAGCAGCCCTTCCTCAGAAAGTGGAACACATTGCAGAGGAAGGCTTCGAGCAAAGCCCCAAAGATACCCATGAATACAAAACGCTTACTCTAGAAAATGGGCTGGAAGTATTGCTCGTCAGTGATTCCGATGCTGACAAAGCAGCCGCGGCGATGGATGTTGGTGTCGGGTATTTTCAAGACCCAGATGACTGGCCAGGGCTTGCACATTTTCTGGAACACATGCTTTTTTTAGGAACCGAACCCTATCCAGACCCGGGTGAATACAAAGATTTCATTAGCCAACACGGTGGAACCCACAACGCTTACACCAGTATGGAAAACACCAATTATTATTTTGATATTCATCCAAAGCATTTGGCAGAGGCACTTAATCGGTTTGCTGCTTTTTTCTCCTCTCCTCTGTTTAATGCTGATCTGGTCAATCGAGAGGTCAACGCGGTCGACTCCGAATTTCAAGCCTCTTACAAAGAAGATGGCCGCCGAATTTATGCAACCTTAAAACAAGTGTTAAACCCAGAGCACCCCATCACCAAGTTTTCAACCGGCAACCGTAAAACGCTCCATGCAGACCAACCAGAGTTACTTCGTGAACAAGTGATCGACTTTTATCAAACCTATTATCACCCTAAAAGAATGAAACTGGTGGTCATGGGTAAAGAAAGCATTGAAAAGTTGCAATCTATGGTGACCGAGGCTTTTCAAACAACCAACTCTCCGGCATTCCAACCATTACCGCCTGTGTCTGCCACTCTATTTGCTCCAAACAGCTTACCCATGGACATGAGCATCACTCCACTGGATCAACGCAAAGGGCTAAATTTGATTTTCCCATTACCACAGGGGTATGGCGAAAATGATAAAAAGTCCATTGCCTATGTTACTCACTTGATTAATCAATCGGGTCCAGGGAGTCTTCAATTTGCATTGAAAGAACGCGGCTGGGCATTGGGGCTCAGTGCTCAACAAAGTTTTGATATGTCCAGTGGTTCGGTTTTTAGTATTGATGTTCAATTAACCGAGCTAGGAGAGTCGCATCAAGAGGATATTAGTCAGCAGATCTTTGCATACCTACGTGAAGTGCAAACAAAAGGCATTGAGCAATGGCGCTATGAAGAGTTAAGCGGCCAAGCAAATTTGGCGTTTAATTATCAAAACCCTCCCAACCCATTGGATTTAGTCAGCACCTTAGCGGCTCGCATGCAGCGTTATCAAAACACAAATACCTTGATTTCCCTACCCTATCGATACAAAGACTTTGATGCACAACACATCAAAACACTAATGGATTACTTACAACCTCAAAATGCTCTACGACTTTGGGTCAGCCCAAATGCGGCGGGAGACAAACTTGAGAAGCGATACCAAGTCACCTATTCATCTCAGCCCGGAGATGCCCAGCTTTGGAACAGCGGCTCGCTTTATGACAGCATTACACTGCCAAGTGCTAATCCCTATATAACGGCTAACCACCAACTACTGACTGACAATACCCCTTCGGAAGCAGTGATTCCTCAAAAACAGCCTGATGCTACGTTACAACACTGGCACGCGACGGATGGCACCTTTAAAACGCCTAGAGCGAATCTGTTTTTGGATTTAGTGAGCCAAGATGCCGCATTAACGCCTCAAGCGCTCACGAATCACTATCTGCTCAGCCGTTTAGTTGAAGAGTCTATTAATCAAGCGTTAAGTAAAGCAGCCGATGCAGGCATATATGGCAGTATTAGTGGCTACGATTTAGGCATTCAACTCAGCATTACGGGGTATCGTGCAAAGCAGGATCTATTACTGGACGAAATGCTCACGGCATTGACTTCAGCCCCGTTATCACAACAACGCTTTATTGATATTAAACAGCGCGTGCTAGAGTACCTTGAAGACGCTTCAAAACGCCGCCCCTACGTACAAGCCTTTGACAAATTGGATCAAGTGTTAGTGCCAGGAAGTTTCGATGAAAGCGAATTAATCCCCATTCTCAATAAAACAACCCTGGAAGCGCTACAAGACTATCGCACAAAATGGTTGAGCGGTTTAAAGGCAACTCTTCTCACGCACGGTGCACTCACTCAAAAAGAAGCCTCAGAGCAAGCAAATCTTATTAAGCAAAAGCTTGCTCTCATTCCAGAATCCGTTGCCCGCCCCGCTGTCAGGGCGTTAAAACCCAAGCAAGAGATTGCTTATCATTCTGATCACCAAGATGCTGTCGTGTTGGTTTACAAGCAGACTCCCTTTGAGTGGATTACAAATCAATCAGAGTTAATGCATCAACGCGCTGCTTGGGCACTGCTTGGTCGCATCATTGCGCCCGTGTTTTTCGAGCAACTGAGAACACAGGAACAGCTCGGGTATATCGTCTCAGCCAGACACAGAAATTTATTGCGTCACCCGGGCCTTTACTTCCTCGTTCAATCTCCAAAAGCAACAGCAGCAGAGCTATCGGCTCGTATAGGTCGATTCATTAATGACTTCCAGAGCGAGCTTGCTCAAATACCTGCAACAACCTTCCAAAGCAATCAAGAAGGATTGGCCAACGATTTACGTGAAAAAGATAAATCTCTCGCTGAACGTGGGCAAGCGTTTTGGTCTATGTTGCTGGCAAATCAACCTTTTGATGAAAAAGAACAACTGGCTCTGGCAGTAGAAAAACTCACGAAGAACGATCTCACCAAGATACTGACATTGATCCGTCAGGAAACTGCACCTTCTTTGTTTATTTACACTAAACCAGATTAAGAACAATAACTAGATATTGAAACGCATAACATTTAGCACAAAAAAGAAGCGGCTGTTGCCGCTTCTTTTTTAGGTATTAACACTCGCGGAACTGCAAACCATATTGATGCGTTAGCTTACCATCAATGGTATCGGTCGTAATAATACCGCTTGCATTACGATTACGAATATTGTTTACGCGAACTTCTGTTTTAATAGAGACGGGCTGTTCACCACTGCACTCAGACCAAAGTACACTATTAAATCCTACGCTATCACCCACAGTGTAATCATCATCAAAGGGACCTTTGAAGATTGAACGCATCGCTACTTGTTGAATGTTACCAGCAAAGAAGTAGGTACTTTTCTGCATAGCTTCAACACCATACTCAAGGAATGCATAGCCACGATAGTTTACATCTGCGATGGTATACGAAATTCCATTCGGTACATTTAGCATGATTGCAAGGTTACAGAACTTACGACCTTCACTCAGAGGAACATCTGGACCTGCTTCTGCTAAATACTCGTCAAAGCCAAGAATAAATGATTTACCATCAGGTGCAATCACTGAAGAAACAGTGCCTGATTTACAACCAGAACCTGCGGCTGATACGACATCAATTGTCACTTCATCCCCGATACGCTCACGTACCTCATCCGCTGAAAGGTAACGATCTGCGTACACATTGGAAGCTACCATGACACCTAAAGTAAGCAGTGATAAGGCTTGAACAGCAATTTTTTTTGTAGGCATTTATTGTCTCCTTTTGATTGTAACTCTGACCTTCAATGGCCAGAGCGGCTATCCTTCTGGATTTCACGAAAACTTGCAAGCTTTGGCTAATTAAGACTTATTTATTCTAATGATCAAATATGATTATTTATTAAATCTAACTTATAAAACCCTAGGGAGAGGTCCTTTTACGCCCCATTTAAAATGGGTGGCCATATTGGTTCAGCATTATCAGCTCTATTGTGAATTGTTATTCCACAATGCCGCTAAATGAACAACCATTCATTGCAGGTATGACCAGCATTTTTGTAAACTCAAGAACGATGCAACACCCAACCACTAAAATGTCAGTTAATGCACCAAATAGGCTAAGCTGCGCTGACAATAAGGACAGACATGCTAAAAATATGGTCCGCCATATCCCCAAGAAGCATGCCACCAAATCAGATTATGTCTATTAGATCTCAACGATCTCCCAACATATGTTTGAAACAAGAACAGTATAAAATAGACTGAAAACCCTATGCCTTTTAATAGCAACCGTTTTAAATTCTAGGTTGTAGCTGAATTTCCGGATTGCCATTTATTGCTACGAGCATCAGCAAGCCCAAAGCTCCAAGACACACTTTAAACAAGCATTAACCTTTTAAAGATTAGATTTATGTGGATTCAAAAAGAAATAGCGTTGTCGCCGAAGAAAAGAGGATTTCATTTGATTACAGATGAAGTCACAGCACAATTACCCGAGTTATCAAAGGTGTCGACTGGCCTTGCGCACCTATTAATTCTGCACACTTCAGCATCTTTAACAATCAATGAAAATGCAGACCCAAGTGTTCGTGAAGATTTTGAACGTTTTTTCAATCGGGCCGTTCCTGAAGACGAACCTTATTACACACACATATACGAAGGAAGTGATGATCTACCTGCCCACATTAAGACCGCATTACTTGGAAGCAGTATTTCCCTACCCATCACCAGTGGGTACTTTCGTTTAGGCACCTGGCAAGGCATCTATCTATGTGAACATCGCAATCGGGGTGGTTCTAGAAAGCTGGTTATAACCATTCAAGGAGCGATTGAAAATACTTAAGAGGTTGACTCTTACTTATAGGTACAATCGCACAGATTCATAAATTAAACCGGAGCTTATTGATTCTATAAAAAAGTGCGCTTTTTAATAAAGAGCTATGTTGCCCAACAGCCACAAAGTCAGGTTATACCAATCGATCTTGGCTAAGACAGCTTTACATTCCCGAAACAAGACGGCCTGCACACCATTGCTTTATACAGACAAAAAGGCAATCTTAGTGTTGCCGTTTACTTAGACACGCAAAACGGTCAACGCTACTTTTTTGACTCTAATGCAGGCGTCTTCGGCTTCTATCAGCATGCAGATCTTGAGATCTTTCTGAATGTTAATCATGGCTATCTAGTCAAAATATATGATTATTACTCATTGACTGAATATCCAAACCTGAATAACGAAAGCATATTTTATTTATCAAAACAAATAAAATTACACTTCACATACGTTTAGAACATCAATTTCATTAAGCCAGCGTAATGTTTTATCTCGAGAAGACCATGGAATACTGGCAAGTAAATCACCAACCTTGATCATATCTTGACATTTACTTAACAACTCATATTGCCAACACTCTAGTTCAATATTAATAGGCCGATATTGTTTTCGGCTAATAAGCAAGTAGATAGGTTTGTCAAACGAAATGTTTATAGATTGGGTGAATGTCATATTTGAGCCTGCATCTTCCAACGACCAAACTGGGTAATCAAGTGAAAGCAATGTCATACAGGGAGGTGTTTGTATCCATGATTCATAATTCAGTGGTTGTTTTAATACACCGGGAATAACCCAACGGCTGCGGTTTTGCTGTTCTGTGCCCCGCAACAGCAATGCCATGGCTTTTGCACGTTCATAAACAGCAATTTGTGCAGGCAATGTTAGTAATAATGATTCAATGTCCGTAGTATCATCGATAATCGGCTGAGTCTGTTTTAGATACCATGAAAATCCTTCTCCTAAATGATGTAACGTCCAACTCTTTGAGGGGTAATCTATCAAGTAGGCTTTTGCAAAGGTTTCAAAAAGTTCATCACCTAAGAATCGATTTAATAATGGATATTCTTCTTTTAAGCATTCAACCAGACGCAACACATAACCCGTGACATAGACACTTAGCCGTTCTTGCTGCTCGTCAACACTTTGAGCCTGTATCATTTTATGCACAGTAGAGCCTGCAACACTTTCTGCCTGCTTTAATTTGGATGCTAGATCGCCTCGTGAAGTAATCACTTGAGTTAACCAGCTCTGGACATTCTCTAAGCTTGTAGTTTGTCTTTCATGGACATTCATATTGGGATAGGGTTTGAAATGGGATGATCACTTGTTTCTTTTTGGGATAAGCCTTCAGGAATGTCATCCCCTGCTGCTATGGCTCTCGCTTTATTCAATTCAGCGACCAAAGTAGGAAATTCAGGAATATCAGCATCCCACTCAATCATCGTTGACAGCGCATCTGTTTTATTAACTAAATGGCGATACAAAGCCCATACTTCTCTGGCTATGGGTTTGCTATGTGTGTCGATAAGCAAGTTCCCTGAAGCTGTCGCACCCGCAAGGTGGCATTGTACAATGGCCTCTACTGGGAGTTGGTTCAGGTAAACATAGGGATCATATCCATGATTGACAGAGCATACATGAATGTTATTCACATCAATTAAAAGACGACACCCGGTTCGATCTACCAATTCAGATAAAAATGCCCATTCTGGAATCGTCGACTGCTTGAATTCCAAATAACTGGATGGGTTTTCAATGACGAGTGTCCGTTGAAGTAATTCTTGAACTTGCTCAACACGGTTACAGGTATGCTCTAAGCTTTGTTCATTGAGCGGTAAGGGTAATAAATCATGTGTATTAATGCCTGCATGCCCAGTCCAACAAAGGTGATCTGAGACCCATTTTGGATTAAGTTCATCCGCTAATTGTTTCAATCGTTTTAAATACTCAAGATTAAGAGCATCAGTACTGCCAAGGTTTAATGAAACACCATGCATAACGATCGGCACAACGGTACGAATGGTATCGAGCACATGGCGACCATAACCTTCATTACCGATAAAGTTTTCGCTGATGATTTCAAACCAGTCAACACCCCACTCACTATGAGACAATAGCCATTCGTAATGCTTGGTTCTTAATCCGATACCAAAGCCTAAATGGGGAAATGCATCGACAGTTTGATTGTTCGCCATAAGATTCCTTGCTTGCCTACTCATCTAAGACAAGCAGGCAAGCTGAACTCATCAAAAGGATTTAGGTTGAAGGAGGCAGTGCCAAACGTATATCACTGGGAGTGGGTTCGTCTGGAATCACAATTTCTTCTTTAGTGATCTTTTTTTCAACCTTTATCAAGCCCTTTGCTGCGCAAAAGGCTTGCCAAGCAGCCTTGTATACTGGTTCGCCAGCTTTGTATGGCATCGAATCTGAATACACAACCGTCGGCGGCAACATATCCCTAGCGTGCATTTCAGGCCATTTGATTTTTTTCGCTGTGTGGTTGGGTGTACTCAAATCATAACTATACAGCTGCATTTGCCCAGAATCAGGGTAGAGTTGAGAAGCTGAAATCGGCACTGCGCATCCACCAAATTGCCCACAAAGGTTATCGGCAGGTGCGCTTTTTAGACCTGTACTCGTGCCACCCGATTGACTGCAATTACCACCACCACTGGCACTTTGAACGAACCCACATCCTCCCTGGGCTTTACATTCATTTGAGCCTTTGCAACTGTGATAAGTCGTCACCTGCGCGCATGTATTTTTACCTGGTGTAGTGGCGGTGTAATCCATACCCTGGCAAGCATGATAGAGCTTATCGGCTTGCTGAGAGGTTATCCCTTGCACCAAATTAGGGGCTTGCCCAGTAACAGCCCAGCAAATGGAAATACGGTCTCCTGAACCGCCCATGGCGGGTGATGGAAACTCTTCATTGGTTTGATTCCAGTAACGATTAAGCGATGTGGTGAGGCCCTTTATAGTCCCTACAGCCGATAAGCTTAAGGTGTCGTAGGTATTTTTTTTCTTCTCAGGCGTATTTAAACGGTTTAGCGCATTGGCAACCATTTGCCGACTCGGCAAAATTGCTCGACCATCGCTGCTGCCTAACATATCAGCAGTCCAAGGATTATTGGGGTTTTCCTGATGCCATTGATCCCAGGTTTTAAATTGTTTGTCTTTAATTTGTTCACTGACTTTGGTAAAAATCTCAAAGTGATCTTGATCGCCAGAATCTATACGGGCGGATGCCAAGCCTGAGATATAAATAGGCTCCCCTTTATCGTTATAGCCTGGGTAACGTTTCATCAGAGCTTCTGCATCTGGCTGGAACGGCTTGCGGACGTCTTTCAAGTTCTTATTAGCTTTCTTGTTTTGATTCAAATACTGCAACGCCCACCGTTTATGCCCCCATTTTTCAAGAATCAAGTGCGCTACGTCGTGACCTTCTCCCTGATCTGTAATTGCATTGATGTTATTTTGCAGTTCAATTTTTAATGCATCTATCTCCATATTTAATGTTGTAGCAATCCCTGGGTACTGTTTTGCATCAGCAACATTATTAAACTGATCTCGCTGATACGATGATGAAAGCAGATACTCCAGCAATTGTGAACCATCGTCATACTGTATTTCTAGGTAATCCCAGTAACACAAATACATATGACCGATCGATCCAAACCAGGGAAGATCTTTTTCGTTCATATCTTCAGTAAACCAATCAAATGGAGCTAACTCAAAATATTTTTTTCGTTTTTCTCCAGATCCACCGGGCACGGTTATTTCTGGATTATTTAGGTTTTCTTCTGCACTGTGAGCGGTTTCTTCTATCGCACGGAAAAGTTCAATTTGCTCTTGGTTTAATGCTCTTAAAGCAACGGTTGTATTTTTGTTTAAAGATTCCCCTTTCCAATCTTCAAATTCCAGAATGTGAGGGAGCTGCCTTTGCTCATCATAACAACGCCAGCCGTACTCTTGATCCACCAATGCGGGGCTGGTAAAGCACGGTTTGATATTCAAACGGCTAGCCATGTTTGAAGCCAACTGCAAATGCAGCATTTCATCTATGAAAACGCTGTAAACTTGATTAAAGACCTTTTCATTTACCGTCAAAGGAATGGGGGTTTTTGGCCCTGACAAACTCGGCATGGGTGCAGAGCCAGGCCATTTGCGACCTGTGTATAATGTACTGCCTTTACTATTGATCTCATGCATACCAAAAATGGAATACATAGACGTCATGTAAAGAGGGATCGTAAAAAGCTCTAAATTAATAGCGGCTTGCGCTATCGCTCGAACACACTGAATATCAGCCGCTTTGTATTTCGCTGACCGTTGCTCTATACGAAGGTAATCTTCTTTAGTAAATTTCGACTTTTGGGGCATTGCCTTGGCGGCACTTTGTTTAGGCATCTGTGTTCCCTCACCAATATCAAGCAAAGTTATATGACTTTATTGTCTTGCCACTTGCATTGAAGTGACTTCTAGCATCCCCAATATCAAAATCTAAGCGTTGAAAGCGGCTCTATGCATTCATGAACCCTTAGCGATAGCAATTTGAGCATTCACTCTTATAAAAGGCCCATTTTCATAGTCTGTACCCTCTAACGGTTCGGGTACTGTAAACTGAGAAATCACACCCGATTGGAAAATCAGGCATAGACTGGAGCCTCCATAACTGAACCAGCCCAGTTCCTGTCCTTTCTCAACGTGCTGTCCATCTTTTACGTTAATACCAACGGATGAAACTTCCGTAATGCCGATGGGCATCACGCAAACTAATCCAATGCTTGGATCATCACTTTGAATGAAAACCAAACCACGGGTATTGACATTTGCCTCATACGCTTGAGATTTTGTGCCTGCAGAATCATCAAACCCTTCGGAAGCCAGTTCGCTGAACATAAATCCTGGTATCACCCTTTGATCAACCACTTTCCCTGAAATAGGTGAACGCCAACGATGATAATCATGGCCACTTAGAAATGACTGAACCACGTCCCCCCCAACAAATTGATCCACATAGGGGCTATCATCCAGCATATTAACCAAAGAGTAATTTTGATTTTTTAAATAGAATTGATCTTCTCGTTGAACGTTTCGTGCGATCCGATAAAGAGTGCCGTCATTTGCAGAAACAATGACTCGATCATTTCCAATCCCATCAATAGGTCGGCATATAGAAATAATTTGACGATGAAAAAAGTCATTAAATGAAGTAAATGTCCAATGTTTAGGGTCAGTCGCAATCATTTTTTCTGTTACAAACTGATCTAAACTGTTTTGCTTCCAAGACATCGGATTTAACCAGCCTGTTGGGCCTGCATTAATCACCGACAGGGAATCTTTTGAATCTAGATAACGGCACCATGCATTTAATATTTTTCTTAAGTGTTCATTAAAAAGTTCGTTCACAAAGACTCTGCGACCACTGGGCGTGTACATCATGTATACAAACAAACCTGACATAGGAAAGGCAGAATGATTAATTTGAGGTTGAAATTCGGGCGCTCTTGTAATGATGTAATTTAACGCAATCAATAGATCATTTAGGGTTTCGATGCAATACGGCTCTTCTTGAGCATAGTGTTCATGTACATAAAGCCCCTCCACAATCATTTTTTCGACTTCATACCGAAGAGCTGGGTGCTGATCAAGCATACGCTGCATAGACTGAACAGAAGGTTCGAATTGTTGGTGCTTGCCTTTCCAGTATTTTTGACTCTGTTTTGACAGACGCGTGAGCCAACTTGCAACCCCCTCTAAATCAGTGGGGACTTGTTTTGTTTGTACCGCAAAAGTATTGAAATACTTCTGTTCAAACACGTTAACGATTTGCTCGATTTGGTTTGAATCCAACAAAGGCGCTGATCGTGCAGCATTGGCGGGTTTCATTGCAAGACACTCCTTCCACAGTGCGGGAACGCGTAGCGAAACTGCGGCTCAATAGGAGTGTAGTTCAAATCGTTTTTAAAACAGGGAGGTAGGTATAGCCATCAGCTACAAGAGCATTTAGGGGATTTATCTGCCATTTATGTATGGGCCAGCCAATCCAAAATGTCTTCAGCAGAAAAAGGCCACGCTAATTCATTTTTTGAATCGTTGCGTTTAAGAACAGGGATGCGTTCACCATAAGCTGCCACAAGCGTTTCATCATGCGCAATATCGACTTTGTTGATAGCAGGCAAAGAGGAATAAACACGCCCCATTTCGGCTTCAGCAAGTTCGCAAAGGTGGCACCCAAGGGTTGTATAGAAGGTGATGGTCATAAATCACTCTGGTATTGATCAGCTAAAACCTAGATGGGTGCCTATGATCCCTGGACAAGTAAGCCGAATCAAGCCTTTAACGAAAAAGCCCCTGGGAGATTATCCCAAGGGCTTTAGAGGATGATTGCTGCAAACTACTTTTACTCTGATATGTTAAGCCGCTGCGTCAAATCCTGAGTGGCCAAAGAAGGAGTCCATCAGCTTCATAAACTGATTCCCTTGCTCAGCAGTGGCGCCCAAAAGTTCAGGCAATTGCTGAAAGAGATTTCGAGCATCTTGTTGATCGGCAAGTGCTTTATCGGCCAAATCTTGCAACGTTTTCAGCTCACCCTCAACCGCATCAGGAAGCTTAGGCGCCGATTCTGGGCTTTCCAACTGGCCTAGCTGACTAAGATCAGTATACGCCGATGTCCGTTCTATTTTGCTGTAACTTAAACGCAAATCTAAGCTACTCATGGAATCAAACCCTGAAAAGGCTTCGACATAAGCCATTGCATCTTGCATGATTTCTTCATTACCAGCGAAAAACTTACCTGCAAACTCAAAGCTTGCATTTAATAAGGCGTCGAGATCCGCTCTTTCCTCTTCATTCAAATCACCCACAATGCTGTACTGCAATTGTGAACTTTGAGCGTATTTTGACGATAAGCTCATAAAACCATCGCCCTGACGCATTGAATAGGATTCAGAAGAAGAGCTCCCCCATAACAGGGTGATGACGTCCCCTTCTCGTGTCTGCAATTTCAATTGCATGCTCTGTTCTTCGAGGCGTGCGGATTGGTATGCCTGAGTTGCACGACCAATAGGGCTTGTGGGTGCTGACTTAGGCGCTTCCACTTCATTTTCAACGGGAGCTGGCGCCCTACCAAAGAATTCGGCTTCAAGATCATTGAGCCCTTTTTCAACCAAATCACGGCTGGCTTGAATTTTCTCGGCCAATTCTTCGTTCATCAGACCCAGATCTTCTAATTCAGAGAGTGCCTGGGTATAGCCTTGCTCAACCCCCTGGCGAGCCTGATCAAGCATGGTTTGCAGCTCTTCTTCTGATTTTCCTCGGCTAGCTGCCTGGGCAAGACCTTGTCTGACAAAGTTAAGAATATTGCCTGCTGCTCGATCAGCAGAAATAGCATCGACCTGGGTATAGCCTTTTGCCTCTAATGCCTCTTTTGAATAGGGGTCTGTTCCCGTTTCTGTTTTAGCATCGGCTACGTCAGAAGAAGGCTTAACAGAGTCTGGTGTGCGCATATGAGGAGGAACGACTTCTTCGTAAAAGCCAGGTCGTACGGCTCTACGATCAGATAATCCGTTTACGTCTGGTGCAGGTGGTTTTAACCCTGTTAACAGCGAGGGTTTAGAAGCGTCCGGGTTAAAAGAATTAACAGGTAACATGATTCCATCCGATTCCAGGTCGTTTGGATTGCTATCGACCAGAATCGGAATTGCTTAAGGCCAGTTTACACTTTGCTACAAAATGCTCTGAATAACAGGTTTGGCTTGAGGAAGCTGCCCTTCCAAACAGGCTACATCACCCATTATAAAGTAAGCTTGGCATTTTTCTGAACTTTTGAAGTGACCGCTTACATTCGTCAATTCTGCTGATATTCAATCCATGCCCACGCTAAATGCCCAACCGGTGGTATCTTTGTACTTCTTATAGCTTTCGCGATTTATAATTCGCGGGTCAGCTCATCGTCGATTTTAGACCAAAGGTCATCTGCTATACCAGACTCGATAATCACAGCAACCAAGACCAAAAGAGCACCCATCGCCCACTGGGCATCTCTTACGATGAGAAATATGCCAGATGCCAAGGCTAAGACACTGACTAACGTTTTCATTTTTACCTCTTCTTAATACACAAGTAATGGTTCACTTTTTCCTAACCTCACCTCTGAAATCTGCTTGAGAGATCAAGGTACCTACCTAGACGCAACCCGCTCGTTTCAGTTCCCCACGACCTCCATTTTAGTGGCATTAAATGACAAAATCGTGAAATTTTGCTTTCTAATTCCAAGCCAGATGAGAGGTGCCATCCATCATGGGGAAGCTATTTAAACAGGATTTAACTGGGTGAAAATTGATCTACTGCACAGGGCGACGGCAATTTTTACGAAGCTTGAACAAGGTCACTTATTTGCGTTTCTTTACAGAGATCTGGAAAAATCGGCGATTTGACGCAGTTTGGTACCGCTCTTACCTATAGTAGCCAAGCCTGTTTAAAAGGTGATTTCACAACCTCTTGATTTTCGTGGCATCTACCCATGACAAAGAGGGGCTTTAGCTGCCCTTCTCACTCATAAGTGACAATACTTGCCTAATTTGGTCACTATTGAAGCCTCTTCGGATCAAAGCTGCATAAAGCTTTTGCCGTTCTTTTGGCTGCTCAATTGCTCTTTGAGAGTACTTCCTTTGCGACCATTCAAACGCTTGCTTGGCCCAATCAACGTCAGCCTCTCCCAACGCAGTCTCGATCAGCGTATTGGCTACGCCTCTGTAAAGCAGTTCTTGGCGAATTTTCTGCGGCCCGTAATAGCTGCGTGATCGGTAAGCGATAAAGTCTTCGCAAAAGCGTTCATCGCTTTGCAAACCTTCCTGGTTTAGCTGGTCAATGACCGGTACCAGCTCATGTTCCGAATGCGTAAATTTGGCCAGTTTTTGAACCAACTCATGTTGACTGTGCTCACGCCTTGCCAAGAGATTCATGGCTCTCAATCGCAGTGAAGGCGTACCCTTTCTTCGCTCATGAGGGGGAGTTTGTTGATGGGTAGCAGAGCACTGCTCCGGGTGATCCAGGCTCACGACACTCGTCCAATTCCAAAAAAACCAAAGACTAAATAAGCCCGGCGTGGAAGGCAAGCGGAGTAAGCTTATGACTCTCTGACGAGCTCGTTAAATGGAAACGTTCGTACCCTCTAGCCCGTTTCTTGAGATTCGGTGTGTAAAGTATACGATGACATTTCTTGGGTCATTTTTGAAATCTTTGATGCCAGAGTATTTTGGCGAGCGATGGTTAACCACCCACGGGCAATGTCAATCTCACGCTTAAAGGTTGGGGCAATTTTTAATTGCCAACTGCCCTCTTTATTTCGATTAAACGCCAATCGAAAATCTTTGCGGCCCATAAACGACCACTTCAAAAGTAATACCACTTCGCCACTGAGGGTTTGCTTTTTTAACGCGGTCTTGGCATCAGGGGCCAGTTGATGCCCGAGCACTTGATCCGTTTGCTCATCGTAACGATCTTGTATTACCGCCGTAACATCCGTGGCTGCATGATCAATCAAAATATTGGCCCAACTGGCAGCCATCGTTCTGACTAACATGGGTTCCATTAAATTTGATGCGAAAATGGCTTCATATTGCACCCGAGCCATACAACCTTCCCAGTCACGCAGCACTCACACATAACCATTGTACGTAAACTGATTTTTAAATTCGAATTATTTATAAAAAATGTGGTCAGAAAATAAAGCGCTTATAAAATGCTTATTCAAAAAAGACAGGAGAATTCAGAAATAAGCAAACCTGCCATTTTATTTTTATTTTAGAAACTCTGTTCCTTTAATTGCCAATAAAGTGAACAGGTTCACATATTTACCCGTGTACTTACCATCAAAAAAAGAATCACAAAGAAAAAACGCAAAGGAAAATAAGAACGTTCACGAAGCACTCTGCAACATTTCAATTAAGCAAGAATCCAAAATACTCTGTCTTCTCACTCCATATTCAATCAGCAAACCACCTCGTGATGCGAATAGGAATTAATCGTTTAACATAGGGCGAAGCCATTTTTCTGCTTGTTTAAGCTCAAAAGACTTTCTGGTTGCGTAATTTTCCACTTGATCTTGATCAATTTTTCCGACAGCAAAATACCGGCTATCAGGGTGCCAAAAATACCAACCACTCACCGAAGCCGCCGGCGACATCGCAAAGGAATCGGTTAAAGTAACCCCAATGGCAGAAGTGGCATCCAGCAATTCGAAAAGCGTTGCCTTTTCGGTATGTTCAGGGCATGCAGGATACCCTGGCGCAGGCCGAATACCTTGGTAAGCTTCACGTATCAGAGCATCATTTGATAAGCTCTCGGCGGGTGCATACCCCCAATACTCTTGACGGACTCGTTCATGCAAACGTTCAGCTAGGGCTTCCGCCAATCGATCCGCCAGCGCTTTCACCAAAATGGATTTATAATCGTCGTGCTCTTGCTCATAGGCTTTGGCTAAGGCTTCGGCGCCTGTACAGGTCACAACGAAGGCGCCCATGTAATCATCAACTTGTCCTTTGGGCCCCACAAAATCAGCCAGGCTTCTAAAAGGTCGGTTTGCCGGGCGAGACGTTTGTTGTCGTATATGATGGAGAACGGCTTTGACTTGTTGACGATCTTCACCGGAAGCCCATTCATAAATTTCCGTTTGATCGCCATCAATAGAACTGGCCGGAAACAATCCAAAAACCGCGTGACACTGAAGCTTTTTTTGGTTCTGAATATCGGCCAACATCTCTTGAGCATCCTCGTAAAGCTTACGAGCTTCCTCGCCAACGACGGAATCATCCAAAATGGCAGGAAATTTTCCATGCAATTCCCAGCTTTGGAAAAAAGGCGTCCAATCAATCCGACTGATCACTTCCTCTAATGGATAATCCTTTAACACCTGAACACCCAGCGCATTGGGTTTGGGTATCGGTAATGACCAATCCAGCTGCACGGCTCTTGCGCGTGCCTCTTCTAATGGCACAAAAGTCTTCTGTCCTCGTTTACGATCGTTTTGCTCTCGTACGCCCTGATACTCTTCTTCAACAGAGGCGACAAACGCGGGCTTTTGTTCTTTGGACAATAACTTTGTTGCCACCGGCACCGAACGAGAAGCATCTAGCACATGGATGACAGGAGCGTTGTATTCGGGTTCAATTTTCACCGCGGTATGAACCTTTGAAGTGGTCGCCCCACCAATCAGCAATGGAATAGTCAGATTTTTTTCTTGAAGCATCTGGGCGAAATCGACCATTTCATCTAATGAAGGGGTGATTAACCCAGACAATCCTATGATGTCCACATCTTGTTTGATGGCTTCTTCCAAGATCTTTTCACCTGGCACCATGACACCAAGATCAATGACCTCGAAATTATTACAGGCCAGCACCACCCCAACGATGTTTTTGCCGATGTCATGCACATCGCCTTTTACGGTCGCAAGTAGGATTTTACCGGCTTTCTTCTGTTCCCCGTCGGATTCCGCTTCAATATAAGGCAACAAATAGGCAACGGCTTTTTTCATCACCCGGGCACTTTTAACGACCTGAGGCAGAAACATTTTGCCCGCACCAAATAAATCACCCACAACATTCATGCCCGTCATTAGGGGGCCTTCAATCACATCTAGGGGTTTTGTGGCTTGTTGTCTGGCTTCTTCAATATCCACTTCGATGAAATCGGCGATGCCTTTTACCAACGCATGAGTTATGCGTTCTTGTAGAGAGGTTTCTCGCCAAGCCAAACGGTCTTGTGCAGCCTGATTTTGCTGACCACTGGACCGTACACTTTCTGCAAATTGCAGCAATCGATCGGTCGCATCTTCGCGGCGATTCAGCATGACATCTTCTATGTGTTCCAGAAGATCTTTGGGGATATCATCATAAACCGTAATCATTCCGGCGTTGACAATCCCCATGTCCATTCCTGTGCGGATGGCATGATATAAAAACACGGAGTGCATGGCTTCTCGAACGGCATTGTTCCCTCTAAAAGAGAAAGAAACGTTGCTGACGCCGCCGCATATCTTGGCACCCGGCAAGTGTTCTTTGATCCAAGCGGTCGCATTAAAAAAATCAACGGCGTAGTTATTGTGTTCAGCAATACCTGTCGCTATGGGGAAAATATTCGGATCGAATACGATGTCTTGAGGTTGAAAGCCAACGGTATCGACCAAGGTGCGGTAGGCTCGTTCACAAATTTCAATGCGGCGCTCGTATGTGTCGGCTTGACCATCTTCATCAAAAGCCATCACGATGACAGCCGCGCCATAGGCTTTTACTTTTTTTGCATGCTCAATGAATAATGCCTCGCCTTCTTTCAGCGAGATGGAATTCACGATGGCTTTGCCCTGCACCGACTTCAAACCGGCTTCAATGATCGGCCATTTAGACGAGTCGATCATGAATGGGACACGTGCAATATCCGGCTCTGCCGCCAGCAAATTCAAATAACGCACCATGGCCGCTTCACCATCCAGCATGGCGTCGTCCATATTAATGTCTAAAATTTGAGCACCGTTTTCCACTTGCTGCCGAGCCACTTCAACGGCATCTTCATACTGTTCTTCACGCACCAAACGAGCGAACTTGGCGGAACCTGTGACATTGGCTCGCTCACCAACATTCACAAAGCCCGTCACTTCATTAACGACCAAAGGCTCAAGTCCACAAAGCACCATGTCTGGCAATTGCGCTGCACTTTTATTCTTAGCGATCTTCATGCGACGACTCCAATGAACGTTGTGTCTTTGAAGGAAGTGGACGTGGTTGATAGGCCTTAGCCATGTCAATAATGGCTTTAATATGATCAGGGGTAGTCCCACAGCAGCCCCCCAAGATGTTCACATAATCATGCGTGCAAAAGGGCTCCACTTCTGCTGCCATAGCTTCTGGGGTTTGATCGTATTGACCAAATTCATTGGGTAAACCGGCATTGGGGTGGGCAGAAATTCTAACATTCACATGTTGCGCGAGTTCTTTGAGGTGCGGTGCCATGTCCTTTGCACCCAAAGCGCAGTTCAATCCAATACTGAGCAAATCACCGTGCAGCATGGACACGGCAAATGCCCATGGCGTTTGACCTGACAGCGTTCTGCCACTGGCATCCGTAATGGTTCCGGAAACCATCACCGGTATTGCCCAACCGTGCTGCTCTTTCAACTCATTCACAGCATAAAGCGCGGCTTTAGCGTTTAAAGTGTCAAAAACGGTCTCAATCATTAACAGATCCGCCCCGCCTTCCACTAACCCTAAAGCCGCTTCTTGATAGGCTTCTTTTAATTGATCAAAACTGACTAAACGCAAGCCAGGATCATTGACATCAGGCGACAGTGAAGCCGTTCGATTTGTTGGTCCAAGCGCACCCACCACATAACGCGGTTGATCCGGTGTTTTTTGTGTCCACGCATCCGCTGCTCGACGCGCGCACGCCGCAGCTTCACGGTTTAATTCCCGCACAATAGGCTCTAACCCATAGTCGGCTTGAGCAATGACATTCGCGTTGAAAGAATTGGTTGTTGCAAAGTCACAACCGATTTCAAAATAAGCGCTGTGAATGCTTTCGATCACATCCGGCCGTGTGATCGACAATAAATCATTATTACCTTTGAGCGGTGACGGGTGCTCCCGAAAGCGATCACCACGAAAATCGTCTTCCTCTAATGAATGGCGTTGAATCATGGTACCCATTGCACCATCTAAAAACATGATGCGCCGATTAAGGGTCTCGTAGAAGGACTCCAAGGGAGTGTTGTAGAGGCTTTGACTCACGCTTGACCGCTCCAGGGTTTATCGATTTTTTTTGATGGAGAAATTATACAGGTTTCGTTGTTTTTGTTAAGCCTCCTTAAATGACATGAAAAGCCACAGAGGTATAACCAAGCAAAGCCCCTTATCTTCTTTGGGGCTTTGTAACCATAAAATTTCGAAGTTACAGTCACTTAGATTACAAAAATCTTGCATGAGCCAGATCGCAATCGCATCAAGACGTTATCGAGTTTCTCACTCAATCAAGATACTTTCTGATACAAAACCTAATGGATTTTTCACCTAACTAATCACAAAGTATTAGACGAACATAGGATTTTCAGGGAAGCTAAGCCTCTACCCTTCAAGGGTTGGGAGTACCGTTACCGCAAGGACAGCCAACCTAAGTGCGTAGATGCACTTAAGACCTGAGGTTTTCTCACTGGAGGTTGCCCATGTCAGATAATGTAATGCCGTTCCCGAACAAACAGGCTTCTGAACAAACAACCCACTCCAGCTCAGATGAAGCTCGGCTGGCTTCTATTCTTCACGGATTAAAAGCCTGGCTTAAGGTCAATCACCCAGCCGCTTTAAGCCGTGTACGCCCACCAGCCGATCCAGCCACCTTAGAGACATTACGCTCAGCTTGCCCGGAGGTCCCTCATTCGCTGATTCAACTCTTGAAATTACAGGACGGCGAATTTGACTCGCAATTAAAGGGTATGATGTTTGACCATTACCGCCTGCTTGGGGCCGATGAAATCTTAAGTTTCCGCAAACTGTTAACAGAAGAAGGCAGTGGTCAAGAAAGCTCGCTGGATACATTGGTGCCCTTCGCGGCGCGCCAAGGCACGCCTTCAGGTTTACTTTGCGTTACCCCGAATGAGCGTCCAGAGGCCATCATTGAGGTGACCCACGAAGAAGTCATTGAGTTTGACGCTTCGTTGGTCACATTTTTAGAGCAGTATTCTCAAGGGTTAAGAAGCGGGGCTTTCAAAGTTGTGAAAACCCCGGAAGGGACATTGATTCAACGCAACCTACAAGACAAACCGGATTTGGATACGCCCGAGCTTGAAGTGCCTCCTCATGAGAATGAAAGCCCTAGCGTGGAAGCCCAAGCCCCAAATCCTACAGAATCCAAAACCAACACCTCTGTGGAAGAAGCAGCGCGGGCTGTATTGCCAGAAATGCTTCTGATTAAAGCTCCCGAATCGACGACGTTTGACGCCCAAGACTGGGGAGAACCTCATTTGGTCAAAGACATGCACAAACGCCTTATCAAGGCTGGGTTCGAGTGCTATGGGTTTGCTCAGTTAGAAGGGCAAGTGCACGGTACCTTTATCAAACACCTCAGTTATTTCAGAGATAAAGACCGGGTGTTGGCAACGCTGCTTGAGTTGTCGCATATAGCCAGTTCAAAAAGTGTCGGCGTTGCCTTGGAAGTCAGCCATATTTTTGAAGGTATCCAAAAAAACCTTGTTACCTGGAACAGTACGGGACGATACGTCAGTCAAAGTCCTCCAGGAGTAGAGGTGCAAGTGGCTCAGTCGCCCAATGTGGATGATATGGCTCAACAACTTTCCAATATGCGCAAAGATCGATTACCCCTACGCGTGTCTCGCGAACAGTGTTTGGCTACCTTACAGCAATCGATTCAACACTCTTTCGAATGGTTAATAAACCAAGCCTTAGATTTGGATGCATTGGTTGAACGCACGACGTTATTTCAACAAGTGAACCTCAGCTTAACACCAGAGAACCGTAAAGCTTTTAAGGCGACTTATGTGGAGTTAAAGGAACGCTTTCAGCATTTGCATAACGTTCAACTGAGCACACCCTTGCCTGATTTAACGATTCTCCAACAAATGGATTAACGGGGATTTAAAGCCTTAACACATGGATTGACTCAGCCATATCAATAGCAGGGCTTCTATTACAGCAACCGCAAAGCAACCTATGGCAAGCCATTTCACAATGGCCTGGCCAGCACCGGGTTTATGACCTTGGTGGATTGCCTGGGATTCTTGCTCTAAAGCCCGTTGCGCGTCCAATAGAAGCTGAGTATCCGGTGCTGCGCGTTCAATAAGAAAACGGGCAGCTTCAATCCAATGTGGGTCTTTTCGTCCCCGCCTCAATGCAACAATGGCCGATTGTACACTGGTAAACTTAATGGGTGCTTGTTGCATCTTAGACATATAAAGGCACACCGAATCTCATTAAGGCCTCCTTAAGTAGCTGTTCTCATAAGCTAAACTTTGCTGATAAGCGGCCTAATGGCTTACCAGCCGTTTTCGACTAGCACTCTACATTTTAGAGCAACCTTATTGAGCCTATGATGAATAACTCTCCAAACGGCCCAGCACCCAGTGCTTTCGATATTGAGGCGTTGCTCAATAAATGGGCTCAACGGGCATTCCCCGCTTGGTATGCCACCCATTACGCAGAGGAAATGTTTCTTGATGATTTAGGAGAGCTTAACCCTCATCATTTTTGTGCCTCAAAGTGGATGAGTCTCAGCAATATATGCAAAAACGCTGCTCAATCTCTACACGCAACAGGCGAACCTTGGCACAGCTTGGCAGAACTTTTTGATCACTTAATTCGGTATAAACAACAAAAACGCAACATGTCGTTAAGCCAATTGCTTTTCGTAAAAGAATCAGAATACGATGATAGCTGGCATCACATGCTGGAATACGCTCAGCACCATTCCATGGATATACCGCATGCAAACGCAGAGGATTTTGATCAACATTTAAGAGAGGCTTTCCCAGATACGGAGGCACCCTTTCCGATTGTCTACCGCGAGTGGGATGGCCGTATGTACTATAACAACAAAGAAGAACCCTTATTATTAGGGGCTTTGCTCTTACAATGCCGAAGTGGTCGCGATTTTAAATTAGCCTGTGAAGTCACAACCGAGTCTGTTGATCACAGAGCCATTGAAATGATGCGCACTCGGTATTGTGTTTTATTAATCAAACGAGACCCAGCATATTTGCTCAATTATTTAATTCGCTCAGCGGGGCTTTATGTCACCATTGCCGAATACGAGTGGCGTCGAAGCGACCTGTGCTTATTAATTGTGAAAAAAAATCACTATAAAGCCCAACGCATTTTACATTCTATTATTGCAAGACGCTCACCCGTCAAAGTACTCGATATTGGGCATTTTTTTGCAACTCATCGATACCCCATGAAGATGTGAGTTATATAGACATAGGCTGCAATATTGATTAATGAATACTTATTAATAATTACTGATTAATCAACTTTCAGTATTAACCAAGGATAATCTGGATACTGATGATTTAACCTGAATTGATCTTTTGTGTTGTGCAATCTCGTTTTAAGGTAAATCGGAAACTCACCGCTCATTCCGGCTTTCACTTGCATAACAACAACAGATGTCGGTTCTAATATTTGTGGGTTTGTAAAATGAGACAAAGGGTTCACTCGACCTGAAGCACGCGTTTCAAGGTGCAGCTGATAGTCAGAGATATTCAAATTAAGCGTTTGTGCCAACTCTTTGGTAAACCGAATGGTTATTCGAGTGCCAGGTTTCGCGGTAATAATACCAATCTCAGCTTTTTGTAAATTAGGCGTCAAACAAGCGCCTTCCAACATAACGCCTTTTACTGGGCCATTCACGGCGCAAAGCAAGTGCTCTTTAGGTGTTTCACCTTGGTCCTTTGATCCAGCAGTAGAACCGCTTTCCCCTGCAGCACTTCCACCAATACAACCGGATAAAGTTGATAGCAAAAGGAGTGTGAAGACCAACCGAAACGCACACATACTCATTAAATCTCAAAACATTTGAAGAGCGTTATTGTACGTTTTTTAACCAAGACTTACGAGACGTAACACACAAAAAATTTGTAAATTCATTTACCAATTGTTGTAAAGACTCACCTTCCATTTCTTTGGTCAATCATCAAAGAAACGCACCAATAGCAACAAAACAAAGTGCCATCATTAGGATTCCAGCGACAAAATACTCGAATGAAACACCTGAGGCCTGATACTCAATCACACCAGTGTAGGTATTTACCTCAGAAGCCCTATCCATCCTATGGCTTTCAATTTCATGGCTATGTTGATTACAACTAGGAACACCTATTCCTCCGTCGGTGTTACGTATGAAGGTCGTGACGCCTTCGCGCCGATGTGTTGTTAAAGGTTCGACTTCCCAATGAGACGGGGTAGAAACACTCGCCCATTTAGCTTTTTTGCCAAGTAAGTCAGGGCTTAATCCGCAATAAGGGCAATCTATTTTATGCGTCTCTGGCAATACGAAATCACAATTCACACAGTGCTTTTTCATGGTTAAACCCTCTTTGTTTGTGTTTTAGAGAGTTTGCTAGGAAGACTCTTGGCCCAATAGTCTCAATGGACAAACGGCTTATTTCTGCTCGTCAGTGGGTAAAAGGAAGATAAGTGGTTAGCTTTGGCGGATGAAATACCACCGAGAATGTGTGCAAGAACCTGGGAGCGTCAATTGATTCACATTTTAACTGTGAACTCGACAGGCACCCCTACAACGACTGAATAAAGTCATCATAGGGGTGCCTTTACTTATTCAATGCCTTAATCCAACGCTCTAAAGCGAATTAACAGTTTAGGCAGCAACGTTAGTACAAATACCAACGCGGCAAACATAGCTAACCCCGTTAACAACCCAAAATAGATCGTTGGAATAAAGTTCGATAACGCCAGAATTGAAAACCCAACAATAATGGTCACTGATGTGTAATACACTGCTTTACCAATACTGTTATGGCATCTAAGTACCGAAGCTTTGTAGTCTTTATCTTTCGCAAATTCTTCTTTAAATCGATGGATATAGTGGATGGTATCATCCACCGCGATACCAATCGTAATAGCGGCAATGGTAATGGTCATCATGTCTAATGGGAGTCCTAACAGTCCCATGATTCCCAGCACCATGGTTGCTGCCAAGACATTCGGAATGATTGCCAGCACCGCTAATTTAATGGAACGGAACAGAACCATGAACATCAGCATAATGCCAACAAACACTGCGCCAAGCGTTTTGATTTGAGAATCAAACAAACTTTGCAGCATGTTGTTATACAACACCATCATGCCCGCCACCATGTACTCATGAGGTTCAAACCCTAACGACTGATTAAGATCCTGATTCACCTGGTGTAAAAATTGGTTACGCCTCAAATTGGGGTCTGAATCAATCAATCTCATGGAAATGCGTGCTTGATTCTCTTCAATATTCACATAGGGTTTAATCACCAACTCTTTAAACTCGTCAGGGATAGCAGAATAAAGAATACCAAGCTGAACAGAATCAAGCTCTGAACCATTGATCCGTTCTGCCACTTGAATCATGGTTGCCAATGAAATGACTTTACCGACTTCAGACTTCGACTCGAAATATTCATGCACGGCTTTAATTTGATCGACTTTCTCGCGCGTAAACCAATATTTACCGGGATCTTCCTCTTCCGCATCGGCTTCTTCTTCAAGGCCGAAGTCGTCATCTAAGAACTCGGATTCTTCATCCGCAAAAGAGGTATCCACTTCAGGGAAATTGATCAGTACTTCAAGAGGTGTTGTTCCACCCAACCGTTTATCAATTACCAGCATGCCTTGGCGAATCTCGGTTGAATCTTTAAAGTAATCGACAAAGCTATTTTCAACTTCCAACCGGCTAATTCCCACACCACTTAAAACAGCAATCAACACACTCGCAGCGAGCACTTTGTTTCCGTGTTGAGTCGTTAATACAGCAAAAAAGTGGGTGATCGGGCTTTCAGCACTGGCACTGGTACTTTCGGTTCCCCGCTGGGTCATCAATAAAAATAAGGGGAAAAGTATAAATGCCATAAACAACGCGAAGAGAACGCCGGTTGCCATCATCCAACCAAAATCAATGACAGGACGAATGCCACTGAATACCAAAGATGCGAACGCCACCATTGTTGTTAAAACCGTGTATAAACAAGGTTTAAAAATCTTATTGACGGTCTCACGAACCAATTGAGTTTGTGTCCAATGAGGTTCGCTGACGTGGAATTCTCTATATCGAACGGTTAAGTGGATACAGATAGACATTGTTAAGATGAGTATTAAACAAGCAAAATTGGATGAGATAACCGTCACTTTCCAATCAAATAGGCCTAATAATCCCGTCATGCTTAAAATCACAATGGCACAAATTGAAAGTGCTATGATCACCCAACGTAGGCGTTGAAAAATAAAGGCTAGCATCAATATTAAAAAGACAAAGACACCCGACCCAAAGCTCACCATATCACTGCGTACATAACTCATCATATCATCAGCAATCATAGGGGTGCCGCCCAAGTAAATTTCTGCTTCTGCTTGGAAAGGTTTTAAAATGTCACGTATTTCTACGATCCCATTATGGAGCTTCTCGGATGACTTAGAATTGTGATCGGAAATTTCTTGGTTAAGCGCTTCAAGCCGTTTGGATTCGTTTTTTGTAAGGTTCCCACTCGCTCGTTTTGCCCATAGCGCTTCTCGTTCCTTGGTAAGACTTCTATGTGTATCGTCATAAGGCAATGTAACCTGTATCGCCGTTGTGTTCTGCTCTACATTGACGATCAAGTTATGAAAAAGTGGACTGGTAGATAGCTCCTTTTTCGCCAGGTCTATATCAACATCTTCACTCTCAAGCGTTTTGATGTTATCGACCATTTCCGTAACGGGTACCGGAGGGTTCTCAAGCAGAGGCACATCCAGAATACTCATAACGGAATCCGCCAAAGCGGCTTCTTTTAATGCGTCTCTCAATTTTGCCAGTCGCTTGAGTGACGGCTTGGAAAAGAGGGGTTCTTTAGGTGTGTAAGTGACAAAGAGAAACTCGCTTGATCCATAGCGCTCACCAATCATGCGGTAGTTGACCATGTCCTGGTCATTTTCAAGCGTCAAAGATTCAGCAGAGGCATCTAACTCAAATTGAGGAATAAAGCTCATACAGGCGATAACCGCCAAGGCCACTACGATAAAACTCCTTATAGGGTGTTTCAAAATAGTGTTTTCGTACAAATCGATCACTGGCTGCATGCAGAAGTCTCACTGAGAATGTAAGTCATGTCTGTTAAGGTTAGGTATGTGACCCATGAAATGGGTAGCTGTTCATGAGCATTCTTGATTGATGCCATGTCTGAGTTGAACTGACGTCCCTTTAGGTCGACTCTTTAAAAGCAATACGATAACAACGGCGAACGGCATCATTCCATTGAAGACATCTTGTCTTGATCTGGTTCATCACTGCCGTCTGCTTGATTGTCTTCACCGTTTAAAGTTCCCACTTGTTCATTAACCCCAAGAGCTGCCATTAATTGCAAAAGAGTGCAGTGTGATTCCAACGGGTGTCGCAAAGGTTTGGTTAAATCGACTTTGTAGCGGTTGTTTCGACCGACCCGCTCTCGCACGAGCACACCCGTTGCTTCTAGATCGACAATGATCTTTTGCACTGAGCGTTCTGTAATCCCCACACTTTGGGCTATGACTCTAATGGTTAAGCCTGGTGAACGAGCCAGACACAACAGTACATGAGTATGGTTGCTCAAAAAGGTCCACTGACCAACACCACCCAAATCACACCTCCATCACCAGGATGCTCATCTTCTTAATGGTTGGCTCACAGCCTATAGCCCAAACAAACATAGCAGGGGCTCGTTAGGTAAACCAATGCTCTAATTGGAGTCTCATTTCTTGAAGGACTAACCGGTACTCACTCACCCGCCATGCCCGGAGGGAGTCTATCAATCCTATGAGTGCTTGTCTTCTCTGGGTAAACAAAGGAATTAAGCATAAAGACCGAATTTGCTTGACTTTGAAATGGCGCAATTATATACATGAATAAATGTTCGTATGTTATTGTGACCAGTGACTTGGTATTAATCAGTGCCAACTATTTTGCAGCCGTTAAGAGACGTAATCATGGGACACCCCAAAAATCTTGGCCAAGAGCAGCTCACTGGTATCTTGATGCTAGGCGCCGCCTTAGTTGCACTGATCGCCTCCAATTCCCCAATTGATCACTGGTATGAAGCCATTCTCGAAACTCGAATGAGTATCCAAATCGGCAATGTGGGATTAGATAAACCCATCTTGCTTTGGGTCAATGAGGGGTTAATGACTCTGTTCTTTTTCTTAGTTGGCTTAGAAATCAAGAAAGAACTGAAGGTTGGTTTATTCGCCGATACCAAGCAGTTGGTTACCCCTTTATCAGGCGCCATTGGTGGCATTATGGTGCCTGCCGCAATTTTCTTTATGTTTAATTTTGGTCATTCAGAGGCTATTTCTGGCTGGGCTATTCCTACCGCTACGGATATTGCTTTTGCCGTTGCGGCTGTCAGTGTTTTCCGGGAGCACCTACCCAAAGAACTTCGGCTTATGTTACTCGCCATCGCCGTTATTGACGATCTAGCAGCCGTCGTTTTGATTGCCATCTTTTATACCGCTTCCCCTTCTGCCATTGCCTTAATGTTTGCTGGGTTGGCGTGGATCGGACAAGCTGTACTGAATCGCTATAACGTAAGAACTTTGACGCCTTACATACTTCTCGGGGCCTTTATGTGGGTCGCCGTATTAAAAAGCGGCGTCCATGCAACCTTATCGGGTGTCGTCACTGCCATGATGATTCCTTATATCACCCGTGATGATGGCCATAATATCGTTGAAACCGCTGAGCATGGCATCAAACCTTGGGTCAATTTGTTGATCTTACCCATTTTCGCGCTCGCTAATGCAGGGGTTTCCTTACTCGGATTGTCCGTTGAGGATTGGACGGGAACCGTAACCCTAGGCATTGCAATGGGTCTCTTTTTAGGGAAGCCCATCGGTATTCTGATTGGCCTCTATTTGCCAACCCTACTTCGTTTAGGAAAGCTACCCTCATCATTATGCTTTAGCCATTTGCTGGGTATGTCCTTTTTATGCGGTATCGGCTTCACGATGAGCCTCTTCATTGCAGGCCTTGCGTACGAGCATACCGCCAACAGTTTTGTCCAAGACCGACTCGGAATTTTGATGGGTACCGCCCTGTCCGCGGCACTGGGACTCTTTATACTCAAACTGAATGCTCGGAGGTCGATGCATGCGAAAGCCAACGCCTGAATTCTGGATACAGAAAAATCGGCAATGGAAAGAGAAAATGCAGCAGCAAACCAAAGCAGAGCGTTTGGCCCTAGAGCAGGGTCAAGCGCCTAAAGCGCTTTGGATTGGCTGTGTTGATAGTCGAGTAAACCCATCTCAAATATTATCGATGGATCCCGGTGAACTGCTGGTACATCGCAACATGGGCAACATCAGCACGGACCCTGCAGTGCAAGGGACTCTGGAATTTGGCATTTCACAACTTGGGATACGCACTATTGTTTTGTGCGGACATTATGGCTGTGGTGCCGTACAAGCGGCGATGACATTACCCGAAACGACCACTCAAGACAGTCCTGCTGAAACCTGGATTCGCCAACATATACATGTTGATCCTCAACATTCATGGGAGTCTGCTTGCGAAACCCACACTTATCAGCAATTACAAGATTTAATCAATCTTCCAATATTTGACCGCCTTGAAAAAACCTATGGGCCTCTTGATGTGTATGTATTTATGTACCACATTGGGACAGGAGAACTAGAGCCTTTAAAAGCCCGCTCTAAGCATGTGAATACTTCTAAAAGTGATGCTTCATTCAATGCCTCTCTATCCGACAACGACCAAGGCATGATCAGCCAGCTGGCTAATTGAAGTCATATTTATTTTCAATCCTGTTCATTTTATCCATACATGCGGCCAGTACACTGATTTCTGGCTGCATCGATACACTCAAAACTGCTAAATAATCTCCCCATCATCCAATTATCATTTCTAAAAACATGTGCTCAGCTCGATTCACAGCGTATTGATACAAAAGAGCTATAGTTTATGTCGGGACCCCAATGGAGCACCGGACTCAAGGAGAGACAGGATGACCAAATCCAAAACAATCCCTTTCATGTTGGCTGCTGCGGTGATGACGTCAGGCATGATGTCGACAACCGTCGCGGCTAGAGGTAATGGCCCTGCGGGTTGCGGCTTGGGCACTGCTGTTGTATTCAAAAGCCCAAATGCATGGTGGCAGCATGTTTTAGCTGCAACTACCAATCAAGTTGTTAGCGGCAACCAAACCTTCGGTATGACCTCTGGTACATTAGGCTGCCGCAGTGCCCGCGGACCACTGGCTGGTATCCAATCCTTTTTGGATGACAATATGAGTCAACTAGCAATTGAAACGGCACAAGGCGAAGGTGAAACTTTAGAAGCACTCAGTCAAATGATTGGGGTCGAAGCAGCCGATCAAGCACATTTTAAAGCCACCTTAAAAGCCAACTTCAATGCGTTATTTTCAGCGGATGCAACATCCGACGATACTCGACAAGCATTGAGCGACGTCATGTCTCAAGATGAAACGCTGCAAAAATACCTTGGTTAGTCGTTAAGCTTCATAATCATTGTATTACTGGTTGTATTGGCCCGGTCATTGCCGGGCTTTTTCTTGCATAGCATTCATCTAAATCATCATCCGACTGATATCATGCCAACACAAACTCATTGGAAATGCTTCATGGTTTGGCTCCTGGGAAGCACTTCTTTTCTTAATATCGTCCAGGCCCATGCTTCAGAACCACCCTTTTCAACTGAAATGATTCAAGGCATCAGTCAAGATCCGCAGTGGCTCGCGTTGCTTCATTATCGACCTCACCTCCCTTTCAACCAACTGAAAAGCGAAGTCGATGACCCAACATTTTTTCTAAGTCCATCGGGGAAAACCAAAGCAGATGCGGAATTAATCGCAACGTTAAAGACCTTTTCGGGATCAATTTCATCAAGTGCAGTTAATGCGACCTCAACAACTTGTCGATTTCCCGCACGTTATCACTGGCTAAACCAGCAACGTCAGCGTTACCCAAAGCTCCCAACTTTTCAAAAACCAAGTTGTCCTGCGTTTGAACAGTTTATTAACCAAGTGTCAGGTAACCAACTAACGCTGGTGTTTCCTGCCTCCCAATTAAACAGCCCTTCATCAATGTATGGACACACACTGTTTCGAGTCGACAGCGACGTAAAAGCACCTTTGCTTGCTTACAGTATTACCTACGCAGCGCATGCCAATCCAAAGGACAATGAATTTCTTTACAGTTTGAGGGGGTTGTTCGGCGGCTATCCGGGTTACTTTTCCATTGTTCCTTACCATCAAAAAGTCAAAGAGTATTCGCGTATCGAAAGTCGAGATGTCTGGGAATATCTTTTAAATATTCCACAAACAACTCTTGATCAAATGCTAAGGCATACATGGGAATTAAAAGACATTCAATTTGATTATTTTTTCTTCAACGAAAATTGTTCATATCGATTATTAACCTTATTGGACGCTGCAGATGTTCAATACAACTTGACAAAATCCTTCCGATTTAAGGCAATACCCCTAGATACCGTGAAAGCCTTTGCCAATAAAAATCTTATCGCCGATACGAAGTATCGCCCCTCCCACACGACTAAGATAAAACACATGCTCGCCAACATCGATGATTCTCAACTACGGCAAGCTGAACGCTGGGCGGCATCCAAAGAGCCCATTGCCCTTACAGATCAACTCTTTGAAAAAGAATTGAAACAAACCCCTAGCAAAAGCGCTCAAACACTGGATTTAGCCATTGCTTATAATCGCGAACTTGCCAGGCATCAAAAATACGGAGAATCATTACTCAGAACACGCGCTATGGAATTATTGTCTTGGCGGAGCCAGCTTAATACTCAACAAGTGTTTCCAGACATTCCTGCTCCACCGATGAGTGATGATCAAGGGCACCCCTCCTATCAATGGCAATTTTCTTTAGGGCAAAACCAAACCCTAACCCAGGATGAACAATCTGCTTTTATAGCATCGGATTTTCGTTTTGCTTATCACGATTTAATGGACCCTGCTGAAGGGTATCCTTTAGGGTCTTCTTTGGAAATGGGCCGTTTTAGCACTATTTGGCGTTCCAGTCAGGGGATTCAAATACAAAAAGCTTCTTTGCTCAACATTGAATCATTTTCTCCCAGAGGAGATTTATTTTCCCCTTTGTCCTGGAGAGTGCAAACCGGTCTAGACCGATATTTAGATCAGCATTCTCCCATGTTTGCATCCCTTAACGCCGGTGTAGGATACTCTTATTCTTTATACCCAAACTCATTAGCGTTCTTTCTTATATCGGGTGATTTAAGAGCCTCTCCTTTGTACACTCGGGGAACCATTGTTTCAGCAGGACCTGAAATCGGATTTTTATATCGATATCAGCAGCAACGCTATCATTTACGATTTATTCAACACATGGGTGTTTTTCAAGAAGAAGCTCGAAGACAAGCGATTAGGTTCTCTTGGACTCACAGCATAACACCCGCCACACAGTTCGGTTTACACTGGCGTTATGAAACTTCTGGAATCTATAAAAATGCAAATGCCGAAGGTACGCTGGGTTTTCAATGGTATTTTTAGAACCACGCCTACCAGTACACTTCCATTAAACCGGTGGATAGGCATACTGATACTCTCTGGGCTGCTATTCGGCTGCTCAGGTGCTACTCGATTGGCTTTTGTCCCGATGAAATCTTTGTTGCAAACACCTGATCGGCTCAACCTTGAATGGGAGCCTGTTGATCATCTAAGTCTTGATCATAAAACCCGTCTTTACAGCTGGTGGTTGCCCGCCTCAACAAAAGAAACCAAAGGCAGTGTCTTATTTCTGCATGGAAATGCAGAAAACATCAGCACTCATATACACAGTGTACGTTGGCTACCAGAAGCAGGTTACAACGTTTTTTTATTGGGTTATCGAGGCTTTGGCCCTTCTGAGGGCAGCCCTCAACTGCCTGACATTCTAAAAGACATTGAATCAGCAGCGCGGTGGATCAATATACGCACACCTGATACACCCTTCTTTGTGCTCGGGCAAAGTATGGGAGCCGCTCTCGCCGTTAATTTCACTGCCGCTCATGGCAAAACTTACGGCGTACAAGGGCTAGCCATTGATGCCTGTTTCCGAGGACTGCCCAACATGGCGCTGACCACGCTCAGTCGAAGCGTCATAACCTGGATTTTAGTGCCTGTGGGTTGGGCGATCATGCCCAGCGATTACGACCCTGAAGACTTAATTGCCAAAATCAGCCCCACCCCCTTATTAATGTTTCACAGCCAAAATGATCAAGTGATCCCTTATCAACAAGGCAGAGATTTATTTGAACGCGCAAAAGCACCCAAATATTGGGCAGAAGCAAAAGGGAGGCATATCCAAACCTTTGAAGATAAAGACGCTCAACATGCGTTATTAACATTTCTACGGGACAGAGAAATTTAACTTAAAAAAGTGTCTAACAGACATCTTTGATGCATGAGCCAACATTATTTAATAATTTCTTATCCATACCACAGACGGCAGCGTGGAAGAGCTATATACCCCACCGGTCACTTCATCGAACGGATAATTATCCGATGTGGCATTCTCTTGCATCTGATCATTTATTTAAGAGTACTTACCGAGCGCAACGGTAAACTATTTTCAATTTCGACAGGAAGACATTTGAGGAAAGGAAGGCACCCTATTAAGGAACTTATCAAGAAGGGGGCAACAAAATAATCTGCCAGACACAATGATATTTATATGAAATAGGCATAATGCTTCACATGGAGATTAGCCCATTGATCTACTTCATTATGACTCATTATTTTAATTAAGCACCAAGCCGCTATGCGGCCAGGTGCTTCTAGTGGAACGACTGCATTTTACAGGCGATTCATTTTTTCAATTTGCAGATTGAGTGTATCCGCTTGGGTTTGATAGTCCGCCAGCTTGGCTTTTTCTTTATCAATAACCGCCGCAGGTGCTTTACTCACAAAACTGTCGTTATTCAATTTTCCTTGAACACGTGCCAATTCTTTCTGGGCTTTCTCCAGTTCTTTTTGCAAGCGGGCAATTTCGGCGTCTTTATCTATCAGTCCGGCCATCGGTACCAGAACTTCCATATTCCCAACCACTTTGGTCGCTGACATAGGCGGCTCTTCACTTTCTGACAAGAACTCAAGCGACTCAAGCTTTGCTAATTTCGTAAGGGCTACCTGGTTTTCCTGGAAGCGTCTACGGTCATCAGCATTGCCTGCTCGTAAAATCAAAGGGACTTCTTTTCCTGGAGAGATATTCATTTCACCGCGAATATTCCGTACACCTACGATTACCTGCTGCAACCACACCGCATCTTGCTCTATTTGAGAGTTCATCAAGTGTTCATCCGCTTGTGGATAAGTTTCCAACATAAGCGTTTCACCCGATTTACCTACGAGCCCTTTAATGGATTGCCAAATTTCTTCCGTAATATACGGCATAATCGGATGCGCTAAGCGTACAATGCTTTCTAGGGTTTGAATCAAAGTACGACGTGTTCCACGCTTCGCTTCTGCGCTTGCTTCTTCATCCCAAAGAACGGGCTTAGATAACTCCAGATACCAATCACAGAATTCATTCCAAGTAAATTCGTACAGTCGCTGTGCTGCCCAATCAAAACGATACCCTTGCATGGCTTTATTAATGTCTACAATAGCGTGCTGTAACCGCGACTGGATCCACTGATCCGCTAGGCTTAACTCAACCGCACCGCCTTGGGTGCCGCAATCTTGGCCTTCAGTATTCATCTGCACGTAACGAGCAGCATTCCAAAGCTTGTTACAGAAATTGCGATAACCTTCTAAGCGCTTAACATCGTAGTTAATGTCACGCCCAGTCGTGGCAAGCGCCATAAAGGTAAATCGCAATGCATCAGTACCGTAGGCATCAATGCCTTCTGGAAAGTGTTTGCGGGTTTGCTTCGCAATTTTTTCTGCATGCTGAGCTAACATGGTCCCGGACGTTCGTTTTTTAATGAGATCGTCCAACCCTATTCCATCAATAATGTCGAGCGGGTCTAACACATTCCCTTTGGATTTCGACATTTTTTGGCCTTCAGAATCTTTCACTAGCCCGTGGATATAGACGGTTTTAAAGGGAACTTCTCCAGTAAACTTAAGCGTGAACATAATCATCCGGGCAACCCAGAAGAAAATAATGTCCCAACCCGTTACCAATACATCCGTGGGGTGGAAAGTTTTTAATTCAGGCGTTTCATCCGGCCAACCTAGAGTTGAGAACGTCCAAAGTGCAGAGCTGAACCAGGTATCCAGTACATCTTCGTCCTGCTTCAATGACTGGCTAGCATCTAATTGATGACGCTCACGCACTTCCGCTTCACTGCGCCCTACATAGACATTGCCTTCTGCATCGTACCAAGCCGGGATGCGATGCCCCCACCACAATTGACGCGAAATACACCAGTCTTGAATATCGCGCATCCATGAAAAATACATATTTTCGTATTGCTTAGGTACGAACTGAATCTGACCGTCTTCCACGGCTTTAATTGCGGGCTCCGCCAAACTCTTAATGCTTACGTACCATTGATCGGTCAATAGTGGCTCAACCACTTCACCAGAACGCTCACACATTGGGACTTTTAATGCATGGTCATCAATTTTTTCAAGCAATCCTAGGGACTCAAACTCAGCAACAATGGCTTTACGCGCATCAAACCGATTAAGGTTATGGTAGGCCGCTGGCAACTCAAGATTGATGCCTTCGATCGGCTGCCCTTGAATATTATAAGATTCTGCCAGTTCTAAAATTTCCGCATTCTTGTTGAAAACATTAATAAGCGGCAATTCATGGCGTTTACCTAATTCATAGTCATTAAAGTCGTGCGCTGGGGTAATCTTAACGCAGCCGGTTCCAAACTCACGGTCAACGTAGTCGTCTGCTACCACAGGAATTTCTCGATTCACTAAAGGCAGTAACACCGTTTTACCAATCAGACTTTGGTAACGCTCATCTTCAGGATGAACGGCAACTGCGGTATCACCGAGCATCGTTTCTGGACGGGTCGTCGCTACGACCAAATAATCTTTGCCTTCTGCCGTTTTAGCGCCATTCGCAAGTGGGTACCGGAAATGCCATAAGTGCCCTTTCTTATCGACACTTTCAACCTCAAGATCAGAAATCGCTGTGTGCAGTTTAGGGTCCCAGTTAACCAAGCGCTTACCGCGATAGATCAACCCTTCTTCATGCAGGCGAACAAAGACTTCCTTGACGGCATTGGATAAGCCATCGTCCATCGTAAAGCGTTCACGCGTCCAATCGACCGATGCACCCAAGCGACGGAGTTGCTGAGTGATGTTGCCACCTGACTCTTTTTTCCAATCCCAAACTCGATCAATAAAGGTTTCGCGTCCCAAATCATGACGAGAAATGCCTTCCGCCAATAGCTTTCTCTCGACGACCAACTGCGTCGCAATCCCTGCGTGGTCTGTACCCACCTGCCAAAGGGTATTTCTGCCTTGCATCCGGTGATAACGCACCAAAGTGTCCATCACCGTATCTTGAAACGCATGCCCCATGTGTAATGTGCCGGTGACATTCGGCGGCGGGATCATGATGCAATAGCTATCCCCTTCACCTGAAGGTTTGAAGTACCCCTGCTCTTCCCAGGTTTGATACCAACGTTGTTCGATCGCGCTTGGCTGATAGGTCTTATCCATAATTGGGCAACTGTACTCAGATCATTGGGGTTTAAACCATTTATTCGGCTAAACCAGGCAGTCTATGAAACCAGCCAGTATACCGAAATTCCGCAAAGCATGGGACTCCCTGAGCATCCGTATGGATAAAATTCCTCAAAGCTCGGCTAATTCTTCAGTTGCGAGGTTCTGACTTGGAAACTAACCTGCTACAAACCACCCTTTCGACCAAGAAAATAAAAATGCGTCCCAATCAATCAAGTCTTGTCGTTTATTGCGTCTTTATATCAGTATGGCTAGCCGGCTGCGTTACGCCTCCACAAAAAGAGGTAAAGAGCATCAGTCATGCCTTGACGCCAAGGGCTCAATTTTTCAGTAGCGAACGTTACATGGACATGCGCCTGAGCCCTAACGGCCAGTGGATCAGTTTCACTAAACGCACCCCCTCTTCTGAAGCAATTTTTGTCGCTCCCACCAAAGATCTAACTTCCGCCATATCCATCACTCATCTGCTCGGGAAGCGCGTACAACAAAGCATGTGGGGGAATCAGCCCAACGTCCTTCTTCTTAATACGTCTTCAAATTCTGATACGGAACCACAGTGGCATCAGCTGACGCTGGATCAGTCCAGCACCTGGTTGGTGACGACTCTTACTGAAAGATCTCTCCCGCTCACTCTGCTTCCATCAGAAATATCACCTCAAATAGATACCCCCCCTTCCCCCAAACAAGCTGAGAAACTCAGCTATTTGGACGCTGTTTTAGGAAAAGGGCACTATCAAGTTATCTCAACATCCAAGGATGAAGATCGCTGGTTATTGCTGATTGACGACCTGAATGCTCCTCCCCGATACAGCTTATTCGACGAGCAAAACATGAAGCTGTCTTTGATTACTTACAGTTACCCGGAACTGATCCGCCAAAAAGTCAATCCCATGATGACTTTTAAAACCAGCAACCAGGATGTGAGACCAAACCTCAGTTTCTTTTCCGCCCCGAAAGACAAAGTGTTGATAACGGAACCTCATCATTTCAAACCACAAGCACCCTTACCGACCTTGGTCATCACACAGGATTCCGATACGGCTCAACCCTCATTAGGCTATTCCAGGGTAACGCAATGGTTGGCTGATAGAGGCTATGCCGTATTACAAGTGGCGAATGATTCTAAGCTGCTGACCAGCACCCTGGATTATGCTATTGAGCAACATTGGGTGATGCCAAACAAGGTTGCTTTTATAGGGGATGTTTCCAGCACTACTGACGTCTTAAATAATCGCTTTCAATGCGGCATCCGTTTTTCAAATCAGAAGGCAGAAGAGCTGAATGCTTTGGATATACCGCTGTTGAGGTTGCACACACAAAATAAAGACATACCCGCCCCTCCACAAAACCCAAAGCAAGAGAATAAACAAACTCTCATCGCACATGGCGTCTTCCTAACGGATGAAACCAACCAATTGTCTGACAAACAACGCTTACTGCAACGAGGCATCATGGAAGATTTTCTAGCAAACTGCTTAGGTGGTCGCAGCGAACCGATTCACCCTGAAGAGCTGGTAGACGTAAGTTTTGAATTACGTTCAGGCCTATCGTTTTTACCCTTCTACGCAAAAGCGCTCAATGATTCGCCACACACCGATGCTTCAACCATCGCTGGAGACTGATTTTTCCTCTTCGGCTTGGCTTCCAGTATACTCTTGGCTTTGATGAATTCATTGTTGTGTCTAAATGAACAAAGCAAAACGCATCGAGATTTTCTCAAGGCTTCAAGAGCAAAACCCAAATCCCACGACCGAACTGCACTACCAATCGGATTTTGAGCTGCTCGTTGCAGTGGTTTTGTCCGCTCAAGCAACGGATGTGGGTGTTAACAAAGCCACGGCTAAACTCTTCCCTGTGGCCAATACGCCTGAAGCTATTTATGCTCTTGGAGAGGAAGGCTTAAAGACCTACATCAAAACGCTAGGGTTGTTCAACAGCAAAGCAAAAAACGTGATCGGGCTTTGCGAGCAATTGATTCAATTGCACAAAGGGCAAGTACCAAATGAACGTAAAGCATTAGAAGCCCTTCCGGGTGTGGGACGAAAAACCGCCAACGTTGTCCTGAATACCGCTTTTGGGCAGCCAACCATTGCGGTCGACACTCATATTTTCAGGGTGTCTAATCGTACTAAAATAGCCCCAGGCAAAACCGTCGAAGAGGTTGAACAGCGATTGATCCGACTCGTTCCAGACGAATTCAAGCAAGATGCCCATCACTGGCTTATATTGCATGGTCGATACACTTGCATGGCTCGCAAGCCTCGCTGCGGTAGCTGTATTATTGAAGACTTGTGTGAGTTCAATCAGAAGGTGTATGAATAGGTATCTTACAAAGACAATAACATTGATTCATTGAGAGAGATTTAGGAGAGACCAAATGCGCATTTTGCACACCATGCTGCGAGTGGGTGATTTAGAACAGTCCATCGATTTTTACACCAACGTGATGGGCATGAAGCTCTTAAGAACCTCAGACAATAAAGAATACAGCTACACACTGGCATTTCTAGGATACGACGACGAATCCAACTCAGCTGTGTTGGAGTTAACCTATAACTGGGGTGTAAGTGAATACGAACTAGGCGATGCCTTTGGTCATATCGCCATAGAGGTAGACGACGTTTACGCTGCATGCGATGCGATAAAAGCAGCAGGCGGAAAAATCAGTCGGGAGCCCGGCCCCGTCAAGGGTGGCAAAACTGAAATTGCCTTCGTCAAAGACCCTGATGGCTACGCCCTTGAATTAATTCAAAAAAAATCAGGCCCTGAATTCGCGCTATAACCTTTTGGTCATTTCCTTCGAGCCTCGGAAGAGTCCTTACGTGGCTCGTGGTTGTTTGCGTTTGGGACATTGGGTAAGATTGGCCGCTTTTAATCCTTTGGCATCGACTTTCTTGGGGGAAACTCCCTCAACAGAAGTCAGAAGTTAGGCCTCGTTAACAGGTGAACGCCCCATGAAATCCCACATGCCGGATGTCGCTTCGGACCAGCAACCTCAGCATCGAGCACCTTTAAGCTGGGTTGGCATGAGCAGCATTGCCCTACCACTCATGGTGCAAAGCGACAGCGGGGAAACTCACCAGGTTCAAGCCAAAGCCCAGACCTACGTTAATTTAATGAACCCGTCGGTTAAAGGCATTCACATGTCTCGCCTTTACCTATTGCTTGCGGAATATGCACGCACACAGCCATTAACGGCCACAAACTTAAGAACATTTTTATCACACTTGCTGGATTCGCACGAAGATATTTCCACAGAAACCCAGCTGGAAATCAGCTTTGACTATGTGCTGGACAGGCCCGCTCTCAAGAGCGAATTTTCTGGATTTAAAGACTACCCTTTTCGCATACGTGCGCATTTTGATGGGCAACAAGTTGCCTTAGAGCTTGGGGTCACTGTTGCGTACTCATCAACCTGCCCCTGTTCAGCAGCCCTTTCAAGGCAGTTACTCCAAGAAGCTTTTCGTAGTGATTTTGCTGATCGCGAGCAGATCAACCCCGAAGAAGTCGAACATTGGCTTCGCTCGGAGCGTGGCAGTTACGCAACTCCCCATAGCCAACGGTCTTACGCACAGGTTTGGGTCGCACTGCCTTCTTCTTTGAGTGATTTTCCCTTTTTAAATCTTATCGACATTATCGAACAAGCATTAGCTACGCCTGTTCAAACGGCAGTCAAACGCGAAGACGAACAAGAATTTGCTCGATTAAACGGTCATAATTTGATGTTCTGCGAAGATGCAGCAAGACGTTTAACTCAGGCGTTAAATGAACATCCGGATGTCTTTTCGGATTTTTGGCTGCGAGTAGAGCATCTTGAAAGTTTACACGCTCACGATGCGGTCGCTATTTCTGTGAAAGGGATAGCTGAAGGTTATACGGCCCTCCTGCATAGATAAAACTCGCATTCTTATTGAGACAAATCCATCCTAACCAGAGTACGAAACTCGAAGCTATTCGGACTCTGGTTAACGGCTCTCAATCATATCAATTGGCACAACAAACTCAAGAAATCAGGAAGTCTAATTCCTGAAAAATTCCCACAGATTTTTTATCTAGACACAACCACTACAAAACAGCTGAATGCATAACATGCATTTATAAACAACACTTCCACTCATTCAACCAGGGCATTTATTTTCATTATTTTTTAATGACAACATTGAAATGACCCACATCAAGCAAACAGCTCAAATCATTAATTTATGACGACATCATAAACACCCATCGCACCCTGTCATAAAAATTGCTAACTCAAAAATTGAAATCGGCTGTTTCTCATTCATTAACAAAAAAAGGATAATTGAATTATGAAATCATTTATAACAGTTGGTGTGTATTTATTTAGCTTTCTTATTGCTTCTACAGTACTTGCTTCTTCAGAGGAAGTTGCTGTGAGTAAGCCTACAGGTATGTGCACCCTTGACTATAACGCTTGCGGGTTTTCAAGCTTATGCGGCTGCCCTGAAGAATATCACTACGATGAGGCAGTAGGGTTATGTATCATCAATGACATACACCATGTCACCGAAGCGGGATTAAGCAGCGTAGATATTAAGAGCTCTTGCTCTATCCAAGTTCCGGCTGCATTTGCATGCTCAGTGGCTTTAAATAAGCTTGGTTACCCCAAATACTGCAACTGCGATCTTATAGGAGAGTACAACCCCATGCTGGGACAATGCGTTTCAATGCCCGGCATCAATTAATGTAAAATTGAAGGGTAACTTCTTACCAAGGACGTTTGTCATAATTGGTGAAGTTACCCAGCATAACTCTCAAAACAACACGGCTCAGTCTTTTATCAGCGAATCGATATCGTAACCAAGCTCACGTAATCTAGCTACTTTATATCTCAACGTTCTAGGACTGATTCCTAGCTTTTCGGCCGCTTCTTTTTTGCTCGGTTCTGTCTTGAGTGCATCCATGATTTTTTGAAGTTCATGCTGCTTTAAATCTTGAACCAAGCTGACATCTTGCTCATCAATGTCTTCATTGACTTCAGCATGAAATGACTTTAATACTTTTTTGCGGTTGACCGCTCCCCACGAAACAGGAGGGTCCATCACCAAATCTGAAGCCTTCACTGTTTTTCCTACCTGAACGATGAGCGCTCTCTGAATCACATTGTCCATTTCGCGCACATTTCCTGGCCAAGGGTACTGTGTTAACTTACTGAGCGCATGCTCTGAAAAAACAACCCCTTCTTTTCGCATTTTCACCGTGTGCTCTTTCAATAAATATTGCGCCAGAGGGATAATATCTTCTGAACGCCGCCTTAGTGGCTTGCAATGCAAGGGAAAAACATTAAGGCGATAGTATAAATCTTCTCTAAATTCGTGATTTGAAACGGCTTCTTGCATATCGCGATTGGAGGTCGCAATGACTCGAACATCGAGCTGCACACTTCTTTTTCCTCCTAAAGGTTCTACCGTTTTTTCTTGTAACACTCTCAACAACTTAGCCTGAAGCCCTAATGGCATTTCGGTCACTTCATCCAGCAATAACGTTCCTCTTTGAGCTTGTTCAAATTTTCCTGGTGTTGTATGAATAGCTCCCGTGAAGGCCCCTTTCTCATAACCAAATAAAATGGCTTCAAGCATATTCTCAGGGATGGCTGCGCAATTGATCGCAACAAATGGACCTGATGCACGCTTAGACTGTTGATGTATATATTGAGCCAATACTTCTTTGCCTGTACCGGATTCCCCAGAAATCAATACTGTCGAATCCGTATTGGCGACTTTCTTTGCCAATGAGAATAAATATTGCGACGCAGGATCTTTTTGAATAGGCAACTGATCCGATTGTGTCGCTTGACCTGCAACCGACCTTAAAACACTTTCTAACTGATCAATATCAAACGGCTTAACTAAGTAATCCAATGCGCCATGCTGCATAGCATCAACCGCTTTTTCAATAGTGCCGTATGCGGTCATCAACACAACAGGCATTTGTGGATGTTTATGTTGAATAGTACGAAGCAGCTCATCGCCATTCATTCCAGGCATATTGACGTCCGTCAGCACTAAATGCTTCGATTTTTTTTCCAATATATTTAACGCTCGCTCAGCTGTATCTGTTAATTCAGGGTCATGACCAGCCAGCTCAAGCGTATCTTTTAAGGCTTGTCCCAAATCGGGGTCATCTTCAACTATCAACACTTGACATGGGTTCATAACGCAGCTCTTTCTCTGGTAGTGAAGGTAAAATAATTTCTGCTATAGCGCCTTTTGTATGGGCTCGATTATGCAAACTAAACTGACCATTATGGGCTCTTACCACAGCACCAACCACTGACAACCCTAACCCAGTCCCTTTTGGTTTTGTAGAAAAAAAAGGTTCCATCAACTGATGTATTTTCTCATTTGGCAAACCGGGGCCAGCATCAATCACTTCAATCTTTATATAATTGAGATGCTCGCTAGAAATTCTAAGATGTATAGACGTGTGTTCTTCAGATACTTCTATAGCATTATTAATTAAATTTTGAATAGCACCCAATAAAGACGATTCGTGACATCGAACACTTTGATGCAACATAAAATCAGGCACCGTGACTTTCATCGAAACCTGTGCTTGTTTTAGTACGACCTCTGAATGCAGTTGAACCTTTTCTACAAGCGACTGCATATCTAAGGATTGATTCAATTGAATCTCTCCTTTTGCGAATAACATCATGTCTTTTATTTGTTGTTCAATATTTCTAAGTCGATTTCCTATTTTTAAAGCAAATTGTTGATACTGCGATATTGAAAGCGTTCGTTTAGTGATATTTTCGGTATAAAGCAAGGCAGCTGAAAGCGGTGTGCGGATCTGATGTGCCAATGAAGCAGCCATCTTTCCCATTGAAGACAAGCGTTCACTTTGACTGACTTTGGCTTGCAATCTTCGCGTTTCTGTAAGATCTGTCATAAGAATGATTTGTCCAGGTTCTTTCTCAAGCGCTGTTAATGCAATCCCAATTTTTCGTCCATCCTGTAAAGTTGCCTCATGCCCGTCAGCTCCGTCTTGTTTAAAACAGACTTTTATTAAATCTCTCCATAACAAACCTTCACTTGATCTTATATCAATTGATTTATTCGACAACATGTCTATAGCGGCTTGATTTAAACGAGTAATTTTTCCAAATCCGTCCAAAACAACGACACCAGCAGGTAACAAATCCAATAGGTGCTCAAGTTGGTCTGCCAGCTCTTCCTTTTCCGCTAACTCCAACATTCGCGTTTCACTTAGTTGCGCCAACTCGCCACTTAAATCGGCAACTTTATTTTCCAGCTGAGAGTAAGATTGCGTTAAATGATCAGACGCTTCTTGGAACCAAGCAAAAGCTTCTTTGAGTGCTGCTTGAGAACCTAATGAAGGGTGAGTATCGGTTGATGACTTATTTCGCCCAGGCTCGTGTTTAACCACTGGCTATATCCATAAGGCCTTTTGAAATTATGAGGCAAAGCTTGTGCCTTTATAAATCGCCCAGTGACAGAAAATATTTTCTTATTTTTTAGAACCACCCATGTCACTTCTTACTAAGTCACAAAGGTTTCTCTTTCGCGCCTTTGGAGGCCATATTTTCTCATTTTTTCAACCAGCGTTGTTCTTCGTATTCTAAGTCGTTCTGCGGCTCTCGCCACCACCCCTTGACTGTCATCTAACGCCTGTTGAATAAGTGAACGCTCTAAACGAGTGAGGTATTCTTTTAGATCAACGCCTTCCGAAGGCAAAATGGGAGATTCATTTAAACTAATTAAAGGAGATGAACTGGAATCTGTATCTTCCTGGGTGAAAGGTTCCAACAGAGATTCTACCTGCTCCATCTTTTCTAAATGACGGAATTTTTCTGGCAATTCACTCAACCCAATCACCGCGCTGGGATATAAAATTGAAAGACGCTCAACCAAGTTTGCTAATTCCCTGACATTTCCAGGCCAATCATGCTTACACAAAGAACGCATGGCATCAGAACTAAAGCGCACTGAACCACGCTCGTCTGATTCTAAACGATTAACCAATTCAGTTATTAAGAGAGGGAGATCTTCTACGCGGTCTCTTAGAGGCGACATTTCGATTGGAAAAACATTCAATCGATAGTACAAATCCTCTCGAAACCCGCCCTCGCGGATCATGTCTTCCAAATTTTTATGTGTTGCTGCGATTATACGTACATCTGTTTTAAGGGTTTTCGTTCCTCCAACACGCTCATAAGTGTGTTCTTGCAAGACCCTCAATAACTTGACTTGCATGTTAAGGGGCATATCACCAATTTCATCTAGAAAAAGCGTTCCGCCTTCAGCGAGCTCAAATCGCCCAGGTTTTGAAGAAATTGCACCCGTAAACGCACCTTTTTCATGACCAAACAGCTCGCTTTCTAATAAGTCGCCTGGGATAGCGCCACAGTTAACAGGTACAAAAGGTTTGTTACGACGCTTGGAATGAAGATGTAAATTACGCGCAACCACTTCCTTACCGGTACCTGACTCACCGGTGATCATAACGGTGACTTCCTTGTCTGCTACCTGATTCATCATTTCACGAACGTATTGAATTTTTGGACTATTACCGACTAAATTCCGAAATAATGGAACTTCCATTGGTGAAGATCGTCTGTGATGATGTGCAAATTGTTCACGATATATTTGTGCTCTATGTAAATGATCAAGCAATTGATTGTAGGTGAGAGGCTCTTCAAGCATGGACAGTATGAGTCGCCTCTGCTCTGGCTGAATTTGGTTTTCAAGAGGAGAGCTTCCAATGTAAACGAAAGGTATGCCTGGTTCCCAATCGTGGATCTCTTGAATGACCTTTGATGCTTGTCGACCATGACAATCGCCAAGCAATACCGCCACAATTGCATCAGATGACTCGATTTGATTTTTAGCCACGTCTAGCCACTCTTGACTACTTGTGACATAAGATGTCTCATTCAAGAAGTCCAGTATGACCTTATAGTCGCGGCGCCGTTGGTCGCTGTCTTCGACCAACAGAACCTCGCATTCTCTCCGCATTGGTGTTTCCCTTTATTGCCTTACAGAGCGTCGCTACCCTTTCCTAGACTGCGCCGTCAACTGCTTGACCTTCCCTGGTTGATTTAAGATGTTGGATGCGAATTGGTCAAATAACTGCCTATAATTTTTTTCTTTATTGCAAAAGTAGCCGTTTTTTTGACGACAGCCAGGACTCTAAACCCTTTTCCAGGTCCAATGGAGCCAACTTTACTAAGCATGCCGGTTTGTAAGTGTTTTTTTATGTTTTTGCCTGATAACAATCGATCTTATATGGAATTTCTTGGATTTATAGGTGATTAATCCTACCAATAAAAATAATGGTAGGACCATATGTCGTCTTTAGTGCAGGCTATTCAGGTGTATTAAGAAGTGAAGCTGGGTCTATCCAACGTCCCAAAGAGCGGCGATCAATCTTAAGTCCTTTGGCCGTTGAGAAGTAACGAAACACTACCTTTTCACCTACTCCCAGGTCGAGTTCTTTTTCAGGAGCCTGATAAGCGTAAGTCTCTCCGTCAATCACCACGTTATGAATGTAATATTCGGGCATTCCTACCCACTCGACATAGGGACCTTCCGTCGTTACTTGTTCCAATGTGCCCTTGCCTTGCTGTTTCTGAACGCCTTTTTTGCCCCGTCGGTACGGTCTCACTATGCCTCTCCTTTCAATGCTTAATGGCGTATTTTATCAAAACCAGCCCGTTTTACTACTTTCAATAGGGATCAATAGATTCACTTTCAACATAGTAATCGGTTTAAAACCCAACACTCACCTCTCACACAACAACGACATTATTCACTGGCCCAGAGATCGCATACCTAGGCTCCCTAATGCTTCTTATGTCCCCGTTCATTATGGAACAGATTAAGTTATACCGACTACGTCATTTATTAACACTTTCTAAAGCACTTGCAGAAGAACTTAAGTGTAAGCTGAATGATGGTCAACCAATGATAGACCTAGTGTCTGAGTATTCTGCATGCCCATCTGCAAAATACGGAGGCGATTTAGGCTGGATGCAGCTTGATGAGTTTCCGAATGCACTTCATGAAAGCATTACCGCTCTAACACTTGATCACTGGGAAGGGCCTATTAAAGATTGGCATCATTTTCATTTTTTGGAGTTGTTAGATTGCAAAGAAGTATCATCTGAAATGATTCATGCAGAAATGCCCTGGGCCCAACACTAGGCCTTTGGGCTGAAGGCTCTCTAAGCGACCAAACCTATATTAAAGATCCTATCGCTTAGAAAGTAATGCTCTTGTTTTCACCGTTTGGAAATCGCTTGACTAGTTTCCAGTCGTTTAGATGTCCAATTGATCCAAGAAGCGTTCAGCGTCCAGTGCGGCCATGCAACCTGTTCCTGCAGAAGTCACCGCCTGACGGTACACATGGTCCATTACATCACCTGCAGCAAAGACACCTTTAATACTGGTTTGAGTAGCGTTACCTTCCAGGCCACTTTTCACTTTCAAGTAGCCGCCTTGCATGTCCAGTTGGCCTTCAAATAGGCTGGTATTGGGTGTATGACCAATGGCTATAAACACACCTGCGAGATCAATCTGCTTCTCTGATTGGTCTTGATTGTTATGAATACGGATACCGGTCACGCCTGTTGCATCCCCCACCACTTCTTTCAGCTCACTGTGCCAACGGATTTCAACGTTGCCATTTTTCACTTTTTCAAACAGCTTATCCTGGAGGATTTTCTCAGCTCTCAGGCTGTCTCTTCGATGAATCAACGTCACTTTGCTTGCAATGTTGGATAGGTACAGGGCTTCTTCCACAGCGGTATTGCCTCCTCCAACGACGGCAACTTCTTTTCCTTTATAGAAAAAACCATCGCAAGTCGCGCACGCTGAAACCCCTTGCCCCATAAAGGCCTGTTCACTTTCTAGGCCTAAGTACTGAGCACTCGCTCCTGTAGCAATGATTAGGGCATCACAACTATAAATACCGCTTTCACCTTTGAGACGAAATGGGCGCTGCTGGAAATCCACCTCGACCACATGATCATAGATAATCTGGGTATCGAAGCGCTCTGCATGCGCTTGCATTCTTGCCATCAAATCAGGCCCTTGAACCCCTTGATCATCCCCCGGCCAATTATCCACGTCGGTGGTCGTCATCAACTGACCACCGGTTTGCATTCCGGTAATCATCGTTGGTTTCAGGTTAGCGCGTGCAGCGTAAACAGCGGCAGTGTAACCGGCAGGCCCTGACCCAAGGATAATAAGCTTGGAATGTTTTACCGTCATATAATGTGCTCCTCACCACCCCTCTGCAGAGACGCCAAAATCCAGCGCTTCATTCACAGTTCATTATCGGGGCGTATCATCAATGTCAAAGCCTCTATTTTCGCGCCTTTAGATCTAAATCTCAATCAGTGACACTGGCTATCGACTTCATAGCGAAACCCTATCGAAGAGAAACACCCTTTCGAATGCTATTCATGATCAGATACGATTAATGCCTCAGTGCTTTATTGATATGGCTTTTAATCGATACAATATCACCCTCTTTAAAACCCTGATGCTTCCAGATCACAACCCCGTTTTCATTAATAAGATAGGAAGTAGGCATGCCAATTACCCCATACTTCCTAGCCGTCTCCATATTTTTATCAATCACCGCAGCGTACGTTATATTCATATTTTTTATGAATGCGTGCGCGTCTTTTGGGTCTTCATCCAAGCTAATAGCAACCACTTCAAACCCTTCTTGTTTATGGGCTTGGTAGAGCTCTTCCATTAATGGAAGGCTTCGTTTACAGGGCCCGCACCAGGATGCCCAAAAATCAATATAAAGCACTTTGCCTTTGAATTTTTCCAAATTGATTGATTGATTATCGTCTCGAATACTTGATAATTGAAATTCTGGAGCCGCCTCTCCAACAGAGACCGCATGTGAGATGAAAGACATTAAAAGCAGTTGAATGGTTAATACACACCGATAAAAACACAGCTTATGAGATCTTGAACGGAAGCGTTTGCAGAGATTAACTAAGGTTAATGTCTGGTGAACGGCTTTAAAACATATCAGCATATGAACTTCCTTTTTAACCTGATACCTACTAAACATCCTGTCAGCCCAGAGAGTACTGGCGGTCGCTTCTGACAACATTGAACTCAAGGCATTACACATCACAAAGGGTTGTAATTTCAAACATAAAGGCGTCAAATACTCATTGAGCAACAGGTAACGGTATAAAGATGGCCAGCGTACAAGAGACATTGGAACGATTTGACCAAATGGTAGCCAAAACAAGTGCTCTCTTAGATATATGCCGGCAACACCCCCCTCAATTGCATCCACTTGAGCTTCAGCCAACGAATTTAACGCCCATAGAGTGGTTGACCGCAGCCTGCAAAGATATATGGTATCAAGGCGATCAAGATGGACGCTTAACACGTAATTATTATGGTGTAGTGGTTGTCCATGATGGTTTATTTAAAGCATTTGACCAACTCAACCAGGAAAAAGAAGCCTTCAAACAAGCGTGCTTATCTTTGAAAAACGCTCTGGGCAAAGATTACCGGTCAGTCCAACAAACTCTGGCCAAACGACATCCCGATCACGCAGAACTGCTCGGTAGGCATGGTTTAGCTAGAATTCATTTGAAACAGTGTTACAGAACGTTCCCTTTGTTAGACCCATGTCCCACTCATATCAGCTTCAGCTGGTACCAAAGCGGCCGAAGCATTACGAAAGTAACGGCTGCTGAAGCAAGACAGGCCCTACAAAAACTGGATGCCAATAGTCAGCATATTCAAATTCAACTTCGTAAACTGGATGTTTACGATGACAGCACCCTCCTCGCAAAAGTCCAAAACCAAGCTCCCTTGCTTAGAGCAAACATTCGTTACAACCCACAGCAAGCTGGGATCACTCAAGAAAGAAAGGCATTCAACACGGCCTTACCAATCATATTGAGTCAATCCAACCTATTTCGGCTGCCCCTCATCAAACCTCCTAAAGAGAATGAGCCTTCAGTAAAACGCACACGAGCGACTAGAAGTGACTTAATTGTTGAAGAAACCCCCTTCCTACCCAGCCTACGAGTACACCGATACCTGAATGGAGCCTGATATCAGCATAAGTTCACCCGAACGAGCGATCTTTGTGTGAACCAGTTCATACTTCTAGCCAAAAGGTTTCACTAAGTTGTAGAATAGGAAAACTAGCCTACCAGACAGACTGGATCAGGAATTTTGGCCTCATCCACACTTGATAACTTTGACAATGTCGAAGGGGTACCCATACAGTGCCGCAAACAAATAACACCTCTCTCAAAGAAATATTTCAAATTTTAGTGTTGTTGTGTATTTCGCTGATGTCTTTAAGTATCAGCTTATTACTGTTGGATCATTTTGTATTTGCTCAGCATGTACCCTTGTACATAGCGCTTTTAATGCTTATTGGTCTATTTATAAGCGTTCAGCTGCCTGTTTACTTACTTGCAAAGTGCCTCGCACAAAAATAGCTTTCCTGATCGCAATTTTATAACGTTACCGATGTCTACCCATCAGGCAAAATGCAGGGCATCTTGGTTTTAGACATAACCAAGCACTTTGCTCGCTTGTACTATTCTGTTATCGCGAGTCGAATTAGAATGCATTTTTAAATCCACAATAAAAACCAAGACGTTGGAGCTATGTCATGTTTTTCCGCACCCTCATCACAGCAGTCATTACATCCGTTTCCGTAACTGCCTGTGCTCTACAGTCAGTTGCACCAAGCACCTCTGAGAGCATAAGCAGTCACTATAGAAGTAATGAAGCCGTTTCAATCCCCACTGACGAACAAGCGCCATATTTTATAGGTATTTCTCAACTCCGAGGAAATCTCACTTGCACAGCCAGCCCTATATCCTTTCAAGCATCCAAAGATGCGCCTGTGTATTTATTAACGAATGGACATTGTGCTCTGAACGCTTTCTCTGCAAATTCCGCCAATGAAATTATCGTGAGTAAAACGGTTAATTTTCAAGCCAAAGCTAATCGATTCATTAATGCTCTGAATCAACCTATTCAACTTCAGGTGCATTCCGTTGAGTACGCAACCATGAAAGGCGTCGATATTGGTATTTTACGTATTCAACAAAATGCTGAAGAGATTGAGGCTCTTGGCTTACCGATCTATAGACTAGCAAAGAAGCCAGCTAGGATTAATTCAACCATTCAAGCAGTCGGCATCCCAACACGGCTCAATCATCTGCAAGTTTCTACTTGCAAGCTGGGGGATACCTTCGACATTGTCGAAGGAAATTGGCATTGGTACCAATCAGTTGAGAATGACTGCCAAGGCATTTCACCAGGCAGTTCAGGTTCGCCTGTGTTTAATGAGCAATCTGAAATCATTGGCATCCTAAACACGACCAACGTAGATGCCGTCGGTGAAACCTGCTATTCAAGCAATCCCTGCGCAATCGATCAACAGGGTGCCAACTTACACCCCAATAAAGCGTACATGATTGGCACTCATGCATTACATCAATGCTTTGATCAATCAGGCGAGTTTAACCTCAGTTTAGAGGGTTGCTCCTTACCTAAACCCAGCCATATCCAAATCAGTGGGTATCCTTACATTTACAGCGGTAACAACCAACGCGAGAACTTACAGCAATGGGGCTTTTCTATAAAGTCAGATAAACTCATTCGGTTTAAGCAAATCCATTTAAATAGCAACAGTGAATCCTGCGCTAAAATAACCGGTTACAGCCAACCGATATCAGCATCTGATTGGTCTGTTGCCACGGCTCGATTACCCCTAACGCAAGAAGGTGTGCATCAATTCTGTATTATTACCAACGCTGATCAAGCTCATAAGCATCCGGAGGTTGTTCAAGTCATCATTGATAATACTTCACCCACAAAAAAACCCCACCTAAACATCAACGCCTTTGGCGACAAGATCCGATTCGAGCCTATATTCGAGGTACCTGAATATACTCATTTTAGCGTTGGCCATGGCCCCATCGAACAGTTAGAAGCTTGCGAACAAGCAACTCTCAAGCCCTACCGCCGTATTCCCTTTACTGCCAACAATGTGCCTACCCGCATATGTGTACAAGGCACCGATGCCGCTGGCAATCAAAGCAAAATATTTGAATACACTCATATTCCTGCTGAATAGCATGCGTAAAGAAAGGGCATTTTGCCCTTTCTCAATTATTCGCTAGGGGATTGAACTCGCGTGATGGTTTTAAAGTCGTTATCGTCCCATAAACGTTTAAAGCTCTCATCTTTAGGGGCTGCATCCCGGAAAGCCTCCGAAATATTTATAGCCAATTCCAAATCCCTCAATGCTTCTTGCCGATAATCGGTTTCCGCATATGCACACGCACGCTGATAATACGCATGACTATTATTCTCATCTTGCTCTAATGCCCGATTACACAAACTGATAGCCCATGTTGCTTCACCTAATTGTAAAGCGGCATCAGCCTTGTAAGTTAACGCTTCGATATCGTCCGGTCTTAACGCCAGAATTTGATCATAAACGGCGATTTTATTTTGCGGGATAGTTTCAAGTGAAGCCTTCAGCCACAAAGAATGTAATTCATTAGTACGGTCAATTTCTTTCTGAGCGTGATAAATTTTTCTAGATTTTTTATTGAGCTCTTCTTCGATATTCTGCAATCTCGTTTCATACTTTTCCGCGATACGTGTCACTTCATTTTCAGCAAAATCACGCATTCTTTGTTTGATGTCACGAATGGAGTTCCATCCCAGTAATACCAGAAGCGTAGAAATACCAGCAATCAGATAAAAGAAATAGGTTACTGCTCCCGTTGCATAAGCCATACTTTTATCCGCAACTGCAAGCTCTTTATCCACAACCTTTTCAATTAATTCCGCCCGGATAGCCTGCATATCGGATCGAATAGACTTCACTTCATCCAACAAGTAACGCTCGATAAAAGGGTTATATAAAGGCTCATCTAGATTTTCGAGTTTTTTCTCAACGCCTTTCAACTGTTCATTTACACTCTCTTCATTGGACTCAGTAGGCTCAACCTCTTGGACGGATGCTTCTGCCTCACTGGGTATTGCTTCGGATTCGGCGTTGAGTCCCCCTGATAGACCCAACATCACCATCAACAACAGAATGTTAAATATCTCAACAAAACTGTTATAAAAAAACCTTTGATCAATCGTTCGTTTCATTATGTGAATACTGCCTTGATACCTTATTAATTGAATCATTTGACCCGAACAGCTATACCGCTGAACTCTATACCTATCCCTGAAAAAAAGTCTGGTGTAGCTGTGCAATGCTTTCAGCATAGAAAGCTCTAGGCACGAGAATACGAATCTCCCTACCCGCACCAAGCAACTGCATGGCCAATACAGGTATTCCTACACCATCTAAAGCTTTAATCGCTTGATTTTGATGAATCTGCGCCTCTAAACCAACACCCAGCAAGCCAATAATGGCAACCTTTGTAAAACTACACTCCGCATTAGGACAGTGTACCTTATAAGCATCTAACTCGTGCTGTACGGGATGTTGGCCAAGGAGATAAAGCGAAAAACGATCCGCTTGGAATTCAGTCCCTAACAAGGGGTGCTCAACTTGCTTAATCAGGCGACTCAACCAGGATAGGCGCAAAGGTGGATTCAGGACCAGTTCCTGTGATACCACAGAAACCACATAGGCACTTGCAACCCCCGTTACAATCAAGGGACCTTTGGTGCCTTCCTTATCTGCAACAACCAGGGTTGTTCCAGGATCTTCTGGCTTTTCAATGTGTTTCAACTGCAATGGGATACGACTTTGAGTTAACCAGGTATTAGCGACCGGATGAATCGCTTCCATACCATAACCTGCCAGTAAGTTCGCTAATTGATAAGACATATGCCTTAGAGGGGGCAACTCTCCTGAAACATACCGAGGGTCCCCACTGCTAAGAAAAAACTCTTTATGTATAACAACGGTTTGCGCCATTACTAATTGAGCCAGCTTCGCCAATGTAATTTCTGTATAACCGCGGCCATAGGTCTTAATCAGGCCTTCTTGGCATTGGCAATAGCCTGTGACAATCAACAACTCATCAGCTTGAGAGAACTCTTTAAGGCTTAATGAAATTCTCATCTCCAATGACATGGATTGCTCATCATGCCAACCGGTTAAATCGACAAACCGGGATGGAATTCCCTGCTCCTGCGCCAGCAAATGAGTCGTGTATGCAGAATGCGCCTCTCCAATTGAGCACAGCATTTCTTTGGCTTTGTCTAAATGGTCAGAAATATTAAAGTGCCCAAACTGGCAAAGAGAGGCCATATAGGCCAAACAGTCATGAACATCTTGCAAGCGACGATCTATAAATTGATCAGCTTTCAACTGACTTTGTGCTTGCTGCAAGACATTCGCATTAATCTTATGCATAAGATTGGCGCATTCAGACAATCTACTCTGCCAAGCATTGTCGTTCTTCTGGTTCCAGTTCTTTTGAAAGAACGAATACACCCCTGGAGTTTGGTCGTGTTTATTTTCCAGCAATATATTGGTGACTCCCCCAAAGGCTGAAACAACCAGAACGCGTCGATCAAATTCGTTTAAATCTCGTAAAATAACGCTATTCAGCAGCGCGCTTGTCTTGAGCATGGAGGTCCCCCCCACTTTCTCAACGACAGTCTTAAGAGGAAATTTTACTCGAGGTGAATTATGCATTTGGCGTATCTCAAAGAATCACAATAGGGCGCATCAGAGACAAGCAGCGTCATCATTTTTCGCCTAGTCTATAGGAAACGTAGAACCTTTTGTGCAGTTTAATGGTTCCATAGATGTCTATAAAAGCCTACTTAATCTTTTTTTACCTACTTCTCTTGACGGGGTGTGCGACTAAACCCCCTCCAGTCGCAAAAGAGGGGCCTTGTCGCTCAGTCACGGATGATAGGTATGCCTTCGTCGGTTCCTGGGAGGGGATGATAAAACACGATGCCGCACGACATCGGCGCTGGGTTCAAAATCGTTTTTGTGATGGTACCTACAGTCTCCAATTATACGAATTTGAAGATGGTTATTTGGTCGATTTCGGCCAAGAGGTCGGTCGATGGTGGATTAAGGATGCTACATTCTTTGAACAAGGGCATAGCTGGCCTCTCTCAGAAGTACATGAATACCAGTATCAATTTATCGAACCATATAAGATAAGATTCAAGCGCAAAGACGGGTACAACTTTGTTGATAACAAAATTAATAGTATTGATCGACCCTATCTAAAACCAATACCAGAAGTTGACCCACCCGATAACAGCATTTAGCATCGTTGTTTTTGGGTTTTGATTTCGATCCTTCATAGCCTTTTTATCTATTTCAAAGCACCCGCTTCAAGAAGAGGCAAACCCGCTTCTGTAGGTATATAAATGCGTTCTCCTTTACCATCTTGCAGCCCTTTGATCCAAATATATCTTAAATAAGATTCATTGTTTTTAAGTGATTCCCCAATGATTCGATTGGCTTCAGCTGCCGCTTTTGCTCGCTCAATATCTGCTGCACCTTCTGCTTTAGCTCTTTCTAAGAGCGCTTCACCTTCAGCTTTTGCAAGCGTTACCTTTGCTTTTGCTTGCATAAGAGACGCTTGTTCACGTGCCTTTGCTTCCTCTATAAGGATTTGCTTGGACCACTCAGCCTCTTTTAAAGCAGCTTGCCCATTCAATTCTTTTCGATAAACTGTATATTTTGGCCACAACCATAATAATAACATTAAGGAAATTACCCCAATTATGATTAACCCAAAAAATGATCCTAATGCTAACGTCTGACGACTGCTGTACATACTTTCACCAACCTACATTTGTATCTATCCTGTAATATACCATCACAGATACTCTCTAAAAACATAAATTCTGTAAGTTTGATACTCGAGACTATCTTTCAGACGAGATTTAACGATGAAAGCATTGTTTGGGAGAAAACAATATCACAAAGAGCTGAAGGCTATTGCTCACTGTGCCTTTTTATTTCTTCTTTAATGTTAACTTTTTTGTAATAATTATTGATTGTTGACAACCACAAATCTGAGTATTTATCATAATTTCCTGTTTTCTTTCCAAAAACAAGGTATACGGGAGTCGATCGAACCACTTCAAAAATCTTTTTGAATTCAACCGTGGCCAATTCAGGAAAGGATTGAACATTTTCAGCGACCGTTTCTTCTAAAAGCCCAACAGTCATAATAAAATAATCAAGCCTCCTTGTACCAACTAAACCTAATAATTGGCCTCTTGAATTAAGTTGGGTTACAACATCATCCGAAAGACTGGCTACATAATCATCAACTTCCTTTCCATAAGAATCCCCCCTCATACTTGCGAAACTGAAGTATCTTAAGTCCTCTAACGAGTTAATATTATTCAATTTTCCATTATCTTTTGCAGTGTATATTCCAAGCACAGAGTGATTTGTAAATGCCGGTATTTTCAAATAGTCATATATTTTTTCACGCTCTTCTGTTTTATTGGCGCCTAAGATCATAGTAACGTTACCATTTTCAACTTCCGCTTGACATCGCTTCCAACTTGAAATGACCTCAGCTTTGATTTGGATCTTGGGGTTGTCTTGCTTAAACATGTCCAGCTGATCAATTAATATGCCGGCATATTCATTCCCCTTTGGGTAAATCCACGGTTTCCAATTGTAATAGGCGCACCAAGACAACGTATCAGCCACACTCTGACAAGCAAACAATAATGAACTAAAGAGAATAAAAACAAGCTTATTCATATGAGCACAATGTAAAAGTTTGTATTTAAGACCATTATAGATGCCTAACGATACCGTTGCCTCTTTTTCTACATAAGTTAATTTTGCTGCTACAAGCTATAAAAATAAAGTAAGAGGGTGTGGTCTAGGCTTGGAATTACCGACGAAGCCTGTTAAGTAATAAGCGGAAATTGAAGATATCGGCAACGGCATTTGCGATATAGGTTAATGCCTACAGCCGTTAATACTTCACACGCATCGTTTAGCTCTTTAAGATTAATTGACTGACTTGCAACAGGGGTTCGGAGTTAAACTCATGGCTATGGTGATTGCTGGATGATGAATTCTTACTCACGATTTACCTCGTTAAGCAAGTGCACTTACTTAACGAGGTATTCACTTTCTATGGTAAGGTCGGCTTTGAATTACTGATAAAAGTGCGTAGCGCTAAGTTTCAATCTCTTTTTACCATCAGATAAAGAGAAGTATTGGTAATCCATTCGGTCTAAACCTTTGACGTTGTACACATAAAAAGCTTCTGAAATGTATGGAGTATCATCATAAGGTCGTTGTTTAGTAGAGCGATCACACATATATTTTTTAGGGTTTGGTAGCGTTTGATCGTCAAATTCAAGAGAGCACTCACCCAACATCTGAACCGATCCGGAAGGGTTGTTGTTTAAAATTTTGATATTGCTTGCATCGGAATTGACCTGGTACAGGGTTGAATTCCACAAGACTTTGCTTTCATCGGGATAGCCTGGAACAGGCATTCGATTCCAAGCGGAATTGTGTTTGAAATCAAGGTTTTTGGTTGGATTACTTTTATCTAGCTGGTATGAATACTCATGGTTCCACTTTATAACGTGTTCAGAGATTTCTGGTTTGCATACTGCTGAAGCATCAATTGGGGCTGGCACAATATTAGATAGAAGCGGCCTATTAAAACGGTCAAATACCGTAGTGGAACAGCTTGAGATTCTTCCATCATTATGATTCAAGGTTTTACTGTATACGGCTGTTTGTTCCTTAGGTAAAGCTTGGTATTCATATATTATGATCTCCCCAACTGGATCTTTGTACTTATTGCAATTTTCTTTTGTTAAAGCTTTGTCTGAAAAAAATTCCCGAACCTCCGATTTTATAAGTCTGCCCTTGGAATCAAAATAATTAGCAATGCATCTTTTTGTGCTTCCCAACCCTTCTAGATCTTCAATTATGAACTTGGGAGCAGAAAATGGATTAAGTTCGTACAAGTCATTTAAGTACAAAAAATCCTGTTGAAAGCGAATAATACGATTTTGGGCCTGAGTTAATTTATTCGCTTCTTTGTTATTGCTACCACTGTTACTGCTTCCACTGTTACTGCTTCCACCTCCACAACTGGAGATCAATGCAGATAATAATAAAAGGGGAAGAAAGTTGTAGCCTTTAGCCATTGGAAAGCAATCTCTTGTCGACTTTACTGGGCCGACAATTATAAGGATGCAGTCGCATTTAGTCTGCATTTTAAGTGGCTGCTGGAGTAACAGGCGTTGCGTTGGTGCTTACTTTTAAAAATGCATAGGAGTCATTCAATGATCATACGAATGACTCTTTCAGATAATGTTAATATCCTTGCATTCCCTAACCTCATTAATCACAAGGTCAATGATATCTACAGGGGGTTATCTTGCAAGTAAATGAGTGATCCCCTAGGTTATTGCAACCGATCTTAATATTGTTGGCAATATTCTCATTAACAATCACACCCATTTTCTTGGAGATTTCTATATTTAAGCCACTAACTTATTTGCGGAACTTGTTTATGAATCCCAAGGACATAGGTTTTCCTACAACAGCTTCAACGACTAAGCGATCTTCAAGCGGGGTGATGCAGTTTAGGATTGAGATTACCGACGAAGCCAGTTAAGCAATAAGCGGAAATTGAAGATGTCGACAACGGCATTTGCGATATAGGTTAATGCTGCAGCCGTTAATACTTTACGCGCACCTTTTAATTCTTGAGGATTAAAATACTCACCTTGAGCCAAAATAGGTAGCGCCTTTCCAAAACTTGCATCCCACTCTATGGGAAGAATGAGCAATTGCAGCGCTAAGTTAACCAAAGCAGCCGCCAGCAAGGCAAACATCAAACCTTTGGCTACGAAGGGAATCCACGCAAATCCAAGCAACCCTATTGCAGCCACTTGACTTAAGTGCCGAATCCAGTACGTCCATTTCATGACAGAACAATGCCGTTTGAAGGTCGTATCTCCCAAATGATCTTGCATTGCATGACCAAATTCATGCGCTGCGATCGTTGCCGATGTTAAAGTACTTCTTTCAGCCCAAGCTTCATTTAAAACAATACACTTACGGACAGGGTCATAGTGATCTGGCAACTGACCCACTTCTACCTTAACCTCAGACAATTGGAAGCGACGAATGAGGTGTTCAGCTAATTCCCGACCGTTACCAGACATGGAATCTTTTTGATTAAACCGATTCAGCTGCCACTTAACCCAAGCAGAGGATCCAAAAGCCAACACAAGGGCTGCAATTAAGTAGATCACCGTGGTGTTTTCTCTGCCATAATGCGCCCGACAGTCTCTACTATTATTTGGGTTTGTGAATCGACTTCAAGGTTCACCTTATCCCCAACCTGGCTGTCAGAGAAAGTCGTTAACCTTAAGGTTTCAGGAATCAAATGGACGGAAAATGAGCTCCCTTCCACCTGCCCTAAGGTTAAGCTAGCCCCATTCAATCCAATGTAGCCTTTGTTAAACAAGTATTTAGAGCAGTATTCAGGTGCCTTCATACGCAGCGTTTTGTTTTGTCCCGAAACGACAATATCAGTAATTACCACAACATCCAGGACATGCCCTGACAGTGGATGACCACCGATTTCATCGCCCATTTTTGCTGAACGTTCTACATTCACCAAGCTGCCAGGCTCTAAATCACTTAAATTCGTCACTTTAAGAGTCTCTTGCATCACATCAAAGGAAAGCAAGTCATCTTCGATGCCTGCAACGGTCAGGCAGGTTCCGTTAAATGCAATGCTAGCGCCTAATTGCACTCCCTCTAAAAGAGCCTGTGGAAAGCGCACACTTATTCTCATTACACCTTCAGCATGCTCTAGTGTTTCTATGCTGAGAACGGCCTGCACGATACCTGTATACATACTTTCAATTCCTGGCTATTCCTGGGGAAGGCGGTCATGAGGAACATTTTGTGGAAAACATCCGCCCTACACGAAAGTGTGCCACAAGCCTTGAAACCAACGCAACGCAGGTTTTGGGCTGGGCGATAACCAAAAACAGGTTGCACTTAGCACAAACATAAGAAATGAATTAAGAGGCTGTTTATAATCGTATATCTTCAAGGCTGTACCAAAAGACTGTTTTAATCTTGAACCTTTAAAATCAACACTATAGAGCTCATCTAAAGTCAGATGCACCAGCACCCCAACAGCAATCGCTATACCTGATAGCCAAGCACTCAAGGCATCTAACCTCGCACCATAATAGGCGATTAATACGGTGATTAGTGCAAACAAACTCACCGCTAGCAACGAATGATATATGCCACGATGCACTGTAAACCGCGTAAACAGATACCAGCCGCCCACACGGACAATCCCCCAGACAAGGGCCAACATTACAATTAACCATAGAGTATTAGGCATGGGTTTGAATCGTGTCAGCAACGCAAGTGAAGCAACCAGAGCAATTAATGAGAAGAGCCCTTTGCTAACCTTAGAGTGATCCACATCTATGTCCGGTAAAACACCGCCCAGGGTAATTAATGCTGCACCCACACAGGCATCATTGACGCTCAAACCAAACTCCCCAATGCCAATTACCCCTAAACCACATCCAATCGAAGCAGCAACACGGACGTGAGTTGCTAAATTTGCCATAACAATTCGCTATATAGAACACCAAAAGATATAACTCATAATGTTATAGATTTAACAGTAAGATGGCGAGTTAAGAGGTACAAAGCGGTGTGCAGCAAAGAGCCATGAAGACTAAGGGATTCTCGACACGCTCCAAAAGGCTCTATGATTCGTAGATATCCCTAGATAAAAGCAGAAAATCGACGGAATAATGACTTGAGAAAGGTTGGTTTTGGGGTGATGATATTAGTATGGCTAGCGTGACTTCTCCCCACAAAACCGCGGTTGTACTTCCTGGCGGCGGTGCTAGAGCGGCTTACCAAGTGGGCGTTCTGAAAGCAATCCAGCGGATTAACCCTACCCCCCAAAAAAATCCTTATGACATCATCTGCGGGACCTCTGCCGGTGCCATTAATGCGGCTGCGATTGCAACCTACGCAAAAAACCCTGAGCTTGGTATAAAACACTTAGAACGGGTTTGGAGGAATTTTCATTGCCACCAAATTTACCGTGCAGATTTTTTAGGCCTCTCTCGCTGGTTTAATCGATTCCTCATGAATGCGCTTTTTGGCTACAAAGCACGCGAGCCAGTCTCTATGCTGGATAACCGCCCTCTGTGGCGCTTGATGAAGCAGGTTATTTTACTTGATAAATTACAGGGAGCTATTGATTCCGGTAGCTTGTACGCTCTCGCCATTACCTGCTCAAGCTACCTAACAGGCGAATCCATCAGTTTTTATCAAGGCAATTACAGCATTAAAAATTGGGAGCGCCACCGTCGAGTAGGTCGACGGACACATATCAATGTTGAACACTTGATGGCGTCTGCCGCCATACCGGGCATTTTTCCCGCAGTCTCTATCCAGGGGGAGTACTTTGGTGATGGCTCGGTTCGTCAAATAGCACCCATCAGCCCCGCTTTACATATGGGGGCTGACAGAGTCATTGTGGTTGGTGTAAGTGGGTTAGCACACCAAAGAGGGGAGCCCAGCGAAGAAGCGATGGGGCGTTATCCATCCCTTGCTCATATATTCAACCACCTGTTAAATTCGGCATTTTTAGACAGCATTGAAACCGATGTTGAACGCTTAGAAAGAATTAACAATACGATCAGTCATTTTTCAAAAGAAGAACGTTTGAATCGAGGCGTTAATTTGAAACCCGTCGAGCTACTTGAAATCACGCCATCACGCTCTCTTGATCAAATAGCTTGGGAGCACAAACACGAGTTGCCTTGGACATTGAGACGATTTTTTAAAGGAAGTGGTACCAACGAACAAGGAGGAAGTGGCATACTGAGCTACTTGTTATTCGAGCCTGGTCATTGTCGTGCACTTATTAAGCAAGGTTACGACGATGCAATGAGTAAAAAAAAGCAGATTCTTGAGTTTCTTCAACAGGGTACAACCAATGATGAAGTATAAATCCGTTGTGGTGTTAACCGGCGCAGGCATATCTGCTGAGTCCGGTCTGAACACCTTTCGTGATCAAAACGGTCTTTGGGAAGGGCACTCCGTTGACGATGTGGCAACCCCAGAAGGGTTTCAGGAAAACCCAGAAATGGTCTATCGATTCTATAATGAACGCAGAAAGCAGCTGCTTTCAGATCAAGTCAAACCCAATGCAGCCCATAAAGCCCTAGCCCACTTTGAAGCTGAAATGCTGCACGAACCGGACTGCCAATTCACACTGATTACGCAAAATGTCGACAATTTACACGAACAAGCAGGCAGCCAAAACGTTATTCATATGCACGGCGAACTCTTAAAAGCACGCTGCCTTAACACCGGTAGAGTCCATGAGATAACCACAGACTTTGATGCAGAAACGCCATGCCCCTGTTGCCATTTGGCACATTCACTCAGACCCCACATTGTCTGGTTTGGTGAAATACCGATGCATATGGATAAAATTGATACTGCCATTGCCGAATGTGATTTATTTATCGCCATTGGTACATCTGGGCATGTCTACCCAGCAGCTGGCTTTGTCACCCAAGCCAATGATCATCTCGCCCATACGGTAGAGCTTAATATCGAACCTTCCCAACAACGTAATGCGTTTAAAGAACACCACTATGGCTTAGCAACCAAATCGGTACCTGCCTACTTACAGCATTTGCTTTAAAGAGCTCTTATTTCATAACATTTACTCTTAACGTGCCTTTAAACAAACATTACTCTATAAATCCCAGTGAATTTCAACATGTCTCCTCTGATGATCCTTGATTACCGTCAAGGATTGTTCATTCCTGAGGGGGACTTCATAGCTTTAGAGCTAGTTTGTCGCAAACGCTCATCTGTAAAATTAAAGAAACACAGTAGAATAACTAGGCCCGGGTCGCTTTGATCTATGGCGCATAAGCATATAAAAATAAGGAGTACCTGCTGTGAAACGATCCTTTATACCTTTGACTTTATGCATTAGCTTAAGTGCACACGCCTCCTACTTTCAGACCTACTGTACCGATGCCGAAACGACGACTCGCTGGGCCAGCGGGCATAGTGAAAACTTTGTCTCAGTCACATCTCGCAAGTGGTTAGAAGGAGAACGAATTGAACGGCAACTGATCTTTTCTTCCAATGAAGTCCTCGTTGAAACCGCAAGCAAACAAGAAGTTGATAATCAATTCGAAAGGTTCTGTAAAGAAGGACAGGATTGGGGTTACGCAACCTGGAATAAAAAAACGCTGGTTAAATCAAAAATATCGCTCACAAATGGTGAAGCTTTTGAAGACAACGTAGTCAATGTCAACGATGAGGGTAAAATAGAAGGCTATTTTTTCTGTGAAGAAAAAGGCAATTCTCGAATAATGTGTACTGAATAAAACTTTGAATATTATTTGAAGACTGAAGCCGGATGAAACCGGCTTCTATCGTTCATTCCTTACAGCGATGCTGCGAGTTCTGAGCCCTGTTTAATGGCTCTTTTTGCATCCAACTCAACAGCTTTATCGGCACCTCCAATCAAATGAACGTTTAAATCAGATTGTGCTAGCTCATCATACAATGCACGCAAAGGCTCTTGCCCTGCACAAATGATCACATGATCCACGTCTAACACTTGCTGTTCTCCATTATGCTGAATGTGCAATCCAGAATCGTCAATCTTCAGATACTCAACACTAGAAAGCATTTCTACATTTTGTTTTTTCAGTGACGTTCTATGAATCCAGCCTGTCGTTTTCCCCAAACCTGCTCCAACTTTTGATTTCTTTCTTTGCAACAAGAAAATTTTTCTAGGTGTCTGGTCCACTTTTGGCTGTATACCTTCGACTCCACCAGGTGTAGATACTGTTAAATCAACACCCCACTCTTCCATCCAAGCGTTTGTATCAACGGCCGTTGAATGCCCTTCATAAGCTAAGTATTCAGCAACATCAAAGCCAATACCACCTGCACCAATGATCGCGACTTTATTTCCTACGGATTGATGGTCACGCAACACATTCAAGTACCCTAGCGCTTTAGGATGATCAATCCCCTCTAAAGGAATCTCTCTAGGCAATACGCCCGTTGCAATAATGATCTCATCAAATGCTTCAGCTTGAAGCAATGAAGTCGTTACCTCCGTATTGAGCCTAAGTTCAACACCTGACTTCTCCAGCCTTACCTGAAAATAACGCAATGTTTCATCAAACTCTTCTTTGCCAGGAATCTGCTTCGCCCAATTAAACTGACCACCAATTTGATGACTTTTTTCAAACAGCACTACCTTATGCCCACGCTCAGCAGCAACCGATGCCGCAGCTAACCCAGCAGGGCCTGCTCCTACCACTGCAATTTTTTTACTTTTATCAACGGGTTCATACACTAAGACCGTTTCATGGCAAGCCCGAGGGTTGACTAAACAGCTTGCCGTTTTCATCTGAAAGACGTGATCTAAACAAGCCTGATTGCAAGCAATACAAGTATTAATTTCATTCGCTCTTTGTTCTTGAGCTTTTAAAACAAATTCTGCATCTGCTAAAAATGGGCGAGCCATAGATACCATATCAGCTTGCCCGTCGCTTAAAATTCTCTCGGCGACATCCGGTGTATTAATACGATTTGTGGTAATTATTGGTAGTGAAATATCCGCCTTCATTCTGGCTGACACTTCAACAAAAGCAGCTCGAGGAACACTGGTTGCGATGGTGGGGATTCTAGCTTCATGCCAGCCAATGCCAGTATTAATCAATGTTGCTCCTGCTTGCTCAACGGCTTTCCCCAGGGCAACAATATCATCCCATTCGCTACCGCCTTCCACTAAATCCAGCATCGACAAACGATAAATAATGATAAAATCTGTCCCTAGCGCCTTACGGGTACGCTTCACAATTTCAATAGGGAAACGCATACGATTTTCAGCTGAACCACCCCATTGATCGGTGCGGTGATTGGTTCTAGGAACAATAAATTGGTTAATCAGATACCCTTCGGATCCCATGATTTCCACACCATCGTAGCCTGCGACCTTAGCTAACAGTGCGCAGTTTACAAAATCTTCTATCTGCTGTTCGATCTCCTCTACAGATAGCGCCTTAGGTGTAAAAGGATTAATAGGTGCCTTGAGTGCAGAAGGTGCGACCAGCTTAGGTGTAAACGCATAACGGCCTGCATGCAATATCTGCATGCAGATTTTACCTCCTTCTTCGTGAACGGCCTGGGTTACAACTTGGTGCGATTTAGCTTCTTCCTCATGGCTCATCTGAGCACCACCTTGAATCACGACCCCAACTTCGTTAGGGCTGATTCCACCCGTTACAATCAACCCTACACCACCTCTAGCACGCTCTCTGTAAAAGGCCGCTAATTTCTCCATGCCATTTGGCTGTTCCTCAAGCCCAGTGTGCATCGACCCCATCAATACTCGGTTTTTCAGCTGGGTAAAGCCTAAATCCAAAGGCTTCAACAGGTGTGGATACGTAGAACCACCTTCGGTTGGCATGTTATTCATAAAAGCTCCCTTCAATTAGGCTATTTTCTTTATAGTCGTAATCTGCAAAATCACTGGCCAAAACAATAGAAAGGCTGATAATATTACTCAATTACTTAAAATAACAAATAGTTAACCCTGCTTAGCTGTAAGTGAAAGCCAACTGCAGTAAGCCAGCGCCATTGCTTCGATTCGCACGGTTTTAATAGCTTAATGCGAGAGGTAATGTTGAATGTCACTGATGAGTTGAAGATACATAGGTTTAATCGCATATGGGTTCAAATACGGTAAAACTTGGGGACTTATCTGTACGCTACCTACTCAGACTCCTTTCGACTTACCAAGGGCTTGGTGGAAACCCAGACGCTCTCACCAGTCGCTACGGCCTTTCTTCACACTTCCTATCCGACCCAGATGCACGCATTAGCATCCCCAAATTTATGCGCATAGGGTTTGATATGATTAATCAAACTCAACAGACTGATATTGGATTATTAGCTGGCCAACAAGTCAATGTCAGTGATCTAGGACTCGCAGGGCATCTGGCAATGGTTTCCCCTAACTTGCAAACCGCTTTATCAACGCTCTGTGATTATGAATTATTGTCTAGCCGAAACTGCCGCGGGCATTCTCAACTTCTGAATGACGGCGATTACCTTCGAATGCAATTTTACTCCATTAGCCCTTACAACGCTTTCAATGAGTTTGTGGTCGATATGGTGTTAAGCTCATGGTGGAAGCTAACGCAATGGTTCACGAATAAGCCCATAGCATTAAAAGAAGTATCCTTTGAATACTTAATGCCTGAATATTCCGACAAATTAGAGCAGTACTTTGGGTGTACTGTGCGATTTAATCAGCCCTATAATGCACTTTTATTTTATGAAGATGCTTTGAACACTCCTGTCGCCTATGCTAACCCTTTGATGGCTACATCCTTGAAAAGGCTCTGTGATCAACAGTTAGATGCCCAATCAAAAACTCAAAGTTACACCGAACGAGTTCAAGAAGCTCTTGGACCTATGCTAGAAGGAACCAACCCCACTCTCGAGTCCGTTGCCAAGAAAATAAATATGCCTACCTGGACGCTACGGAGAAAGCTCATGCAAGAGAGTAGTCGCTTTCAAGACATACTTGACAATACACGCCAAGAATTGGCTAAAAGTTACATCAAAGATACAGACCTTGCCCTAGGGGAAATTTCTTACTTACTAGGATTTTCCTCACCAACAGCATTTCAACGAGCTTTCAAACGATGGAGTGGTATGGCGCCTGGAGAGTTTCGAAAAGCATTTAAGCAAAATTTTCTAGATCGTGAAAACATTGAAGCTCTATCAAACGATGCGCCAACGGTTGCCTAATAAACACGCCCTTCTTTTTGTTATGAGGCCTGTTGCCGCTGTACAGATTGAGCAATGCGCTTAAATTGCTTTTTGTGCTCATACATTCGCTCGTCGGCTTTTTCTATTAATTGTTCAAGCTGGTCACCATCATCTGGGAAAACAGCCGAGCCAATACTGCTCCGAATCACGATAGGAATATTGTTTATTTCGAATATGCTCCGTAGTTTTTCTTGCATTCGATCCATGCATTTTACCGTATCGCCATATTCGTGAATATTCTCCAACAGAACCACAAATTCATCCCCTCCGATTCTTGCTGCCAAATCATCAGCTCGTATTGAATCTAATAAGATACCCGATACAGTCATGAGCACTGTATCCCCCATTTTATGGCCATAAGTATCATTAATTTTTTTGAAGTCATTGAGATCTAAATAAAGCAACCCGACCATCGAACCTCGTCTTTGAGCAGATATAAAAGCATGCTTCGCGTGATCTATGAAATGGGCTCTATTAGCAAGCCCTGTTAACTCATCATAATTTGCCAATCGATAAAGGCGCTGATTTTGATAAGCTTCTTGTAATTGCTGATGCATGTGCAATCGGTAGAGTGACCATACGGTCCAAGACAAAATAATGGCAAATGCCAAAACCCCCATCATCAAACCAACACTCATCTTTTGGAGATCGAGCTGCTGATTTATATTCATTTTTAGTTGCCCCTGCCCCAAAGGCAATTCATATTTCACCTTAAACTCTGGAAGCCACCCCATCATTCCTACAGGTGCTTTGTGACTAATCAAAACCTCTTCTTCTAGGTTTAATTTAAAGGAAATACCTTCTTCCTTTAAGAGTTCAGAGGGAACCAAAGCATCAGCTCTTAGAACAACCAATGCAATCATGCGACTGGACTCAGAAATAGGCTTAACCAACGTAAAAGCTGTAGACTCTTCGTATAATTCAAAGGCTTTTGAGATGGACACGCTTCTATAGGTTTGCACGTGATCCATTGCTTGTTTCAGAAAATCAAAAGAATAAAGATCCACACCAATAATATTGAGTGTATGTTCTGGCATAGGCTCCATAAACAGTACTGGTAAAAATTGCTGTTGTAAATGTTCACTAGCTGGTAGGAATTGAAAACTTTTAGGGTCATAGGTTTTAACAGAAAAATCATTCCAATGATTAAGTCGAGCATGATGCTCAAAGCTCTTTAAATCTCTTGATTCAACAATCCTTGCGACTTGCAGCATATACAACTGAGGGTAGTGTTGCAGCATCGTTTTTGAATACGATCTTACAACTTCCCAGCTGTTGTGACCGGATTCCTCTAAAAAAGCAGAAAAACCATCTAACACAGAGATTCCTACAGAAATCTCTTGGCGAATATCTCGAAGAAGCTTGCTTGCTATCGATTCAAATCTTTGTTCTGCTTTCAGGTAATCTAAACTTGCAATTAGCCCTAAAACACTCAGGAATGCAGTTAAGCTTAAAGCGACTAGGCCAACGTAGATCCCAGCTAGCTTTCTAGAACCTACAACCCGAGTTAACTTATTGTTTAAAAAACTGTCTTTACGGGTATCTTGCTTGCGCCGTTCAATGATCGGTACTTCTGTAACGTTTTCTATCATGCAAAGCCAACCTACACATCAAGATCCAATTGGAGCTCATATTTGCACTGATTCACTTAAATGTTAGCAGCCTGCTTGACAAAATTTTTCCAATAGACAAAAAGGTTAAAAAAGCTTCATCCATTTACGCCCGCCACAGAAAATCAGCGACTAAGTGACATTGCGTGTAGAATACCCATAAAGCTCTAAAACGCTTCCAACACAAACCACTATTTACATGAATGTGCGCACCATTAACCATACGATCACAAAATAACAAATCCATACATAAATATGACGCACAAAAGGCGTAAGTTACAAAAGGGCATATTTTTTATAAGAATAATTAAAAGGAGAGGCTCTATAGAAACAAAACAACTGAAAATATTATTATTTTGGCTTGTATTATCTTGTGAAGCTATCTTACTTCACTTTACTGAGGGGATGAACATAACTTGAATTCAGCAAAGCCCACTGAAAGGCCGTCACCAAGTCTAAGCGGGATTTCCAAGCAGGTAGTCGCTTTATATAGTCGAACACATCAAGAGGCGGCTCACCACGTCGATACTTTTGCAAAAATAAATCTGCCATCGCAATGATTAGAGAAACATCTGAAAGATCGGGCACCTCTCTATCATGTACCATCTTGAATGAATCATTTGAATGAAGACATAGCATAGGATTATTTTGGACATCTTCTTTTATATGGCTTTGAAATATACCGAATGAAAATGCTTTAGACATAAAAAGCATTTCAGCACATTTCACGATATCCCATCGATTCGATTTTTTTAACACTTTTAACGTTTCAAAGCTTAACGACAACAATTCACGCTCATGCTCTGTTTGCTTCCCAGGGAAATGCTGGAATGGGACAGAAAATAATGTTTCCGCTAGAAAATGATCATTCAAAGTATACTCAATTTTCCCACGAGCCTTTATGGTGTCATTCAAATACATTCCTATCCAGCCATCGTGAATAGGACAATACACCGTGAAACGTTGAGGATCATGATGAGCATAGGTCGGCCAAAATGGGTAATTTGCTAGCGTAAATTCACACCACTGAGTTACGTCCGGCCAAATACGGAAAACCCTTAGACGATGCACTGAAGACCAATAACGACAGATGAAAGCCCCCCTCTCAACGTTGGGATGCATACCTAAGCATTCTGACATAGCGATATTTAATCGCTTATACCAGCCATGAAGCTGTATATCAGCTGAATACATGGCTTTCCTCAATATCGAGATCTCATATATGGCCTTGTTTACGCATTTTTTGAAACCCAACTCTCCCAAGCCCGATCATTCCTTCCAACAAAGATAACGTTATTCCCATGATATAAATCAAGCTATTAGCAAGCAGAATTATCTAGTCTGAAAGTATGATGATCGCTAGATTCCCTTGAGGAAGGAAGGTACTAGATGAAAAATACCGATACCAACAAAGTTCGTAACCTTCTCCTAAAAAGAGAGCAATTACTAACAGATCGCCTAAATCGCATTAAAACGGACCTCTACCACCAAAAGCAAGCGGTCGATCCAGACTTTGAAGAACAGGCTATCGAAAGGGAAAATGAAGAGGTGTTGATTGCTTTGCTTCATGAGGTCGAATCTGAGCTGGCTGACATTTCTTTTGCAGTAAAACGTTTAGAGAATAACACTTATCTCCTATGCAAATGCTGTGGTGATGCCATTCCATCTCAACGTTTAGAAGCCATTCCAACGGCGTCGCTTTGCATCGACTGTTCTGAGCGTGCAGCGCTTTCTCAGGTATGGTAACTACAAGGTGACCTGCGTTCCATTGGGGCCCACTACCGCTCAATTATTGCCGTTCTTGCTGACTGCCTGATAAAAAACCTGGCATCATGAGCTCAATAAACCTTCTTTTATCATCAACAAAAAAACTGGAAGGGTATACGCTTGCAGGCACAAATAGCTTTTCCGTTTTCAAAAACGCTTTTAAAGCAAGGCTATTATATTCCAGCATTGCGGACTTTAAATACTCAACCAAGTCTTTGTCCATCTTATTATTATGAAGAAGGTATAACGGCCCTAATGGCAAAGGCAAATATACAACCGTATGGACGCCCGACTGCACAGAATCGGTAATGAACGCATCTGCTACAGCGGCAAAGGTAATTTCTTTACTAGCAACATCTTTAATTAATTTATCATGTGAATGCCCTGGTTCTAGGTTTACGCGATATCGTACTCCTTGCCTGGCCAACCATTGCTCTAAAGCCATAAAAACAGCTGACAATACATCGGGTGTATATATTTTCTGCCCAACCAATGCACTCACTAGCTCTTTTTCATTTAAAGGCCTATGGCTAATGAGGCGCGCAGCAAACAATCGTTCCGTTGCAACTAACGGTCGATATTCTAATCGATGAGCAATAGCCTGAACGCTATGAGCAGGGGCCAATACCAGATGAAAAGATTCTCGGGATAATCTTTCTATAAAATCTCGGTAATCAAGAGCAACTTCGGAGTGCATCTCGCATCCCGTTAGTCGATTAATGGCTTCTTGTAAATCTACAAACAAGGGTTCCATGAAGGCTGCCGAAGCCAATGGAATATAGAGCACTTTTAAGCCATCAACACAGCCTTTATCTTCTGCATACACTGATAAAGAAAGCGATAAAGTACAGATACAAGCTATTGTTTTCAGCAAGCACCCAACTTGAATGGCTCCATCAAAGAAAGGGGCTAAACGTTTGAAATTGATCAATTGAGCGAAGCAGGTCAACACCACTTAGCCTCCTTATTAAATCGGTGGATAAGCTACTGGATGAATGCCCTTTCGGAAGTTTAGACCTCATAGAGGGTTTATACTGATACTTAAATTAACCCTTTGTTTTCAAAGGGATTATTATTTTCGCCTTGACCGCTAGTGATCAAACGACTTGTATTAGGCACCGTCAAAAGAATGCAAGCTTTTCTTCTTCATATGTGTCTAATGAGCTTTCAAGATTTCCTAAGGGACTACAATGCCTACCGTCAGTAGTTATAGAAAAGATTAATGCCAATAAAATCCATTCCATCATTGATGGCTGTATTACTATTGTTGGAATAATGTTGATATTGGAGCGCCACTTCCCATTGGTTCTTCCGGTCCAAATAGCCTCCAAAAGCAAGACTGTCAGAAAATTGGAAATTGGTGCCAAAACGTTGTGTTCCAAACTCGGATCGAGAAAACAATGAAACCCCTATGGCGCTCTCAATATAAATAGATGGCCATTTGGGGTATGTGAAACGAAAAATAGGAATAAGCTCAAATACGTTGTTAACGCCTGCTTGAGAACTATCGTCAGGGTGTTGCCAACGTCCATAACCAAGATGAAGTAACGAATCGACCTTAATCCAATCTTCATCCATTAGCGACTTAATTGGCCACCTAGCCATAAGCTTCATAGCAGGGATGTCCTCTTCACCGTTGTAGTATCCCGTACCAATGGCTTCCGCCTGGGCGGGATTAGTCATTGCAACAGCGAAGGTGGTCACTGCAACAGCGATCTTCCATCCCATATCGTAATCTCCAGAATGAACCTGATGTGCGAGTGATAAACCGACAAAACCAACACACCCAGCTTTTATCAGCTTTCTATAACAAGTTGGCATTATATTTCCAGTTATACGTCAAACTTGAGAAGGGACTTCGAGATCTTATCTGATTATAAAATAATTATTCTTCAGCGTTCTAATTAGCCCTTTAAAATAAAGCTTTTAAAGAGCTAATTAGAATAGCCATGACGTCTATTTACTAAAATAAAGCAGTTGGCTACTTCATCGCATCTTGCTGCGAACCACCGTCTGACGATTCAGTAATTGAATCGCCTAATAGTTCTTTCTTAAATGTGGCTTCATCAAACTCACACCCCAAGAACCCCGCTATGATTTGCACGTCTTTATAAGCATTATCCAAACAACTGGTACCACCAGGGGATGGCGTCATATTGAAGGTAATTCCCTTACCCGTATCAATTTTCGCTTCTCCCAACATCAAGGTCTTATTCTTTTTATCAATTAACTGAGGGCGCAAACCGCCAAACCCCTTCGCAAAGGTTAAATCTTCCAACTTTAATGAAGGCAGAATTTTTCTAACATCTTTTAAAAACAACCGTCGATTGAAATAAGGCATTTCAAAGACAAAGTTTTTCAATATGTAATTTCGAATATCGCTGACTTTAAATAAATCCCAGAATACCTTAAACACCGCACCATCAAGCTTTAAAACTTTAAAAAATTCTGGGACCGTTTTAATGTTGTACCGCTCAAGCATTGGCAGAATAACCGCCGTCGGCCCAAAACGAGTCTTACCTGGCACGCCTACATCCGGGTCCCCATGGATAGCAGCAAACGGAAGTTTATCATTTTGGACGGTGTACACTTTGCCGTTGAGAAATTGAGGCGTAAAGTAGTAAGAGCCTCCCATTGGCAAACAACTGAATTCCAGCCCATACCCCATTTTTTGTGCGAACAACAGTGAATGTCCGCCAGCACTCACCACAACAAAACGAGCTTCAATCAAACCTTTCGATGTTTGAACTCTAAATAAGTCACCTTCTTTTTTAATGTCCTTTACCGACTCTCCTAAGCGCACATCGATGGTCTTGTCAGTGATCTTTTTAGCCTGCTCTACAAAAGAATGTGAAAGTGTTTCATAATTCACGGCAGAATAATCGTCTTCAACACCAATAGCCACTACGTCTTCAGTCCGACCCTCCATAAGAGCAGGCTCAACTCTGGCAATGTCATCAGCTTCCCATAACTCCATCATTTTGTAGTGCGGGCTAAAGACTTTAAATCGCTCACGCAGCTTTTCACATTCGGCTTTACCTACGCCCAAGACCATTTTAGGAAACTTGTAGATTAACTCATCAGTGTTCGATCGGGCTTTGGCGTAATTTACCAACATATCAGCCGCGCGCTTAACATTCAGCGCCTTTTCAAGGGTGTAATTTGTCTCAATATCCCCACAATGTATCGTCTGTGAGTTATTTTTCGAGTGAGAATTCACCTGAGACAAACGGTCATACTTTTCGACCAACCCAATGGCCCCAAGATTTGTGTAGCGTGCGAGTTCGTACAGAAGTGCAGTACCGGAAATACCACCACCAACAATAAGAACGTCGTATTTATTAAGCGTCATAGGCGATCACTCGTCTTTGTAGCCCCAACATTCAAGCAATACTCAAGCGAAATGCGTATTAATGATACACGGCATCCTATACGCTGGATTTCGATTGCCTGACCACAGCCATCTTAGGCTTGGGACTGGGATTATACAGGCTTTGGTACCTTTGTGCCCTTATTAACCATTGAATTCCTTCAATTTTCCTTCAATGCCTTATTTTACCCAGCGTCTCTCAATTCTGTGACTGTTTATGCCACAATATAGCTCATAACCAATGGTACCGGCACACTTCGCAACCTCTTCAACGGGAATCTGTGTACCCCACAACTCAGCCATCTCGCCCAATACTGGAGCCTCAATACCGGTTAAGTCGATGGTTATCATATCCATGGATACTCTTCCTACAACGGGACAAGCTTTATTTCTAAACCACACATATGGAGACGATCTTAAATGTCTTGGGTAGCCGTCTCCGTAGCCCACTGCTAGCACTCCCAGCACCGAATCGGCCTTGGTCACATATTCAGCCCCGTAGCCCACGGTTTCTCCGGCAGACACGCTCCGAACGTTTATCAACCCAGCTTTCAAACTCATTACGGGCTTTAAGCCCAACTCACCCCCTGTTTTCCCATCAATGGGGGAGCAGCCGTAAACAGCAATACCAGGGCGAATGGTCTCATTCCGAGATTCTGGAGTTGTCCAAAGAGCTGCTGAATTGGCACTGCTGGTTCCTAAAGATGGGTATTGCGAGAGCAAATGTTGTTTAAGTTGATTCCACCGCTGGCATTGCAACAAGTGCGTTCGATGCTCTGGCTCATCAGCACAAGCAAAATGCGTCATTAAATGTGACACCTGCACCCCAGGGCATTGTTGCAACTTCTGCATGACTGGCTTGACCTCAGAAAGCTCTAACCCCAATCGGTTCATACCGGTATTCGCTTTCACCCAAAGGTGTTGAGGTTTATGTTGTTTGAGCACCCAAGTCAGTTGCTGTTGGCTGTGCAACACCCACTCCACTTGATGTTCAGAAGCCCAGGCTAATTCATCCTCAGTCAAAGCCCCATCCATTACCAATATTCGTGCTTGAATACCCGCTTGCTTTAAGTGAGCAGCTTCTTCAAAACAGGCAACGGCTAACCCTACGTGTTTACATTCGAATTGACGCGCAACGTCAATCGCTCCATGACCATATCCATTGGCTTTGATCGCTACAAAGGCTTCTTGCCCAGGTGCCCGGGCCTTTAATACTTCAAGATTATGAACCAGCGAAGACTGATTAAACTCCAAAACTGTGGGTCGCAACGTGCAAAACTCCTGGATAAAACCCCATGAATACAGTGGATCGCTTTCTCGTTACAATGGACGGTCGCGAATGTAGCAGTCGACTTGCTGCAGATTCCATGACAAATCAGGCCAACTTTGCAAAAGAGTATCATGGCTTGATGAGAGGGAATAGCGCTTGAGTGAATGACTCAAAACCCAATGATCACCCAATACCCAGCAACCCCCTAAACAGAGTTTTGCCGTGAAAGGTCCAGAAGCACAGCTGACGTTTTCGACATCTATTGCCTCAAAAGCAGGCGTTGAAGAAGCGATTATGTATCAGGCACTGCTTGACTTAGCTCCTTTGTTTGCCGAAAAAACGTCGCCCGCTTCATTGGTTGGCAGTGCTCAATCTGAACACCATATTCCAAGATCGGCTCTCGAGAAAAGACTGCCTTTTTGGCAAACATCAGACCTTCAACGGCTATTAAGCAGCTTAACCAATAGCGGCCTCATCACTCAGCTGTCTTCACCCCTGCCTCAGGTCGATTATCTAAGTTTTGGTTTTGGCCGCCGCCGCATGCCCAATAGGGTTCAACCCTCGGTACACAGAGCCATACGCAGCCCTAATCAGCAAGGTCCCCAAAATAGGGCTCTTCCCATTGGGCAACAATGGCGACCTGATGCCAGCACCTTTGTTGAGTTAGAGCGACTGGGGTACAGTAAAGAATCGACTGAGACACAAATTCCTGGTTTTATCCAATATTTTAGAGAAAAGGGCGAGCTTGGGTTTAATTGGAATCAAAAATTCAAAGCTTGGGTTAGGCGCACTCAGGTTCAAGCACAGCAAGCGCCTAAACGTGAAATCGCGAGTTTTGAACAAACCATTCGCGAACCAACCCCAATGACCTCTGACTGGCGCCCAGACCCAGAAGCCATGCATATTTTATTGCGTGATCATGTTGACCCCCAGTTTATCGAGGACGCTATCCCAGAATTCGTTCTCTTTTGGCGCGAGCGAGGAGAGGTTCATAAAACATGGAGTTCAAAATTTGTCAGCCACGTACAGCGACAATGGCTGCGTTATCAGAACGAGGTACAACACAGTCGCGTGCCTCAAGCCATAAGTGAACACTGGCAGCCTGATCAAAATGTGTTCGACATTTTAGCCATGGCCAATATTGATGAAGCGTTCGCCAAACAGTGGGTGCAAGAGTTCGTGCTCTATTGGCGAGAGAGTGGTAAAGTTCATACCTCTTGGAACAGCAAATACCTTCAGTTTATTAAACAGAAGTGGAGTCAGAGGCTAAATCATCATGGGGTCAGCGGATCAACACCTACATCCCATCACCACGCAGCTGCGAATGCCCAAGCCCAGCTCACCGATACCAGCTGGGCAGACTGAAACGGCGTTTCAGCAAACTACTGAAGACAAAGAAGTGCTCATCAGCGGCATTAATCAGGTCTTCGGCCTATTGCGGGTGAATTACCATAATCAGTTTCTAAAAGCCTACCCTGACCTTGAAACACTCAATCAGGGAAAGCGCTTATGGATGAAGTTGCTGGGCCAATACCCCCCCAGCCGCATTATTTGGGCAGCCGAACAAGCCATTAAAGCGTCGGAATATTTACCCTCTGTAGCAGAAATCCATAAGCGCTTAGAGTCTTCTTTGCCTGAAGCATTGGGTTTACCTAAAGTTCATGCTGCCTACGTTGAGGCCTGCCGCGCTCCCTCCCCTAAAGCCTCCTTTCAATGGTCTCACCCCGCTGTCTATTGGGCAGGTAGAGCGAGTGACTGGTATTTTTTGTCTTCCCAACCGGAACGATTTAGTTTCCCTGTGTTTGAAGAAAATTATCGACAACTGTGCCAACGCGTTGCTCAAGGGGAATCGCTGTCAGACCCTGTGATGAAACAACTCCCTGAAACTGCTTCAGAGTGCTCTCTTTCAGGCAAAGAAAATAAACAGCACTTAAAAAGTTTAAGATCATCATTAAAACTGTAGTAATCGCTGTATTTTGTTTTTCCTATGTTCTAATTGAATGAATCACTAAGGTCGTTATTTGTGCCTCTGTTACAAACACTAAATTATCTTGATAGCAATCCCTACGCTATTGATCATACTTGGGACACTCTAGAAGCAATTCAAAACGAATTAGCTGCCCATGGCATTCAATACGAACGATTAACGCTCAATCAAGACGCGTTCCCAGTTGATAACCCAACGGCAGAAGACTGGCTAGAGATTTACCCTCACTTAACCTCTCACCTTTCTAACGCAAACATTGAGCAACTCTTTGTCATTCCTTGCACCGATAATGCGCAACGAGAGACCGGGTTAGAAGAGCAAATCTATTCGACTCACATGATTCAAGCGGTACTGGACGGGGAATTACTGTTCGCTTTTCGTACTGATTCCCATATACACGAACTGCATTGCCATTCAGGGGATTTAATTCTGCTCCCTGCCAACACCCCCTTTTGGTTTGATATTGGAAGCAATCCCAATACAACTCTCCTAAGAGCGTTACCGAGCGAAATTGCTCCAAGAGCAGAGCGTACTGGCTGCACAGTCGTAAACGGCAGCAGCCGCTTAGACTAAGGTTACCTTTTCTTTTTACCCAAGATTGCCTGACCAGTATTGTAAATATACAGCCAAACTGAATACCGATTTTTTTTTGGCTGTATCCCCATTCTCACTCCATATTCTCCCAACCAACCATTCCTGAATACAACAGATAACCATAATAACAATACACCTTCATTGACTTGCTCTGTTTTTAACGGTATTTCAAAGGAAAATGGCAAAATTAAACCGCCCTCATGGATGCTCTCTTTCACATAGACAAACAGCACTCAGTCTCATTACAAGATCAATTGTTTGAACTGATTGCCAATCGCGTACTGGATGGTCTATTGCAGCCAGGCACGGCCATGCCTTCTACTCGCGTCATGGCCAGTATGCTTAATATTTCTAGAAATACGGTTATTATTACCTACGAAAAGTTAACAGCCGAAGGATTCCTAACGTCAGAAAAACGCAAGGGATATTTTGTTACCAACGAGAGTCTCCATTCAAAGAATATACAGGTCACACACCCCCATCAACAACAAAGTAAAAATCTTCATTGGCATTTCAAAAAAACCTACTCAGACCTTCCACAATTCATGAAACCTAAAAACTGGAGATCTTTTACATTCCCATTTATTGCTGGACAAGTGGATCATCGCTTATTTCCAAACCGAGAGTGGCAAGAGTGTTGTCGAATTGCTAATAACACCTCTATGTTGACGCAATGGCTGGACGACTGCCCAGATCAAGATGATGAATCCCTGGTGGAAATCATCATTAAACGTGTTTTGCCAAAGCGGGGTATTTATTGTCGTCCTGAAGAAATATTGATAACGCAGGGTTCTCAACAATCGCTATATCTCATAGCTAATATATTATTTAACGAAGAAACTCGTATTGGTATTGAGAACCCTGGTTATATTGATGCAGCTAATATTTTCCGTGCTCACTCCGCTTCACTGATACCCGTGTCAGTTTACCCGGATATAACGGACACTCCCTCAACATTAAAGCCTCTGGACTATTTGTATGTAACGCCAAGCCATCAGTGCCCAACAACCATCACCATGCCCATATCTCATAGAAAAGCTCTTTTAAATAACTGCTTACAACACAACACCATTATTATCGAAGATGATTATGAATGTGAGCTAAACTTCCTTCATCAACCCGCACCTGCGTTAAAAGCAATGGCTCCAAACGATCCTATTATCTACATGGGAAGTTTTTCTAAAACGATAGCACCCGGCTTGAGGCTGGGGTTTTTAGTTGCGCCAGAACCATTTATAAAAGAAGCTCGTATATTACGCAAAATGATGAATCGACACACCTCTGGTCTGGTCCAAAAAGCCACCGCACTTTTTATCAGTCGCGGTTATTATGATTCACATATAAAACGTTTAATACAGCATTATCACGAACGCTATAAAACCTTCACAAACACTTTATACTCTTTTGATCAGTTGCCTTTTACATACTCAGAACCTACAGGTGGAAGCGCCGTTTGGATCACCTTTAACAACCCGATTAAAGCCGCTGATGTTCTAACTGCATGTCAAAAAGAAAATCTATATTTTGAACTGGGCCATTTTTTTTATCACTCATGCAAACCCAACCCACATACAGCCAGGCTTGGGCTTTCAACCTTAAATGAAAGTGAGATAAAAGACGGCTTACAATTACTCATTAAAACCGTCTTAGCATTAAAGTAATTTATGATATCAAATCAATCGTTTTTTAACTTGCGTCAAATACCTGTAATACTTGTTTTAGTTTGTTTATCATTTCTTCAATGTGTATGGGTTCAGAGATAAATGCGGGCGCTAAAATAGCACAATCGCCAGTGGTTTTTAGATGCAAACCTTCCTCAAACAGTTTCTTCTGCACCTGATACCCAAGAATACCTGGTTTTAATTGACTCTTTAAGTCAACACCACCCAACAATCCAAAACTGCGGATATCTTTTACAATACCAAGATCCGCAAGACTGTGTACGGCTTCTTGAAAAAGAGGCGTTAATGATCGTGCACGCTCAAAGAGTCCTTCTTCTTGATAAATTCTTAAGCTTTCTAAAGCCGCGGCTGAAGCTGCTGGATGACAGGAATATGTATACCCGTGAAAGAGTTCAGGCAATCCGGATTCAGATTTATCCATAAATGCATCATATATTTTACTACTAACGGCAACAGCCCCCATTGGTTGGGCTCCATTTGTAATGGCTTTTGCCATCGTAATGATGTCAGGGGTTACATTAAAGGTTTGTGATGCAAAGGGATTTCCGGTTCGACCAAAACCTGTTATTACTTCATCAAAAACCAATAAGATGTTATTTTGGTCACAAATAGCTCGTAATCTTTCTAAATACCCTTTTGGTGGAACCAATATTCCGGTAGAGCCAGCAATAGGCTCAACAAAACAGGCTGCGATTGTATCAGCACCATAGAGTTCAACATGCCGTTGTAAATCTTCAGCTAAGAAAGCACCCTCTTCAGGCTGACCAGGCGTAAAGCTATTGCCCTCCAACCAGGTATGCCGCATATGAACAACACCCGGCAATCCAACGCCATAAGCCTCACGATTTTTTAACATGCCACTGAGTGCAACACCCCCAAAATTCACTCCATGGTAAGAACGCTCTCTTGATACAAAGCGTTGCTTCTGACCATTTCCCACCAATCGATGATAAGCCAGTGCTATCTTCATTGCCGTATCAACGGCTTCTGAACCAGAGCCGCAATAAAAGATATGATTAATCGGATCTGGTAGTAGTGCGCTCAATTGTTCTGACAGTTGGAATGATTGCTCCGTCGCACGCATAAAATGAGGCGCATAATCAAGCCTTTTTAGCTGCTGATAAACCGCATTTGAGATGGATTCAACACAGTGCCCAGCTGGCGAACAAAACAACCCTGAACCTCCATCCAGAACCTTATTGTTATATTGATCCCAATAATACATTCCTGATGCACTTTTCAAGAGCTTAGGGTCATCAAGAAAATCACAGTTATTGGTAAAAGGAAGCCAATGATGAGAATTTATTTTTTTATCCATGTTTCATCTCACATAAATATTTACAAAAGGTTTTCTAAATTCCTCCAATATTGCCAAACTCCATAGAGCCAGATCAGCAACTTCAATAGAACCAGCACATACTGGACCTATGAAAAGTAATAATCTGGCACTACGAATAAACCTGAAGCCAAGGCATAAGGAAAGTACCTTTAATTAAAGTGATGATGTTATGTTTCAAGTTTACAACCCCTACACACAAGAACTTTTAGCTGAGTACCAATATTCAACTAACGAAGAAATTGATAAAACCATAGCAACATTAAAAGACCATCAATCGAAAATAGCTCAAATGCCTGTTTACCAACGTGTTGATGTATTATTTAAACTCAAAAGCTTGCTATCAGAAAACAAAGAAAAACTCGCCACATTGGTCGTACAAGAAACAGGTAAGACGATTACAGATGCGCTCATTGAGATTGACCGTGCAATCTCCACTATTGAAGCAACCGCAGCTGAGATCCGCTCCTTGAAAGGGGAAACGCTACCCTCTGATGCCTACCCACCCAATCGACAAAAGCTAGGTATTACAGATTGGAAACCTTTGGGCCTTATTTACTGCATCACGCCATTTAATTTTCCAATCAATATTGCTATGCATAAAATCGCACCAGCCTTTGCCGCTGGCAATGCTATTCTTTACAAGGCATCTGAATATAATTATTTAAGCAGTCAATTTCTATTAGAGTTATGTTATCAAGCGGGCATACCAAAAGAGGTTCTGCAACCTATCTACCCTTCACCCGATCAACATCAAAAGGTTAATCAAGATTCACGTATTAACGCAATTAATTTTACGGGGGGTAGCTTTGCAGGGAAGTTAATTACACAGCAAGCAGGCATTAAACCATTACTGATGGAGTTAGGTGGAAATGATCCTCTCATTGTTTGTGACGATGGGGACCTGACTCTTGCCGTGCAAGTTGCCATTCAACAGCGTTTTGGTACAGCAGGTCAACGATGTACAGCACCAAAACGTTTTTTTGTACACAAAGAGGTAAAAACATCTTTCATTGATGCTTTAGTAGAAGCCAGCAAATCTTTAATTGTTGGTGATCCTATGAATTCAAACACCTTTACAGGACCGTTAATTCATCAACAAGCCGCTTTACTTGTAGAGGCTCGCATTAAAGAAGCCTGCTCATTAGGCGCCAAATGTCTTTTAGGGGGGCAACGAGAAGCCAGTATTATATGGCCAACCATTTTGGATGATGTACCACCAGAGTCTAGCTTAGTGCATGAAGAAACCTTTGGCCCTGTCATTCCGATACAAACGTTTAGTGAGTTAAATGACTTACCCCATATGATTAATAGCACCGATTATGGATTACAAGCAGGTGTTTTCACTGAGTCACTGAGCACAGCTCGCTGGTTACATGATTCCTTAGATGTCGGCGCACTGATCGTAAACGATGGCCCCGGTTTCCGAGCTGAGCATTTTCCGTTTGGAGGCGTAAAAGCCAGTGGCATTGGGAGAGAAGGTGCTGGATACGCAATCCGTGCCATGAGCCAAGCAAAATTATTGGTCATTTAAGGTGTTCCTGTGTCAAATCCTAATTTAGCTGAGCAAATTGATCAGACCCTTTCGCCTTTCGCGAAAGGGATCAGTGACTGCATTTTTTACTCTATTAAGGTCCAATCAACGGAAATACCCATTGTCGTATTAGGATTAAGCATCACGGCCATTTGGTTCACGCTCTATCTGAGATTTATCAACATTAGAGGCTTTTGGATCGCCATAAAGCAAACCTGTGGCTTCTATAACACTCATTCAAAAAAAGGAAATATTTCTCATTTCCAGGCCCTCGCTACATCGATTTCTGGAACGGTTGGCGTCGGCAATATAGGAGGAGTTGCACTTGCCATCGGCATGGGTGGACCCGGTGCTGTTTTTTGGATTTGGATAGCTGGCTTTTTGGCCATGTCAACCAAAGCGGTAGAATGTACTCTTGCCACCAAGTTCCGCATTGTACAGAAAAACGGTGAAACACTTGGCGGCCCTATGTATTACCTCACTCAAGGCTTAGCTTTTTTAGGCTGGAGAAAATTAGGGAAAAGCTTGGGCACTCTGTATGCTTTTGCCATTGTGATCGCCTGTTTCGGAATTGGCAATATGTTTCAATCCAATCAGGCCTATGCTCAAGTCAGCATACTCGCCCATGAACTCAATCTAACCGATTATTTAACTGCAACCAGTTTTGGCCTTACGATGGCGGCCATAGTAGGGTTAGTAATCATTGGTGGCATTCGCTCCATTGCATCCGCTGCATCCGCCATTGTGCCAACCATGACGCTTCTTTATTTAGTTTCATCTTTAACTGTTATTATTGTTAACGCTCATGAAATCCCTTCAGCGCTAAAATTGGTTATTCATGACGCTTTTACTGGAGACAGCGTTCAAGGTGGAATGCTTGGCGTTATCATGATTGGATTTCAGCGCGCTCTGTTTTCTAATGAAGCCGGGTTGGGTTCGGCTTCTATTGCACACTCAGCAGTAAAAACCGATGAGCCTGCCAGCGAAGGATTAGTATCACTGCTTGAACCCTTCATTGATACACTTATCATTTTAATGTTGAGCTCTTTAGTTATCTTAACAGTCGCTATCCCTAATGGGCTAATGGAACAGGGCTATCAAGGCATTGAGTTAACTTCGGCTGCTTTTTCTTATACCTTTTCATGGTTTCCCATACCCCTTGCTATCGCTGCCTGCTTATTTGCCTTTTCAACCACTCTAGCTTGGTCATATTACGGGTTGCAGGCTTGGCAATTTTTACTCGGAACCAATCGTTGGACAACACTGTTTTTTCAGCTTATTTTTTGTGTGGCAGTTGCAATAGGGGCTGTTGCTGATTTGAACTCAATTATCACCATGGCTGATGCCTTAGTCTTTTTTGCGGCTATCCCCAACCTCATCGGATTATACTTTCTTGCACCCATTGCAAGAATCGAACTTGAGGCTTACCTTAAAAAGATAAAAGATAATGACTTGGCTATGAAGGTGAAAACGCTTATCACAGAAATGTAATTAACCAAACAACTCCACCCTCTATCGTTTAGTAGCTCATGGGTTTTACTCCTATGCATTACTAAACGCTCTTTATTATTTAGATACTTGCAATAAGAGAGATTTAGCGCTAGTTTTCTGAATGTCTAATAAGGAGTAGATTGATGAACAACTCATTTGCACTCCATTTATGGATCATTTTCATATCCCTGATCACTTGGGGTATTTATTGGCATTTAAGACAACTAAGACTCTTTTCTGGTACAACACCCTATAAATTGAACCAACAAAAAGGGCCTGAACGAGTAACGGCATTCTATTTCAAGCTAATCCCCATCTTGGTTTTCATTCACTTCCTCACTTACCAATTTTTCCCTCTAACCTATTTGGAATTTTCTGAATTGAACGTTCTAAAGCATCCTTATGCTCAGCTGTTAGGACTCTTCATAATGTATTGCGCAACAGGCCTCATCATTATATCTCAAATAAATATGGGACAAGCCTGGCGCATAGGCATTGATTATTCTGACAGCACACAACTGGTACAAAAAGGGATTTTTAATTATTCAAGGAATCCTGTTTTTATAGGCTTTATTTTATTCTTGCTAGGTTATCTTTTAGCATTACCTAATGCTGTAACTTTGACTTTATTCATTCTATGCACAGCATTGCTTCAAGTTCAGGTAGCCATTGAAGAGGCGCACTTATCTCATAGATTGGGAACACCTTATATAAAGTATTGCGAAAACGTGCGCCGATGGATTTAACCAGCAGTTAAGCTGGTAGAACATGCCTGATGAGCAGTTGAACCTTTTCTCTATTCTGATAGGTATTCACATCCAGTTGATACACCATTCTAATGCGACCATTGGTCAATAAGCTTGCCGTATTTGCAGGTGCATTAAAGAAAAGCGCTTCAAAAGCTTTGCCTGATTTCGTCACTGTCATTTTGAGATGCTGCTGTTTCAACGGCCTATGCTCGACCACTTCGAATTCATCATCAAACATGGGTTCCGGAAATCCTTGCCCCCATGGGCTTGCCAACTTCATTGACCAAGCATTTCCGATAGACATTTCATCAGCCGCTAAACTGCCATCGGTTAAAATGGTTTGATTATAGGTCTCGTCATCAACCTGCTCTGCTACTGTTTTTTCAAACGCTACTGTAAATGCTGCCAAATCAGACTCCCGTATACTCAAGCCTGCTGCCATCGCATGTCCGCCGAACTTCTGCAAGATATTGGGGTTCCTTTTTGCAACCAGATCCAACATATCTCGCATATGAATCCCTTTAATTGAGCGAGCTGAACCTTTAATTTCACCAGCTTGGTTACTCGGCGCAAAGGCAATGACTGGGCGATGGTATATCTCTTTCATTCGTGAAGCGACAATCCCGACTACACCCTGATGCCAACTGGGGTTATACAAGCTTAATGTTTTTGGCAGTTTGGATTGTGACAATTGAACCTTTTCTAAAATACGTTCAGCTTCTTGCTTCATATCTTGTTCAACGATACGACGCTGCTTATTAAAATCATCCAATAAATGAGCCGCCTGTAATGCGTCTTCTATATTGGAAGCACCAAGACAAGATATCCCAACAGACATATCATCCATACGACCCGCTGCATTAAGCCTAGGTCCAAGAGCAAACCCAAAATCTTGACTGGTTAAACGTCGGTAATCTTTCCCCGACACTTGAATCAAAGCATAAATTCCTGGTCGTGCTTTACCCGCACGAATGCGCCTTAGACCTTGCTCAACCAAGATACGATTATTCGAATCCAGTGGAACAACATCAGCCACTGTAGCTAACGCAACTAAATCTAACTCGTTAACCAAAGATGGGCATTGAAGCTGTGGTTGTTTTTGTAACAAATAACGGCTGAAGGCTAGACATAAATAAAAGGCAACAGTACAACCTGCTGCCGCTTTGCTAGGAAAAGGACACTCAGGCTGATTTGGATTAACGATGGCCTCTGCTTTTGGCAAGCCATCTGCGGGTAAGTGGTGATCAGTAATCAACACCTTAATGCCATTGGCTTGTGCAGCTTCAACACCTTCAAAGCTCGCAATGCCATTATCAACGGTAATAATGAGGCTTGGCTTTGCCTTATTGACAATGGCGTCGACCAAGGCAGGTGTCAATCCATACCCAAATTCAAATCGATTGGGAACCATGTAGTCAACGGCCATCCCGAGTGATTGAAAAAAACTCATACACAAAGCGGTACTGGTCGCACCATCAACGTCGGAGTCTCCAACAATTAATAATGTTTCCTGCTTTTCCCAAACTTCATACAATAATTCACAAGCGGCTTCTAGGCCTTTCAAAGTGGGCGGCAACAAGTTTTTTAGAGAAAACTGCTGCTCGCCTTCCCAACATTGTTCTCTCGCTTGATATAAACGCTCAATAAGCGAACCTGTTTCTGGCAACGTTCTGCGTTGAATCTGCGGCATAACCAATCTGTGTTCTGATGAAGATGACCCAATGAAAATACCATAAGCCACCTCTGTAAAAGTGGACTTTTTCAGTGTTTCATTGGGCCTTAATAGAGGGCCACAAAAAAGGTGAGCTAAAGCCCACCCTTTTCTTTCATTCAATGCCTATTGATCTCACTCGCACGCTTTGATGCGCATGCATTCGATATACATTTAGGCTTTTTTACACTGCTTCAAGACTACGGATCGGATCGATTCAAGATCATTTCCAACGACCTCAAACCTTTCTTTTTTCTTCCGCAATGATTCAACAAGCTCAGTTTGCAAATGCTCTTTTAAACCCGCCGCTTCAATTGCTTGATCGAATTTTGCAGGGTGAGCGGTGGCCAATACAATGATTGGGTGGCTTTGCTCCGCTTTTCGACGCGCCGCTCGAACCCCAGTGGCCGTATGAGGGTCCAGCAAATAGCCAGTTCGCTCGTAAGTATTTCGCATCTCTTCAAGCACAAGGTCATCATTGCTGCGCTCTGCGACAAAATGCTCACGTAGCTTTTCTAAAACTTCTTCGGACAAATCAAAACCGCCCGTCGAGTTCAGTGAAGCCATACAGGCCTTCACTTCATCAGCATTTTGGTACAAATCAAAAAGAAGACGTTCAAAGTTACTGGACACCGCAATATCCATACTCGGCGCCAGAGTATGAATCAACTCTGCTTTTTCATAGCGCCCCGTCTTGAGCGTTCGATAGAGCAAATCGTTTGAATTCGTTGCGATGATGAGCTTCTTAACAGGAAGTCCCATTTTTTTGGCCAAATACCCAGCGTAGATATCGCCAAAATTCCCAGTAGGAACGGAAAAGCTCACTTTTTGGTGAGGCGCTCCCAGCCTGAGTCCAGCGTAAACATAGTACACAACCTGAGCCATTATTCTGGCCCAATTGATTGAGTTTACGGCAGCCAAATTAAGCCCTTCGGGCATAAACTCAGGTTGAGAGAACAGTGTTTTTACCCAATGTTGGCAATCATCAAAATTACCTTCAACCGCCAAGTTCAGAACATTATCCGCATCAACCGTGGTCATCTGTAAACGCTGAACTTCGGACACACGATTGTGTGGATGAAGAATAACGACCTGCACCCGACTGCTGTGACGACACCCTTGGATAGCAGCAGACCCCGTGTCCCCGGAGGTTGCCCCAACAATCACCACTCGCTTGTCTTTTTCTTCCAAGTAATGGTCTAACAGACGGCCTAATAACTGTAATGCAAAATCTTTAAAGGCCAACGTAGGGCCATGAAAAAGCTCTTGAACCCACAAATTAGTATTCAGCTGGGTCAATGGCGCGATGGCTAAATGACGGAAACTCGCATAGGTTTCAGACGCAATTTGCTGAAACACAGGGCGCTCAATAGTCCCCTTTACAAAGGGCCACATAACCTCTACCGCAAGATCGGCATAACTCAAATTTCGCCAATGTTCAAAGGTTGCTTCATCCCAAGTAGGTAAGGTTTCAGGCACATAAAGACCTCCATCGGAAGCCAGTCCTTGTAACAACACTTCATCAAAGGTTAAGCGCGGTGCATCACCGCGGGTCGAAATATACTGCATACTCATGAATGAATTACCCTAATTGATCCATGCGGATGACGCGTATACGGTCACGAATGTCGTCCAACGCCTCTATTTCGGCAATGGCGGCTTGCATAGTCGATTCTTTGATTTTGTGCGTCAGCATAATCACCGGAACTTGTGACTCCCCGGCCGCAGGTTCTTTTTGAATGATGGCTTCAATATTAATGCCTGCCACACTTAAGATACTGGCCACTTTTGCCAATACACCCGCTCGATCTTCTGCTCTCATACGCAAATAAAAAGCAGATTCTACCTCTGACATCGGCAGTATTTCTGGCGCTGAACTGGAAAATACTTGGTGCTCAACTGGGGCTTCTACATTTAGAGCAATATCAATCGTATCGGCCAACACGGCTGAAGCCGTGGCTTCGCTGCCCGCACCAGCGCCATAGTAAAGGGTTTCACCAACGGCATCGCCGGTGACCATCACCGCATTCATGACGCCATCGACTTTCGCGATCATACGATCTTTTGGAATAAGCGTTGGGTGCACACGCAGCTCAACGCCCTGATCGGTTAAACGGCTAATGCCCAGATGTTTAATGCGATAACCCAGCTCTGAGGCGTATTGAATGTCCTCCACTTCCAAACGGCTAATGCCTTCAACAAAGCAAGCATTAAAATCAAGTGGAACCCCATAAGCCAAGGAAGCCAAAATAGTTAACTTATGAGCCGCATCAATGCCTTCAACATCAAAGGTAGGGTCTGCTTCGGCATAACCGAGCGCTTGAGCTTCTGCTAACACCTCTTCATAAGCACGGCCAGTTTCCATATTCGTTAGAATGTAATTACCCGTACCATTAATGATGCCAGCCAAGCTCTGAATCTGGTTAGCGGCCAAGCCTTCTCTCAAGGCTTTTAATATGGGAATACCTCCCGCGACTGCCGCTTCGTAAGCCACGCGAACGCCCTTTTTTTCTGCCGCTGCCATAATCTCTTGGCCATGAAGCGCAATCAGCGCTTTATTGGCAGTGACAACATGCTTCCCAGCATCAATTGCCGTCATCACAAGATCTTTGGCAACGTCAGTCCCGCCAATCACTTCAAGAAAAATATCGACATTGGGGTCTTTGGCAACGTCAAAAATATCACGAGAAATCTGAATCCCTTGGGTATCACATGCTGGATTATCACGACGTGCTCCAATATGTGTCAGTCTTAAGGTTCGCCCTAAACGACGATCGATATCGGCTTGATTGCGGGTCAATACATTCACCACACCACTGCCAACGGTACCTAGACCACATAAACCAAGGTTGACCGATTTCTTCACGTATTTCTGTCCTTTTTCTAACGGTTACTCTTGATCGCTCACAACCAGATCCTAATGCATTACCTAGAGATTAATTCTCTGAGTAATGACCATCTTGCTTCAACATACGTTTAATACCACGAAGCGCCTGACGCGTGCGATGCTCATTTTCGATCAAGGCAAAGCGCACATGATCGTCCCCAAAATGTCCGAAACCAATGCCCGGTGATACTGCCACTTTAGCATCAGCCAGTAGCTTCTTACTGAATTCTAATGACCCCATGTCTCGATAAGGTTCTGGAATCTGTGCCCACACAAACATAGTGGCTTTTGGAGGAGTGACAGACCACCCCATTTTATTCAATCCCTCGCAAAGCACATCTCGACGATCTTTGTACATGAGTCGAATGTCTTCCACGACTTGCTGGTCACCTTCGAGCGCAGCAATGGCTGCCACTTGAATTGGTGTAAAAGTGCCATAATCCAAGTACGATTTCATACGAGCTAAAGCCTGTATCAAATCTTTATTGCCACAACAAAACCCTACTCGCCAACCCGGCATATTGTAACTCTTCGAAAGCGAGTAAAACTCAACGGCAACCTCTTTTGCACCTGGCACTTGAAGAATCGAGGGTGCCTCGTAGCCATCAAACACAATATCCGCATAAGCTATGTCTTGCACGACCCATATTTTATGCTCTTTTGCGATCTCAATGACTTCTTCAAAAAAAGGTAAATCCACACATTGGGTAGTCGGATTACCGGGAAAGTTAAGTACCAACATTTTAGGCTTAGGCCAGGTGTTGATGATGGCTTCTTTCAGTTCATCAAAGAAATCCCGACCAGGCACCATAGGGACATGACGAATATCAGCCCCGGCAATCACAAACCCATAAGGGTGAATAGGATAGCTGGGATTTGGCACCAGAACATTATCACCGGGCCCCAGGGTAGCCATGGCTAGGTGAGCCAAGCCTTCTTTCGAACCAATGGTCACAATGGCTTCTGATTCAGGGTCCAGCTCAACATCAAACTTACGTTGATACCAGTCACAAATGGCTTTTCGAAGCCTAGGAATACCCTTGCTCTGACTGTATCGGTGGGTGCCACCTCGTTGAGCAGCTTCTGTCATTTTATCAACGATATGCTTGGGAGTATCCTGATCAGGGTTACCCATACTCATATCCACAATATCTTCCCCTCGGGCTCGGGCGGCCTGCTTCAACTCACCAATCACATTAAACACGTAAGGTGGAAGACGGCGAATCCGAGGGAAATAGGTATCCATGACGATTCCTTAGCTCGTACAAAAAACGACTGAAAAAATAAGGGTATAGGAAAAGAGGACAATAGGCGCGACGGGCCCTAAAGTCAACGCGAAGCGACTCAGAAGAATGTCATCCTTGGGAAGGATGCCTCTTCAATGAAATTCTTAAGTCTTTCTGAGCAATGACTGACGATATTCGTTGGTTCACAGCTACCGAAGGCTTCAATAGGAAAACCTTCGGTCTATTCAATCCTGCGCTTTTACTACTTCAAAGGAGGCATACCGGGTGGCAAGCCGCCCTGACCACCGCCTTTGAGACCGCCCATGGCACGCATCATCTTACGCATACCCCCTTTGCCGGTCACTTTTTTCATCATCTTTTGCATTTGCTTGTGCTGCTTGAGCACACGATTAACGTCCTGGATGTGGGTACCGGAGCCAGCCGCGATACGACGCTTTCTAGAGCCATTGATCTTATCAGGGAAGTGCCTTTCCATTGGCGTCATGGAGTTAATGATGGCTTCCATCTGCTTCATTTGCTTTTCAGCAAAGGCCATTTGGTCACCCATTTCACCCATTTGAGACATGCCGGGCATTTTGTCCAGCATCCCCATAAGGCCACCCATTTGCTTCATTTGCATCAATTGATCGCGAAAATCGGCTAAATCAAAGCCCTGGCCTTTCTTGAGTTTAGCCGCCAGCTTATCCGCTTTCGTTTTATCAATTTTGCGTTCCGCTTCTTCGATCAGGGTCAGGATATCGCCCATATCCAAAATACGAGACGCCACTCGATCAGGGTGGAAGGGTTCTAAGGCTTCAACTTTCTCCCCAACCCCCATGAACTTAATGGGCTTACCGGTCACGTGTCTTACCGATAGCGCGGCACCCCCTCGGGCATCACCATCCACTTTCGTTAGGACAACCCCTGTTAATGGCAGCGCTTCATGGAAGGCTTTGGCCGTATTGACGGCATCTTGACCCGTCATGGCATCTACCGTAAACAGGGTTTCTGCGGGGTTGATCGCGGCGTGAAGTTCTTTGATTTCTTCCATCATGGCTTCATCAATCGCCAACCGTCCGGCGGTATCGACGATGAGTACATCGCAAAACAGCTTCTTGGCTTCCGCTATCGCTGCTGTTGCAATGTCGATTGGCTTTTGCTCAGCTGTGGATGGAAAGAAATTGACATCCACCTCAGCAGCCAAAGTCTCAAGCTGCTTGATGGCCGCAGGACGATACACATCGGCACTGACCACCATGACTTTTTTCTTTTCGCGCTCTTTAAGGTAACGGCTGAGCTTTGCAACCGACGTCGTTTTACCCGCTCCCTGCAAGCCGGCCATCAATATAATGGCTGGGGGCTGGACGCCTAGATTCAGTCCTTCATTAGCCTCGCCCATGACTTGGCGGAGTTCTTCGTGCACAATTTTTAAAAACGCTTGCCCTGGGCTCAGGCTTTTCAAAACTTCTGACCCCACCGCACGGTTTTTCACTTGATCCGTAAAAGCTTTTACAACTGGAAGCGCCACATCCGCTTCCAATAGAGCCATGCGTACTTCTCGCATGGTGCCCTTAATGTTGTCTTCCGTCAGCTTGGCTTTACCCGAAATCGAGCGCAGCGCGGAGTTTAAGCGATCGGTTAAACTCTCAAACATGCAAAGCGTCCTAAGTGTAATGTCTATAAATTAGGGCAATTATACAGAAGTTTGCCATTAATGCCGCACTCTCACACAATGAGTTCACACTGAGTGATTGCTGTGAGCACTTCATCGCAGTACAAAGCCAAGCTATTTTGGTCAAAAAGTGAGGACAAATAAGCATTCTTAGCTTCACGATGTCAGTCCCTTATGACACACTACTACCTGAGAATCATTTTCATTAGGCACACATGGATATTGTTGTATTACTCTCAATCAGCGCTGCCCTAGGGTACGGCTTAGCCGCAGGGTTACAGTGGCTAGCCCTAAAGCATCGGATGGAACGTCACCCTTGGGTAAGAGCGAGCATCGGAACTGCTTTACTGGCTCAAGCGCTTTCCATTGGGGCTAGCGCCCAACAGGTTGGCATCACCTTTGGATTTTTCCAAGTTGGCGCCATCATTACTTGGATGGTCATGCTGATCTTATGGGTCAGTGACTTTAAACGACCGGTTGCCAGCTTGTATCTCGGGTTAGGCCCGATCGCCGCTTTAGCGATTTTGGTTCGCATTGCATTGCCGAATACACCGATGAACCTTCCTGATACCCGGCTGTGGGTGCACATACTGTTATCATTGCTGGCCTATGGCATGCTGACGGTCGCTGCTGTCCAAGCCACCATTGTGCTTATTCAGGATCGTAGTCTGCACAGTGGGCACCCAACTTTAATGATTCGGGCTTTGCCTCCCTTGCAAACCATGGACAAGCTGCTGGTACAATTCATCCTCTTTGGTATGGGGCTGTTGACCGTTGCCATAGCGACCGGCTTCTACTTTCTGGATGATATGTTTGCTCAGCACGTGGCCCATAAAACCATCCTTTCCCTCATCGCTTGGCTGCTCTTTACAACGCTACTGATTGGGCGAAAATTACGGGGATGGCGCGGGGCTCTAGCCAGTAAGTGGACCTTGGCGGGATTTGCTGTTTTAATGCTGGCGTTTTTTGGGAGTAAATTCGTGCTTGAATTATTACTTAAGCGCACATAAATCCATATCTATGACCTCCCATGGCATGCACCTAATCACTATGAACTCGTTTTCTGATCTAAAGGGTCAACCGCATTGAACGATGTACCAATAAGCATTCTGTTTGCTATTTTATTCGCGCTGCTGGTGTGCTCCGCATTTTTCTCAAGTTCTGAAACCGGCATGATGGCGCTCAATCGCTATCGCCTCAGACACCTAGTCAAAAAGGGGCACAAAGGCGCCCGGCGAGCGGCTGAGCTGCTGGATCGACCTGACCGACTGATCGGCGTCATTCTAACAGGCAACAACCTGGTTAACTTCGCAGCCGCTTCTATCTCGACCATTCTGGCTCAACGGATTTGGCACCAAAATCCTGAATTAGGCATCACCATCATGACCATCACCTTTACGATGATCGTGCTGATCTTTGCAGAATTAACGCCTAAAACTTTGGCGGCTACCCATCCAGAGAAAGTCGCTTTTACCGCCTCTTACTTGCTCAAGTTTTTGCAGTGGGCTCTGTCACCTTTTGTATTAATCGTTAACACCATTTCAAACGGGCTTTTGCGACTAATGAATGTCAACGTTAATGACGCAGGCAAAGATCACTTAAGTCGAGAAGAGTTAAGAACCCTGGTGCATGAAGCCGGCGGGATGATTCCTAAACGCCACCAACACATGCTGCTTGGCATTTTGGACCTTGAGCGAGTCACCGTAAACGACATCATTGTCCCAAAACACGATGTCATTGGCATTGATCTAGATGACGAATGGAGTAGTATCCTCGAAACACTGAGAACCAGCCAACACACAAGACTGCCGGTGTATAAAGGGGGTCTTAATCACGTTATTGGGGTATTGCATTTAAGAAGTGTTGCTCGCTTACTGGGCAAAGAAGATTTCACCAAAGCCGAGTTGCTTCAAGAGACACGAGAGCCCTATTACATCCCAGAAAACACACCTCTACACACCCAGCTGTACAACTTTCAACGAGAGCAACGGCGTTTTGCTTTGGTTGTCGATGAGTATGGTGACATTCAAGGCATCGCAACATTAGAAGATATTCTTGAAGAAATTGTTGGCGAATTTACCACCGATATGGCGGCAGCCAGTCGCGATATTCACCCTCAAGCGGATGGCAGTTACATCATTAACGGTACCTGTGCCATTCGAGACATCAACAAAGCCTTGGGGTGGGATCTTCCGACCAGTGGTCCCAAAACCTTCAATGGCTTAGTGATTGAGATTCTTGAACACATCCCCGATTCCAATGTGTGCCTGAAAATCAAAGAACGCTACCTCGTTGAAATCATCAAAATCAATGAGAATACTGTTAAGTCAGCGAAAGTTAGACGAGTCGGTAAATCTAAATCCAGAGGCAACTGATTCAGCCCTCCCCAACTCAGTTATCAGATAATGGTTTCTGCGTTGGTTTTGGGTTTAACAGGAATTCTGGTATTAAAGACTGAGTTTAGAAATTCAGCGATAATGCAGGCTGTCACGCCCCATATTTTGTGCCCTTCGTATTCCCATCTTGGCAACAACCATTGGTTGATAGCATCTTCCTTCGGTGTAACGTCTATAAAGAAGGAAAGGGGCACCTGAAACATTTGAGTCATCTCTTTCCCGTCGGGTTCCAAATGCAGCCTAGAGGGTACAATCCCAACGACAGGCGTTACCACAAACCCCCAACGAGACACCACTGTGTGGGAATACCCTTGAACTCTTACTGCTTGAGGGTTAAGACCGGCCTCTTCTTGTGCTTCTCTAAGTGCCGTTTGCATGAGCGAATCATCGCTTGGGTCGCGCTTACCTCCGAGTAACGCAACCTCTCCTTTATGCGTCGGCAGGTTATTTGAGCGCACACCCAACCACAACTTTGGATTCTCGGGTTCATCCGTCAACGCCAATAGCACGGCAGCTTCAACTAAATCTACCTGTATGTTTCTTCGATTTTTTAACGGGAAGCCTTGCTCAATACTTGTAAGCACACACACTCTCCTGCTGCATAAATCTCAAATACCCAGTGGTTTTAAACCCAGTACCACGATCTATAAGTATCATAGTGCTCCGAACACCCAGAATCTCGCAATCTTTATACCTCTTTAACCGAGCAAATGAATACTTATTAGACACCTTTGCTCTATGGATATTCAGCGAATAAAGGGAGTGTTAAAGTCTCGCCTTTTGTTCTAAGCAGCGCCAGGAAATGCCGTCTTGATCACGGTATCCAGTGGACGCCTGGTTAAAAATTAACCATCTTTACAGTGTCAGGGTAGTAAGAGATGTCCAAACCATTGCCAAGTTTTGATGAGCTAGTTAAGTTAGCGCAAACAGACCCGGAAGCCTTTGAAAAACTCAGAAAGAGCCATGTTGAGGACCTCATAGAGTCAGCACCTGAGCACACTCAGCGCCGCTTAAAAGGTCTTCAGTTTCAAGTTGATATGATTCGTCGCCGTTCTAAGAACCCTATGGGAGCTTGCGTGGAAATCTCTAAGATGATGTACGATTCCCTTTACCACCTCCGTGAAACCATCAAGGAAAGCGAGTCAGGTGCCCCCTTCCAGTTCCAAAAAATGAAGGTGGAAGAAGACAAGCAGTCAGCCAGTGTACTGTCTCTTTGCGAAAAACGCAGCGAGCTAGCCGAAGTCTGAGTCGTTACGAGCCCCAAACCCCTGATACTGGGGCTCTAGTTGATATCGCGCTCTCCTCCAACATTGCCTACTCAAAATACCACCAAGACAACTTCTACTCTCCTACTTACTGCTGTTGACGGACATTGGATCACCTGCCTCCTCACTTTTTGCAGATGTTCTTGTATTGCAGGCCTCTCGTAGAAATTAGCGTACACTGGAACTAAGCGGTTACTAGAAGAGTACAGGTTTTGCACCTTAACCCTCAGCCAAATTTTTGCCTACATTGCGGTAACGCTTTGAGTTTTGGCCTTCCTGATGGCGATTCTCATCCACGTCATCATTGCGCTACCTGTGGATACATTCATTACATCAACCCGAAACCCATTGCCGGTACCCTGCCCATTTACCAAGGGAAAATACTGCTTTGCAAAAGAGCCATTCACCCTCAACGAGGGCTATGGACACTACCTGCAGGATTTATGGAATCAGAAGAAACCGTCGAAGCGGCTGCTAAACGCGAAACCTGGGAAGAAGCAAGAGCCAAGGTCAACTTAGTTCAACCAATAGCAACCATTTCGGCTCCGCACATCGATCAAATACATCATTTTTTCTTAGCCATGATTACCAATGACGATTTTAAACCCGGTCCTGAGAGTCAGGCTGTTCAATTAGTTGAATACAACGATATTAATTGGGATCAGCTGGCTTTTTCCACGATTTACTTAACCTTGAATCACTTCTTCTCCGAGTTAACTCGATGCAACTTACAATTAGATGAACTCATGCATTCAAAAGACTGGTACTTAAAACCCCTCAGTCAAACCATTCCTGATCATTTAAGAAAGCACTATTTAGTCTCAAAGGGCACAGACATAAAAACGCCTCCAAATGCATCGGTATCAGGTACCTAACCCAGCTCGGAAAGAACAACAGTCTGATACACATCAAAAGCGGGTTCTTCATAAGGGTGGCTGCTTCTTAAAGCTTTGATCACCTGAGGTAAGCAATCCGTTTCACAAACCATTTCAACTTTATATTCTTCCACTTGCTCTATTTTTCCATGTTCACCTATATGAGGTGAGCTGCCCGCTAAGGGTCTAAACTGTCCCTTTCCAAGGGTTTCCCAGGCGCAGGCTTCATATAAACCTATTCGCCCCGCTCCAGCTGCAAACATGGCTTCTTTAACAATGTCTAAATGGGTTGTTGGGATATAGACGTTAATGCGGTACATAGTATTCCTTAACTTTATTATTGCGAATCCGTTAAAGCCATGGTCAATCAATATTAAGACGACATATTTTCCAACCATATCAGCTGTGTCATCGCTTCATCGCGATTATCCCCGCACACATCCTCGCTGGCTTTAAACTCAGAACAGACCGCAGGCCTTGATGGATCTCCAAATATTTGACACCGATTTTCAACAGACAAATGCACACAGGGTACACCTGCAGGCTTACCCTCAGGCATACCTGGGATTGGAGAGCTGATGGAGGGTGCAGTACAGCAAGCACCACAGCCCATACGACACATCATATAAAACATCTCAAATGGAATAGAAGGGCCTTTTATGTGAGGAGTGTATGAAAAACCAACTTATGGAAGCAACCACTGAGGCAACTCGGATTTAGAGCGAACGGGTGTTTCGATGCTGACACCTGAAGTAAACCTTTGCTTTTGTATAGTCTTTTAGGGAATACCATGAGTACGAATCAATGTAAGCATACTTTTATTATAACGAGTTGCGTAACGTTCAATGGTAATGGCCTGATCAATGGGTAAAGGTGTCGGATCGTAGGCTGCCCATTCATTCATTAATCGGACCTTAATACGTTCATTTTTGACCCAAGTTCTTTCAGATGCATTCAATCCTGGTAACCTAACCTTCTGATCTTTTAAGACGCCCGCGAATTGAATCCTTCCAGACTTATACGCATCTTTAGCATCAAGCACCGGGGCTTGATATCGGCCTGGATTAAAGTAATCAATACTCCATGAAGACAAACTGAAAACCAGGATCAAAAGCCAACCAAAACGCATAATTCACACTCTGGCATCAACGCTTGCAAGTATGACTCAAACCTTGTCAGTTCGTGCCATTTCGTAACAAAAGATAACAGACTGATGTCTTTTTTGGAGGAGAAAGTGAACCTTCATTGACAACATGCGTATAAGTGGGTTGTACTGTTTCGGTGACACAAAGGTTCAATCCCCTGATAAACCTCAGAAATAATTACAATCGCTCCCCATCAAGCACGTGCCTGGTTAAAGCACATTCTTGGGTTTGGGTGGATGAAATCCCATTGTCACCAAATGATTTCTGCACCTGCCGGTCGTTGGACCTAGCTCGGTATTGAGAGGCTTTCCATGAGTAAAACTCGACGTGTGCTTATAACCCTAGTCGTCGTCATTTTTTTGGGCTCAGTGATTGGGTTTAATGTATTTAAAAACCATATGATGGGGCAATACTTTGCCAATATGCCTCCCCCCGAATTCCCTGTTACCACGCAAAGGGTTGAGACCAGCACATGGAAACCAACGCTCTCTGCTTTCGGTTTTATCGAACCCTATCAAGGCGTGACGTTGGCAACGGAAGCCGGTGGGACCATTCAATCCATTCAATTCGAATCAGGGCAAAAAATCAAAAAAGGGGATTTATTATTGTCTTTAGATTCCACCGTTGAAAAAGCTAACTTAGAAGCACAAGAAGCAAGACTCCCTGCAAGAGAGCGTAAAATGAAACGTGTTTTGCGTCTCTTTAGAGAAAACTCAATTTCTGAAGATCAAAAAGATGAAGCTGTTGCCGAATACCTAGCGTTAAAGAGTGAGGTTGCTTCTTTAAAAGCCACCATCGCTCGACGTGAACTCGTTGCGCCTTTTTCGGGTGTTGTGGGTCTTCGCAATGTGTTTTTAGGGCAGTATTTAAATGCAGGTCATGAAGTGGTGCAGCTAGAAGACGTGAGCACTATGCGCATTCGATTTTCAATTGCGCAAACCGATTTATCAAAAATATACGTTGATCAACCCTTAGAAATTAACGTGGATGCTTATCCTGAAACCGGCTTTAAAGGTCAGATTACGGCGATTGAGCCAGCGGTGAATTCGCAATCGGGTGTTGTTGAAGTGCAAGCCGATATTCCAAATGATCAACAAGTCCTTCGATCTGGAATGTTTGCAAGAATAAATATCTTATTACCTGAAGTAAAAAACCAGGTCATCATTCCACAATCCGCTATACAGTTTAACCTTTATGGAGAAACGTTATTTGTCGTCAAACCTCGTGACGATGAAACGCAAATTAAAAAAGGGGAAAAAGAGGCTAAGCCTGCCCTCAAAGCCGAACAGGTCAGTATCAAAGTGAAAGCGCGTCGAGGGAACTTAGCTTGGATTGAATCCGGTTTGCAACCGGGAGATACCATTGTGACATCAGGCCAAGTACGTTTGTCAAATGGAAGTCATGTACATGAGGTGAACACTGAAGCACTCAACCCAACGGCTTCTGTTCCTGCACTTTAACGAGGCAATGAGCCCTTAAACCTAAACAAGGGCTCTATAGAATGGTTCGCTTAGCATTTATATTTTCCATGCAAGGATAGAATATGAAGTTTACCGACATGTTTATCCGCAGACCGGTGGTTGCTCTTGCCATCAGTTTGTTGATTTTGTTAATAGGGGGCGAATCACTGCGTGACATGCAGGTTCGTGAATACCCCGAAGTTACTCACTCCGTTATTCAAGTGAATACATCTTATTATGGAGCCAGCCCCGAATTAATTCAGGGGTTTATCACTCAACCACTTGAGCAAGCCATTGCACAAGCCGATAACGTAGAGTATATCTCCTCAAGCAGTTCATTGGGTGTTTCTAGTATTCAGGCAACCATGAAACTCAATACTGACCCCAACGCAGCCTTGGCGGATATTCTCTCTCAGGTGAATTCAGTTCGCTCCCAATTGCCTTCTGAAGCCGAAGACCCTTCTGTTGGTTTATCAACAGGAGGTGGCACAGCGGTCATTTATATTTCATTCACCAGTGATACATTAAATTCCAGCCAAATTACCGATTATTTAGATCGGGTCGTAAAACCCCAGTTCTTTACGATTTCCGGGGTTGCGAAGGTGAATTTGTATGGCGGTATTGAATTTGGACTTCGCGTATGGGTCGACCCCCAACGTATGGCGGCTTACAACCTGACGTCCTCTGATGTCAGTAATGCGATGCGGGCCAACAACTTCCAGTCAGCGCCAGGTAGAGTCGTTGGCATGTTTACCCAGTTCAATGTCGAAGCCAACACACAAGCCAATTCCGTTGAATCATTGGAAAATATTGTTGTTGCTACTCGAGACCAGCAAGTCGTGCGTTTGAAAGACATTGCCAAAGTAACGTTAGAAAAAAGTCGAGACAGTTATCGCGCACTTGCCAATGGCGAAAACTCTGTGGTGGTTGCTATCGACCCTTCTCCCAGCGCCAACCCTTTGGATATCACGGCTGAAGTTAGAAAAATGCTACCGGATATTCAAAACCAAATGCCGGACACCATTTCTTTTCGAGTCCTTTACGATGCGACAGAAGCCATTGAAGAATCCATCAATGAAGTCGTTAAAACCATTTTTGAAGCGACATTAATCGTGCTCATTGTGATTACCCTCTTTTTAGGAAATTTAAGGGCCGTTGTAATTCCTGTGATCACTATTCCATTATCGCTAATAGGCGTTGCGGCTTTAATGACAGGTTTTGGGTTTACGATCAATCTGATGACATTGCTGGCCATGGTCTTAGCGATTGGTTTAGTCGTCGACGATGCCATTGTGGTGGTTGAGAATGTTGACCGCCACATTAAGCTAGGAAAACAACCGTATCAAGCGGCTATTATTGGTTCTCGTGAAATAGCCCTACCTGTTATCTCAATGACCCTAACATTGGCCGCTGTATACGCGCCCATTGCGCTTATGGGAGGGTTAACCGGCTCTCTCTTTAAAGAATTTGCATTGACATTGGCTGGCGCGGTGTTCGTTTCAGGGGTTGTAGCCTTAACCTTATCCCCTATGATGTGTTCAAAATTACTTAAACCCCACACAAACCCCAGCCGATTTGAACAAGGGGTTGAAAATACCTTAGACAAATTAACGGCAGCTTATGCTCAGTGGTTAAACGGATTTTTTGCTCATCGTTACTGGGTACTGACATTAGCTATTATGGTATTTTTAAGTCTGCCCATGCTGTTTTCTTTTATCCCTCAAGAGTTGGCCCCTTCAGAAGATAAAGGTGGCTTTATGATGTTTGGTACCGCTCCGGCTACTGCCAACCTTGATAATATTGAAAACTTCATGAAAGAAGCCGGCAACAAAGCCGCTGCTCAAGAAGGCGTTAATGGCTGGTTGGCCTTTGCCGGGGTGCCTTCTTCGAATGGGGCTTTTGGTGTCGTCACGCTTGATCCTTGGAGCCAAAGAGAGCAATCCCAAAAAAGCATTATTGATCAAACCAGCAAAATGATTAAGGACATTTCAGGGGTTTCCTTATCAGCATTTCCTTTTCCTGAATTGCCTGGTGCCTCACAAGGCATGCCCATTCAATTGGTGATTACAACCCCAAATAGTTTTGAGAGTTTAATGGCCGTCACCGATGCCATTCACGAGAAAATGCGAGCCAGTCCTCGGTTTTTCATCACCCAATCGAATTTGGCTTTTGATACAGGAACGGTAAAACTCATCATCAATCGTGATAAAGCAGGCGCCTATGGGATAACCATGAGCGACATTGCGAATACATTAAATGTGATGATGAGCGATTCCCAGGTCAACCGGGTCAGCATGAACGGACGAAGTTATGAAGTCATCAGTCAGGTTGAACGCGCTTTACGCTTAAACCCTGAGAGCATTTATGATTACTATGTACGCTCAGCTAAAGGCGATGCCGTTCCTCTAAAAGAACTCATCAGCTTTGAACTTCTGGGGCAACCTCGTGTTCTCTCAACGTTTAATCAGCTCAACAGCGCAACGATTTCAGCAGTTGCAACACCTGGTGTGGCAATGGGTGATGCCATTAAAGAATTAGAAGCCTTTACAAAAGAAACCTTACCAAAAGGATTCCAACACGATTATCTGGGGGAGTCTAGACAGTTTATTACGGAGGGTAATGCGCTTTTCGAAACCTTTGCTCTTGCATTGGCTGTCATTTTCTTAGTGCTGGCAAGTCAATTTAACTCTCTTCGAGACCCATTAGTCATATTAGTGTCCGTCCCATTGGCAATATGCGGCGCTTTAGCTGTCATGGCTTGGGGGCTATCTTCATTAAACATCTACGCCCAAGTTGGATTGGTTACCCTGATCGGTCTCATCAGTAAACATGGCATTCTGATTTGTGAGGTAGCAAAACATGGTCAATTGCAAGAAGGTAAATCTCGTATTGAAGCTGTCAAAGAAGCAGCACAAGTCAGGTTAAGACCCATCTTAATGACAACCGCTGCTATGATAGCGGGCCTTATTCCATTGCTTTTTGCTACTGGAGCGGGTGCTAACAGCCGTTTCAGCATTGGTGTTGTCATCATTGCTGGCTTGGCCATAGGTACTCTCTTTACTCTTTTTGTATTGCCGGTGATCTACACCTTTATTGCATCAGAGCATAAACCGCTTCCGGCAGAATTAGATCATAAAGGTGATCAAATAGAGCCTCAACCAAGCACTCACTGACAACCTCTAGCTGTCGTTTGTGCTTTTACGATCAAATTATGTTTAAAGGGCGCTTGCCCTTTAAACTTTAAGCTCAAGAATCAGCACACTCTCCCCTTCAGATCCCTCTTCACCAATAAAAAATAACTACCTTTCCTACTTAAAAAGCGTTAGTATGAATCGGTCAAGAACGCACCCTTTGAGCTCCACAACAAAAACGACAACACTCCGATAGCTCGATAAATCAGTTCCTAGGCTTATTGCTTGAATTGCATTTATTGACGAGGGTTTCTTACAAACGCTCAATAAGTATCTCAGCACTTCGAACCTCGTCCGCTTCGAATCACTTATTGACACCATCACCTTTTTCATTCGTTTCTACTATCATGTAGGAGGTGTAAGCTACATGGGACAATCATCACAACCTTTATCTCAATCGTCATTCACGCCTTATCATGCGATGGCATTTGGTGCGTTTTTTATTTGGGGGTTATTTCCACTTTTTTTTAAGCAACTCGCCCACATAGATGCCGTTGAAACGCTTGCCCATCGGATGCTTTGGTCAACGGTTTTGATCATTGCATATCTATCATTTAAATTTCGCAAACACCTCCCACAGATTATTCAATTATTTAAAGAGAAAGGAGGTTTATTACTGATCACAGCCCTACTGATTTCCTTTAATTGGGGAATCTACGTCTATTCTGTCAATACCAATCGCGTCTTAGACGCTAGCCTTGGATATTTTATTAATCCACTTTTTAATATCGCTATTGGATTACTCTTTTTCGGGGAGCGTCTTTCTAGAGCACAGTGGATCGCGTTAGGTCTGGCGATATTGGGGGCAGGAAATGAAATGGTGCGACTAGGTGGTTTGCCTTGGATATCCATGGGTATGGCTCTGAGTTTTGCACTTTACGCTGGGATCAGAAAAAAAATGAACGTCGATGCAACTTATGCGTTCCTCATTGAGACGCTCATTATGACCCCAATTGCTGTTGTGTACCTAATCTATCTATATTCGAAGCCCAATGGCTTGGCCCATATTCAACCATTAGACCCTATCTTTTTTGTGCTCTGTGGACTCATGACCGTTGTACCCTTAACTTGGTTTAACCAATCGGCGCGCTTCGTTCCTCTGTCTACACTAGGCTTGATTCAGTACATTGCACCTTCCATGCTATTCCTTTTTGGGTGGATGCTTTACAAAGAACCCCTCGACCTGGAACGATTGCTGTCGTTTTGTTTCATTTGGCTTGGCCTCATTATTGTCGTCTTTAGCCATTCCATTAAACGAATATATAAAGCTCCCGTAGATGCAACTTAGGTAATTGATGCTCCAACACCCCGACTCTGTATTGACACTCTCATCGGGGTGTTCTAAAAAAGACATGGTTTTATTACAATAAAGACAGAGAAATCAAAACATGCCTGCACCTTCAACCACGGCTTCCAATGAACGTATGGCCATCTCTTTTGGTTTACTCGCCGTTGGCATGTGGTCTACCGTTGCAACTGCATTTAAGATTGCTCTGAGTTATTTGGATGTACTACAGCTTTTGTTCATAGCCAATGCAGCATCGGTAGCTGCCCTGTCTCTGTTAATTATTATTAGAATAAAATCATTACCCAAATATTGGTGGAAAGCGCACTGGGAACGCAGCTTTGCCTATGGCTTACTGAATCCTACGCTTTATTATTGGGTCCTATTTGCGGCCTACGATCATTTGCCTGCACAAATTGCTCAACCCATCAATTATACTTGGGCCCTTGTACTGAGTTTTTTGGCTGCATGGCGATTCGGGCATAAGCTAAAAACGGTTGACTGGATAGCGTTTATTTTAGGTTATGCCGGGGTGATGATTCTCATCTTGCCAGGCCAGGAAAATTCAGAGGGTTTTTCATGGCTTGGCGTCGCGCTAGCCATCGCCAGCACCCTATTATGGGCTTCTTACTGGGTTCTCAACCAAGGAGAGACTCGACCGCCCTTACTCGGACTGTGGCAATCCTTTATATGCGCTCTACCGGTTAATGCTGTATTAGTATTGTTGTTTTCTGATTTTCCGGCATGGGATGTCAAAGCTTGGTGTGCGGGTTTTTATGTCGGGGCCTTTGAAATGGGGTTTGCCTTTGCCGCTTGGTTAATGGCATTGAGATACACCCAACATACTGCACGCATTAGCAATCTAATATTTCTATCCCCCTTGCTATCCTTATGCCTGATTCATTGGGTGTTAGGTGAACCTATTTACGATTCGACTCCCATCGGGCTTGGCTTCATTTTATTTGGTTTATTCGTGCAGCAGCAAGGCGAAAAACTCAAGCATCAACTTTTGAGGTTCTCCCCTAGCACGCGCTCAAGATAATCTTAACTTGGCAGCCTATGTCATTTCGCTTAACGATATGATGACTTCATTCGCCTATAAGCATAATAACTCTTTTGAAATGATGTCTTCGCGATGTAATCGCTATCAATCACACAAGGACGTAACATGACACCTTTCATTGCAGAAATACTCGGGACCTTTTTTTTAATTTTATTGGGTGCAGGCGTCGTGGCTAACGTCAACCTTAAACAAACAGCCGGTCATAATTCAGGATGGATTGTAATCACGCTTGCATGGGGGCTAGCGGTTTTTACAGGCGTCATCATTGCAGCGCCTTTTAGCGGAGCACACCTCAATCCTGCTGTTTCTTTTGGGCTTGCGATTGCGGGCGTATTTTCCTGGGAGTTGGTTCCACTCTACGTTGGAGCTCAGTTGCTGGGCGCTATGCTGGGTGCTTTAACGGTTTGGTTAATGTACAAAGACCATTTCGATGTCACACCCTGCCCCAAAGCCAAACTTTCCGTGTTCTCCACCTCTCCGGCCATATCTAACCCTACAAGCAATTTGTTTTCTGAACTGGTTGGAACCTTTGTCTTAGTCTTTACCATCCTTTATCTGGCTGCTCCCAGTGTTCATCTAGAAGGTTCAGCACCCATTCAAATTGGATTAGGTTCACTCGGTGCCTTACCTGTCGCTTTATTGGTGGTTGTCATCGGATTATCCTTGGGCGGCACAACTGGTTACGCCATTAATCCAGCGCGAGATTTTGGACCAAGGGTTGTGCACTCACTGTTACCCATCACTCAAAAAGGAAGCAGTGAATGGCGCTATGCCTGGGTACCCATTGTAGGCCCATTGCTGGGAGGCACTTTAGCCGCGATGCTTCACTTACTCCTCAAAAGCGTGTAAGTACAAACTACAATCAAGTTTTTTTACCGCTAACTGGGTTGATTGAAAGCGCTTTTCTCCTGCGGAAACTACCCTTAGAGGATGGTATTTCGATTGAGTGAACTGCGCTTTGGAAGCTCCCAAAAAGCCCCCAAATGAGTCAGGGCGACTACAAGCCCTACGCCAACTCAACCTATTGGATACGGCCACTGAAGAGCGATTCGATAGAATAACGCGCTTAGCTCAGAGGCTCTTTGAGGTGCCCTTTGCTTTGGTTAGCCTTATTGATGCAAACCGTCAATGGTTTAAATCCTGCCAGGGGCTCAATGCTTCTGAAACACCCAGAGCCGTTTCATTTTGTGGGCATGCCATCTTATCAGATGAACCTTTCTACATTCCAAATGCGCTTGAAGACCCTAGGTTTTCAGACAATCCATTAGTGACAGGTGAACCTTTCATTCAAAGCTATTTGGGATATCCACTCAAAGCACCCAGCGGCGATCGCATCGGTACTCTCTGCGTCATTGATATAAAACCTAGAGATTACCGAGACGCCGACATAAGAGCCCTGATCGACTTGGGCGCTCTGGTTGAAGCCGAACTCACACGCCAACACCTCTTTCAAGCAAGAACCCGCATTCTGCATCACGAATTAACCTTAAAAGCACTTAAAAAAATTGTTGGCGGTATCCAGTATCGCTGCGCTATTAACCCCCCTCACGAGATTGAATCGATCAGCGGAGAAGTAGAAGCCCTAATCGGTCAGCCTGCAACCTTACTGATCGAATCACCAACCCACTGGGCAAAACAGGTTGTTCACCCAGATGACCTTCACGAAGTATTGCAAGCCTATCAAGAGGCCTCCAAAGACCAACCCACGCTGATTCGTTACCGGGTCAAAAACAAAGACGAGCAATACATTCAAGTGACTGACCACTTCATATATGTATTAGACGAGCGTGAGTCACCCACTTCCATTCTAGGGGTCATAAAACCCTGCTAAATAATAGCGCCCGGTTTTAAAGTGTCTTCACTTAAGAGCCAGCGCTAACTTCGATGTCATCGGACTGGGTTATTTCGACAATTATTCGCCTAAAAAGGCTATTGTTTCCTGAGTAACTTTGGCACACTTGGGCAGTTATTTAGTTATCGATAAGAAGTGGGTTGTATGAGCTTGTCCCCGTTTGAGCAACTAATCAAAGAGTTCGGCCAGACACTGGGCCTTCCTGAACTGGCTCTCGATGAAGAGTCTCGCTGTCATTTGGTGGTGGATGATGAAATTCTGATCTCATTTGAGTTCCAGGCTGAAGAGGGGCAGTTATTGCTTTCAGCGCCTGTTGGCGATCCAAGTGAACTCGGATCCGAAGATTTGTTGAAGCATCTTTTGGTGAGTAACTTAACCGCTGCAGCTATGGGGGAGCCTATTTTAGGGCTTGAACCTACCACTCAAACACTGTTGCTGGTTCATCGACTGCCCACCGAACATCTAGATAATGCACGCCTGCAAACAGATGTAGAACGTTTTATTGCCTTCGTTGAACACTGGCAAACGGAGATACGCAGTGAGCACTGGAAAGAGCAAACGGCTCCAGAACACAATACCGGAGAGCCTAACTCAGGACCTGGCCACTTCATGAGCGTTTAGTCACAAAAGCTCCGTCCTCAGGCCGATAAAAGAGCAGCCCGCTTAAATCAGCCTGAGGCATTCTGTTCTGCACATTACACGAATGGATGATTGTTTGATCGCCACATGGAATGGCTTTTTTGGAGTTCATTTTATGGCAACCATCGATTCACCTTTATCCTCTAGCGTGTCTAATAGCACTACACAACTACCTCCCAAAGCGGCATCAAGAGCCAACCGCCTGTTACACCGCATCAGTTTTCGCATGCTTCAAGGCGCAAGCAAAGTTTTTCCACCATTAAAACATTTGGTTAACCGCTGGAGAGAAAAACACCAAGCCCCCATTATAGATGTTTGGGGAAAAAGTGTGCACGATACCTTAGTGGACCAAGGGAAGCTGTCAGGCATTACCCCACTCAGCGCCCGCACATTAAAAATCGCCGAATCACTCGCCACTAAAAATTCGGTAAAAGCCTCTGAACAGGCTTATTATTCCGGACTCGCTCATAAGCTCCATCAATCAGAGCCCATTCAAACTTGCCTTGAACAAGTATTTGTCGAAATTCCCTCTTCTCAACAGTCTGCTGTGCGGGCAAAACTGTTGGATTTGATTCACCATCAAGCGTTTAAAGCTTACCAAGATAATGGGTACCAACCGCTTAGCCAGTTACAAATAGAGCACACCGAGGCTTTCATAATAGGTTGCTTGTTGACTCCTGATAAAATCTTAGAGAAATCATTCTCACAGTTTTCAAACCTGATACACCACCCAACGACGAGCCTACAGCTGGTCCCTTACTTTAGGGAATGCGTCGATATCATTGAGTTAAAAGCTAATTTAGCAACCTCCGAATTAGGGGACATTAATCAAAACCAAGCGTTATTGGTCAATCACTTTAAAGCGTTGCTTGCTGACTATTCTCTCGATAATCAACAACGCCTATTCAAAAGTGCGCAATCTAATCACGTGATTAGAGCCCTCGTGACTGCTCTCACTTCAACGACAGCCGCCATGAACTTAATGGATTTTGCTGAAGCGCAAGGGATGGAGGATTCACAAAAGCCGTTGCTCGATCTTATTGTTGGCCCAGCCAGCAAGCTTGAAGCCTTTATGATGGCTCTTGATGAAACACTTCATGATACTTTAGCAAATGCAACGCAATGGCAAACCGAGTTACTCAAAAGCTCTCATGCAGGCAATTTAGAAGCGCTTCCTCAACCGATTTGGGGTTCATTAGTGCAGGAAGCTCAACTACGGTTTGGGCTTGATATTGATAATTGCCGGACCATAAATCACTCTAGCATTCAACCCATAAGCATTGCTGTGGAAGCACTGCCGCAACAAGAGCCCAGCTTCAAGCCTTATCCTGAGGACCCATTAATTAATGATCAGTTTGTTCAGGATGTGACTCGGTCAACATGGGTTATCAACAATACCCTTTTATCGGGCTCTAGAGAGAATAGACTTAATCGATTTAAAAGCTGTTTTACTGATGAATCACTACAGACGATGATTACCAGCCATATTCATCAAGGTTGGTTGGCAGACCCCTTAGAAGCCATTTTTGATCATTCTGGCAGGTATACTCTTAAAAATGGTGCAACGACCTACACCTTAACCATAGATTCAAAAAATCATTGCCTTAACGTGAAAGCCTTGTTCCAAGCTCAGTTGAGTCACGCGAATACGCTCAACGAACAGGGCATCATAGAAATGTCTGAGCTTGACCCGGCACTGAGTCATTTGTGGTACGAGTTGGAAGGTTTTATCCCGTTAGAAAACAATAGCCCTTCTGGTCCATTAAAAATATTATCTATATCGGGTGAAATAAAAACTTTCCAGCCTGACTCTCAATAATATCTTTAGCCCACACGACTTATCTATTGGTTTTTGTGGGCTACCGCTTGATACTGTTTTACTCAGAATACCTTAGGCTCTCGCTGTCATGAGATATTGACGATCCTCAATATCATCTACATGTGACTTAAGCACACTCAGAATGTTTGGTTTTTCTTGAGAGTAGGCATCAATAGCATACCCCCCTAAAACTTTCTCTTCCGGACCCTGATAAAATGAATCCCTCAATTCCAACCGAGCTTGTTCTTGCAAAGACGCTGGCTCTTCACTTTGACGAAGTTCGAGATATTCCATGAGGGCTTTACAGGTTTTTGGATCAGCTAAAGAGTTTTCGAATTTTTGCTCAAATCCAAACGCTTCACACAGCGTTCTCAACCAGGTACCTTTTGCCGTAACACCATCGTACATATGATCCATATGAACAAGCTCGGTTGACTGCCTTAACTCTGAAGGAACAGGCGATATTTCGCGCATCGAGCGTTGAACCTGATTTGTCATGTATTTAGCACTTTGCTGTACTACCTTATGGGTGCCGGTCTGTACTAATTTTGGCAGGGCTTTTTGAACAAGTGATGCAGCAATGGGTTCTGTCACAGAAACGCCCCGTGTCACGGCACTCTCTGTGGCCAATGCAACCCCTCCGGTAATGGCGGTCAAAATAAACAACAAAGGTTTCGTTACAGCAGATACAACTTTCGCATTACGCTTATCGGTATAATACTGCTCTAACGTTGTTAAGACAGCGGCCCTTAACACCTGAACCTCTTGCGTTCTACCCAATTTAGTATGGCAGTTTTTTGCGGTTTTATTCGCGTAATAGGCTTTAATACTATCGTTAACGGAAGAAAGAAAGGGAACAAATCCCAACCAAAACTCACCCTTTTCTGTTACCTTACCTATTCTTTCTCCAAGACCAGGGTGATGTTTTTCCAAACACTCAATTAATGCTGGGTCTTTTGCGATTAACCTCAAATGATCAGCAAGTTCGTGAATACGCTGATATTTTTTTAAATGCCTCTGTACATATTTAACATCTTGTACTTTCAAATACCCATGATAGTCTATTTTTCTGTCAGAAAGAATGTGAGCAACGATCGTTTTAGCCGTTAACTTATCGTAATCTTCTGATCTAAGTTGCTCTTGCAATGCGCCTTTGAAAGCTAATAAAGTTTCCTTACGAGCGGTCTGTACAAGTGAATCCTGAGTAAAATTTTTAAATTTACGGCCAATTAAACTTGAATTTTGCACATGGAAATTTTCGTGATCGTATATCACCTCACCGTGCTCTTTATCTGATGTAAATTGATAAAATGCACCTAAAGACGACGGAGTACTACTGGTGAGTTGCATAATGGTTTCCTTTTCCATTTACAAACGACCTCTTTGTTAAACACTAAATTGGCTGAATAACACAACGACAGTTTTTTTTACATGCTTTAAATTCAAAATAATCATACGTATGGGCGAGTCCATATAGGACAACCATTATCCAAATGTAAAATAACAAGACCGTTATATAAAAGTAACCATTTATGAATATGAACCATAAACGCCAAGAAACCTTTAAGAAGTGTTGTTACGGATGCCTAAGCTTTTTTATTGGAATGAAATGCTTAGCAAACCCAGATACAACCTTTGGGGTAGGTATGGGTACAACGTACCACCAGGCTCATATGAGCAAATCGCCTTACGGGCCACCGACTCAACAAGAGTATTACGACTATGGATATTTTAGATCACAAACGCCTTTCAGAGCATTTTTGTTATTAGATTACACACGCAACCTATCCGTCGGTGTCGAGTTTCAAAACTGGTCGAAATTTTCCTATCAAGAAACGCAATTGCGTCAAACCATGTCATCACCGATCGGCCAGGAAACATCAGAATATCAGGCGCAATTATTTGGAGTGAGAGTGGATTGGCGTTGGTTCCCATTCAATTCTTCATGGTCTGGCTTTTACTCTGGTTTACAGTTAGGTTTTGCTGCAGGAAAAGGTCGTGTGGTTGACAAAAAATATCAAGCAACCGAAAACCGAGAAATGCGAATGGTTGAACGTCACACTTCCTCATTTTCTATTTTTCAACCACAAGGAGGCTTGCTCATAGGTTGGCGTAATAGACACTACCAAGTACAACTCGATATGCTGCCATTGGCGCTCAACCACCCACATGAAGATGAAGAAGTCTTACTGTGGAATCTATATTTAAACGCAGGTTATCGTTTTTAATGAAGTAGAGAACGGTGTGGCGAAAATCTAAAAGATATTTCTAAGATGGTTTATTAAGCTGCCTGATCCAGCGGGTAGTGCAACTGTACTCGACTGCCGTTTTCTAAATACTCTACTTTATTACATAAAGATTGCATTAATGGCAAGCCCCTACCAAATGAATAGTTATCATCCATCACTTCATGACTAACAGTAGTATCAAAGCCAGTACCGGAGTCCTTCACAGTAATAATCAAACACCGTCTTTCAGCATCCAGTGTTAATTGAATTTTAATAAAGCCTTCACAAAGATTTGCTAAGCCTTCAGCCCGCTTTTGGTAAAATTCTAAGAAGCCATCATCGGTTTTTTTATCAATACTGCTCAATCCTAAAACACCATGATCAACAGCATTTGCATATAATTCAGATAAAAGCAAACCTACAAATTCTTTATGATGGCGTAAACTTGGATGCTCTCCAATTAATTCCATTATATAGGGAACTGGCTCATAACGAGCGATCTCACTTCCTTCTAACATTACTTCAAACTTCCAAGGCATCACCATTTCTAATTGTTCTTCAGGGCTTGTATAGTGAGTGCCCGACTCAAATACAATTGAGCCTGCACTCAAAGCTAATAAAGTAACATCATCACTTTGAGTCAGACTGCCTCGAAACGCTTGCACGCCATAAATGATGTCATCAAAATGATCTTTCTTTCCTTTTTTAAGCAGTGACTCTAACCGCTCTTCACCAAAGAATTCGCCTAAAACATTCTCTGTTTCTGGAATTCCATCTGTATAAAAATAAATAACTTGACCTGTTTTTACTTCGATCACTTCATAACGACTATCAAAGTCATCTTGCGACATAACACCCAAAGGCATATGCATCGATTCTATACGTCTCTCAATTCCATTTTCTTCGGTAACGATATAACCGTCTAATAACCCACCTGACCAAACAGCCAGTCGATCGCCTGTCCGATTGAGTTCTAACACTGCACAGGCACAAAACATATGATCGGGTAATAACTTCATCAAAAGTGCGTTGGCTTCGGATGCTATCTCACCGACTGAAAACGCTTTTTTACACATAGCAAAAAACGTTTGCGATAATGGTAAAGAACCAATGGAAGCAGGTAAACCGTGCCCGGTAAAATCGCCAATGAGGATATACACACTTCCTGTTGGACTTTCAGCACTTAATAAAACATCTCCATTAAAAGATGAAGCTGGTGAGATATGGCTTCTAATATTTTTACATTCCCTTAGACTGCTTTTCATTGCTTGATTAAACACCAACTCAGCCATTTCTTGCTCTTTAAGCATGTGATTATGCAAATAAACCAATTCTTTATGCTGGTCTGTCAGCTGTTCTGTCATGGACTGAATACGTTTATGGGCTTTTATTTTCGATTTCAGAACTGTTTCACTAAAAGGTTTTGATAAAAAATCATCCCCCCCTGCATCTAAACAACGCTTTAAGTCTTCTTCATTATCTAAGGCGGTTAAAAATATAATAGGGACGTATTGACCATCAAGCTGCGACTTAATGGTTCTTGTTGCCTCAATCCCATCAAGAATCGGCATCACAACGTCCATTAGGATTAAATTTGGATTTTCGGATCTAAATTGCTCAATTGCTTGCTGGCCATTTTCTGCCTCTATGACGTCATGACCATCTTCCATCAACAACCAAGCGAGCATCGCACGGTTGGCTTCCAAATCATCCACTATGAGTATTTTCATGGTTACCTACTACTGCTCTAGGGCCATTTATCTTACTTCATTGCATTCACTATCATTCACCACCGCATCGAAGGGAGCTGATCTGGTCGGGGCTTCAGATCAGTCCAACTTAAACATCCGATCAAAGTGCGCAATGGTGAATATTTTCTTTAAATTTGGCTGGCAATTGGCTATGCGAATTGCGCCATTGTCAGCTTCCAGAAATTTTTTCATATTCAACATCATGCCTAGCGCCGAGCTATCGATATAACCCACTTCAGAGAGATCAACAACGTATTGACTTCCTCTATTTCCCTCATCCATGTAGCTGTCTCGAAAGGCCTGAACAAGGTTAAAATCAAATCGTCCTTGTATTTTGATTGTCACCGTTTCATCGTCTTTGTTTACTCTTACACTGGACATCTGCCCCTCCTTTCAAATCCTAAAAGAGATCAACTTCCTGGTCATCCGACTCGTCAGATTGCTGCTTAGCAGCGGTAATGCGTGATTTCAGATCCTCTACCGGCCATTGAGGGATTGGCGTCTGACGTTCAAGTAATTGTCGTACTTCCATCAACACATCATTGACGACAGACACTTGTTTATCCATTTGCTCAAGTCGCTGACCGACAAGATCACCAAACTGTAGTGCTTGAACGGCAAGGGATACATCCTGAGCAATATTTTGACTCACATCTTTAAGGCCAAGGATGCGTTCATTGACGTAAATATTAACCGCTTCCAGTTCTGCCAGCATATCATCGACGTGACCCCTAGCATTTAACGCCATATTCATATCCAGTGAAGCAACTTGTCCGACGGTATTTTTCACATTATCAACCGACGATTTGGCATCCCCTGCACGCGACAGAATCTGATCATTTAGATTATTTGAGTTTTGGGATAAGGAACGGACTTCATCAGCTACCACGGCAAAGCCTCGCCCATGCTCGCCTGCCCGCGCAGCCTCAATGGCAGCATTAAGCGCCAATAAATTGGTTTGATCGGCAATCCCTCTTAGATTGCCTAGGAATTGAAACATTTCGTCGAAGTGCGCCGTCATATCATTCATCGTATGAACGGCTTCAACACTTTTATCGCTAACACTGACCAATATATCAACGTAATTTTGAAGGATGGCATCCAGTTCTTTCGCAAACTGATCAAGCGTCATCACCTTGGCATTTTCTTCACCGCCAGTGTCCATTTCTGGAGGTGGACGCTTCCCTTTTATTCGATCCGCGATGGAAATAATCATATCTTTCTGCTGATCAGAGTGTCTGTTAAGATTCTGAAAGCACTCGGTTAAACGCGTTACGTTGGTGGTGGTCGACTCTCGCAATTCCAGCAAAGTTTCATGAATGGGCGCCAAGATATCGGCTTCAAGCGGTTGAATAATGGTGTTCAGAGTCTCTGCCGCCGTAGCCGTATCCACACTATCGATTGTAGCGTCACCCTCACCTTCTTCTGGATCAGATTGTTTACGTAACAATAACGGGAAGATACAGCAAAGCCCAACCAACACTACGAGTGCAGGCAGAATGCTCCCAGCCACACCGATATAACCCGCCCCTACGAAGGCGAGCAACCAACCCAGTCTTGCTACCCCACGGCGTCCACGCAATTTCAAGGGTCTTCCTTAAACGGATTCCGACATACCTCCATTGAGTGTAGACCTCCTCACTTCATTCAGTACTTTCTCAATTCATCAATCGATTTCCGGCTTCATTCGCCCATGTCGAAAGCGAAAGCCGATACTGATGATATTCATACTGATGACGCCTTAGGACTTTGATAAACTCACGACTTTCTCCAGCTAAGGTTTAGATGGACATGACTACGGCAAAAGCTAATGTGCTGGTTCTCTATACAGGTGGAACCATTGGAATGTGCCCTAGTGAGCAGGGGTACCAACCGGTTCCTGGTTACTTAGGCCAGCGAATAGCGGGCAGCCCCCAATTTGTCGGTCATGACCTTCCCACATTTGATCTCATTGAGTGCTCTCCTCTGCTGGACAGTGCCAATATGCAACACTCAGATTGGAATGCCATGACAGAGACACTGGCTGAGCACTATGAGCATTACGATGGCTTCGTCATTTTGCATGGTACAGACACCATGGCTTTTTCAGCCAGCGCGCTGTCGTTCATGCTAGAAGGCCTCAATAAGGCGGTCATTTTCACTGGCTCTCAAATTCCACTTGCAGAAAACCGCAGCGATGCTCAAGAAAACCTTCTTGCAACCCTTATGTTATTAAATCGTTACCATGATCGGTTAAAGGGTGTTTTTCTGTATTTCAATCATGAACTCATGCTTGGAAATCGTTGCACTAAAATCAGTGCAGACTCCTACCAAGCCTTTAGCTCTCCTAATTTTCCTCCCATCGCCAAGGTGGGCATACATATGAATGTACACTGGGAATTGATTGAACAACTGGATCGACACAGTGGTTCCGATTTGAAACCACAATACATTCAGGATTCTCGGGTGGGTGTGCTTAAACTCTTTCCTGGTTTTGATGCCCAGTGGATAGCTCCTCTACTTAACGAGGAGTTAGATGGTCTTATTCTGGAATGCTACGGAGCAGGAAATGCGCCCGGGCAAAATACCGCATTGATTAATGCATTATCGCAGGCAGCTACAGCCGGCATCATCATCGTGGCCGTTACCCAACCGCTCTATGGAACGGCAGATCTATCGCTCTATGCGACAGGGCAAGCTCTTGAGAAAGCGGGTGTGATCAGTGGTTACGATATGACAACGGAAGCCGCATTTACCAAACTGAAGTATGTACTTTCCAAAGAACAAGACGCCGAAGCCATCAGAAATCAGATGTCAACGCCCATACGCACAGAACTCACAGTCCCTGGTTCTGTTCGCCCAGACATCGTCAAGCAAGCGCAATCAGCTCTAGACTGAGCAGCTATTTAATCCAAACTTCTACGCGCTGATTTTTGGCTTCGCCTTGTTTTGTTTTTGGGTCCGCTATAAAAAACTTAGCGCCCAAACTTTCAACATCTGCACTGACGCCTAAACCTCTTAGGCGTCTTTTCACGTTGACAGCACGTAACTTGGATATAATTTTGGAGCGCGCATCGTTTCCTTGATCATTATCAAACCCAACCAGCAATATCCGTTTACCCTTAGCACTCGTCGACATATAGTGCGCTAACCGCTCAACATCCAGTTCGGCCTTGCCGTCCATATCAGCAGTATTGGATTTAAAACGAAAATTCAAGCTTAATCGAGTGTGTGTTTCGATCAAAACACGGTATTCTGGGGGTAAATTACTCTTTTCAATCTCGACTGGTCGAATCTTTTGACTGACAAACCCCATTCTATCAACCACTTCTTGCCCAGGGTTACTGAGCACATAATCAATAAACTCAGCCGTCAAATTGGGTTTAACCGAAGGTGTGTATAAATACAACCGTCTTGCTAAAGGATAATCTTCCGTAGCAATGGTAAGGACCGATGGCATAAGTGCTTGATCGCCAGCATTATGTAAAGCAATGGGTTTTGTATCATTGATTGTGGCAACACCAACAAATCCCAAAGCATTTGCAGACTGCTCAACCATCTGAGCGACTTGACTGTTGCTTTCAAAACGTTGAGCTGTTGGCACTAATTCATACTGTTTTCTAAAGACCATTGAATTAAAGGTATCCCAGGTACCTGATGCGGCATCACGTGCGTAAGGTACGACTCGACCTGACCGTCCTCCCACTGCGTTCCAACTTGTAATCTTACCGCTAAACAGTTCCGCTACCTGATTGATGGTTAATTCTTTGACAGGGTTGCTCTCATTGACCACGATCGCTATACCATCTATCGCCACCACATGTTCAGATTCCTTTGAAGTCATATTTCCGATCCTTTCTAAGGAACTCGCTTCACCTTGTTTAATTCTTCGTGAAGCAGCACCCATTTGTGCCCGACCGTCTTTTAAACCAACGAATGCAGTACCTGAACCATGGGCTTCTATTTTTACTCTGATTTCTTTTCCATTATGCGCACCCAAAATGAGCTTCTCGTTTTCTCCAACGGGGCGGGTTCTTAAATTTTTAATTCCTTTCGCTTTCATATAATCCAACACAAGCTCGGGCAATAGTTTGGCACCTAAAGTGTTAGAACCATGAATTTGGAAGAGCTCCGGATCGGATAAGATTTCTTGGTCGATGGGCTTTACTTTTCCATCAAGCCATGAAGCTTGTACAGATATAAGAGGGTTGATAATAATCATAATAAGAAGCAAGTGAGATAACGAAACGAAGGGATCAAGCGTCCATCTTGAAGCAAACCGTATGAACATATGTTTCTCCCAATCCGGGGGGCAGTTATGTACTGCCATGGGTACCAAGGCAAACCAAGTTGTCGTTTGCGTATTTCGCAATCCTCTTAATCAACTAAGCACAAATGGCCCAATTAATCACTTTCATCAAGTTTAAATATAAAAGCCATTACTCATAGGTTTCTAAGAGAAAACAATAAAATGAGGCACTTAGCTAAAATCACACCTTTTTGTTTGTGACCGATCACAAACTAAGAGCCTCTAGGTAATGCTGATTTTTATGATCCTAGGCGTCATTTAAGATTTACTTAAACCAAAATGGAAACGAACAGATATTTAGGCAATCGCTCTACATTTAAAATGATTGTGACAACGCTGGAGAGTTTCGTTAAAGAATCGATATCACTTCACCTCTTCCCACCAAATGATATTATCATGCCCTCGAAAAACTCCAAAGGTCGCTCTTCCACTTGGATTATCCATTGTTCCATCTTGATCTTCATCAATTTTCAGGTACGAAAGAGAGACTGCATCCAAATCTATAAAAGGAACAACAGCACCACTATTATCATTCCCAGGTGCACTCAGAGTAATCGTTTCTTCACCAGAGTTAAAAAGTGCTGTGCCGTTTATTATGGATGTTTCCCCTTGTTGCAAGGCACCAAAGTAGGTTGCATCAACCAAATTCAACCCCGAATTGGAAAATGTTAGGCAACTGTCTTCTTTGATTTTCTCATACTCACTTCCATTCCAGTATTGAGATTCAATTGGCATTGGCAGATGCATATCTGCTGGTCCATGTGTATTCTTCACTAAAATTTTCCCATAGATCAAACGATTCACCAGACCACTGTCAACATTCATAGACAGCGACCTACAACTGCTGATCGAAGTCTCCTGAAAACAAACTCCATCACTATCTGTAAGAAAACTTTCTGAAAAGCCAAAATTAATGTTGGGTATGAATGGATCGTGAGGCAGAACTGGCTTAGTGTACTGAAAAGCTGGAGCAATCGTGAAGATTGTATCCATCGTATATTGCTCAGAAGAAGATGTTGGATCTTCAAATCGGGTACTGATCAAAGGGGCAACAATCAAAGTGCTCGCATCACTAGCGCTAACATGATTAATAATGTGTGATAAGCTTTGATCACTCCACCGGAAGTAATTTTCTTTATAATTTAAAAGTTTCTTATTTGTATGACTGTAGGCAGTGATGGCTATACTGGCCATTGTATCAAGATCTATCAAAGCACCGCTATAATGATAATCCACTCCGCCACAATATGCGGCTAGCTCAGGCACATTAACAACACTGAATTGCAAGTGATTTGGAGTAAAACGCAGCCATTTTTCCTTCGTTGTATACGTCAAATCATCTGAAGAAAGCAAATAGTTTTCAAGATCAAATCTAAGTTGAATTTCTCCGACTTCTGAATAGGTAAATTCGTAACGTATTTGTCCACTGCTTCTTTCTGTGCTCAAAGAGCTCAGGTTTCCTTGGGCAGCACCCAATGAATCAGGCCAAGTGTACTGTATTTGAGGCGTAGGAATTTGAGGAAACCATTCCAATCCAAAAGATGCTGCTTTCAGGTTATTCGTAAGATCGGCACCAGAATCGGCCACTCCATTTAAATCCAAATCATCCTCAGGAGACCAAATAACACCTTCAATAAAAGCAAAATAGGGCTTATCTGCGATCTGAACAGAATCAGGTTTAGTACCCTCTCTCAATCCAAATGGCCTGATGATCAGATTACTGCTTGATCCAGCAATAACTTTAGGATTTCCATTCGCATCGTTGATACAGCTTCCACTAGCATCTTCTGCTTTTAATATAAAGCGCCCAACATCTGTCGTTGTTAGGTTCACAGATGCAATGCCATTCACAAAACTGACGGGTATCGAAATAGGTAATAGATTGAGAGGGACAGAATTAAGCTGTAGCGCTGAAGGTAAAGGTGGGCCCATGAAAGTATCATGCTGCACTTCAAAAGTAAGATTATGTGTGCTAGTGCAAGGAACCGTTGTACAAACACCCCCATCTTGAGCAAGGTATTTAAGGTTTATCTCATGATTCATGCCAGCAACAAAACTGCTTTGCTCTTCTAGGTATTTGGGTTGAATGTCAATTTGATTGCTTGAAAATATAATAATATCACTGTCGTCATTTAATGCTGTAGATGAAGAGGCACTTATAATAAGGTCATCGGCAAAAGGATTTTCTAAAAGCAGCGAAATACTGCCTTGGTCACTCGATACAAAGCTATATTCAGCTTGACCATCCCCTTGCACTGGATCACTCAGCGTTCCGTCTGCATCGGCTACTTGCCAAGAGCCTCGATTGGTAGAAGTTGATAAACCAATCTCGCCTACAAAATCTGTAGCAAGGCTGCTGCATAAAATGTCTCTGCAAATATTAACGACCACTTCATGAGGTGTACAGGTACCCGCATTTGTACTCGTATTGAGATGAATTGAGTTTATCGAAGAAGAAGTGGTTAATGAAAAGACTTGCCCCTGCTTAGGTTGCACTTCTATTACCCATTGACCATTTCCCCGACTGTCCATCAAAATCGGCGTTTCATCTTCTAATGATCCATCAAGGTCTAAATCTTGAACCCAATAGTACAGGCTACCTGTTTCAGGGGCGATAACATTGAAATTAGGATCATCGACTTGCACTTGTAAAAAAATGGTATTTTCTGTTCGATTAGTTTGGAATTGCCACCGACGATTAAACACCTTATATCCTGCAGGTGCATCCGTAGCTACCCATTGATTACTGCCATTATTATTTGAAATGGATACAAATTCATTGTGGTTAAGTGAGATGCGAGAGAGAGAGGTGTTTGGCGATAAGAAATCATCTGTTGTTGATAACGTTATAATGCCATCATGATTGACTGAACGGCTCACTCGTTGATCCAGAGAGCTTGTTGAATCCTTTGCAATCACAGCAATATCTTCCCCAAACCCACTACCCAAGGTTGCATCCCAACTCTTTAATGCTGTTGAAGTAAACCAATAATCATTACTGGGTGTCTGTAATAGAGTAATGCCATACTTCATGGCAAGATAGGACAGAACTTCCTTTTCTTGTTGAAGATCAAGCTTTGGAGAATACCAAATAATTTCCGCAACCTTTCCTTTCCATCTTTCGCAACATCCACTGGCACCCACGTACAGCCCTTTCCCAATTCCCCATTCTTGATAAATATCGACATCAGTGTTTTCCTGTGCCCCGTCAACCAAAACTTTTAGATTGTTTCTGACATGGACACTGCTATTAGAGCTTGTGACTCCAAATATCTGGGGTTGAATATTATTGCCTCCAGGATTACCGTTATAAAGCGATAAATTACTGTAGTAGACAACGGCAGGGGCAGATCCATCCATCCAAAATCGTAAACCGCTAGGTGAATCCGCTAGCGTTAAAATATCGAATGCAGGATCATTCCCATTATCACCAAAACCAGCAGGTGCTCGTAACCTAAGTAAATTGGTGTCTTCATCTTGAATAATCGCGTAAATGCTGAATCCACTTTCATTGCTATGCAAATCTCCAGCGTAATCACCATGACCGTAGTAATATCGTAAAAGTTGTGACCCTCTAAACTCTAGAGAGGGGTTAAAATTGATGAGCTTTTCTGGAGTTTGGCTATAAAAATACGGTTGTTCTGACGCAACAATTGCCTGCACATAATCAAAAGGGCCTGCTGCTTGATTATGCCATTGGATAACACGAGCATCATCCCCAACCAGTATATTGTCATCTGCTTTTAACCAAGCGACTCTTACTGGAGGGGTGTAATTAGGCAAAGACTGTTTGTAAAAAGTGGCATTATTATAGATGGTCGCTGTCGAACCCACCGCTAAAAAAAGTTCGTTATTAACGTTATGTCTTATATGATAATTGGCGTAATTGAGTGACTCATAGGAAACACCCGCAGGATCAGCCAAACCTGGTTTCTCACAGAAAGTTGCATCCTGTTTATATAGGTTAGTATCTGAAAAAATATGTAACCAAAGACGTAACCCTGAATGTCGTAAATAATATCCCGGTTGATTAACCGACTCAAACGACAGACAGCTGGAATTGGCTAACCCTGAAACAATATTAAAAGCAGAAAAGGCAGCTTCTTCTGCTGTACTGATAGGATTAATGACACCAACATTACCCGAGTGCCTAATGTAGTGGCCGGGTTGATCGTATGATTCTAGGTAAATCGTCTCAGCCGCGACCACTTTAATCAGAATCAATACGAGTACACTGGAAAACTGCTTCATACACTGATACAAGATAACACCAGGCGCCTATCACTAGACCTGTGTATTATAGAGTAGTCATAATCCTGTGTTGTTCATGAAAGCGGGTATATAAAGGGCAATCTTGTGGTGGAGCTTAACCTAGCTCCACCAATGAGGAGGAAGTATCTTACTTAATGAGAAGGTTACTCGTTAAATTGTGTCTACTTAGCAATTAAGCTGGTATTTGGTTCCTGCAACCAAGAAAGTATTGCTTGCTGATATTTTGGCTTTTGCACTTGTTGCTTCAACCCCTTTAGCGAATTGAGTGGTGTATCTACTACGATGCTGTTAACCAACCATGAGGGCAATTGACCACCCGGATCCGCGTGAACTTGATAAACAACTTCAACAAAGTCATTTGTTTGGGGTTTAAATATCCACTCTCCATCCAGTGCTTTCATACGAACATATTCATCTGATTCCGGCCGATAATCAGGTAAACCCTTCAAAGAAATCACCACAGTACGCGTATTTGCATCTTGCTTTACTTTACTTTCAAAATACATATCACGATCAGATACGGGAAAGGGGGCAGTATTAATGCTGTAATTAATTGCATGGCCTTTCCCTAAAGATTCAATACGCTCAATTGACTCAACTTCATGCAACCATTCAGAAGCTGCTTTTTCATCATCCAATAAAGCGACTAATGCTGAAAGTGAAGACTTAACCTGAGTCACACCTCTAAAGGCCTTTAAGCTGGAACCTTTGACTTCTTTGGTGTAGACCTTAATATCATCGGTCTCTTTTGCCAGCTCCCACCCTTCATTAGTACGCCACTGACCCGCGCTACCCTTTTGATTCTCAGCATTAGCATCCACCGCATGAACAATAAAAGATGCAGCAACCGTCATAAGCGTAACGAGCAAAAGGCAGATACGTTTGATGGAATGACAAAAAGTGGGGGTTCTCTGATTAATAAGCATACGTTTACTCCCTAAACTTAGTGCAATCATCATGATGAGTTTGAGAGGCCTGCAGATGCGACTCAAACTCAACATGCGATGAACATAATGGACCAAAAACAACCCTAAGGATTAGGAGCCAATATGCTGCTTCCCTTCTTTTTTCGCAAGCGCAATTTGCTTTTGTCTTTCTTCTGCACGCTTTTTAGTTTTTTCAGGTAAAGTGTCGTAGCACCTTGGGCAGGTCACTCCTGCTGTATATTTAGAATCCTGTTTATCTTTATCACTGATGGGATGACGACACCCATGACAAAGGTCATAACTGCCTTCTTCAAGCCCATGTTTAACCGTGACACGGTTGTCAAACACAAAGCATTCACCTTCCCACAAACTCTCCTCTTGGGGAATGTCTTCAAGGTATTTTAGAATGCCACCTTTCAAATGGTAGACTTCTTCAAAGCCTTGTTCTTTTAGATAAGCCGTTGCTTTTTCACAACGAATGCCACCGGTACAAAATGTTGCTACCTTTTTCTGCTTCTCCGGATCTAAATTCTCTTTAACGTACTGAGGGAACTCTCTAAAGGTGTCCGTGTGGGGGTTGATAGCATCTTTAAAAGTGCCAACTTCAAATTCGTACTCATTACGCGTATCAACGAGAATCACGTCAGGATCTTGTATTAAGGCATTCCAATCTTCAGGCGCAACATAAGTCCCGACAACATGATTGGGGTCTACCCCCTCAACACCCATGGTCACAATTTCACGTTTTAGTTTTATTTTCGTTCTGTAGAAAGGCATTTCAGTCGCTAGAGATTCTTTATGCTCTACCCCTTGCAACCTTGCATCTGACTTTAGGAATTCCAACAAAGCGTCAATCGCTTCTCGGGTGCCTGCAACCGTTCCATTAATGCCTTCTTCCGCAAGCAGTAACGTTCCCTTAATCCCATGTTCAACACAAAAATCCTTTAATGGCTGTTGTTTATCACGGTAATCATTCAGGCGCGTGAAGTGATATAAAGCAGCAACTACGTACATATAAAGCTCTAGCAGTTAATTTCAAGATGACCGATGAGAAGCGGCGTCCAATCGACTGCCACCTTTACAATCCGGCGAAGCGGGAGCTTTCCCTTTGGAACTCCATTCTTCAGCGGTATAGGTATGAAGAGCAAGTGCATGAACGCCAGACGCTAACCATTTAGAGAGAAGCTTGTAAACGGCTTGATGGCGCTTAACTAGAGTCTCGCTTTGGAACCGGTCGGATACCAACGTTACTTTGAAATGAGATTCAGCGCCTTCGGGCACCGAGTGCAGATGACTCTCATCAATCACTTCAATATGAAGTGGCTCTAAGGCATCCGTGAGCGCTTGCTCAATCGCTTGTGCAACAGTCATAAAGGTGTCAGGACATTCAGATTTCAAGGTCCCTAGTATAACCGCTATGCCCAATTGATGACACTGTCTATTAACCAGTCACCTCCCTGGACAGCAGAAAAGGAGACTGAATAGGCTTAATATTTATGTAATCGGCTTATGCAATGTGCTTACCTAGAAGGGCATGGTAAAAATCTTGATCTCGAATAATACCAACGACTTCATCATCCTCTGTCAATATAAGAGGATACCCACTGGCGTAACGGGTTTCCATTGCCTCTCGCATCGTCGTTTTGGCAGGAATCCAGATGTTGGCCGGAATGGCTTCCGACGGCCCTTGCTTACGCTTTTGAACGATATGAGGAAGCACTCCATTACGTACAGGGGTTAACCATAAGTCTTTATCTTCATCTATGCACAGCAGCCCTTCATGCTCTTTCAGTTCAGAGACTGGCGTCATCAGGGAGCTGCTTTGCAACACATTCAAAGGGTTTGTATGGGCAACAAAATTTCTCACATACTCATCTGCTGGGTGCAGAACGATTTCCTCAGGTCGGCCATGCTGAATAATTTCCCCATCTTTCATGATGGCGATTCGACTTCCAAGCTTCAAAGCCTCATCCAAATCATGACTGACAAAAATAATGGTTTTACCAAGCTCAGCTTGCAAATCCAGTAACTCTTCTTGTAATTGTTGACGGATCAAAGGGTCTAATGCTGAAAATGGCTCATCCATCAGGAGGATATCAGAATCCGTGGCCAACGCTCTGGCTAATCCAACTCTTTGCTGCATACCACCTGAAAGTTCACCGGGCTTTAGATCTTTCCATTCGGCTAAACCAACCAACTCCAACTTTTCTTCAACACGTCTGTCTCGCTCTGCTACTGGTAAGTTTTGCAGTTGCAGACCAAAGGCCACGTTTTCCTTAACGGTAAGCCAGGGCATTAACGCAAACTTTTGGAATACCATAGAAATACGTCTGGTTCTTAACTCACGTTGAACATCGGCAGTGGCTTTCGAGAATTCAACCATTTCTCCGCCATGACGAATACTCACAGAGCCTCGGCTAACTTGATTCAAACCGTTCACACATCGCAATAATGAAGATTTACCTGACCCTGACAATCCCATTAAAACGCATATTTCGCCTTTTTTAATTTTGAGATTTGCTTGCTTAACCCCAACTACCTGTCCTGTTTGTTTACGAATTTCATCACGTGACATGCCCTGGTCCAGCAATTGAAGCGACTTATCTACCTTTGAACCAAAAACAACATCAACCTGTTTAAATTCAATCATGGTAGAATTCGTTCGTTCATCAATCTGCTCATGTAAGGATTGTGTATTCATGATTAAGCCCCTTTCTGCAGTTGTGAACTTTTGAGAACGCGATCCATCATGATAGCAAGCAAGACGATCGCAAGACCGGCCTCAAACCCCTTAGCAACATCAACCGTATTAAGCGCTTGCACAACCGGCTTACCAAGCCCATCCGCTCCAACCAAAGCTGCAATGACCACCATAGAGAGCGATAGCATTATGCATTGAGTAACGCCTGCCATAATACTGGGCATTGCCGAAGGCAGTTCAATCTTAAAAAGCAGTTGTCGATGACTACACCCAAAGGATTTTCCAGCTTCGATCAAATCTTTGGGTACTTCTGAAATGCCCAAATACGTTAACCGTATCGGCGCTGCAATTGCAAAAATAACCGTTGATATCAAACCCGGTACGACGCCCAGACCAAAGAGTGTTAATGTCGGAATTAAATAGACAAAGGTCGGTATGGTTTGCATTAAATCCAAAAGAGGTCTTAGCACGGTATATAACCAGGGCCGATGGGCTGCTGCAATGCCAACGGGAATGCCTATCAAAATACAAACACAGGTTGAGAACATGACCAAAACGAGGGTTTCAACGGTTTCTTGCCAATACCCTAAATTCAAAATTAAGGCTAAAGCCAAACAAGAAAAAACCGCCAACCCAATTCGTTTTTTTATCAACAAATACAAAGTTAAAGCAAGAATCAAAGAAATGGGGGGAAACCATAGGATGATTTCACTGAGCTTCAAGATGATCATCTCGAGTACATAAGCAAAAGCATCGAAGACATCTGCACCCTGATAAGTTATCCAATCAATGATTTGCTCTACATACTGCCCAAGTGGCAATTTATGCTCAATAAACGCATCCATAGAGGATTCCTAACCTAATCAACCCAATAATGCGACTGGCTACTCCGAAAACCAAACGCTTTTCCAGCTTCCTGATTTCCGGCATGCATGTCTCATTATATTTTACTTAAGTATTGATTGATCACACGAAACACCACTTTTAAAAAGGTATTTCGCATGATCTCTTTCTTATGGATCTAGTTATTTAGAAACTGCCTTTGGCAACGCTTACCGCTTCTTTATCTCCTTGGAAAGTTTTGACACCTTTCAACCACTGATCAAGTACTTCTGGGTGTTTAGCTAACCAGTGTTTTGCTGCAACTCTCGGCTCTTTATCAGCGTTTAAAATATCATCCATCACTTCGTTTTCCATACTTAAAGTGAACGTCAGATTATCCAAGAATTTACCCACGTTAGGGCATTCAGCTGTGTAATTTTTTCTAACGGCGGTATGAACCGTTGCACCGCCGAAGTCTGGCCCAAAGAAATCATCCCCACCAGCCAAATACTTCATGTCAAAGTGGGAGTTCATGGGATGAGGCTCCCAACCAAGAAACACTATCCACTGCTCTCTTTTGACCGCTCTTTTCACCTGAGACAACATACCCGCTTCACTGGATTCAACCATTTCAAAAGATTTTAGGTCGAAAGCATTTTTATCGATCATCTCTTGAATGATTCTATTGCCATCATTACCGGGTTCAATTGCATAAATCTTCCCTTTAAATTTATCCTTATGTTTAACGATATCATTGAATGATTTGACACCCGCATCGTAAACATATTTAGGTACGGCTAAGGTATATTTCGCTCCCTCAAGATTCTTCTTAATGATTTCTAAATCACCAGCCTCTTGGTATCGTTTAAAATCAGCAACCATCGTAGGTATCCAATTACCCAGAAATACATCCAGGTCAGCATTTGCTAACGACTTATAGGTTACCGGCGCTGCTAACATTTGAACACTTGTCTTATATCCAATACGCTCCAACACTTCAGAAGCAAGCGCAGTCGTTGCAGCAATATCTGTCCAACCAACATTTGAAAAACGTACTTCCTGGCATTGCTTTGCTTCAGAGAAAGCAAATGAACTTAACGTCAAACTGGCCGCCAAAATAGTCGACTTAATTCCAACTGTTTTCATAACATAACTCCGCTCTTTCAGAGTGCTTCCAGTTCCTAGGAAACAAAATGGATTAATCGTATAGTCACCTAGCAGGATGCTTCTGCATGCTGATATACAGGTACATCTGATGGGTCTAACAATGATTTATTTAAAATATGATCGGCACATTTTTCAGCCATCATAATGGTTGGGGCATTCAAATTCCCACTGACAATACTGGGCATAATGGAAGCATCGACAACTCTTAAATTTTCAATTCCCATGACTTTTGCATGCGAATCAACGACAGCCATCTTATCTTGCTCACTTCCCATCTTGCAGGTACAGGAAGGGTGATACGCACTATCGGCGTATTGCCGAACAAAAGCATCTATCTCATCATCTGATTGCACTGATTGGCCAGGCCTTAATTCCTTACCTCGATAATCATCTAATGCATGCTGTGCAAATATTTCTCGAGTTAATTTAACGGATTGTCGCATCTCCCACCGATCTCGCTCTGTCGCCAAATAGTTGGGTTGTAATATTGGATGCACGTGTGGATCTTTTGATTTTAAGGTTAGGTAACCCACAGACGTCGCTCGCATAGGTCCAACATGCGCCTGAAATGCATGACATTCTGGATCTTTGCGACCATGATCAATCACTTGCGACGGTAAAAAGTGGTATTGAATATCTGGATGTTCTACACCAGGTTCTGTTCTTATAAACCCACCCACTTCTAAGTGAGCAGTACTGCACGGCCCTGTTTTATTATAAAACCATTGCATGCCTGCCAGGGTTTTTTTAGGCTGCCGGGTATAACTGTAAAGCGTGATTGGTTTCTTACATTGATGCTGAACATAAAGTTCTAAATGGTCTTGTAAATTCTGACCAACACCAGCTAAGTCTTGCACAACTGGAATGTCTAGTGTTTTTAAATCCTTTGCTGGCCCAACGCCAGATAACATTAATAACTGAGGTGAATTAATGGCACCACCGGATAAGATAATTTCTTTATCTGCATAAACTTTTATATGTTCCTTACCCTTTAATACTTCAACACCGATAGCGGTCGAACCCGAAAACAAGATCCGTGTTACAAAAGCTCCTGTCCAAGCGGTTAAATTATTGCGCTCCAAAGCAGGTCTTAAATAGGCTTGTGCAGTACTCCAGCGTTTGCCCGATTTAATGGTCATATCCATTTTACCGAAGCCTTCTTGCTGGTATCCATTCATATCCTCTGTTCTAGGATAACCCGCTTGATGTGCGGCTTCGATAAAGGCTTCGTACAAAGGGTTTTCAAAATCGCCCGTATGAACATGTAAGGGACCGTTTGCCCCACGATAAGCGTCACCACCTACACGACGTGTTTCAGCTTTTCTGAAATAAGGTAACACATCTTTATAAGCCCAGCCGTCAGCGCCTTCTCGCTCCCAGCGATCATAATCAAAAGCATGCCCGCGAATATACACCATCGCATTCAGTGCACTTCCACCACCCCACACTTTTCCTCTTGGCCAATAAAGGCTGCGGTCATTCATCCACTTTTGTGGTTCGGTGTGATAGTACCAGTTATATTTTTCATCTCCCAAGTTATAGGTTAAGGCAGCTGGCATATGTATTTTCCAGGTATCGTCACGACGACCAGCTTCAAGCACCAATACAGAGTGACTGCCTGATTCAGAGAGTCTATTAGCCAGCACACAACCAGCAGAGCCTGTACCCACTACAATATAATCAAATCGTTTTTGCATCCTTTACCCCCAGCGCTTAAATCAGAAAATTCATGACATCGATGTTAAATATAAGGGCTTTCTATAGGATCAATTCCAACATATATGGATTTTGTTTGAGTGTAATGACCCAAAGTCTCTAAACCATTTTCGCGCCCAACACCTGACATTTTATAACCACCCACAGGCATTTCAGCAGGCGAGGCACCATACTGATTTATCCAGCAAATCCCTGCTTCAATCTGATGTATAACTCGATGTCCCTTTTGAATGTTTTGTGTAAATACACCTGCTGCTAGACCAAATCCGGTGTTATTTGCTCGCTTAATAACTTCTTCCTCTGAATCAAAACAGAGTATACTCATCACCGGACCAAAAATTTCTTCTTGACAGATTCTCATGTCATCACTGCAGTGAGTAAAAACGGTGGGTTCAACAAAATAGCCGTTTTTGCACTCGAAATGGTCAACTCTTCGACCACCGCTAAGAAGGTGAGCGCCTTCTTCAACTCCAATCCGAATGTAATCCAAAACCTTTTCCATATGGGAACTGGAGATTAATGCTCCTATGTGTGTGTCTGGATTCAATGGATCCCCTACTTTAAGTGTTTTGATACTGTCCTGTAATCGCTCTACAAAACGTTGATAAATTCCACTTTGAACAAATACACGTGTGCCATGAGTGCAAACTTCGCCTTGAGTATAAAAGTTAGCTAGCATTGAAGCGATGACGGCTTGTTCCAAATCCGCATCATCAAAAATAATAAGGGGAGACTTTCCACCCAACTCCATAGTAACGGATTTCAACGTTTTTGAAGAAGCGGCCATCACTTTACATCCGGTATTCACTTCACCTGTAAAGGATACTTTTGCAATATTGGGGTGTTGGGTTAACCATTCGCCTACTTTTCCATCTCCTTGAACAACGTTAAATACACCTTCAGGAATCCCTGCTTCTATAAAAACTTCTGCGAGCTTCAATGCCCCTCTTGGTGTTTCTTCACTGGGCTTAAAAACTATCACATTACCTGCAGCCAAAGCCGGTGCTGCTTTCCAACAGGCTATTTGCAGTGGATAATTCCACGCACCTATGCCAGCAACGACCCCGAGAGGTTCCTGACGTGTGTAGAAAAAATCATTTCCTAATGCTTGCTGCGTACCCACTTGTGTTGGAGCAAGCCCGGCAAAATATTCGATACTGTCAGCGCCTGTTACAACATCCACCGTACTTGCTTCTGACCATGGCTTACCGGTATCTTCCACCTCAATCAAAGCCAATTCATCGTTGCGGTTTCTTAATATTTCAACGGCTTTCAACAGTCGCCGAGATCTTTCTATCGCTGGCATTTTTGACCAAACTTTAAACGCCTTTAGTGACGACTGAATGGCTGCGTCCAATGTAGCTGGAGTCGCAGCTTCTACAGAACAAATAACCTTTCCCGTCGCAGGATTAATGTTTTGAAAAACACTGGCAGAAGCATCATTAACATATGCTCCATTAACAAATGAACTAATTTGGGTGGTCATTGCCTTTGTATTCCTCAATCATCCAACTCAATAGGGTCGTACAGAGATGTATGGATTCTTCTGCCTGAATGCCTTTTGCTGATAACGCTCCACGAAGCCATAATCCATCAATCAATGCAGCCAGTGCTTTTGCACAGGTTCTGGCTTTACGCAATCCAACCAAAAAACGTAACTCGTAGGTAAGATTTGAAATGAGACGACTTTCTGAAATTTTTTGCAGCCTTAACAAAGATTCTTCATGCAATGCATGAGTCCAAAATGCAAGCCACGTTTTTGCAGCAATAGGGGATATTTGATGAGCAGAAAAATTTACTTTAATAATGGCAATCAAACGATCATAGTGTGATTTTTCAGGAAACGCATCAATCGCCACTTGAAATTCATGCTTAATGGAATTAAGCATATGTAACATAGTCGCCTGTAATAGAGCACCTTTACCACCGAAATAATGAGCAATAATTCCCGGCGAAACACCCGCATGGCGGCTAATACTATTAACGGTCGTTTTGCTAAAACCCACTTCGTCTATCGACTTCATTGTCGCATCAATTAATTGCCGACGACGAATAGGCTCCATGCCCAACTTTGGCACACTACCCTGCCTTACTTATATCCATCAGTTTTATATTGATCGTTCAATCAAGATAAAAAGTTAAAGATATTCGTGGCTTAGGTCAAGTCTTTTCTTATAAAAAAATAGTTGTTTAACAGAAACTTTCTTTGTGTTATTAGCGTGTTAATGGATTATCATAAATGACGCTATAATTGATCGGTAAAAAATGAATAGGCTCTACGATTGCGTTACCTTCAAATCCATTGATTCAATTTTTAGGTTTACGCTTATTGTTTAACCCTGTCATGCGGTTATACAACAATAGGATACGGATTCAAGATTCCACTCTTTAATCTCATTTTGTAGATCCGTTTTAACAAATGAAGATCTAATCTCGAAAAGGAAAATTCATTACTGGATCAAGATGTACGGTTAAAATCTTTCTCTAACATGCCGCTCCCTCTCAACCACACCCCATCCACCATGACAAATGAATGGTCCCATATTGCTTTAACATAAATATCGAACAAGAAGGTCAACGGCAATCGATACTGGCTTGGATTCTACAAGCTGATCACTAATACCCATAGATTTCAACAGGTTATTAATCAGGTATCGCTCTATCAGCATCCTGATATTGTCTAACTATACTGTCATGAGAAACCATCTACAGAAGTAATCAGGCAACTCCTTGATAAATAAGATATTTCGCCAATATGTGGTTGTAGCAGCTGCAAGGTTTCCATGAGCATACTTACCCCACAAAGCATTCCTTGGCATAAACGCCTCTCATTTAGGCTAATGGGAAGCTTTGCTTTTGCTCTCATTGTAGCTGCGGTTATTTTAAACGTCGTATTTTGGGGACAGGCACGACCCTGGCTAGAGTACGAAGCGATAAAATACAATCGCTTAGTTGGCCAAAACCTCGTACACGCTCTTAGCGAACAAACGCGTGGGATTGAAGGCGTCACACGCAGTCTAGCCGTCACGGCGATGAACGAATTCGGTGATCCTCACGCAATCATAGGAAGCGCCCCATCTCTTTTTGACGCACCCAGCTACCGGGGCGATGTTCTAGGTGGAGGTGTTTGGCCAGCTCCCTTTACTTGGGACCCAATCATTGAACGCTCTAGTTTTTTTTGGGGAAGGACGCTGTCTGGCGACCTCCAACTCTACGATGATTACAATATTTCACCACGGGGATACACTCATGAAGAGTGGTATGTCCCTACTCAGCACATGGATAATGGGCAGATCTATTGGTCGAGATCTTATACCGATCCAATCTCGCTGGAACCCATGGTCACCTCCGCATCCCCTCTATACTTTGATGGCTTTAATGTCGGGGCTGTTACCGTTGATATTTCATTAAACAATGTCAATGCCCTAGTTAAAAGGGCCATGCAAGGGTCTGCCGGCTACGCCTATATACTGGACCGCTCTAATCGATTCATCAGCTTCCCTAGTAGAGATTGGATAAGGACACGCCGTCCCCAAACCCATAAAGATCAATCCATTGAAGATCTTTTAACAGCAGATGAATTAGCGGCTAGGCATCCAATGTTTCTTCCGCACTTGGAATTAATTAAATTATCCAATCTTCACCTAGCGGAAGAACCATCGCACTCTAAAAATGACCATTACTGGTTAACGCAGCAGCTGATCGCAAACAGTGACCTGTTAACCTTCCAAGAAGCCTCTAAAATTGCTGATTACATTCATGATTATGAATTGTATTCGTCAATGAGGCCTATCGAAGTCTATAGAGGCTCCATAAGCCATGACTGGTTACTTTCAGAACCCGTCATCGTCACTATTTTTAGTATGCCTAACACGCAATGGAGCATTATAACGGTTTCTCCTCTCAGCGAAGCCTTCGCATTTGCTCAAAAGATGAGTCTTAGCGCCTCTGTCGTTATCTCACTCGTTATATTATTAATTGGATTTATGATTATTTTCTTTTTAAAGAAAGACCTTCTGGATCGATTGATGAATATGGCAACGTCCTTAAGCCATCCTCCCAATCAATCTCATACTGATTTCATCAAAGTGGTCGGTGATGATGAACTTAGCTTACTTGGTAAGTTATTTAATGAGAAAACACAAGACCTTATTGAAGCACGTAAGGTTGCTGAACATTCCGAACGCTCAAAAACATTATTTTTAGGCACTATTTCTCATGAATTCCGCACGCCCCTCAACTCTATTCTTGGGTTTTCACAGTTTCTTGAAAAACGTTTAACGCAACAGGTAGATGTTAAATATTTGGAAGCGCTCAGAAGTATTCACACCAACGGTCAATCATTACTTAAAATGATCAATCGAGTCATTGAAGTTTCACAATTAGAAGCAGGTAAAACGCCCTTTAAACCACAAAAAACCAACATTTCCTCATGGTTAAGAGGCGTCATATATGACGTCAATACACGACTAAACGAACGTCATATCGACATGGTATTCAGCGAACCGAACGGCGAAGAAGAAATGTATTTTCTTGACACCACACTATTAACAAAAGCATTAGAACAAATCCTTGAAAACAGCCTAGAAGCAACCATTGAAGGAAAAGTATTTATTTCCTGGAAAACAAAAAAAACTCACCAAGAAACCTATTTAAAAATCATGATCAGAGACACCGGAAGAGGCATTCCAAGAGAGAAGCTTAACCAGCTTTTTCAACGATTTACTAATTTAAATGAAGAGTTAGGATCTGGCTTTGGTGCTGGTTTAGGCTTATATTTATCAAAACTCTGCATTGAACGCCATAAAGGCAGCATTCACATATCCAGCATTGAAAACAGCGGAACAACTGTCTCCATTACATTGCCTGGTGAAGTGGTCATGCTTTCCCCTAGAAACTTGTAATGTATTTAAATATCTTTCAAATGCCACTCAATTCGATTGATGAATGCTGGCATGTCTATAATCGGTTTATAAAATAAATCTTCTTCTGACACCCCTTTTAAGAGTAAAGACTCTGGCAGCTCAAACTCGACTGAACCCGTATGAATCAAACACCCTATACCGCCATTCAAACGATGTACTTTTTCTATGAACTCAACCCCTCCCATATCAGGCAATCTGAGATCGACGATAACCAACCGTATAGCCGTACACTGACGACAGAGTTCAAGCCCTTCACTGCCAAGCTCTGTTGTCTTACACTCGTAGCCTTCATCTTCAAGGTACTCAGCTAGATTTTCTCTAATACCAACGTCATCATCTAAAACTAATAAGGTGCTCATTCCGTTTTGCCTTCAAGAAGGTTTGAACTCATTGCTCTGCTATACGCTGAAGATTCACTTACTGAACTTAGCGATCGTCTGCTCACTTTGGTTGGTACTTCATTACAAATGAACGTTCAGCGTTATGTAAAACCCAGACCTGAGACTTTTAACTTAAATACAGGGTGTAAAATCGGCCAGAATTCATTAATATGTAGACGCATCCGAAATGCTTTCGGATGTATGCATTTCGGAATAATTTCATCACCATTGCCACATGCCGCATCCACTCAATCAAACCCACAGCCTTGGATTAGCACCCATGGAAGGGTTAATCGACCCCCCACTTAGGCAATTGCTCACTGAAATCGGGCGCTTCGACTATTGCGTAACGGAGTTCTTAAGAGTGGTTGATCAGCTCTTACCCGAACGCGTCTTCTACCGTATTTGCCCTGAACTTTACCAGGGGGGATGCACAGCATCTGGTGTGCCAGTCCATCTCCAGTTGCTGGGCAGTGATCCAACCGCCATGGCTGAGAATGCGGCAAGAGGCGCTGAACTAGGTGCCCCTGTCATTGATATTAACTTTGGCTGCCCCGCAAAGACGGTGAATAAAAACTTAGGCGGGGCCGCTTTACTGGCTTACCCAGACCATATCCACAAAACAGTTGCTGCTGTCCGCCAAGCCGTTCCCAAAGCAATACCCGTAACAGCAAAAATGCGATTAGGGCTAACCTCACGTGAATACGCATTAGAGGTTGCCCAGGCCATTGCCGAAGCTAACGCCTCATGGATTACGATACATGCACGCACCAAGTCGCAGGGCTATAGACCTCCCGTCTATTGGGAGGATATAGCCCCGATACAGGCCCACCTTAGCTGCCCCGTAGTGGCAAACGGTGATATTGTTGATTATTCAAGTGCCAAGCGCTGTCAAAAGCTCTCTCAAAGCCCTCATTTGATGATTGGGAGGGGAGCGGTTCGCAATCCACTCTTAAGTCTTCAGATTCAAGAACCCTCTACAGCCGGGGAATGGAGCTGGCACTTAGCCTGTCAAGCGTTGCTTCATTACTACCAATTGGTCAAGCCCCACATCAACCACCCCGCTTACTTATTAGGCCGTATTAAACAATGGTTATCTTTTTTCAGAGAAGGGTTACCAGAAGCCAGAGTGTTTTTTGATTTACATAAACGCATTAAATGCTTAGATACCTTTATGAAGCTCTTGAATCAGGAAGCGATTTCATCTTGATCTTTCTGTTCAGCAGACTCTAAAGGAAAAACAACTGTAAATTCAGTGCCTTTGCCAGGCTTTGAATCGACATTTAATACCGCATTGTGTTTTTCAATTATTGAAAAACTAACGGATAATCCGAGGCCCGTTCCAACCCCAACGGGCTTGGTTGTGAAAAAAGGATCGAACATCTTCTGCATGGTTTCTTCATCCATCCCGCACCCAGTATCACGAATACTAAAGATTCCCTTATTGTTTTCTTTATCTAATTTAACCTTTAAGAATATTTCACCGCTTTCCCCAATCGCTTGACTGGCATTTACCAGAAAGTTCACGAACACCTGGCTCAACTGCCCAGAGTTACCCTTAATCAATACCTCATCGTCGTATTCTTCATGAACCTTACAATTGTATTTCACTTCATTCCAAACCAATTTCAAACTGGCTCGAACAGTGTCTGCAAGCGAAAGACTTTTATGGTCTTCCTGATCAATGCGTGAGAAATTTTTCAGATCGGCGACAATATCACGAACCCGCATTAAACCAGAACGCGTATCTTTCATGATTTCTTCCATATCCTCACGGATATAATCATAATCCACATCGGTTTTGATTTTATTCAAATTATCCTTTGATTCATCCGTCATGACCTCATCAAGCTTGTCTAACACTTGAAACAAATCATTGGCGTAATCGCGAATGACATCAATATTGCTTAATACAAACCCAATCGGGTTGTTGATTTCATGAGCAACCCCAGCAGACAACTGGCCCAAAGATGCCATCTTTTCAGATTGAACTAATTGCCCTTGAGCTTCTTTTAGTTCATGATGCGCCAGATTTAACTTTTTAAAGCTGGCCTCTAATCGTCGAGCAGACTGTTGCTTTTCTAATACAATGCGTATTTGATCAGAAGCCGCTTTTAACTGTGATACAAGCGCTTCATCTAAACTGGTCATATTATTAATAATTAATAAAACCACCGCTTTAATGCTTTTTTCGCATTTAAGAGGAATGCCCAACACTAAGATCGATTCATCATAGCCCGGCAAAGGCATTGTCTTTTGAATCAACGTCCGTTCTTTTTCACACTCTTCTATGATGCCCATTAAATCTGCTTCCCATTGGGGCAACTCTTCTGCACTGGGGTGATCGTATTTTGGATTCCGTACCAACTTCCACTCACCTTCTTTAGAGATGGCAGGGAGACCAATGGAGGCTGAAACATAATTGATGGTTTCGTTTAAAAAGGTTGCAATGACGGCATCAAAAGTTAAGGTTTTTTGCGTTAATTTTGCGAAGGTAAGCAAAAGCTCTAACTCTTTCTTTTTTCGTAAAATATCGTCGTATTGGTACTGAATCATATTAATGCCGGATTCAACCTCTTTGGTCTTTTCATCCAGCATTTTTTCCAGCACAAGCCGTTTAGCTTCATCTTCTTTAGTGCGCTGCTCTAACTGCACCTCAAGCGCCTCACGCTGAGTTTTTTCTTGCAAATAGGCGGCTTCAAAATCCATATCCTTTGAATCAGACATACTCAACTCAAGATCCAGTCGTAATTAAGGTGGGTTGGCAGACCATCAACTAAACTATAGTTCGAAGACTCAATGAACAGTATGCAGGGAGGCAACCCATGACTGATTCTCCCCATTCCCCTGCTCGATTGCTTTTTGTCGATGATGAAAAACCCATTCTCAACTCCCTCAAACGTGTATTCCGGGATAAAAGCAAATACATCGTTGAGCTAGCCAATAGCGGCCAAGAAGGGCTGGATCGTTTAAAAGAAGAAGCATTTGACGTTATTATTTCGGACATGCGTATGCCCGAAATGGATGGAGCGGAATTCCTTTCGCAAGCCTCTCAAGAGCTACCTGGTACCGTCCGCTTTTTATTGACGGGCTATTCAGACCAAGAAGCCACAATTAAAGCCATCAATGAGGGGCGTATTCAGGCCTACATCAGCAAACCCTGGGACAACGATGAGCTTAAGACTCTGGTTGACGAAGCAATAGATCATAAACGTCTAGCAGATGAAGAAGCAAAGAAAGCTGAAGTGTTAGAGTGCCAAGTAGACTCACTTCAAGGGCAAGCAGAGGCTCTCACAAAAGCCGTCAATCAAGCACAACATGAACTGGAACAAACAACCGGCTATTTAGATGTTGCCAAAGATGAATTAGCAAAGCATTACGACACGACTGTTCGTGTATTTTCAAGGGTCATCAACCTAAGAGCCCATACAGGACAAGAGTATGCTAACTCCGTCGTGACACACTCACTCCTTTTAGGAAAACTTCTGAAATGCAATCCCAAAGCCTTGCAGTCCATTCGCAATGCAGCTTTGTTGCACCAAATGGGGAAGATGAGTCTATCAGACGAGTTGGTTACCACTAACCCAAGAAACCTATCAAAGGAAGGCAAAGACTTATATCTGACCCACCCTATTATTGCTGCCGATGCTCTCACGCCTTTACCCTTGCTTGCTGAGTCGGCTGACATCATCCGTCATATGTATGAACGTTTTTCTGGAAAGGGGAAACCTGAGGGCCTCATTGGCAACAATATTCCCATCGGATCACGGATTTTAAGGCTAACCATCGAGTACAACGAGCTAGCTCACGGAGTTTATGATGGGAAAGAATTGAGCGCAGCAGATGCTTTCGAGCAGTTACAAGCAGGTTATCAAAAAGTATACGACCCTGAGATTTTCGACCTTTATCAACGCTTAACTGAACATCTACGCGTCAGCAAAAAAGTTAAACGTGACACTTTAAAGCATTCCGACCAATTAGAAAAAGGCATGATCACGACACGTGACGTTATTAACCACGAGGGAACCATGTTGATCGCAAAAGGTTCCGAATTAACCGACAACCTGATACGCCAACTCCTCCGATATGAACAACGCGCAGGGGTTAGTTTAAATATCTATATCGAGCGCCCCGAGGAAACCAAATAAATGAAGCAAGGAAATGCTCATGAAATTTAAAAGCCTCGTTTTAGATGCCTCCTCTGAATCCAAGGCTCTAGAAATATGTAAAGCTGAATTATCTGGGACAACACCTTCTCTCATTGTGACATTTTTTACCGAACAAGCGGGGCGTGAACATTTTTGGGGACAATTGAAAGCATTGGTACCTTCAACGCCCATCATCGGCTCCTCCACCTGCCAAGGCTTGATCACTGACCAAGGCACCTGTTTTGACCAGAACTCAATTGGCCTTTTGATATTCGAAGACCCAGAAGGGCTTTATGGAATCGGCTTAGGCAAGATCACTGCAGAAGGGGGAGAGCCCGCAGGTGCCAGTGCCGCTGCTTTAGCCATTGAAAATGCCAGTCACGGTGAAGAAAGCCCTGTCCTCTTATGGGTAACCATGCCCCCAGGAGATGAAGAGAATGTTCTAAAAGGCATTCGCTCGGTTGTAGGGCCCAACGTCCCTATCATGGGAGGAAGCAGCGCTGACAACAACATCAATGGCCAATGGCAACAGCTATTTAATGGGCAACTCTACAAAGATGCCATTGTATGCTCAGCACTTTACCCCTCTTGTGAAGTGGGGATCGCCCTGTCATCGGGTTACCGTCCGTCTTCCAATAGAGCCATCGCCACAAAAGCCAAAGGGCGCACCCTTTTCGAGCTTGATCATCAACCTGCTGCTCAAATGTATAATCGTTGGCTCAAAGGCGCTCTTAAAGACGAATTAGCTAAGGGCGGTGATATTTTAATGAAAACCACACAAAGCCCTTTGGGGAGAAAGGTTTACGAACTCGAAGGGTTCAAAGGGTACATATTAAGTCACCCGGCCAGTATTACTGAGGAGGGTGCTATTCAACTGTTCGCAGAAATCCCTGAAGGCGACGAAGTCATCTGCATGACTGGGTCTATCGACAGCCTAACCGAGGGAGCTCGTATTGTCAGTGAAATTGCCCGCGAGCAAATCACAGGCCCTGTCTCAGGAGCGCTCTTAGTGTACTGTGCAGGCTGCATGCTAACGGTCGGAACAGAAATCGAGAGAGTGGCGGAAGGCGTGAAGAACACCCTTAAAGCACCCTGGTTAGGGGGATTCACATTTGGGGAGCAAGGCTTCTGCGCAGACAACGAAAACCGTCACGGAAATCTCCTAATCACAGCTATCGTGTTTGGACAGTCTTAAATAAGCAGATATCAGGGAAGAACGGAAAATCGGCCAGTCATTGGATGCGGCCCTATTTTCTTAAGGCACAAAAAAACCAGCCTTTCGGGCTGGTTTTCTGTATATGGCGCGCTCGGGAGGATTCGAACCTCCGACCGCCTGGTTCGTAGCCAGGTACTCTATCCAGCTGAGCTACGAGCGCTTAATCTCGTATTGGGCGATGCCCTTTGTCCTGTAAAGCTTACCTTTCGCTTAAAGCCTTGATAAATGGCGCGCTCGGGAGGATTCGAACCTCCGACCGCCTGGTTCGTAGCCAGGTACTCTATCCAGCTGAGCTACGAGCGCGTCGATGATCAAGAAGGTGGCGTATGATAGCCATCTCAATCACAATGTCAAGAACTTTGCTTTTTTGGGGTTGATCAACCGCCAGGCAAGCTGCGTGGCGGAGAGAGAGGGATTCGAACCCTCGATACGCGTTAACGTATACGCCCTTAGCAGGGGCGCGCCTTCAGCCACTCGGCCATCTCTCCGAAACACGCAGCGTATAATAACAGGATTTTATATGAATGCAACCAGTAAACTTAAAAAAAATTCAAATAAAAGAAGATGTTAGAGCGACTTAACCTTGCTCCTGCTCTTGCTCCTGGTGGTGATGATGCTGTTGAGAACCGGACTGATCCTGTTCTTTTTCCTTTTTGATTCTTTGGTAGATTTCTTCGCGGTGCACATCCACTTCTCTTGGAGCGTTAACACCAATACGTACTTGGTTTCCTTTGACGCCAAGTACTGTGACGGTCACATCGTCACCAATCATTAGGGTCTCGCCTACACGACGCGTTAAAATTAACATCTTTCTCTCCTGATCTCTGGATAGCTCTCACTATGCCAGGCAAATCCGCAGTAAAACGCGTGAGCCTCACACGCATTTGCGAGACGCCCCTCAACTTCAAGTATTGACCAATTTCGCCAAAAAGGAAGCCAGAAAAGCCCCGGGGCAACTAACTTTTTTGTTAGCGCAACCGGGGTTCCTCAATGGCAACAAGCGGTTACCGAAGATCTAGGGGTTGTCCCACGTCAAAACAATCGATTCAGGGGGCAGGTGGATAGTGCTCTTCCTGAACGTCTTTCTCATCCAAGTCAAAGGCCGTGTGCAAAGCTCTCACAGCCAATTCTAGGTACTTCTCAGCAATAACCACTGAAATCTTAATTTCAGACGTTGAGATGATCTGAATGTTGATCGCCTCAGCAGCCAAGGTATCAAACATGGTCGATGCAACGCCTGCATGCGACCTCATACCCACACCAACCAAGGATACTTTCGCGATTTTGTCGTCGCTGACAACCGACTCGGCTTTAAGGTCTTGCGCGACCTCTTCCAAAATACCAATGGCTTTTTTAAAGTCATTACGATGCACGGTGAACGTAAAATCGGTCGTTTGATCAACACCAATATTTTGAACAATCATATCGACTTCAATATTGGCTCGACCAATTGGACCTAAAATCTTTGAGGCTACCCCCGGTACGTCGGGCACCCCTTTGACGGTTAATTTGGCTTCGTCTCGATTAAATGCAATACCGGAAATGATCGGCTGTTCCACTGCGTTCTCTTCCTCAATCGTAATCAAAGTGCCTGGTCCATCACTGAAACTGCTTAGCACTCTGAGTGGGACTTTGTATTTGCCAGCAAACTCAACAGAACGAATCTGCAACACTTTTGAACCTAAGCTGGCCATTTCCAGCATTTCTTCAAAGGTGATTTTTTCCATGCGTTTTGCTTTATCTACCACGCGCGGGTCGGTCGTATAGACGCCGTCCACGTCCGTGTAGATCTGACACTCATCTGCCTTTAACACGGCTGCTAAAGCAACGGCCGTGGTATCAGAACCACCGCGTCCCAGGGTCGTTATGTTTCCATTGGGGTCAACCCCCTGAAACCCTGCGACGATGACGACGCGTCCCTGATTCAAATCCGCTCTCATCCGAGCACCATCAATGTCTTGAATGCGTGCTTTGGTGTGAGAGTTGTCGGTTTTGATCCCAACCTGAGAGCCAGTGTAAGAAATAGCAGATATATCGCGTTTATTTAACGCCATGGATAACAACGCGATCGTGACTTGTTCACCCGTAGACACCAAAACGTCTAATTCGCGAGGATGGGGGTCTGGTGCAATTTGTCGAGCTAAATCCAATAATCGATTGGTTTCTCCGCTCATGGCGGAAACGACGACTACAACATCATGTCCTGCATTGCGGGTACGCGCGACACGCTCCGCAACTGCTTCTATGCGCTCGATGCTGCCAACTGATGTACCGCCGTACTTCTGAACGTAAAGAGCCATTATTCCATTTGCAATCAATCCAATGACGGGATATTAAACGTTAATACCCGCCAAATTTAAACCAAAAAAAGCCCAAATATTTAAGATAAGTGTTCGAACTTAGGCAGACACTCCACCTAAGCATTCACTTACTTTATATGAACTTCAGCCCATTGCCACAGGGACGCTATGGCATCTTTCAATCCTTCTGCTCGGCGACCGCCTGCTTGTGCAAGATCCGGTTTACCGCCACCTTTTCCATCCACATGCTGCGCTGCCACATTGACAATTTCACCGGCTTTATAAGTACCGGTGAGATCCTTTGTCACACCTGCAATCAAACTCACTTTTTCGTCTTCAGCAGACCCCAATAAGATAATGGCTCTGCCTAATTTGTTTTTCAGTTGATCCATAGTAGCACGCAAGGCTTTAACATCTGCACCAGGAATTTCCGCAGCAAGCACCTGAATATCTCCAAAGGCTTTCGCCGCTGCGGCAAGATCATTACCCGCACCTGAAGCCAATTTCGCTTTAAGCTGCTCTACTTCTTTTTCCAACAATTTCATTTTTGAAAACATTTGTGTGCTTTTATCAACTAAAGCATCGGGCGACGATTTAAAAATATCCCCTAAAGCATGCAAGCATTGCTGCTGTTGTCTGACATACTCTAACGCAGATTCCCCCACAACCGCTTCGACACGGCGCACACCTGAGGCAATTCCACTTTCACTCAGGATCGTGAGAAATCCAATGTCACCCGTTCTACGAGCGTGTGTCCCACCACAAAGTTCCACAGAGAATTGTTCCGTACCCATACTTAAAACACGAACCTGCTCGTCGTATTTCTCTCCAAAGAGTGCCATAGCGCCTTTGGCTTTGGCTTGTTCTATGTCCATACTCTCAGTTGTGACAGCTGTATTTGCACGTATTTGTGCATTAACCAAATTTTCTACTTGCTGAATTTCTTCGGCTGACATGGCTTCAAGATGCGAAAAGTCAAAGCGCAGGCGATCGGGTAAAACAATTGAACCCTTTTGCTGTACATGAGACCCCAATGTTGATCTTAAAGCGGCATGTAAAAGGTGCGTTGCAGAGTGATGCAGGGCAATTTGTTGGCGGCGATTAGCATCAACTTCGGCTGTTATTTTATCGCCTTGTTTAAATACACCTTGAACCACTTTGCCATAATGCAAATGTACTTTGCCCTGCTTTTTACAGTCAGTCACTTTAAATACAGCCGATTCTGAACGGATGTAACCCTGATCACCGACCTGCCCACCTGACTCTGCATAAAATGGTGTATGAGCAAGCACCACGACAGCCTCGTCGCCCTGTGCTATTTGGCTGACTTCTTGATGACCCACCAACAGTGATTTTACATCTGCGGACTCTACCAGTGCGTCATATCCATGAAAGGCCGTTTCTCCATCAAGATGAAGCGCATGGTTATAATCCATTTCAAATTGATTCGCTTTGCGTGCCGTTTCGCGTTGTCGATCCATGGCTTGATCGAAACCCGCTTGATCCACATCAACACCCTGTTCACGCGCAACGTCAGCCGTTAAATCCAGCGGAAATCCGTACGTATCATAGAGTTTAAAGGCAACCTCTCCGGGAAGTGTTTTACCCTCCAACTCACTCAAAGCTTGCTGCAAAATTTTCATGCCATTATCAAGTGTTTTGGCAAACTGCTCTTCTTCTAAACGTAAGATTTTTTCAACATGCTTCTGTTTTTCAATGAGATCTGGATTCACCTCACCCATTTCCGTAATCAACGGGCGCACTAAGCGATAAAAGAAAGGTTCTACAGCGCCCAGCTTATGCCCATGGCGTAACGCTCTTCGAATGATCCGACGCAGCACATAACCACGCCCCTCGTTAGAAGGCATCACCCCATCGACAATTAAAAAGGCGGTTGATCGGATGTGATCAGCAATCACTCTAAGTGATTGATTTTCCATATCTTTTATACTTAATTCCGCGGCTACGGCATGAATCAAATTCTGAAACAGATCAATTTCATAATTACTGTGTACGCCTTGCAAAATAGCCGCTAAACGCTCAAGTCCCATTCCGGTATCTACGGAGGGTTTTGGCAGTGGTTCTAGACGACCATCAGCAAAGCGGTTGTATTGCATGAATACCAAATTCCAGATTTCAATGTAACGATCCAGATCATCGTTTTCAGACCCAGGGGGGCCACCCGGAACTTCAGGGCCATGATCATAAAATATTTCGGTACAGGGGCCACAAGGACCGGTATCACCCATTTGCCAAAAATTGTCTTTCTCATCTAGACGAGATAAACGGTTGGGATCAACGCCAATCTCATTCACCCAAATATCGGCCGCTTCATCATCTTCACGAAAAACGGTCACCCACAACCGTTCTTTTGGTAGGTTCAAAACACCCGTCAAAAACTCCCATGCAAAGCGGATCGCATCACGTTTGAAATAATCGCCAAAACTGAAGTTTCCAAGCATTTCAAAATAAGTATGGTGTCTTGCGGTGTAACCAACATTTTCTAAGTCATTATGCTTCCCGCCAGCACGTACAACCCTCTGGGCGGTCGTTGCTCGACGATAGGAGCGCTTATCGTTACCTAAAAAAACGTCTTTGAACTGATTCATCCCCGCATTGGTGAACAACAAAGTTGGGTCATTCTCAGGCACGAGAGAACTGCTCGCCACAACCTGATGCCCCTGTTGCTCAAAATAAGCTAGAAATGCCTTTCTTATGTCAATTGTCTTCATAGATAACCTAATGTAGGAGAATTCCCTACGCTCAGCTCAGAACTTAGTTAAAAGAATGGGGACCAAGTATATACAGTGGCGATCCTAGCCAAAAGGGTTAGGTCAAGATACTTTGCGCTTAATGGGGCGAAACTTAGGTTTTTTTGCAATATTTCCGGAAATTGCAAGCTAAAGCCTATATGCTGGAGTTAACTAGCGCCACAGAATGCTTAATGGTTTGGAAGTAGTCACATTGCTCAAAATAACCCTAATAGGGTTTTTAGGTGTTACCCTCTTCGTCAGTAGTTTCTCCTCTGCAGAACCGTACCGGGGGCCAAATAACACCTTGAATCCATCAGCCTCCAACTTGGCCCCTTTAACGCCGAGTACCGAGTACTTTTGGCTTCCTGAGTCCGTTTTATCCCCTTCTAACTGTGTCGAAACACCCGATGAGTGGCCTTCTAGTAATCGACCATTGCTTAAAAACAACCTCAGTGACGATCATAAAGTCCCTCACAGACAAGAGAACAGTGGTTGCACAGTGTCGACGAATGAGAACACCAAAACTCATCCGACGACCCTCCCCAATATGTTTGATGAATCTTCGCGTGTTGTTAAAGAGTCAGAAGTGACCTTTGGTGGACGGCTAGAATTCAGAAATAACAAAAAGGAAAAGAGCGAGGAAACAGATCAAACCACTGGAGCACAAAAGTCTAACGAGTCATCTATTGAGTTGACACCCGAACTTGAAATTACCGGTGGAGAGGTAACGATTGAGTTTAAAACGAAATAGCCTCTCACGAAGCAAAAGAACATACATTGCAAAACGGTGGAGCACACCATGGGATGCCCAAAAATCCTTGTCGTTGGCGGCGGCGCCGGCGGACTTGAGCTTGCGACCCGACTCGGACGGTCGCTAGGAAAGTCCAAAAAAGCCGAGATACACCTGATCGATTCAAGCAACACACATCTGTGGAAACCTTTATTGCACGAGATCGCTGCTGGTTCATTGGACACAGGCACTCACGCTCTCAGTTACCGAGCACAAGCCCACAATCATCATTTTCAGTTCCACTTAGGCCGAATGCAGCAACTGGATCAAGCCAATAAGCGGATCACACTAGAACCCTTACTGGATGAAGAAGGGCGTACAATTTTAGGGCAACGGAGTTTGGAATATGACTACTTGGTTCTTGCCGTTGGCAGCCAAACCAATGACTTTAATACACTCGGCGCTCGAGATTATTGTTACTTCCTCGACAGCACCGATCAAGCAGAGCGCTTTCACCAACACCTTCTAAACCGATTCTTGCACGCCAACTCTCAACAGGCTCCAGAATCCGGCCCAAGGCTGACCATAGGCATTGTAGGCGGGGGAGCAACGGGTGTTGAACTGGCAGCAGAGCTCTACCAAGCGTCAGAGCAACTGGCCGCTTTTGGCCTTACCAATCTTTCCCCTGAGTCCATTAAGGTGGTCCTGATTGAAGCCAGCGATCGTATTCTCCCTCACTTGCCCGAGCGTATTTCTACTTCGGCCAAAGACGAACTTAGCCGCCTAGGCGTGGAGGTCAAAACGCATACGCGCATTGCTGAGGTTCTAAGTGCAGGCTTTTTAACGGCAGAAGAAGAGTTTATTCGCTGTGACATGATGGTCTGGGCGGCGGGTGTGAAGGCCCCTAAATTCTTAAGTGAAATCGGTTTACCCACCAATCGGATTCAACAGGTCGAAGTCGACCAGTCGCTTCGGGTTCAAGGCCAGGAACGTATCTTTGCATTGGGCGATTGTGCGGCTTGCCCACAGCCAGACGGGCGCTTTGTTCCTCCTCGTGCTCAAGCAGCTCACCAACAGGCCAGCACCCTTTTCAAAAGCCTGAAACGCTTGATTAACAATGCCGAGGAACAGCCACTGCCGTTCGTTTATCATGACCATGGTTCCCTGGTTTCTCTTAGCCGATACTCTGCGCTAGGTAACCTTATGGGCAATTTATCGAGTGGTTCTATGACGGTCGAAGGCAAGCTCGCGCGCTTGATGTACATCTCATTGTATCGAATGCATTTAAGAGCGCTCCACGGGTTTTGGAGAACCCTTCTGATTACACTGTCTGAACGCATGCACAGAAGCGTAAAGCCTCGCTTAAAATTGCACTGAAAGGCACAGAATAAAACGACACCTTCCCCAATCGGGTGGGTGTCACCTTACAAGCACAAGCGCGGTTATTAGATACTGGGAGTTAAGTTTTTTACATTGCGAGCGCAGAGGAAAATCAACCCATCTGACAAATCCCCTACCTCGACCTGAGTCGGAGCGAAGGGTGAAGGGCGCACGCTGGCTATATACAAGCCTCGAGCTGAAATCAGATTTCTCGCGGTTTCTTGAAATCTAGGATGGGCAAATGCGTAAGTATGGCGAACATTGTCACGCTCTAAAGTAATCACCAACCTCGGCTCAGTCAGCTCATTACCACGAAAGTAATTGACGTAACTCACTTCGAAGCTTTCATCAAACTGAAACAAGCACTGACTGGTTTTTTGGTTGCTAACGCTCATGGATTCCAAGCCCTGTCACACAATCCCCTTATATAAGGTTCTAGTCTTGCGAACAGGGCTTTGCAATTCGATGAGTAGAAAGCGCTTAAAGTGGATTTTTATAGAGCCAAAAAAGCTAAGACATGACGGTTCATGTGTCACTTGAGACTTGAAAAATCCAGAGATATTTAAACTTTCGACTCCTCATTAGGGATCGGCTGAGTGCCCTTTGCTTGAGGGATCAGGTCCTCTAATGCCGGGCCTAATTGGCGATATTTAAATTCGTAACCAGCGCCTCTCAAGCGTTCTGGGAAAGCCCTCTGGCTGCTTAACAACAGCTCTGCAAGCTCGCCCAAGAGCAGCTTCAACCCCCAATCAGGGATGCGAAAGGGATCTCGCCTTCTAAAGGCGCCCGCCAGCTGTTTGGAGAAGTCAGCCTGCCTTAAAGGCTCAGGGCTCACCGCATTAAACACACCCGATAAATCTTTGTGTTTCATGAGGTGGTCTATAATGCCCAGTACATCATCCAGATGAATCCATGAGAACCAATGCTGTCCATCCCCCATCGGGCCACCCAGCCCTAAGGAATAAGGCAGTTTCATCTTTTGAAACAAACCTCCTGAGGCCCCCAACACCACGCCTAAGCGTAAAATACAAACTCGCGTATCATCGGATTGCGCATGCAGTGCCATTTGTTCCCAGCGTTCACACAGGGACCAAGAAAAGCCTTTGATAGGGGTCGTTTCTTCAACCACATCAAAATCGGCTTTGTGACCGTAATATCCAGTTGCCGACCCTGAAATGAGAATGGGAACCGGTTGATCGAGTCCTTTAATGGTTTTAACCAAGTCACGCGTGGTGTGCACTCGGCTTTCAACCAACTGCCGTTTACGTTGGGCTGACCAGCGTTTATCCGCAATGCCTGCGCCTGCCAAATTCACAGCCGCATCAAAAACCGTATCGGATTTCACGTCTTGCCATTCGTGAAATGGGACCAGTTGCTCCGCTTCTACCGATTCTCGAAATAATTTGCGAAGCTTATTAGGGTCACGAGTGTAGGCCCAAATCTGATGGCCTTGTGCTAACCATCGACGGCATAAAGCCTGCCCAATAAATCCCGAGCCACCCGTGATAAGGTACCTGGCCATTTCTTCTCCTATGATCCAGATGCAACAGGGTGCGTAGGAGGTTAGCACCCAGAGACGAAAACTCTCTTAGTATGAATGATATTGGGATGCTTACCCAAGTTAAAAAATGGAAAATTGATGACTCAACCGACAAAATCGATCGCTGTAATTGGATCTGGCATGGCAACCTGCGGATTAATCCATGCATTAAATAAAGAATCTTATGATATTCAGATATTTGAAAAAGCAAGGGGCACTGGTGGCCGCATGGCTCATCACAAAAGCCCTGAAGGGAATCTCGAATTTGGGGCTCAATTTTTCACAGCCAGAACCCCTGAATTACAAGCACTTGTAGCCCACTGGTATCAGAATAACCTTATAACCCCTTTGCACAATCTTCCTTTGATTGGAAATCTCGGCACTCCTGCTTGGGTACCTCAAGACCGTTTTTCTGCGCTTCATCGTAACCTTTTGAAGAGTCAACATTTATGGTTTCAGCACAAAGTGATTTCAACATCAGTCGCTGCAGAAAAATTGAACCTTCAAATTGAAAATACGCTCGAAAACAGCATGTTAGAAAAAGGGCCTTTCGATCATGTTGTGATCACCGCTCCAACACCACAAGCCATACACTTGCTGCCTCCAGAACATCCATTTGTAACGGCTTTATCGACGGTTGACTATTGGCCCTGCTGGGTGATGGTTGCAGAATCGAATGTTACTGATGGCAACCAAACACCACTCATCGTAGAGTCAGACCCAGACATTGCGTGGTTACAACGATATAACCGAGGTCACAAGAGTCAATGGGTGATTCAAATGTCTCATCAATGGTCGTTTGAGCATGTGGAAAAAACACAAGCATTTGTTGAAGAAGCCATTAAATTCAAACTACAAGGAATGGGCATTTTTCAACACTCGGCCATCGGCTCATCCAACATAGATACACTTCGATGTCATCGCTGGCTCTACGCCAAGCCCAAAACAATACTGGATAAGCCTTACCTCTATGAAAAGTACATCAGTTTCGCTGGTGATGCCTGCCTTGGGAGGAGAGTCGAAGATGCATTTACCAGCGGTTACTTACTTGGTAAGCACCTAAACACCTTGTGATCCAATCTTGTATAACCCCTGTATAAGCCATAGACTGCCGTTTTTGGGGGGTATTCTATGGCAAAAATACAAATTGGAATCAGTGCCTGCTTGCTAGGACACGAAGTCCGTTACAATGGCGGTCATAAGCGTTCAGCTTTTTGCAGCCAAGAACTCAGTCAACATTTCGAATTTATTCCCTATTGCCCTGAAGTAGCTGCAGGGCTCGGCATTCCCAGAAAACCTATTCGTCTCGTTGCGAGAAATGCTGCCATCGAAGCAGAAGAAAGCAATAATCCCGACCAAGTTGTCACTCATCTTTTGAAAGAAGCAGGTGATCATTTTATTGCTGAACATTCTCATCGGATGTCTGGTTATATTTTTATGAATAAATCACCTAGCTGCGGCATTGATAGGGTTAAAGTTTATCACCCCAATGGACATCCAGACGGCACCAACAGAGGGGTATTCAGCAACCAAGTCATTGAACATCTGCCACATCTGCCTGTAGAAGAAGCTGGGCGTTTAAATGACCCCTTGCTACGCGAACAATTTATCACTCAAGTGATGCAATACCACGACTGGAAAACCGAAATTGAACCTCATTTAAGCAAGTCAGGCTTGATAGCTTTCCACACAAAACAAAAGTATTTATTGTTGTCTCACTCTCCAAAACACTACCAGGATCTTGGTCACCTGATTGCAGATCTTCGTCAAGATGACCTTAGCTCCATCGCAACAAAATACATTACTTTATTTATGCAGGCGCTTCGGATTCCTGCAACACGTAAAAAACATACCAATGTATTGATGCACATCCAAGGGTACTTAAAAGACGTCATGACAGTAGGTGAAAGCCAAGAATTGACGCAATTAATCGGGCATTATCATCAAGGCATTGTACCCCTCATAGTTCCCCTAACCTTGATCAAACATTATATAAAACAGCGTGGAGGGATCAGCGAATTTATCAAGCTACAAACCTATTTGCAGCCACATCCTTTTGAACTGGGTTTACGCAATAGGCTCTAAGATTGATCATGGATTCGCACAAAGCACTGCGCAACCCACAAACATTTAGCATCAGCGAGTTTGCTAATCTTAGCCGCATACCGGCCGTCACTCTTAGAGCTTGGGAAAGACGCTACGGTTTATTAAACCCTACCCGCAACCAAAATGGGCATCGTCTTTACTCAATCGAAGATTTGCAACAGCTTCAACAAATAAAACATTTGCTGGCTTTAGGCCATAACTTATCCAACATTAAGGCCATGTTGTCGGAACAACCACAGCAACCCTTTCGAGGGCTCGATGATTGGCAAACACAATTATTTGCTTATATTGAAAATGCAGAGTTCACACAGGCCCAACACTGGCTTGCAGAAATCAGTTTATTGTACCCTCTCGAATCTTTAAGCAAAGCGTTAATCAGCCCTTGCGTATTTCATCAACTGGCTGAGCAGCAATCGTCTTTTTTGATGTGGATGCGAACACTGATTTTCCAGAATACCGTTCACTTTTATCATCACTGTCAAAAAAATCGGTCGCAACACGGCGCTTTTTGGGTATTAACCGTTGAGCCTATAGATCCTCTTGTCGGTTTATGGTGTGCCTTGGATCTGATCATCAAAGGGATTCCCTGTCATACTTGTTTTACTGCCATTCCAATAGAGGCGTTGTGCACGTCTCAATTACCCACTCCGAGTCTGGTTATATCAGAAACATTGGATAACAAATGCAATATCAGCTGTCTTCACCTAGCCTTGCACCAACTGAAATCAGCAGAAGGCTATTTGTCCATTTCTGATGACCAATTCATGCAAATAGAGGCGTTTTATGAAAGCCATTTGGTTTAGGAGCGATCTAAGAACCTTAGACAACCCTGCGTTGTATTACGCCCTTCAGCAAGCAGCGCAAACCACGGGCGAAGGAGTGGTCGGTATTTTTTGTGCCACCACTTTGCAATGGAAACAGCATCACATGGCAGATGCCCAGGCTTTTTTTATCAAAGAAAGCTTATATAAGTTACAACAGTCGCTAATAAAGTTAAGAGTACCACTGGTTGTCCTAGACACGGCTAACTTTTCACAAGTGCCTCAAGCGTTGCTGAAATTCTGCAAAGAACATCACATTAGGCATGTGTACAGTAATCGAGAATACGAGTGGAATGAGCGTCTTAGAGATCAGCAAAGCCAAACTCTGTTGAATCAGCACAATATTGAAACGCTGTGGTTTGACGATCAGTGCTTACTGGCACCAGGCACTGTCTTTAAACCAGACGGCAATCCTTATACAGTCTTTACTCCCTTCAGTAAACGTTGGAAACAAATATACAATCAGCAACCCATTACGCCCCTACCTGAACCACAACCCCAAGCTGCATTTCAATTTGAAGTACCTGACTGGCCAAAACGAATGCAATCACTTTCGCCCGTTGCAGCCAATCAGTATTGGGAAGGGGGAGAGGCCGCGGCACAACGAGCTTTAGAAGCGTTCATTCAAAAACCTATTCGGGGTTACCATGAAAACCGTGATCGACCCGATTGGGATCAAACCAGTCGATTGTCCCCTCACTTAGCCATTGGCACAATCTCAGCAAACCAGTGCCTTATGCAGGCTTTAGAATACCAAAAGGGCGATATTATGCTGACGCAAACCGGCAGCTCAGTCTGGATCAATGAATTAATATGGCGAGATTTCTACAAGCACTTACTCATTCATTTTCCAAGAGTTTCAAAAAACCGTGCGTTTAAAGCATCCACTGAGCAACTGGCTTGGCGTCAATCAAAAACCGATTTTACGGCTTGGACACAAGGCTTAACGGGTATTCCCATTGTTGACGCAGCCATGCGTCAACTCAACACAACAGGATGGATGCACAATCGACTCCGCATGATCACGGCAATGTTTTTGACAAAACACCTGTTGATTGATTGGCGCAAAGGTGAAACCTATTTTATGGAACAATTAATCGACGGAGACTTAGCAGCAAACAATGGGGGCTGGCAATGGAGTGCATCAACAGGAACAGATGCTGCACCCTATTTTCGGATTTTTAACCCAATCACTCAGTCTCAAAAATTTGATCCCACAGGGGACTTTATCCGTAAGTATGTCCCAGAGCTTCGAACGCTGAATGAAAAGGAAATTCACGATCCTTCATCGTCCCAACGCCATAACCTTGGATACCCCGAGATGATTGTGGACCTCAAGCAAGGACGTGAACGCGCTCTGGCTGCATTTAAAGCTCTTGATAAGGGGGCTGCATAAATTATAAGCGCTGTTGGTATGGAGGGTTTACATGCGACATTCTTCTGGTCTCAAACAACCGCCTTGGTGGTGTGCCATAACCCGCTGGTTTGATACCGAAGCAATCCCTCCTAAGTCACAGCAAGCGAAGCTAGAAACAAACTCTGATGGTTTTGATCCGATCCGTTTAACCCCTTTCATTGGCCTTCACCTCGGCTGCTTAGGCGTTTTATACACAGGTGTCAGTTCTACCGCTTTAATTCTTTGCCTTTTCTTATATTTGATTCGAATGTTTGCCATAACGGCTTTTTACCATCGTTACTTCTCACACCGAGCTTTTAAGACCAATCGTTTCTGGCAATTTGTCTTTGCGGTACTTGGTAATTCTGCTGCTCAGAGAGGTCCATTATGGTGGGCAGGCCATCATCGTCATCACCATTTAAAATCAGATCATGATGAAGACTTACATTCCCCCATTACAAAAGGCTTCTGGTGGAGTCACTTAGGTTGGTTTTCTTGCGACAAAGCCTTCCCTACCCCTTGGCATCGGATCAAAGATTTAGCCGTTTACCCCGAATTAAGATTTCTGAATCGGTTCGATACATTGGTACCACTGCTTCTAGCATTCAGCTTATACGCTTTGGGCGAAGCGCTCGCAGTCTATATTCCAGAATGGAACACCAATGGGTTGCAATTAGTGGTTTGGGGGTTTTGTATATCGACCGTCCTCGTGTTTCATGCGACCGCAACCATCAACTCCCTAGGACATTTATGGGGTAAAAGACGCTTTAAGACTAATGACGAAAGTCGTAATAACGCTATATTAGCACTGATTACCCTTGGTGAAGGCTGGCATAACAATCACCATAAATGGCCCATATCAGCCAGACAAGGATTTTACTGGTGGGAAGTGGATATTTCATTCTACCTACTTAAAGCATTAGCCTTTTTAGGCATCATCTGGGATTTAAAACCGGTTCCCAAAAAAGTTCGTATAGAAGGGCAAAGGAACGCTTAAAGGAGCCAAGCAATGACATCTCAATTTGCACCCCAAGAATCAAGTCATACGTTGATGTCATTAGAGAAAACCTTCAAAGAAGTGTATACAGATCTAAATACTCAAAATGCAGAGTCAACCCTATTGGATAGCCTATACGAAAAGGATGTCATGTTTATAGACCCCCTGCATCAAGTAAAAGGATTGAAGGCATTAAAAATGTATTTCAAGGAGATGTATTCAAATCTGTCACACTGCGCCTTTAGGTTTCACTCATCACACTTTAATACACATGAAGCTACCATTCGTTGGACCTTAGAATTCCGACACAAAAGATTAAGTAAAGGCAAATTGATTCAAGTAATGGGAATCAGTTATTTACGAATGAAGAATAACAAAATTGTGTTTCATCAAGATTACTACGATGCCGGTGCTTTACTCTATGAACAGGTGCCCCTTATTGGAGTAGCCATAAAATTGTTAAAAAAACGCATACAAGGAATGGCGTGATGTTTGATTCTGAAAAACGATTAATATGGATAACAGGCGCATCAACAGGAATAGGTAAAGCATTAGCATTAGCGCTCGCAAAAGAGGGCCATCAACTGATTCTATCAGCTCGCTCGGAATCGGCTCTTCAAGAACTACACCACGAATTTCCAGATTTAATTGATGCATTTCCATTAGATGTCAATGATGATCAAGCCCAGCTCGAGGTACAGCAGTGGATTGAACGGAAATTTGGTTATTTAGACGTCTTCATTAATGCAGCAGGCATCTGTGAATATTTAGATGTCCAAGCATTTGATCTCAACATGATTGAGCGGGTCATGAATACCAACTTTATGGGGGCTGTCAAAAGCATTCATTCAGCATTACCCTTATTAAGGAAATCTCCTCGCAAGTTTCATTTTAGACCCTACTTATTGGTCATCAGCAGCAGTATCGCTTGGGTACCTATCCCTAGAGCAGAAGCCTATGGTGCAAGCAAAGCGGCAATCACACATTTTTGCGAATCACTAAAAGCCGACTTATACCATGAAAATATTGACGTTTCTGTGATTAGCCCAGGGTTCGTTAAAACACCTATGACTGATGCGAATGATTTTCATATGCCCATGATGATTAACGCCGAATCAGCCGCTGCCCACATATTAAAAGACATGAAACATCGAACCTGGGACATTCATTTCCCAAAACGTTTTACTTGGATACTCCTGATATTTCGATGCTTACCCAGCGCTCTTCGGCACTCTATTACGAGAAAACTGTCACGAAATCGCCAAACACACACAGCTTCCGTTCACCATACCTCTGCGGAGTAAATGCCCATGAAACGCATCGCAATCATTGGTTCTGGAATTTCAGGGTTAACGGCATCACTATTACTCAACAAAAAACACCATATAACTTTATTTGAATCACAAGCATCCCTAGGCGGACATACACATACCGAAAGGGTCGAAGCCGAAGGTATTTCTTACCCAATCAACACAGGCTTTATTGTGTTTAATAACTGGACATACCCAAATTTTCATAAACTCATAGATTATTTAAACGTCGATCGCCAATGCTCCGACATGAGCTTTAGCGTAAAATCCGATATCAGTGGATTGGAATACAATGGCACTAGCCTGAATACGCTTTTTGCACAAAGAAAAAACGTGTTCAATTTAAAATTTTTATCCATGATTAAAGAAATTCTACGGTTCAACAAAGAGGCTCAAAGCGATCTAGCTTCTGGCAACATTCACGAAAACACAACGTTAGGGCAATACCTTCAACGTAAAAATTACTCTAGCTATTTTTGTAAGCACTACATTATTCCAATGGGCTCCGCTATTTGGTCTTCAGATGAGCAGGGAATGTATGACTTTCCTCTCGCCTTTTTCATACGTTTTTTCTCAAATCATGGCATGCTCAGTGTGGATGACCGCCCCCAATGGTATGTTATCAAGTCAGGATCAGATCAATATGTCAAAGCCATTCAACAAGAATTAGGCAATGCAGTTCGATTAAATTGTCCCGTAACCTGCGTTCGTCGTTACACTAATCGTGTCGAAGTCAGCTACCACTTCCAAGACCAAAAGATGACCCAAACCGATACTTTTGATGAAGTCATCTTTGCCTGCCATAGCGACCAAGCTTTGGCCATACTTAAAGCCGATGCGACACCAGACGAACGTGAAATTCTTAGCGCTATACCCTATCAAGCAAACGAAGTTGTATTACACACAGATTCAAGCATTCTTCCCAAACAACGACGCGCATGGGCCAGCTGGAACTACCATATAAAAACCAATCCAAGCAGCCGAGTACAGGTAACCTACTGCATGAATAAACTCCAATCGATCACATCCGACACCACTTTTTGTGTCAGCTTAAATGTGACCGATAATATTGATCCAAGGAAGATCATTAAAACATTTGAATACAGTCATCCTGTTTTCAATCTATCGGGCATAAAAGCCCAAAAACAATTTCATCGCATATCAAATAAAAATAGAACCCATTACTGTGGTGCTTATTGGTTTAATGGCTTCCATGAAGATGGTGTCAACAGTGCTTTAAGGGTCACTCAACAATTCGATGTAGATTTTAGTATCTTGTCTGAGAAAACGTCTGAACAGGCAGCTTGATGAATGTCAGCTTTTGAACCAGAACAGTCTCGCATTGGCTTTGGATGGGTCAGACATCGGCGATTTAGCCCTGTCAGTCATGCCTTTCTATACAAGCTCCACATGAAGTGCATTAATATTGAGAAAACATTTAAAGACTTCCAACATCCTTGTTATTCGAATAAACCCAATCTAGTATGGTTTCGCCGTCAAGATTACTTGAACCCTAAAACTCCCAATCTAAAACAAGCGGTTTTAAGTCTAATAGAGCAAAGGACAGGCATAGCGTTAAATGGACCGGTCTTTATGCTCACTCAGGTTCGTCAACTAGGATTAAATTTCAACCCTGTTACTTTTTACTTTTGTTTTGATGAAGAGCATGATTGCCAAGTGATCTTAGCCCAAATCACGAATACACCTTGGGGAGAACGACATACCTATCTGCTTTCGTGTAACCCTGAATTTGGGCAATACGGTATCCAAGGAGTAAAACGGCAAAATATCGAGGTATATGAGTTTCAAAAACGGTTTCATGTATCGCCATTTCATCCTATGGATATGCACTATCGATGGAGTTTTAAACTTACTGATTCTGGCATCATTGTCCATATGATCAACACCAAAAATAACGTAAAACACTTCGATGCAACGCTTAATTTGAGTTGGGCCTATTGCACACAGAAAAATTTAACAAAAGCATTAATCGAAAATCCGTGTATGAGCGTAAAAGTGGTTGCTGGCATTTATTGGCATGCCTTTAAGTTATGGCTAAAGGGATCACCCTTTTACCCTCACCCAAAGATACAGGCTAAATCGACTCAGCCGAATGAACGCAAAGGAGCATCGTTATGAATCAATCTTCTGAGTCACCTCAATCAACCGATTCTTATCGATCCTTTACTCAACGGCCCTTCATGGCTCGCATTGGTCGGCAACTTTGTCTCAAAGCTTTTACTAAGTTAACTCAAGGTCAACTTCATATATTTGATCGTGGTGAACGCCTTCAATTTGGTTCACACAACCCGACAACCATTCAAGGTACTATTCATATTGAATCAGACGATGCTTGGGCACAATTGGCTTTTGGTGGTAGCTTGGGTTTTGCTGAAGCCTATATGTCAAAGGACTGGGAAACACCCAACTTAACCAATGTTATTCGTGTACTAGCGCTGAACATTGATGAACTAAATCAAGCAGAAGATGCTTGGTACGCTTCCTTACTAACCCCCACCCAACGTCTTTACCACTTTCTAAATCGTAATACAGAAAAAAACTCAAAACGCAACATTGCCGCGCACTATGATATTGGCAATGAACTGTTTGCTCTATTTCTTGATCCATTGATGATGTACTCATCTGCAATTTATCAAAGTACTTCAACATTACTTGACCAAGCAGCCGCTTTTAAATGCCACCGAATCGCCAAGAAATTGGATTTACAACCCAATGATCATTTACTAGAGATTGGAACAGGATGGGGCAGCATGGCCATTATTGCAGCCAGAGATTATGGCTGCCAAGTGACGACAACAACCCTATCCGAAGAGCAATTTCAATACACACAAAAAAGAATTCAAGAAGAAGGCTTGTCTGATAAAATCACATTATTACTACAAGATTACCGTCTACTACACGGCAGCTTTGATAAAGTTGTATCCATCGAAATGATTGAAGCCGTCGGCAATCAATTTTACGACACTTACTTCCACAAAATCTCAACACTATTAAAAAAAGACGGGCTCGCATTGATTCAAGGTATTTTATTACCTGACAATCGATATAAACGAGCGCTCAAGCGAGTAGATTTTATTCAAAAGTACATTTTTCCAGGCAGTTGTATTCCATCGCAAATCGCCATGCAATCGTCTATTTCAAAAACTGATTTGTCACTCTTGCACTATGAAGACATTGGACAACATTATGCACGCACCCTAGCGGATTGGCATAAAGCATTTAATCAAAAAGAAGCCAAGATCATCCAGCTCGGTTACAACAATACCTTTATCAGAATGTGGCGCTACTACTTTAGTTATTGTGAAGGTGGGTTTGCTGAAAGAGCCATCAGTTGCGGTCAATTTCTATATGCAAAACCGGGTAACCGTCATTCCATGAGTGAAACACTTTTCGAGCATTATATTCAGGATCAAACTCTGTGAGAGTCATTCTATTTGTACTTTTCCAAGCAGCCTGGTTTGGCATTATTTTGCTTGGTTCCTTTTGGAGCATCATCATTACATTCTTCTATTTATCGAGCATTCAATGGCTGGTCAAACCCAAACCGGTTTTCTGGCTATGGGCATTTGGAATCGCAGCTTTTGGGTTTGGAGTGGATGGTCTTTTAACTGCTCTGGGCATCTATCAATTTTCAAGCTTATATCCTCCTCTATGGCTCGCCTGTTTATGGTGCATTTTTATTCCCATTGTTCCTCTCGCATTGGATTGGATGTTTAGACACAAATGGCTACCGCCACTAGCGGGATTTATTGCTGGCCCTCTGACCTATCAAGGGGGCAGCCTTATGACAGATATGCATATTCAGTCATCTTTTTATCTCATAGAAACGGCTGTGGCCTGGTTTTTGATCATGCTCGTATTGATCTATGCCTTTCCTTATTTAAAGAGAAGTGCTCTATGAAACCACTTGTTAGTCAATTTGCTCTCTTGTTTTTCGTTACAGCAGCACATGCAACTTATGAAGTGAAATTAAAGGGTAAAGCATTCGACCCCGACACAAACGAGTTACTTTATTACGAAACGCATAAAGTACAATGCAGTCAAACAGGTGAGCCTATTTCTGGGCATGTCCTTTATCAAGATGCTAAGGGTCGTACATTTGCAGAAAAATCTCTCGATTTTCACTACAGCGCTCGACATCCAAGTTTTGTGCTAAACGATCATAGAGACCATTACACACAAAAAGTCGACATAAATACTAAAGGCATAGAAGTTAAACTGAGAAAAGGTAAAGACATTATTAAAGCCGATATTCAGGTTGAATTTCCAAATGAAGAATGGGTAATCGATGCTGGCTTCAGCGCTTACGTCAGATCTCATTGGCAAAAGCTGATAGAAGGAGAGTCACTTCATTTTGAATTTCTTGCTGTGACTCGGCAAAAATTTTACCGTTTTGAATTATTCAAGCTTAATGAATCCACCCACACGTTGACAGTCCGAATGGTTCCAGATAATTGGTTTATTGCCATGGTACTTGATCCTATTGATATTACATACAGTAAAGATACTCGCTCGATTAAGAGCTATAAAGGCATCACCAACCTCAGAAAAAATACCCACCCCAGTGAGTACTGGGTTGCGAGAATTGAGTATCAACAAGGGACAACTGCATGCAACTAGCAACAGAGGTGATCTCACGTTTTCTAAAACCGTTTTTACTCTTGCTTACCATTTTATTTGCTGGAGCAATTATTTGGGCCAGTGTTAACGGAAAACTATCAGATGAATTTTCTTATATCCTCAGTCTACCTTGGGGGCTCGTTGCTATAGCTGATTTATACATAGGTTTTCTACTCTTCTGTCTTTTTATTTGGGTAACAATACCTTGTAAGAAAAAAGCCTGCCTTTGGATTTTGGCACTTTTTTGTTTGGGTAATCTTGCAAGCCTACTGTACTTACTCTTTGGGCTCCACCAACCAACATCGAATCCCTTTATAGAAGATCAATCGCAATAAGGGTGATCAAACTTTATCACGTCTCTACTAACCGCTTTGAGTTGCTCCTGAGAGGGGTTTTAAAGGGCTTTCATATTCCTTGCACATTTTCTGATTATATTGCGAACAGCGAGAATACGCGTAAGATTCATCTCTATATAATCAATGCATCTGCCAGCACATACGCTTGAAGCAACCAAACTAAGGACTTACTCAGCATCGGGAGTATGGTTTCAAGCAAATTTACTCTGATTTTAAAATAGACATTAATCGTCTGATGACGATGGAATTGTCACCGTAAAACACCGCACAATAAAGAATGCCTTCAGGAAGGAAAGCGTCATAGGCAGAAGGGGGAATCTAACCATTATTAACCTTAGACGTGAGAGCTTTCCATGAGTCATCCTTCAACCTCTTTGAGTAAAACCACCATTGCTTTTCATTGGATGGTTGGGTTGCTGGCCATTGCTATATTGGCGTTGGGCTTTTATATGACCAACACCCAATCATACGGTCTTTATACACCTCACAAATCACTGGGTGTACTCTTTCTTGTCATCGCGGTCATCAGAGTGCTTTGGCGATTGTTTGAAGGCTTCCCCACACCTATTCACAACAAAGCAACCAATAATCAGATGCTCGTAAAACTAGTGCATTTTGCTCTACTTGCATTGACGCTTTTATTACCGATTTCGGGCATCCTTATGTCTTATTTAGGTGGGTATGGTGTTCCCTTCTTCGACGCAGAGCTGCTCCCTAAAAACTTGCATCCAATAACGGGCAAGCCTTCAGCAATTAGTGAACAGTGGGCAAATATTTTTGGTGGTTTTCATGGGCTTGGTGCTTTAGCTCTAAGTGCATTGGTGGTCTTACATGCTGGTGCAGCTTTAAAACATCACCTCATTGATAAAGATATGACCCTACTAAGAATGTTTGCCATCAACAAATCACGTTCAAATTTGTCGTAACCCCATATTCAAATAAAGGCACCCTAACTTTAAGGTGCCTTTTAAGAGCAAATTAACGCTGACAGGACCACAACCACATAGAATTACATGGTAATTCAATAAAACGCTTATAATTTTATAGCAAAAATACCCAACCTTTCTACAAGCAAACGATCGATCAAAAAACAACCGCAATCCCCTGCCGTGGAACCAATCTCTACCTTTCACGTTTGTAAACAAGACGGCTCATTTAGTCTAAAAAGAAACAACTTTATGGAACAAGCGTCTGAATTCGATTGCGTTAACATCTTACATTTGCAATTGGATCATTTTTATTGTGCCAGATTTAAGTCAACCACTCATTGAAATAGCCAAGGCCTTAGACGCTCAACAGGTTTCAAAGCTATCTGACCACGAGTGGAGTATTGTTCTAAACGAGCAACTTAGCGTTTCTCTTGCTTTAACGGGTGAAACCCTAGTACTGGCTTGCCACCCCCTCAATCAACCTATTTCTGAAGATTGGTTTCCGTTGCTGCTTAAAAGCAATGCTTTGACTGACATCACCGGTGGTCTTTGCATGGGGTTAACATCTGATCATCGCTTAGTGGTCCAATACATTTTATCTGCAACAGAACTAACGCTTGATGCCTTTCAAAGCTACCTGCAGCTGACCGAAAAATGGGCTGCACAGCTATCACAGCCGATTCAACCTGAAACAACTCAGTCACCCCATTTTCATGATCATAGGGTATAAGAGCCAATTATGACGTCCATACACTCTTCAAATGTCACCTTAACAGACCTGTACAATCAGCTGAACGTTGCTAACGCGCACCCGAACCAAGAATTGAGGTCGAATGGAGAAACTCTATACCTTAAAAAGGGGGCAAAAATCTTTCATAACGCCCACACACGCGAACAACATAGGCATATGGCTTTCAATCAAGTTGTAGAGGCCATGATCTCGGAATATAACATTGAGCGGAAAGATGCATTAGGGCTGCTCAAGAATATCAAAGCAGAGAAAACCGCTTCAACGAAAATAACGGCTGCAGATATTAAAGCTGTTCAACAGCAATTAAGCAGCGGGGAAGCATTAAGAAAAATTGAACTAGCTAAAGAGCATAAAGCTTGTACCCAGTATGCACTCAGCAATGGCTTGCCTTTGCCAATGAATACTCAGTCACATTTATATACACATATCCAAAAAAACTACGGACATGATGGCTTAAACATTGTCGAAATACTCAACCCTTGGCTGGATAACTCCAGCGCCCCTCTGACCAAAGCCAACCTTGAAAAAGCCGTAGCCTGTTTATCGAATCCAGATTTCGATCACATTGTACGGGCATTAGGAATGATCAAAATATCACAGCAGAGCCATGTAGATGTCGATTCTAGGCTCACTGTGGCAACAGAGTTAGCCAAACTCCCACCCAATACACTGAAAATGGCTGAAAGAAATGGGCTTTTTATAACCTTGACGCACGACAATGTCACCACGCATTTAACCCATTTGAAAAGCCAGCAGCCCAGAGGGCATGGTGATCAATCATCTTGGGATAATGTACCTGGCGTCTGCGAGGGCCGAGAGGTTGTGATTGCTTTAGAAAAAAAAGGCAACAGCTGGATAATTGGTCGTAACCATGGTTCAGCCAACTTGGTACTGCACGAATTTGCCCATGCGATTGACCATGTGATTGGTAATGGCCAACCCAATTCGCAGCACTCAAGCTGCAGTCAAGATGTGAGTTTTAGAAGAGCCTGGTCAGAAGACAGGGGACTCAATCGTCTAGCTTCCTATTTCCGTCAATCTCATAATCATGACAATTACCGAGCTGGCTTAGAGGAATCATTTGCCGAAGCCGTTGCACGTCATTACGGCGGTAATCGCAACAGCATTTGGAATACAGAAGCAGAAGTGCACAAACTGATCGATTCAAGCAACTAAGAAACGCTTGACCAGTGCTGTAGGGGGTCTCAAACTACAGCACTGGTTTAACTCCTGTCTTTTTCTTATCAATGCAACTCTGTCAGATTTCAAAAGCCTTTAACAGTCTCTCAATAACGTCTTCAACCTTTCATCTATCCAACCAGCAACCCTCAAAAGCGTATTGAAACCAACTTTGTCTAAGATCGAAGAGATTAAAGAGGCGTCTTATCCATTAATGGAACAATTTTTTGCGTTTGAATAGTTTTTCACAGTTTCTGTGGATATCTTTGGGAATAACATCTGAGTACTGCTCAAAATCCCGCTAGGAAAGCGGGTTTTCCAGCATTGGTGACAGAATAACCAATCCCTACTTATAACCCCTAGCCTATTGATTTGCTTGAAAAAATAGTTTGCATCCACAAAGAGTGTCCACAAAGTGGTTACAAACCCGTGACAGCCTAAGGCATCGGTGGACAGAGTAATGTGATTATTGATGATTGGCTGGTGTTACCGTTGAATTGCTTAAGAAGATTCGATAATGAGAGCGCAATTTGAGGAGATATACAAAGGCTGGCCTTGTCTAGTGAATACTTAAATCAAGGCCAGCTAGCGACGATTAAATAAAATTTATCCGATCAGAGTATTTGGGTTGCGGTTAAAGACTCTTACCCAAGCACGCTCCAAGGAAGACTCAGCCGCCATGCCCAGCTTTTCAGGTAAGCTTTTCTTACGCTCGTATTCAATTTCGTAGATATCAGCTTCCTCACTTCTTTCGAGCAAGTATTGATCACTGGTCTGGATGCGATCAATCAACTGGTTTTCGATTGCCTGAGAACCGTACCATATATCCCCATCGGCAACGGCATCAATATCCACTTTTGGACGCATGTCCTTAACAAATTGCTTAAACAATACGTGCGTGTCTTCCAAATCTTGCTGGAATTTCTGACGGCCTTTTTCGGTATTCTCGCCCAACACTGTCACAGTCCGCTTGTATTCTCCGGCAGTGAAGAGCTCCACATCAACGTCATTTTTCTTAAGCAGGCGGTGAACATTCGGCAGCTGTGCCACAACACCGATAGAACCTAGAATCGCGAAAGGTGCCGCAATAATGGTTTGACCAACAGCGGCCATCATATACCCACCTGAAGCAGCCACTTTATCGACACAGATTGTGAGATTAAGCCCCTGCTCTCGAATGCGTTGCAGTTGAGAAGCGGCCAATCCGTAGGTATGCACCATTCCACCTGGGCTTTCCAAACGCACAACGATTTCGTCTTGCTTCGAAGCCACTTTGAGGACTGCGGTTATCTCTTTACTCAGATGCTCAACTGCCGAGGCTTTTTTATCCCCCTCAAAGTTCAACACATAGACTCTTGGCTTCTGTTCAGGCGAATCATTGTCTGTTTCCGAATCTTGGGGGGAGGACTTCTTCGCTTTAGCTGATTTCTGTTGCTCTTTCTCTTGTTTCTTTTGCTGCTTATGACGCTCTTTCAAAGTGTCCTTGTCTAAGATTGCCATATTGAGTGTTTCTTCGAACCCTTTGAAGAGATCATTCAGCTTGGTGACCTTCAATTCACCCTCTTCACCACCTTTTGACTTTAGGCTCGCTGCCACGATGGCACCCAATACCACAATGAATGCCCCTACAAGGGTAAGGGTTTTGAGCAAAAATGCTCCGTAATCACTCCAAAATTCCACTGAATACTGCTCCTCATAGCTGATTTTTTTCTGCATTTAATGGGTATGCATGCTACAACGCTCAAAGCTTTAGGGAAAGTCGTAACCTTCGAAATTGCAGCGGTTAAAAAGATGATTGATCTCACAGGCATTCAAACGGGCGTATGATTTATCATTGACTTTGACGACCCATCTCCCATAGGCTAGTTCGCCATCAATGACCAACCCAATTAAGAGGGATTAGCATGAGCTCTGTAGCTGACATTTTAGAACAAATGAAAAGCAAATTTAATGCTGACGCTGCGGCTGGCATGGAAAACGTTTTCCAATTTCAGGTTGAAGATGGTGACTCATTCTACGTTGCCATTAACGATGGCAACTTTGATGTTCAAAAAGGTGAACACGACGACCCATCCGTTACCATGATCATGGACACTGAAACGCTTCTCGGCGTTATGACGGGTGAACTGGATGGTATGCAAGCTTTCATGGGCGGCAAGCTTCGTGTTGAAGGCGACATGATGTTAGGCCTAAAACTGGGTGAACTTTTCCCTGTATAAGGCCACAGCCTTGATCGACAGGATTCATCCATTGCTTGTTTCCAAAGTACTTGATCATGCAGACAAGTACTTTGGCTACCGACCGCTACCCATACAACATCTCTCAGTTTACTATTGTGTTATCTCCCTTCGAACTAGACTGATCAGCAGCCTTCTTCTAGTGACATCATTACAACATGTTCGACAACAAAGTCGCTATGCCTAAAAAGGCAAAAAAGCCTGCAATATCGGTAACCGTCGTAAGAATGATGGAAGACGCTTGTGCGGGGTCTTGCCCGAAACGGACCAACAGTATTGGCACTAAAGCACCCGCAAACCCTGCAGCGATCATGGCCAACACCATCGACAGACAGATAACGATGACTAATCCGACAGAGCCGCTCCAATAATACACACCCACCCCGCAGGTTAAGGCCACACATAACCCATTCATAAAACCGACGTTCACTTCTTTAAACATCACTTTCATCCACTGACGAGTTGTTATTTCCCGCAGTGCAAGGCCACGCATGGTCACCGCTAAGGCTTGTGCGCCTGAGTTACCGGATTGCCCCGCAACGACCGGTAGCAACACCGCCAGTGCCGTGAACTGTGCAATGGTACTTTCAAATAAGCCCACTACCGAGGCTGCCATAAAAGCCGTAATCAGATTCACTTGAAGCCAAGGCATTCTCTTTTTCAGAGCAAAAAACGGGCTCGATAAGGCTCTCTCTTCACGGCTCGCACCCACCATGGCCAGTACATCTGAAGATATTTCCTGCTGTGAAGCACGAAGCAAACTGTCGTGATAAATAATACCTAATAAATGGTTATCAAGATCAACCACTGGCAAATCCAATAATTTTTGCTCTGAAAAAAGATCGGCCACCTCTTCAATGGGCGTTGTCCCCTTAACCGCCATACTGGTGGGTTTCGCGATGTCTTCTAGGCAGGTTTCCAAATCAGCCGTCGCAATGTCTTGAATCAGCACTTTACTTGTTAACCGCCCTTCTCCATCCACTAAAAAAATAACTTTTGTCGTTTTAAGCTTGCGTTTCCTTAGTTTTTGCAGAGTTTCTTCCACCGTCATATCACCGCGAAAATGCATAATACGAGTATCCATTAAATACCCGGCACAATTCTCTGGATATCTCATCAAAGTGGTTAATTCTTTTTGAATGGCTGGCCCCATATTATCTAAATAGGTTTTTTGCTGAGTATCATTGAACTGACTTAAAATTTTTACCGCATGGTGAGGTAACAACTCGCTCAACAACTGTGTTGCTAATGCTTCAGGCAAAGCCAGTAATAATTGAGACGCAATATTGGGTACCAGCCGACTCCATAATGGCAATTGAGCGAATAGCGGCTGCTTTGCTAACACCTCTGCAATGGTTGAAAGATCAGACCGCTCAATAATTTTGGTTGCATCGGTTGGATGATCTAAAATGAAGCGACGGGTCAACGTTTCATCAATCACCTCAATAGCGGCAAGACTGCTGGAAGTCTCCGTCATAAGATTATTTCTCCTGTGGACTTTTATCTACGACGCTATTTGCTGTTAATGCTAAAATCCCTTTAAAAGACGCTAACAATGCCTGGCTTAAATATATAATTGGGCTATCACCTGGTGAATCGACATACTTAGGCGTATTTTTTTTCAAGGCTTTACTAAGCGTTCGATGGTTGATGCTTCCAACTAACTCACCTCTTCTTCCTCGGACAGGTAACGTGCTGTATTTCAACCAACTGGCATCTGATTCAGCGACTTTTAATCCCGTTTGTGCAGGTAAGGGTTTGCATCGTGTATCCGCAATGTCTTTAAGCTTCCGATTGCTGTCATTAACGAACAACGCACCAGGAGGAATAACCCCTTCAATACAGTGGTTGGCATCAACCGTGACAATAATGTCGCAGGCTTTTCCTGCATTTTTTAACAGTTTAATGCATTCTTCGACGGTTAAATTATTAGAAAAGTGTGGTGTTGAACCGTCCATCCAAGCTCCGACAGAATCTTCTGCATAACGCAATGAACGATTAATGGCTCGCACCAAATGCCCGGGTAACTCTGATAAAATCAATTGACGTTGATGCGTTTCAAGATGCCGAATAATGGATGTAGCCATCGAAAATTTCATCTGACTAAGAACAGCACAAGATTGCTCAGTGGGCATACTTTCAAGGATTCGAGCCGCTGGCCAGATTTCGATGTTTTCAATCACAGGGGTAAGAATTCGTATAGGGACATTGGCCAAATATACAGAAGCTAATTCTGTATCAAGACTCTGGAGTACAAGTGCAGCTTTATTGGGTTTTGTAGCAAGAAAATCATGACTAAAAGGGTTAGCTATGTTCATCAGAAGCCTCTGCATCTATCAGGTTTAAGCCTTCCTCCATTAACCATTTTGCAGGCATCAATAGTCTTCCTTCATCCGTTTCCAACACGATGCCCGTCGCGGTAAACTCGACCACTGTTCCGTCTAAATGCTTACATGAAATACGTTGTCTAATTTTAACCAGCTGCTTGAGGTGTTGATTCGCAATCAAATTTTCCAACAAGGGTTTTGCTGCCAACCCAAAAGCCAGAGCAAATCCCATCATAATAGCCGTTAGGGGTATACCAAATAGAATAATGATGAAGGTTACATCAATACCCACTTGGTCTAAGCCCAAAACCAGACCAATAAAGATAAAGGAGGTTTGTGATAATTTCCCGAGTAGTCTTGATTGTTCAATATTGGCAGCTGCTGCTGCGTGTACCACCAACTTGAATGCGATACTGCCAAGTACAACGCCGGCCAAGACCAAGAGCCCCCCTGCAAAAAGAGAAGGCAAATAAGAAACAATGCTTTCTAACCAACCCGCGGCTCCCGTAAACCCGACGAATCGCACTGTTATCGCGATAAAGACGACCATCGTCGCCCAAAAGAAAAATGCACCCAGCGTCGTTTTAGCTGTATTCGATATGCGAACAAATTCGAGTGTAGAACTGTCAAGTCTTCCAGATATAAGGCTATTGAAAGAGTCTGATAAGCGATGAGACACTATTCGCAACAAACGTGCGACGAGAAAACCTACAATTAAAATAAATAATGCGCCAGCAATATCCGGAACGAGCGAATCTGAAATATTCATAAATGGCTAAGATCCCTCACATTAGCATTGCATCCAATGCAACCTCACATTAAATAATGGATGAAGCTGCTAGAGGGGTATAGTGACAGGTGTTTTCTCGATTTTCAGCCTACTGATGATCATCTTGGCCTACTATTACATAATTTTTCTATAAAGGATTCCATTCCAATGATTTATTCGCACATAAATGAAACGCAGTACACGGCTCGCACGAATAATATAAACACTGACCATCTCGATAGAGTCCAATACATCACATTGAGACAATCATAAACAATCTTAGAATCAGCATTTAAATATAAATAATTGACCCTTATTGGCTAACTTCAACAGAACAACTGACCAAACTACACAATGTTTCAACCGAACCACATCAACAGAATCTGAGTTTAATCGAATCAACCGAGAGATTTCTTGAACCTCAAGGAGGCTACAAACATCCCACCTAATGTAAAGCACAACATCCAAAGCGTATCTCGCCAGGTATCAATAACACCAACGCCGCGTAAAACAACCCCTCGAATAAGACGCATAAAATGGGTTGCTGGCAACGCTTCCGAAATCCATTGCGCGGCCACTGGCATCCCTTCATAAGGAAACATAAATCCAGAAAGCAAAATTGACGGTAGCAGAATAAAAAGCGTCATTTGCATCGCTTGCAGTTGAGTAGTGGCAATGGTAGAAATAACCAAACCCAAGGTCAAACTGGCTGCGATAAATAACAATGTCCCGAAGAGTATTTGACTGACTGTACCATTTATTGGGACGTCAAAAATAAAGTGGCCCAACCCCAAAACAATCAACACCTGAATTAATCCTACGAAAATATAAGGCACTATTTTAGCAACCATTAATTCAAGTGGATGGATGGGGGTTGTGATCAGCAATTCTAAGTTGCCACGTTCCTTTTCACGTACAATCGCAGCACTGGTAAAAAGGATCATTGTCATCGTTAAAATAACACCAAGTAAACCCGGTATAATATTAACGGCTGATCGAAGCGTTGGATTATAAAACAAGGTAACCTCAAAGGTTTTGGCTGCCTTTGGTCGAAGATCAAAATCAAAGTCCGTCAACGGCATTGTTTGTAAGCCTAAAATGGCAGCACTGATCATCGTATCGGTACCGTCGACAATCCATTGACCTAACGCGCGGTTTTGTACTACGCGTTGTGTGAGATCTTTGGGAAGGAAAAGTGCTGCTCTTATTGCACCCTGTTCAATCGCACGCTCAGCCTGCTCAGGTGTTTCGAAACTTTGCTTAACACTCACGACTTGAGTGACTTTAACCGACTCCACTATCAAGCGTCCAAGCGTACTTTCACTTTGATCGACTATGGCGATCGGAATATTGCGCACATCGGTATTGATGGCAAAGCCAAACAGTAATAGTTGAATCAGAGGAATCATCACCACCATACCAAAGGTAATTCGGTCCCTCGAAAGTTGGCGTATCTCTTTCAGCATCACTGCTTTCATTCTTAGCCGTGCTTTCGTTCTCAGCACGGCACTCATTGCCGTCCCTTTCCCGTCACAGTGACAAACACATCTTCCAATGAGGGGCGGGCAAGATTCAATTCTGCGTTAGCAAGTTCTGGGAACATCGTTTTTAGCCACTCAATAGGGTGTGTTACCTGTTGTTGAATAAGTATGCGCAAGCGAATACCCAACTGGGCAGCGGAGCGAATTTCCGCATGCTTCATTACTTTCTCTTTCAATTGTCGTAAATTATCAGCCCGAGCTTCAACAATGTTAACGCCCATATTATTCATTAAGGTTTCAGGTTCATCATCAGCACAGATGAATCCCGATTCCATGATGGCTAATCGGTGGCACCGCTCGGCTTCATCCATGTAATGGGTAGTGACCAAAATGGTGGTTCCTTGGTCTGAAAGATCAAAGAGTTGCTCCCAAAACTCACGTCGATTTTGAGGGTCCACCGCAGATGTCGGTTCATCTAAAAACAGTAACTCTGGTTTATGCATCGTCGCGGCTGCTAACGATAATCGCTGCTTTTGGCCACCACTCATCCATCCCACTTGCTGCTTTCGGCGCTGATCAAGTCCATATATATGCAATTGTTCATTAAGACGTTTCGCCAACGTTTTTCCTGGCAATCCAAAAATTTGCCCAATAAACGTTAAGTTTTCTTCAACAGTCAAATCATCATAAAGGGAGAACTTTTGTGTCATATAGCCGATTTTAATTCGCAATTGCTCCGATTGTTTTGGAATATCTAATCCAAGGACTTTGACGCTGCCAGAGGTGGGGGTTAATAAACCTGTTAATACGCGAATGGTGGTTGATTTGCCACAACCATTTAGACCCAAAAAACCGTAAATTGTCCCTTTGGGCACACGCAAGTTTATGTCGTCAATCGCAGTGAAATCACCAAATTTTTTGACCACATTATTGGCATGAATAGCGAAATCCGTCACTATTCCTGCCTCGCTAATTCAACTTGAACCGGAAGACCAGAAGGGAGCGGCTGTGCTGATTCTGGCAAATCAATCTCTGCTAAATACATTAAACGAGCCCGCTCGTTTTCCGTTAGCGCATAATAAGGCGTGAAGGATGGTTCAGTCGCTACCCACCGTACCTTACCTTGTAACGGCTCTTTGACACCATCAATATGCACTGGAAACTGAGCCCCAGGAATGACGGTTAGACGGTACGGAGCAGGCACATAAACACGTGCGTAAGGGACTAGATCTGCCTGAATGATGGCCACTATAGCATTAACCTGGACGCGCTCACCCAAGTTATAAGGCAAGTTATCTAAAATGCCGTTACGGGTAGCAATAATGGTTAACTCATCGAGCTTTTGCTGTTGAAGTGATACATCCGCTATGGCTGCGGCATGAGCTGCTTGCGCTTGTTCAATCTCTTCAGGCCGTGTTCCCGCGGTTAATTTGCTGAACTCCTCTTTTGCAGAATCCAGCTCTGCACGGGCAGCATCACGGGTAGCGATAGCACTGTCTTTTTCCGATTGACTGAGAAGTTTTTTTTTCACCAACTCCTCTACTCGCTTATAGTTTTGCAACGTTTCTGTCAGCTTGGCTTGGGCGCGATCAACTCTGGCATGTGCCGCGGCCACGTCTTCTTGGCGTTCACCATTACTCAGTTTTAGCAAATACGCTTGAGCTTTGGCTGCTTCAGCAACGGCATGAGCCAACACAGCCTGTTGATTTTTGGTATCCAAACGAGCCAACACATCACCGGCCTGCACTGCACTTCCCTCAGTAATAGGAAGCTCACGAATAATCTCATTAGCCGTCGCTGAAAAAGTAATGCGTTCCCTTTCAAGGGTTCCTAAAGCTTGCTCGCGATTTTCCGTTGAACAAGCAGTGAGAATAGAGAGTATGAAAAATATTAAAGCAATGTGCAATTTCGTACCCATAGCAAAATACTCATACATTTAATCTCTTGATTTCACAGTCAAAGGTTTATTAGATAAATATTTCAATACACAATTAAAAGTCCAGAAAGATAGTAAAAAGGGACATCTCCATCTTTTAACCATTCAAAGTCTTCCAATCGATATGAAAATATCGCTCTTTCTCGGCCTTCAAGTGCCTGCGTCACATCCATATCCCAAGGAAAAACCTGAGCACCAGGGCACCAACCCGCTCGAGAATATTGCCAAGTACCTCTTTGATCACCGTCTGTCTGAGTCTGCCAGCAGTTTGTTCGCCAAATTTCACGTGAAAACTCCTGGTCAGCAACCGTATAAAAGTGCGTTTTTGAGCAAAACTCAGCGCAATTTTGTCGATTATTCCATCCATGGCCGGTAATAAAGGAACGGAAAATAAATTTTTCTGCTTGAGGTAATTTAAGATTAACAGGAGGAACCTGCTGCTCTACAGGCAAATCAGGCTGACCAGATTTCCAGCTTAAATGAGGCCAAATTGGAATAACGGCTTTTGCTTCAGGCTGAGGAGGCTGCCCGCCTTTAAATAGCATCGTTGCATTGAATAACCAACCTTCGCCTTGGTTATGCCCTTCGCCTACCCATGTATCAATAAACACTCTCATCGTTTGCTGGCCTGTAAGAAGCGGGCGTAACGCAGTCAGATCAGCCTCCCAAGACACCCCAACACGATAGGGCGTAATGAAACGATCCAATTCAATAAAGGTCTCATTCTCTTCTCCTTTATTGAGGACCAATCCAAAATTTCCATAACGATCCCAGTGATCACATCGAGTTTCTTTTGGGCACTTTAATGAGAAAGAACCCAGGATCTTTGAGAAGGTTTCATGACCTTCTGGAAAGTTCACATTGACATCGACGACCCGGCGATTTTCTTCACCAAAATAGATCCATTCACTATTAAACACATTTATCTTCTGCGTCGTTCCTTGAGTCCGTTTTAAGGGAACAGAAGCAGATGGAATAGCATGCTCTATAGTGTACGAGCCCGCCATAGCCAAGGGTATTCCGAATAGCATTAAAATAAGTGAAATTAAGCAGTTTACACCCTTCCCCATCGTCATAACCTCCTTGTTATGAAAAAAATGGAACAGCATCCTTCGTTATCTGATCAAACCGAATCAATTCATATTAATTCAGTCTATCTGAGCAGTACTGACTATCGCCAAATTCAAGGAAGCCCTGAGCGATATCTTTTTCTTCGATTAATTTCCCAAACTTATAAATTTTCACATTAATCTCTGAGTACATCGATTTCATAATAGGCTGCTGCGCACCCAGCAAATGAACTGTTGGCATGGTCGAGTCATAAAAGGAATCCAAGGGAGCCTTTGCTTCAACAACGACTTTATAGAATAATTTGTTCATTTCAAGATGAAAAGTACCGCGACAAGCATCAGCAACATGCGCAACACTCAAACCTTTTATCCCAGGATAAAAGACCAAATCTTGATTTTCAGAAAGATAGCGACCAGCCCACATTTCAATAGGGAAGAAATTTATTTCTGCACCTGTAAACATAAACTGAGTCTTTTCATCAGCAGCAAATACATAAATAAAGCTATCTGAATTAACGGTGGTATACCAACCTTTATCAATGGATACCGTACCCACGCCTTGATGCGTGACTTCACCGTCAGTAAATTGATATTCTGCCGGTGTCCCCATACTGTAAACAAACCATCTGTTATCGATAAAGGGCAGCGATGAAATTAGGCCAAAGGGGCCCTCGCCTGGATTAAAGAATCGACCCCAATAGTGTTTATGTTCACCGATCCAACGCATCGAAAAATTGAATTCATCAAGGGTAACGGATACTTGTTGTTCATCTGCTTCAATAACGCCGGGTATGATGTATTGGAAAGATTCAGAATTAGGGTCTTCATCAGCAACTAAATACACATCATCGTAATAAAGATCATAGGTTTTAACGGCTCCATTTTTGGGTGCAAAGGCAAGGTGTAAATAGGCTTTTTCTGTTAAAGCAGGGGAATGCCCTTCTAGGTAAGTCTGAAAACTGACTTTGTAATAACCCACCTCGGGGTCATTAAGGTAATAGAACCATTGCTCACTCCAAGGCGATTTAGTAGGTTGATGCGGTTTAATATCGTCTACATCCATTGAGAAAGCAGTACTCGTCATAAGAAACAGAGAGAAAACACATAGCCAAATACGCATGGTGATCACCGTAAGCATGTAAAGTCGGAAGGTAATTAACGGAGGCTCTTAAGATTTATTTGATTGAGCCCCCATCAAGCCAGGTTGCTTTCTTGCTCCATTCCTGTCAAGGACAGGAATCCCCCTATATCACGCACTTGAGTACACTTAGCATCCCCTAGTGTTAGACCCATTTTTTGATCTGTCTAAAACCAATAACCAACAAAAAATGATAACCAAGTTCCACTTCGATACCTCATTGGCTATTTTAAGAACACTCCTGAGTCATTATTACTACTTTTATTCTTCTCAATACACATGTCACATTCAGACTTTGGTAAAGTTAGCCAACTTTTACTTTCTCATTTATAAAAATAGTTGCGGAGAATTGATATGCCGGCATGTGCACGGAAAGGCGACCCTCACGCTTGCCCTCGCGAAGGTCATGGCACAACCCCAATTGTCGAGGGCGCTCCACACACCTTTTTCGATGGCCAACCTGCCGCTTGCGTGGGGCATAAAACCGATTGCGGCGCTACGATTGTTGTTGGCTTTCCAAAATTTACTGTAAACGGCTTACCTGTCGCGCACGTCGGCAGTCGCACCTCACACGACGGCGTGCTGATGGGGGGCTCTCCTGACATTTTCGCTGCCAGCATGGGTGGCAAACCCATCGATTTCCAAAAGATGGGCGCTATTGATGAGGATGGAGAGCTTGACCGTGCGGTGATGGATGAACTCCTTGCTGACCCAGCGCTCGAAGAGAAAGCGTTAAAAATGGGAGCAATCGTTGAAGTCGAGACTCAAAGCTTTCATTTCTTAGATCCCCTAATGTCCATCTTTCATCGGACAGCGGCTGAAATTCCTTTGCTCACCACAACAATGGCCAAAGTGTCAGGGCTACTCAAGAATGAGGGAGATAAGTTGCTCGATGCTGAACAGCCAGAAGAAGGCCCTCCGACGAAAGAAGAACAAGACGAAGATCAGTTAATTGTGCAGGTCGTTGGCAAAGAGCATAACAACGATCAACAGATCGCCATCTACGACATTTGCGGTACCCGACTTGGTAAAACAGAAGAACGCACGAAAGAGCCCTTTAGCTATAAGAATTCAAAATCCCAAAGCGAGGGAATTGAGAATGAACTGCATATTTGGCCGTGGCCAAAAAATGAGCCAAGGCGTGAACTGAAATTAGAAGTCGAAGCTGTAGAGGGAGGCCCTATTGTACTCCCATTAATGGACAATGCCATTGCCACCTATAGGCGCACGGCTCGTCAATGCAATGTGATCTGCCCCGTTGTGCCGGCTTCATTCGTTGAAAATGCACGCAGCCCACATCCGCGAGGGAACAGCACCCTCGCCAAAACCCGACCTGGTTTCTTATATATTTACAACAAGGGAAGATTGTGGCGGGAATTAGAAATCCGGCAAGAAGACCAAGAAGGCAAGCTCACGACCTACCATGATGTCAGGCTTCTTGATTATCGGCTTGGAAAGGACCCCGATAATGCCTTTGATGAATGCATCGAAAAACGTAAAGTGGTTGGTAAAGGTTTAAAAGATATTTGGTTACCGGTTCATTGGAATCAACGCCGTCAGAAAATCGAGATTTTGTATTCTGAAGTGCCTCTGCCTGCAACACGCCTTAATCGTTTTGAGCGAGATCCGAAACTCAGAAAACGTCGTTCAAAAAACTTGAATTTAAATATCGTTGAGGTGCGAGTCGATCAGGATATGTATCAACAAGATATTATCCTCGGGAATTGCATGCCACGAGTACGCCCCAGAGCTCCTGCGGCAGAATTTGAGCTAGACTTCCCAGCAGCTTATTTGTTGTCATTAGGTGGAAACTACACCTCCGATCAATACACCAAAGCCGTTCATTACCTCGATTCAATGAGCAATGTTGGTAATTACCGCGATCATTATCAAAGCAAATCAATTGGCCAACAAAGCTTATCAGAGCAAATTCGTAACCTACGGTGGGATCACCAATCTGCACCCCATTTAGAAAGCAACGCACTGTCCGCACTTTATTGGAAACATATCAAAAACGTCGATCAGCAAGAACAGGCAAAACGACAAGCAACCCTAGCATTTTGGGAAGCGAATCACCCCGCCATCCAACAAGAGGCGTTCGACGATGCCAGAACGCGGAAAATTGGGGTCATCATCGCTGATGACCCTTTATTTAGAGCACGTCATTTAAGACAGCGAGCGGCGGCGGCTAACGAACTACTGAACAACATCACAAGAATCAGTCAACAGCAAGATCACTATCACAGCGCTTTGCTGATTGATCGTTACCTAGCCCCTAAAAACATTGGGGGTGAACGTAATCCCTTTTATACCGACTTTAAAGATTTTTGGATGCCAGGCAAACAAAAAATCGGTAAAACCCTATATAAAACCGAGCGTCAACAAGCGCTTAAGTATTTTATTGAAACACAGCAGGCTTTAGGGCGCTGGTTAAAAGATCATGATAATCAGCACGCCTTAGGCGACTTATTTTGCTTGTCAGGGGCAGACTATTTAGGAGCATTTAAGTTTACCGTAGAGCTGATTAACTGGGCAGCGATGCCATCTGATGTTATCTCAGCACAAGATTCAGCGCTGACTAAGCAACGAAGGGTTAACACCCTATCTTGGGTGTATTCATTGGCAACGAAGACCAGCGAGCCTTTGCACGCAATGCTTTATCCACCAACGACTGAAAATGCATTAGCAAAGCCCTATTGCGTTCCGGAATCTGACGACGATCAAGGCGATGGGCATTTTCGTGGCGCTGAAATGGCGAAGCTTGAACTCAAAGAAAATATGGAATCGCCAGGCCTCACTTTGGATGGGCTGTGGGTGCAATCGGCAGTTTCTCAAAATTCTTTTATCATTCCATGGTTTAAAAACCTAAACGCTTACTTGATGTACCTTAGCGATACTCTGAGCAACCTTGTAACAGAGTCCATTGAAGTGACCCAAGGGCACAAAGTGGCATACCGTGAAGCGCGCATTGAAGTTAACAAACGCATACTAGAACTGCGAAATGAACGTACAAAAGCAGAGTTCCAAGAAGCGGAAAAAAGCGTGCACCAAGCGACCATTGATGCTCAGGAAAAAATAAAATTCCATATGGATTTGCATAGCCCTGATATTAACCGCCTACGTGCCTGGCTTCCAAAGAGTTTTGGAGAGCTAACATTTGAACGTCGAAACAAAGCTGAGTTAAAAGAATTTTATGTTCTAGGGGAAGTAAAAGAATTTTCTCCAGAAGTGAAAAAATTTCACGGAGAATTACTCCTTAAAGTCGAAAATAAAACCAATGAGTTAATTGGTTCATCCAATAAAACCATTTTTTCAGCAGGGACTGTATTAGAACCTAAAGAAAAAATTGGGGTATTTGGAATCCCTATCAACGAAGAAACAAGTGAAGCCTTAGCCGGAGTGACCAAAGCCAATACAGAACTCACCGTTTTAAATAAAAGCATAGAAATGTATGAAAAACAGATCAACGATGGCTTTGGTGACACTCGTAAACTAGCAGCCCAGTTAAACGAAGCTCGACAAGTGAGAGAGCGTTTATTAAACAGTAAATCCCTACAATTTACTCAAAGTCCCTATTTTGCAGGTTTAATTCTACAGATTGAACTTTGGAACTTATTTTCTGGTGAAATTGGTAACGCTCAGTCTAACATAAGTAATAAAGGAGCGATACGTACAATGATTGGTGTGACTGGTGCGATAATTGACACCACCATTGCTTTAGAAATGTACACCACTCGTTTACTAGGTGCGACTGCCATGACCAAAGCTTTTGAGATTGGTTTTACCGTCACCGAGCAGCAATGGAAAGCCTTTTTACCCAAATTTTTAGAGAAACTCTCTGCCAATCTTATCGGACGAATCACCGTTGGGGTGGTTTTAGGAGCCGCCGCCTCGGTTATTTTAGCGGGTGTACACCTTTACGATGCCTGCTACGAATGGAACCGCGGCAATTATGGTGCCGCCATCGGATATGGCATCGTGGGCATTTCCGCATTGGTCGGTTTGGCCGGCGTCTTTTTTGCTGGCAGCATCGCTCCGGCTGGCGCCGGGATCGTCGCTATTACCATCGCAGCCATGTCGAACCCCTTTACCTGCATTGCGCTCATCGGTTTTGTGATCGGTTACAGCGTTATTCAATTCTTCGACAATACGCCCATCGAAGAGTGGTTGGTCAACGGCCCCTTTGGGCGCAAAGCGGAATCCAACTTACAGGACCCAGACAAAAAGCATTTATTAGACCCCCAAGAGACCTTCTACCGTTTATTCATTTTATTAGTTCAACCTCGTATGGAAATCGGCCCAAATCCATATAAAGGTCAAGCCCAAGGCAAACTTGGGGAAGCCAATGCCCGAGTGCGCATTTTTAACCCTTTAAGCGGCTTATCCTCTAGCCAAGAGAATGAAACCCGATTAAATACCCACATTAAATTTCAATACTGCAAGGCCGACGAGCCCTATTATTCATACCGGTTGGGGCATTATGTAGGCAATAACTGCCGCACTCATGGTGATCCAACCCTTATGAAAATCTTCCACGTCGATTATCACAGCGACATGACCGATTACTTTGTACAAACCGAGAGTTTCTGCATTGGGCGGGCTTGCCAACGGGTGCGTATCGAACGGGAAAATCGCTTTGCCAATATTCGAGTCTGGGCACAAGCCTACTACATTGATCCCTTTGGAAAAGAACGTTTTTCACCTGGCCCAGCCCCACTCGACCCTATGCAAACCCTAAGCATTGATGAGATCGATAACATCATCAACGATCAAACCCAAGTCTATTGGGCTCGTGAATCCAGCCATGCTCGGATCATCAGCATCACCGAACACCAACAAAGCCAACAATCGACAACGCTGGAGCCAGCCTAATGCAACCCGACTACAGACCCAATCACTATGGGCCTCAGGCCTATAATTCTACCCATTTGCCCGTTATCAAACGTGAGCAAGCACCTCACAACAAAGCCCCTCTACTGGGGCAATTACTCAACTTTGGGCACACGCAAGAGATTATTCCTTATTGGATTTTAGAAAGCCAAAACCCAGAAAAGTTACGCGAGGAAGAACAAACGGCTAACGAAGAAAAAAAAGGGCCGTTACTCAACATTGACTTTCGTTGGAATCATCGTTCAATCCGATATGACACTGCTAGTGGACTAACAACAGTCATTATAATGATGAGTGGCTTAGGGAAAATTTTTACTCTATTCTGTATCCCATTATTTTTATTGGGGTCGTTAGTAACATGGTATATTCTCCCACCAAACTTCATAACTTTTAGGGATGTTATTGAAACGATAGCAGTTGGAAGCGGATTTCCAGCTTTTTTTTGGTTATTAGGTTCAATTATTATTAAGCTTCCAAGAAAATGGTGGCTTAGATCCAGTAAAGGCCCTCAATGGGATTTATGCCGTGAGACTGGGATGGTTACCTTATTTTTGTACAAAGGAAAAGACTATGAGAAGACTGGCAAACCCTATATCTTTCAAGCGCCTTTCTACGAGTTTGAACCCATCGTCGCTTCAATCCCCAATCGCCATGGCGGGACTTATAACAACCTACTGTTACGACATCGACAAGCCCCCTACCCTTGGTTCAGTTTTAAATGCTTAACCGGTGACGAACGTTTTCAGCAAAGCGTACAGTTGTGGCACTATATACAAAATTATATGGACATCAGCAAACCCTTACCCGACACCCCTTTCCTGGAAGAATATCGCCCCTACGACCCAACCACTAAAGCACACGATGTACGAACCGGCCGTAACCCTCGGTATTGGCGTGACATGAGCGAGGCTGACTATAAAAAAGCGTTAAAAGCAACCCAGGAATATCCCGACATTAATTTCAAAGAACACCTGTGCATCGTTGAAGAACAAGTCGTGTACGGCGAAGCTGGGGCCTTAGACTCAACGGGCAAACGCATGTACGGCCCTCATGACTAAATCATCAACCTGTATGCAACCCGATTACAGACCTAATCACTATGGGCCTCAGGCCTACAATTCTACGCATTTGCCCATTATCAAGCGTGAGCAAGCTCCTCACAACAAAGCCCCTCTATTAGGGCAATTGCTTAACTTTGGGCATACGAAAGAGATTATTCCCTACTGGCTACTCGAAGGCGAAAATCCAGAAAAGTTACGTAAAGAAAGACAAACGATTGATGAAGAAAAAAAAGGGCCTCTACTCGACATTGACTTTCGCTGGAATCATCGTTCAATTCGTTATGACAATGTTGGTGGACTAACTAAAATCATTTTAATGATGAGTGGTTTGGGGAAAATTTTCACTTTATTCTCTATTCCTTTTTTCATAATTGGGCTTTCATTAGTATGGTTTATTATATCTTCAGATAAATTCCCTTATATCGAAGTTATTAAAATGACCGCTTTTGCTTGCAGTTTCCCAGGTTTTTTTTGGTTATTAGGCTCAATTATTATTAAGCTTCCAAGAAAATGGTGGCTTAGATCCAGTAAAGGCCCTCAATGGGATTTATGCCGTGAGTCTGGGATGGTTACCTTATTTTCGTACAAAGGAAAAGACTATGAGAAGACTGGCAAACCCTATATCTTTCAAGCGCCTTTCTACGAGTTTGAACCCATCGTCGCTTCAATTCCCAACCGCCATGGCGGGACTTATAACAACTTACTGTTACGACATCGACAAGCCCCCTACCCTTGGTTCAGCTTTAAATGCTTAACCGGTGACGAACGTTTTCAACAAAGCGTACATTTGTGGCACTTTATCCAAAATTATATGGACATCAGCAAACCCTTACCCGACACCCCCTTCCTGGAAGAATATCGCCCCTACGACCCAACCACTAAAGCACACGATGAACGAACCGGCCGTAACCCTCGGTATTGGCGTGACATGAGCGAGGCTGACTATAAAAAAGCGTTAAAAGCAACCCAGGAATATCCCGATATTAATTTCAAAGAACACCTGTGCATCGTTGAAGAACAAGTCGTGTACGGCGAAGCAGGGGCCTTAGACTCAACAGGCAAACGCATGTATGGCCCTCATGACTAAATCATCAACCAGCATGCAACCCTATTACAGACCTAATCACTATGGGCCTCAGGCCTATAATTCTATGCATTTACCCGTTATCAAGCGTGAGCAAGCTCCTCACAACAAAGCCCCACTATTGGGGCAGCTGCTTAACTTTGGGTATACGCAAGACATTATTCCTTACTGGTTGCTTGAAGGCGAAAATCCAGAAAAGTTACGCGAGGAAGAACAAACGGCTAACGAAGAAAAAAAAGGGCCTCTACTCGACATTGACTTTCGTTGGAATCATCGTTCAATTCGTTATGACAATGTTGGTGGACTGACTAAAATCATTTTAATGATGAGTGGATTGCGAAGGATATTTACTTTATTTTGTTTCCCATTATTTTTCTTTGGATTTATATTAACATGGTATATTCTTCCACCAAACACTATGGGTTTTAATGATGTAATTGAGGGAACAGTTTTTGGATGCAGTTTTCCAGCATTTTTTTGGTTATTAGGCTCAATTATTATTAAGCTTCCAAGAAAATGGTGGCTTAGATCCAGTAAAGGCCCTCAATGGGATTTATGCCGTGAGTCTGGGATGGTTACCTTATTTTCGTACAAAGGAAAAGACTATGAGAAGACTGGCAAACCCTATATCTTTCAAGCGCCTTTCTACGAGTTTGAACCCATCGTCGCTTCTATCCCCAACCGCCATGGGGGGACTTATAACAACTTACTGTTACGACACCGACAAGCCCCCTACCCTTGGTTCAGTTTTAAATGCTTAACCGGTGACGAACGTTTTCAACAAAGCGTACAGTTGTGGCACTTTATCCAAAATTATATGGACATCAGCAAACCCTTACCCGACACCCCCTTCCTGGAAGAATATCGCCCCTACGACCCAACTACTAAAGCGCATGATGAGCGAACCGGCCGTAACCCAAGGTATTGGCGTGACATGAGCGAGGCTGACTATAAAAAAGCGTTAAAAGCAACCCAGGAATATCCCGACATTAATTTCAAAGAACACCTGTGCATCGTTGAAGAACAAGTCGTGTACGGCGAAGCAGGGGCCTTAGACTCAACGGGCAAACGACTGTTCTGGCTTAATGATTAGAGACCCGAATTAAAATTCAGCCTAACTTTAAGATCAATTATTTTGTAACTTGATTGTGTTTTTCTTGCACAAAGATAGCCCCTATTTATTTAAAGTTATCCCCTAACATTCATCAACACCTTAATTTATAGCTCTATCAACCCAAACCCATAATTTCCTAGATGAATAAAGTAACAGCTTATGGTAGCATTCAGCCACCAACTGTATGGAGACTTTTTGGCATGTGTACACCGATTTACTTCACCGTTAAGCCAACTTTTTCGGATTGGATGCGATACAAATTTTTCCAATGCGAAAAGTTAGCTGAAATTCGTTTATCGGTACCTCTTTTCTTAGCAATATTTATATTAATCAATGAAAGTTCAAGTCTACTCAATATCACACCTATCAGTAGCAATATCTTATTATTATGTCAATACTTTGTTGCTCCAATCGTTATATTGTATATCATAGTCATTAAGTTCTGTAATTTACGATTTTCCCCTGACGAGACAAGCCCCATATTTCAAAAGACAAACTATAAATTAACAAAGGATCATCTTGAAATATCAAACAGCCTTTCAAAAACAAAACACACTTGGGAGGCTATCAAGGAAATAACAACCGATAAGCGCTGCATCTATCTTTGGCTTGACAACCATACACCCTACATAATACCAAAACCTCAACTAAAAGAGATAGATAAAACTCTCTCCATCATCGAAAAGCACTCTTCAGAGAAGCAAAAAAATCTTTAACTTTGAACTATTGATCACTCAAACCATAACTTTTAACAGAGCAACCCATGAAAGTCGAAACAGAAGATTCCATTCAATTTACTGTAAAACCAGACATATCCAATTGGCTTGCAATGAAATTTCAGCACTATTTACTCCCTCACTATTTAATACTTCTTACATTATTCCTCTCCACACTATTCTATGTTTACAACACAAATTTCATGATTACATGGGAGATATTTTCAAGAGGTCATTCATATGGCTATCTAATAGCACTCATCATATATGTTGCTATCAAAACCAAGCTAACCAAAAAGCTTCGAAGAAGAAATACACCCAGCACTGATAGTTACCTATTTCAACCAACTCATTATAAATGCACAGCTGACAGCATAGAAATTGATAATGACACATCTTCAACGCATTACAAATGGATGGCAATTCGAAACATTACTGAAGATACCAAAAATTTATATTTATGGACTGACAACTTAAATGCGCATATCATACCAAAACTTCAACTAGATGATCCTTCAGAAACCACACACCAAATTCAAAATTGGTTCAATGCAGCTCATTCGCTACCTATTGAAGACGATTGAACCATCTTTCATCCATATTGAAACCTTAACTATTCCAAATATGTTACTGGCTTAAATTAATGAAATATTTATCATCTTTTTTCGCAATCGAAATCTTACTCTGGTGCATTATTAGCTATTACTCAACACCTCACATAGTAGCTTTTATGAATTCAGAGAACAAAAAGAACACTTTGAGCATTGTACAAAGAACTAATAAATTTATATTAGAATTTTGGGAACGCATAAATAAATCAGCAGAGGATACGCCAGGAGCAATACCCTTTATAAGCACTTGGTCAACAAACGATAAATGTAATGATAACCATGACCATGGCCATTTTTATAGTGATAACTGTCATGACGAAAACACGACATTAACCATTGATGCTGCGCAGGAATTATACCAAAGTACATTTGAATTTGATTATCAAGTTGATTGGGGCGATGGCAGTTTCGATAGTGGCATAACCGAAAAAATCAGTCATCGATACAAACACCCTGGTACATATAAAGTCTCCATTAGTGGCGACTACCCAAGACTTAAATTGGACTGCTATGGAAATAGAAACTCCTTCAAACTGATTAGTGTTGAGCAATGGGGAAATATTCAATGGAAATCCATGGAAGAAGCTTTTAAAGATTGTTCTGATTTTGATATCAAAGCAAGCGATGTACCAGATTTATCATTAACGACAAGCATGTCCTATATGTTTAGTAAGGCCGGTAAATTTAATTCATATATCGGACACTGGGACGTTTCTAATGTCGCCAATATGAGCCACATGTTTAACGGAGCTAAAGCATTCAACCAACCAATCGGAAACTGGAATGTCTCTAATGTATCAGATATGAGCTACATGTTTAGAGACGCTAAAGCTTTTAACCAACCTATAGGAAGTTGGAATGTCTCAAATGCATCAGATATGAGCTCAATGTTTGAGGGAACTAATGCATTCAACCAACCAATTGGGAGCTGGAATGTCTCTAATGTATCAGATATGGGCTCTATATTTGAAGATGCTAAAGCATTTAATCAGCCTATTGATCATTGGAATCTTTCTAGCGCATGGAATTTGAGCTACATGTTTAAAGGAGCTAAAGCATTTAATCAACCAATCAAAACCTGGAACGTTTCCAATGCAAGATGGATGAACTCCATGTTTGAAGATGCCAATGCATTTAATCAGCCTATTGGTAACTGGGATGTATCCAATGTAGAGGAAATGGGTTCCATGTTTAAAGATACTATTGCATTTAATCAACCCATTGGTAGCTGGAATGTTTCTAATATAAAGGACATGAGCTCGATGTTCGAAGGCGCTATAGCATTTAACCAACCCATTGGTAGCTGGAACGTTTCGAATGTAGAGCAGATGAGATCCATGTTCAAAGGTGCAAACGTATTTAATCAATCGTTAGAAAATTGGGTTATATCAAACGCAAGATATACATACGATCTTTTCACAGATACCGCTTTATCTACAAATAATTATGATTCTATGTTAATAAAATGGAGCACTTTAAACTTAAACAGATGCTGCTTCCGACTAGATGCCGGTAATACTCAATATAGCTTTAAAGCTAAAGCAGCCAGAGAGAAATTAATCAAAGAACATAATTGGAAGATCATAGATGGCGGCATGATGACACCAATACAATAAAACACAACACAAGGTACTAAAGCCATTAAGCAACTAAAAAATGGCGTTAGTACCAATAATATTTATTACATGAACCAAACTGATTTCCAATACAATAAATTATTTCAACTTGACAACATGCAACCCAAAATGGAATTGCTTAAAGTGCTAACTTCAACTGACCACACCAAGTCATTTTTATTTCCTACTCAGCTCTTAGAACGATTAGATTTCTCAAATTACTTCTCACTATACAAAGAAATAATGATTGGCTATTTCATTGAAGATGATAATGATCCAACTGAATGGATCATAGCTGCGAGCAATAATTCTCAATTATTTACAATATTTAGCACTATGTTCTGGGCAATAGCTTTTCTTATTCCAGTTTTGACAATGAAAATAGACGAAAAATCAACCGATATCATTTATCAAGACATTCGAATTAAGATTCATTAACAAACATTAGAGATACTATGTTTCATTTACCTACCCCTATCCAGCAGGAAACTGCATTTAAATTTATTTATGATTTGATCAATTTTGTTGAATCACCTCAACGACACTATCGTTACATGTGCGAGGCTGAGGTTGTTCCTTTCAATTTACCACATATGGAAACCCTATCATGGATAAGAGAAGCTTCCTTTTTGCCTGGCATGTTGGACCTTTACAATGAGTTATGCTGGTCAATCGCCATTCGCACTTGGGAAACGAATCAGGAACTTACCTTTAATTATGAAATAAGACTGTTTGAACCCTTCATCTCCATTATGGTTGAAAGAGGCATCGTATGCGACGAGCTTCTTTATTGTCTTGTTGCTGCCACGGATATGCACCACGATGTTGAAGTAGCCAGTCTCATATCAGAAACAGCAGTAAAGTGGTCTGAAAATGGTGAGTACATCGCATTAGCTCGGCTTGTTGGTCTAAGCATTGGCCATGGTCATGGTGTTTCTTTTGCACTTATGCCTGAATGCATCCCAGATTTTGTGAATGTTTTAAAACGCAGAGAAGTCCATCAAGCTATATTGAATTCTTTGGTAGAAGAAGCCTGTTATAATGATTATTCTGCATATACAACAGTGGAGAGCATAATAAGTGATAGAGAGGATGAAATTCAAAGTTACGCTCAACTATGGGCAGCGCTTTTTCTAGGTTTTGATGAGCCTGAAGAGTATGCTTTCACGGAATACCAATCCGATTCAGACGAAATCCCAGATCATTTTTGGGCACTAGCAAAAGGGTTCGAACGTGAAATAATAAATAGCCTAAAAATTAACTTCGACACATTGCAACCACTTCGAGCTCAATTATGCTGGGATAGGCATAAAAAATCGCATTGTGCTTTAAGCACACTTGATAATCCCATACACTTTCTTACCCATATTGATGGAGATTATCACTGCCACTTTATCACAGAAAAAGACAATGAATACCTGGCTCTCATTGACTCCAACCATATAAAGAAATTCAATGCTGAATCATTGGAGTATTTAAATTCTATAAACTGGAGCTATAGCGACTACTATAAAGATGAAATAAGCAAACATGCTGAATTTTTCACTCTAGCACACGAAAATAACGTCAACAGCAAAACCCTCGTTTTAATAGAAAAAGATATGCCGCCCATATTTTTCAACTGTGAATCACCAGACTCTCAATATTTACAAGATTTCAAGCCTCACTTTATCAGCCGAACCGAATGCGGAAGATACCTTACTGCACTTCTAGATGCTGAAATAAGCCCTCATGAAAACTCTGTGCCGTCGTTGCGTTTTACTCAATCTCTAATGGGTGGCACAGTACGAACCCTTGATTTATTAAGCAGACGCAACATTAATAAAGCATTGCCTATCTATCTTTCTAAATTTGTCATTGATGTAGCCTATGCATCATCAGAAAAGGTAACCTTTGTATTAGCCCACCATTTCAACCCTAATGCGAATGATGGCTATTCTGTGGTGTTAAGTAAGTACAACACTAAAGGAAAGCTACTGGCCAGCATTACAGAAGATGACTATATTGCAAATACGAAATGTGCTTATACTGCTTCTTTTGATTTCAATGGAATTAGGAAAATCGTTATTGATGATCTTAATAAGAATGTTTATTGCGTTCACTCTTATGGGATTATTTGTTTTTCGCTCGAAAACCTTGCATTAAAATGGCAAACCGCTCGCCTTGCTTGCCGTTATTCTATCTCTAGCCTTATGTTTAAGAAAGATACATTAAAGATCTTACCAAAATCCAGAGATATTATGATAGCCAGTACTACAGAAGGAGGGAACCTGATACGCTGGTCGTATAAAGGAGAGTTGATACAGCATTATCGCCCTATACACCCTAAGTTCCGCTCACTGAATAGCTATCAACTGAGTGTATCAGAGAATGAAGATAAACTGGCCTTATCCATTACAACAAATGATGATCAGAAATGTGTTTGTATTATGCCGCTTAAATAACGCATGAGCGTGTTGATTAAGCAATATTTATTACCTAGATCGCACAATGGGATACTGCATGGCTCACACCTTAAGCCTAAAACACATCGGTATGCAGTATCCCAAATTCACTGAGATATGATTAATCTTGAACGTCAAACTTACAAGCTGAAGGGCTTTGAGTGCAGTAGTGATAATTAATAAATGGCATCCACAGATTACTGCCATTCTGTTCTGCCAGTATTTGATGCGCTGGCCATAATACAACGGGGTCTTCATTGCCTAAGCGATAAACGCAATAAGTTAAGCTTCCGTTTGAATCATCAATAAAAACTGAATCAAAGCTTTCTATCGTACCAACATTTTCGTCTGGTTTACTTTGAAGTTGTAGGTCTGTTCCGGGCAATACGGCTTGATAAAGCTCTATGCTGGAATCGTATTGAATATCAGCAATTTCAGGGCAGTGGGTTTCTGTGCCCTCTGCTGATACATTCACTGAAGTTAATAAAATGGCGATCGTTAAAGGGGTAGATGCTTTCATTTTTGTACTGCTCAATCGTTATTTTTAATGGACCACCACTATACCGCATCTAGATATAATGAGTCATTGCCTTATATCAATAAGTTTTTACTGGTATCCACTATTTTACGGGTTTAGTGTTTGTCCATAACATAACGATTTAAACTGCGTTCACCTTGCTGCCCTTCAACTCTGAATCGCTGACTGACTCGCTCTCCCTGATCATCAACCAGTACCAAGTGTTGTCGCCCTGGAGTGAGTTGTACACTTAATTCATGAAAATGCCGTGTCGTCCCGACCCACTCTCCATTGATGTGCCAGTGTAGGGTTGCATCTGTACGTTTGTGTACAGCTTTCATCACCAATGCTTGTACTCGTCCACCAAAATCGATTGGTATATATATTGAGGTGTTCACATTGGGGTACACCAACTGAAACGTTGTGGCTTCTTTTTCTGGCTGGCAGTCGTATCGCCACGAAGGCACCATTTGGGTAACACCTTGGTAACGCTGATAAAAATAGGCTTCGATCGGGCGTAATTCAAATAATGTTTGGTATTTCATATTCGCAACGGATTCACAATCACTGTTCACCCGTGCCTTTCCGTCTTGGGTGACTTGAATTTGCCGGTGATAAGGGCTTAATTCCGCAAAGAAGCTGGATTTTGGAATGAGAACTTCTTCGGTTTCACAACCGGCTTTCGGCAAATACCCACTGTCTTTACAGGTGTGTATGGCTTTTAAATCCAAATCCGGTTTTTCAAACCACCCTCCCGCTGGTAAAGCATTAAATAAATCCATTAATAGAGGCGCTGCTGCTTGAGCACCCGTTAATTCTGGTCGTCCTTCACCTGAAGCATTGCCAACCCAAACACCCAACGTCCAACGAGGCGTCACACCCACCGCCCAGGCATCGCGAAATCCTTGACTGGTGCCTGTCTTCCAAGCAATTTTTTGACTGTTTAAATAGGACGTCCAAGCCGCACTGTCACCGGGTCGAGTGGTTTCTAACAAAGCTTCCAATGTTAACCAAGCACCACCCGCGCCTATCGCATTTTGGATGTTGCCGTTAGGAGTGTGTGCCGCTAGCTCTGTCTCGCTAACAGACAATAAAACGGATAACGGGCGATGCTCGGCTGCATATGGGAGTTTATGCAACGCTGACTCAGCCAAACGACCATACATATCAGTAATATCCCAGAGCGTGCCTTCCGCCCCTCCTAAGATAAGTGTCAATCCATACCCGTCCGGCTTTCTAAACAAGGTCGACATTCCCATTTTCTTCAGTCGATCATAAAATGGGGCGACTCCATACGTTTGCAACATACTAACAAAGGGGACGTTTAAGGAATCCGTCAACGCATCTGTCGCCGTTACAATGCCTCGATATTGTTGATCGTAATTTTTGGGTCGAAACCCATCGAAATGCGTTGGGATATCTGGCCACAACATCTTGGGTACGAGATACCCTTCTTGCAACATACTGGCGTACAAAAACGGTTTCAAAATACTGCCGGTGCTGCGAGGTCGCTGCACCAAATCCATCGCATAACCACGCCCTGATTTAGACGTCGCACCTGTATTGCCGATATAACCTGCAACTTGCCGTTGCTGATTATCGATTAATAAAATGGCGGCATTGTAGATGTGTTGCTTTGATAATTGGCGATGATGTCGACTGACAATGTCGTGCAATCTTTTTTGAATATTTAAATCCAATGTAGAGTGAAATACCTTATCCCCGGATTCTAGCCGTAAACGATCCAATAAGTGCCCGGCCAAATCCGGTAAAGGAAGAGGGCGTTCTGGCAAGGGTTCAGCTAATGCGAGCTCCAATTCAAGTTCATTTAACTGAGACTGTTTAAATAGTTCATTTAATAATGCATTTCGCTTTTGTAGTAACCGCCCTCGCCGTTGCCCTGGGTGGATAAGGCCCGGGGCATTAGGTAGTACGGCCAAGGTCGCAGCTTCTGCCCAGGTTAAAGCTTCAGGAGGACGGCCAAAATAACGCCAAGCCGCCGCTTGAATACCAACCACATTGCCACCAAACGGAGCCTGAGCAGCATACTGTTCCAATATTTCTTCTTTTGAATATTGCCATTCTAAGGCCAAAGCCATTAAGGCTTCTCGAGCTTTTTCTTGATAGGTTCTTGGAGGGTTACCCAGTGCAAGCCGAACGGTTTGCATGCTGAGGGTACTGGCGCCGCTGACAATTTTACCGGCTTGCAGATTGCTTTTAAGCGCCCTTAGAATTGCGACCGGGTCAACCCCAGGGTGTTTATAAAAACGCTTATCTTCCGCTTGTAGCAACGCCTGTTTAAACCGCTCAGGCACCTCTTGCTGCTGAGGAAAACGCCACTGCCCATCTTGTGCAACGCGAGCACTGAGCAGCAGCCCTTGTTGATCCATTAAAAGTGCTGACCATGGCCGATCAAATAAAGGTTTGGGTAATTGTGGTGTTATCCATGCAACCGCCAGCACCAAACCCATCAACATCAATGCACAGCTTATCGCGCCCACGACGACGATAAGCTTAATCCAAACGTTCGCTATGGGTTTAGCTGGCCTCTTTTCCTTGCCGGTGCGATCAGTATCAGGCGCATTCGCATTCCTTGGTTTGCGCCTGAATGGATCACCTAGCTTTAACATCTACCCATTGACCAGGTAAACGGCTTTTTAATGTGCCATCGTACATCGCTTCTACAACACTTCCTGGCGCATAAAAACGTCCCGCGTAGGTGGCCGTTACTTTTAACCTAAACGTTCGGCTTTCACCTTTATTTAAATCAAAAAAGCTGTATACCCGGTCGTCTCTTATGTCTTGGTAGGTAAGCTGCCCTTGCTCGGTATTGCCTACTGGCATAATTTCCCAGCCAGACGGAAAAGGTTGATTCAACGCAATGTTTTTAATCGCGCGTCCGCTTTTATTATGAACGGTTGCGACCACACCAAGGGTTGTCCCCTGAGTTAACTGGCTGACGTTAATCGGTTGCCCTTTCGCATCCAGATACTGCACGTTGATCGCTAAAAGTGAATTGTTCAATGTTTCTTCACTTGGTTTGGGGGCAGCGGTGAAATTAAGCTCAGCATATACAGGCAAGTCACTATTATTGGTTAAAGACAATTGATCTTTGCCTTTATCTTCAAACGCCCATTGCATCATGCTGCGCTTGAATATCAATGTCTGCTGAGATTCTGGGAGATTTTCCCACACCGAGTCGACTTTTATACCGGTTTTTGTCTGACTAACAGACGGAATACTTTGAGCAAGTGCCGATAATGCAAACCCCAAACTGTGAGTGCTATACCAGTTGGAACTGTTTAATTTATCTGCAAGGGTTTCAGAAACCTTAATGGCTGATGAATCATCTTCCAACGCGTTCAGTGCAATGTAATATAAAGCCTCATCACGCAGATCCGACCCAAAGGTTACTCCCGGTTCTTGATAGTTATGCACGACAGGCGCTGATTGATCTAACAGATCTTGAGCAGCATGCTTTAACCCCAGTTGTGCATAAGCAGCAGCCAACAACCAATGACCCCGTGTATCCAATGTTTTTGAGGAGCGAAGACGGTTCATGGCAGCGACTTCTGGCATTTCTGCCTTCGCTAACACCCATAACCTGAAAGCTTGAGTCAATGACTCATCGGCATTGCCTCTTGTCCAACCTTTTGCCAACTTTCTAGCCGCTTGAGTCCAAGTATTGTATATGCTACTAGGTACCTGATACCCCGCCCGCTTGGCTTCAACCAAAAAGTACCCAGCGTAAACATTTGCCCATTGATGGCGTGTATCCGTACCTGGCCAATAACGGAATTGACCGTCAGCGTGCATAAAGTTTCGGAGACGATCCAAAGCTGCGTGCACATTATCTTCCGTTTGTTCGGCTTGCTTAGGCGTCAACGCAATTAATTTGGATAAATATAATTGAGGAATCGCACCCGAAACCGTTTGCTCTAAACACCCATAGGGGTATCGAATGAGCGAATTTAAACGATGAGTCAATCCAAAGGATGGAAAGGTGCTCAAACTTAATTCCACTTGTTCGGTACCGGATAGCCCAAAGCGAGCAAAAGACAGCGTTTTCGATTCGCCGGGTTCTAGTCGTTCTTTTGTTTTGATCGTTCTCGGAGCACTGGGCGCTCGCACCTGAATAAAAGTCTCTGATTCGCTTTGATGCTCTCCCCCTTTAATTCGGGTACGAACATAGGTAGAACGCACTTCATCACTCACTTTTATCATAAAGCGAGCTAACTGCTCTTTACCCGACGTAAAATCAACGACTTGATTCTTGTCTCCAACCAAGCTTAAGCCAGGCCCAAATTCGAGCGACACATTCGCGTTGGTTAACTTGGGATCGAACGCAAATACAGAGACGGGAACTTGAACCTCTTCTGAAGGGCCTAACACTCTTGGCAAGGTCACTAATGTCGAAAGGGGTTCGCGAACTTTTACTTCTTTTTGCTCTGATCCGTAGGCGCCTGCTTGCCCAGCAACGACCATGACTCTGACCGCACCGATGTATTGTGGGATTTCAATAGTATGTTCAGCGGTTGCACCGGCGTTCAATTCGAAGGGCCCTAAAAATTTCACCACTGGAGGAAAACGGCGTTCACGAGGGTTTTTCCCTTTTTTACTGCTGGCATCACTGCCACCTATGGCTAACAAACGATCCAACTCGGCACCGTAAGCACCGATGACTTGACTGAATAAATCCCAAGTCATAACACCCAAGGCTTCACGTCGGTAAAAATCTTGATGCAAATTGGGGGTTTTAAAACCCGTTATACCCAGTAAACCTTCATCCACGACTGCGAGTGTGTAGGTCATCGGTTTCGCTTGCTTCTCTTTTACCTTAACCTGTACTTGAGTTTTCGGTTTCCATTCCTCTTCGACTTCAACAACAGGTTCTAAAAGAGTTGCAGGGTCTTCCACCATCAAAGGTACAATGCCTTGCAAGCGAATAGGGCGTTCATTATCACGCTCAGCATGCGATTGAATTAACGTGATCGCAGCATAAAGATTCGGTGCCATGCCCGATTGAATGTTAATAGGAATGATGGCTGGCTCATCGGCTTCAAGCTCAACCCAACGGTGTTCCAGAATATCTTGCCCTTTTTCAAGTGTCAGCAAGGCCCTGCCTGAAACGCCTTCTGGTAAACGAAGTTGTGCTGTTTCACCCACAGAATATTTAGCTTTATCCAAAGCGAGAGTTAAGACCGCAGCAGCATCGCCCATTTCCTGAGCACGCCCAGCCCAGCCTGGCCAGTCAACGTACATCACTTGTCCGGTGCAATGCCCGCCTTTTTGGGTATCGCACACGCGCACCAAATAACGTCCCCAATCGGGGTATTGAATGCTGAAATCGTAAGTGCCTTTTCCTTCGGTTAAAGCAATGATTTTTTGATCAAGTGCTTCTGCGTATTCCGCAGAAAAACTTTGGGTGACACTCGAAGAAGATTTATCCCACCACCATTTCCAGTTTAATTTATATAGATTGACCTCAACCTCAGCGACTTGGGTAGGTTTACCGTCTACATCAACTGCTTGAATAGCCACTTGATGGGTTTCATCTGTGAGCAACATATTGCGCTTGTTGTCGCCTTTAGGAAGTTTAACCCCCACATAACGTTGGTAAGGGTATAAAGGATAGGCATTACGTTGAATACTAAAGGCACCACCTGGTTCAAAGACACGCGTCACCACATGAGCCGTTATTTTTCCTGGTGCTTTTGCCGGCAACGATAAGGGAATATCCGCAGAGATTTTGCCTGCAGCATCCAACTTCCCTTTCCAGACTTCTTGTAAATAGGTATTGAGGTGCCTAGTTGGATCGTCAAAAACGTATTCTGGCCAGCCTTTAAATTGCGTTTTGGCGGCATTAAAACGCATTTGCACATCCGCATTTAAATCCGCTGCTGTTGCGCCATGAAGCCAATGTGAACTAAGGTTTAAACCCACCTTATTGTCTTTACCATTCAACAACCAAGGGGTTGTTTTAGGTTCTGTGCTGATGGCCAAACGGTTAGGCTGAATGCTTTCAACCCTTAAACGCTTTTCAAATGTGCGACCGCCCAGCAGCACTTTGGCAACCCATCGACCGGTTGGTGCATTTTCTGTTGTCTGAACATCGAACCGATAAAACCCGTTAAGAGGCTTTGACTGTGTGACTTTTTGATGCACCTGTCCTTTTGGCCCGATCAATAACAAGGTTGCAGGGTGCTGATCAGGCACTTGCTGGTTAGGATCATGCACGACAAAATTCAAGTGCATTTGATCACCTGGGCGCCACACATCTCGCTCACCATAAATGACGGCTTTGACACCTTGCTCGGCAGTACTCCCTCCAACATCAAAGTGGCTGATGGGTAAAGCCGTATGACGATCGACACGTAGATAACCGCGACCTTCTTGGTTTGCAAAAGCCAAAAGGTAATAAGGTCGACGAGAAAGGGTTTCGAACAAGGTACCCTGTGCATCGGTTTTACGGCGAGCAATTAATTGATCTTGAAAATCCCTAAATTCAACATAGGTATTGGGCTTTGGCTTTCCGGTTTGTAAATCCGTCGTCACGACCAGAAAGCGATTGCCTGTCCCTTTTTTAGCAATCAAGCCAATGTTCGATGCAATTATGTTGCGAGTGGCCGTGGCCGCATCTTGATAGCGGTAATACGCATCATTACAAGCATCGTGTCGCTTATTCCATTTTAATGAATCAGAGCCATTATAAGCGTTTTCAATGCCATCCCAATAACTGCTTTCAGACGCCACCATTTCATCGCCACTCCCGTTTTCATTTACTAACGGAAATTCTTTTAGTATGGGTTTGGCTTGAGCGTTTTTTTCACATTCCAACAAGTAATTTCCACGATTGATGGACAAGGTCAATTGAAATAATCCACCGGGGTTTGATTTCACTAAATCCGTGACATCTAGAGAATACCGTTCCCATCGATCGGTTTTCGCATTGGGAAGTTCCAAAGTTTTGCGCCACAAATAACGGCCAACTCGTCTCATACCACTTGAATCTTGCAAACGATTTTGTTGTAGAAATTGTCCCATTCGATTATCAAATACTTGAAGAGCTGCTATTTGCACCGATGACACGTTCATCGTCTCAATAGGGACTTCCAGGCGGTCCCCATTAGGCAATATCACCCCTTCACCAATAAATCGAACTTCGGGTTTCTCTGCTCCAAAACTTAATACGTGTTGGAAAACCGCTTCTAATGAACGCCCTTTCTTTGATTTAATACCGGGATGCAGTTTGAGTGTTTTATTGCCCGATAGGGTTTTATCCAGATAGATTTTCAGTTGATTTTGGTGGATGGAAGTGCGAACCCGACTGCCGTCTAAAGTGACTAACCCATTAAGATTTTGATTGGGTTTTAATGCACCAGTGAATTGAACGACCACTTCTTTCGAGTTCCCTTGCGCTTGTTTTACTTCAAGCACTGAAAATTGATTTTTTGCTGGAATGGTAACCAATCGCTCACCCGTTTCCTCTATACCAATGACCTGTGCATTCCAAGAAAGGGTCGCCGTTGACGCTTGAGTCGGTTGCGGTATGAGGTTGGAGCGAAAGCGATGTTGACGCCCTTGAGAACCGTGATCCCATTGCAGGGTTACTGATTCATTGACAGATTTAAGATTTAATAATGATTCAATGGCCTGATCCTCAACACGATCAGACGTCGACACCACACCGCGAATGCGAACACCAGCAGATGAAATATCGATCGGTTCTATATGAACCGAATAATCCATTGGAATAACCGATACTTTAAATTGATATGCACCTAACGCATTCGGCAATGATGTAAAGGCGGTTGCATCCAGTTGCACTTGATACTCCTGCCCTGAGGTCAGGGGGTGATTAGGGGTAAACCTTAATTCATAGGGCGACAGAAATTCGACTTGCCCTTCGACTTGAGGGGTGATGTTTAGTGCATGCTGCCAATTTTGATTAATCGTCTCCGCATCCACCATCGCTTCATAAAACCGAAGCTGGATAGCATCATCCTTTGAAATACTGTATTGATTGACCTGAGCAACATAGCGTTCCCACTTAGGGGCTTCGTCAGCAATGCCTGCTTGTGAAAAACTCAGCAGCAAAAGGCCAAAAGGTATCCACCAGCGGTTCATGAACCAAGCGCTTCTATTCAGTATTCTCATACAGGTTTCCTATATAGCCTAACCACAAAGAGCACCCCGCTCTATATCATTGCTATTTTACACACTACCAAAAATAGGGGTTATATTTTAGATGGGTTATATTTTAGATGGGTATAGTCAAAAACGTCTGGACTCACACAATTGAGTTATCCGTTTATCTTCCCAAACTGAAACACTTTATTGAGTGTATAAGACCCAAGAATGATTGATGACTCTCAAATAATAAATGAGTTCATTTTCTTATGTCGGCAAGTAACAAGAGGTACTCAATTAGGGGGAAGCAGTAATAAAAGTGAGTAGTCACATATCATTTGGGGTTATGTTTTAGGACCCCAGATTGGCCATTGCTGATTTTGCGGCCTCATTGTCAGGGTTAATGACTATTTCATCCCCTTCTAAAGAGAGGCTGAATGAAGCGCCTTCAGCGAGAGGAATGTATACACCCTCTGCGTACGTAGCCCTGATAAAAGGCAAGAAAGGCGATTGATTCATGATTTTCCAGAAAGGAATAAAAGGATCTGATTTCAAAGGATGCTGGGTTTTATCGACGTTGCGTTCTTGCTCAAGTGATAAGAAACGTCCTTCTAACCCCTCAACCCGGTAGGCGGTCTTTAAGCCCGCTTGAACCGCGGGGCCTGACCAGTAGAGCATTTGGATTTTAAACTCAGCTTGATCGCCTAATACATCGTAAAGGCCGGTTTTAATGCCTTCCCCTTTAACATCAACATCAAAACGCTGTTCTTCTTTTTTCTGAATATTCAGAGTGATCAAGGGTGCATCAGTCTTAGCGACTTTAAATGACATCATGTCAAAAATAACATAGCCACCGGCAACAGCCGCTGCCAAGAATCCCATGCCAAGCACGCCCTTCATAAACCCACGAAACCAATCAGGGTCCGACAACAGCTTGACTGCTATCACGACCAATATGAGTACGATGACCCCGAGGGTTGCATGAAAAGCAAGTAAATCCATGGTATCCCTAACAACCTATTGATTGAGATTATTTATTAACGGTCAATCGGATAACCCAATTCACTGAGACTATCGACTGCGACACGTAATATATCATCACTGGCATGATCAACGCTGATCAAGGTCTCAACGTAATACTCAATACTGGTTAACGCATCCGCTAAAACCTCTAATTGATGAGCATCCGGTTCCGGTGCATCCTTGGCAATGAGACGCTCTTCAATAAAGGTGATACAGCTTTTAACCAGTGCGTGTACTTTTTCTTCGTTACTAAAGTAAAAGCCACCAGCGACGGTTTCGAGTGTGGTCTTAATATTGGCCAAATGCAGCTTATCACCTGAATCTACAAAGGAAGAAACCGCTCGTTTAGCCAACGCCAACCCAGAACGAATTTCATCGAAGACAATATGAACCGCTTGAGCATGCGCCCCTGTCACCGGTTTATGATCGGGTTTACCATGAACGTCTACATGGCGTACCAAATCCACTTCGTTTTCAATGATTAACAGCGCATCTGCTAGGGTATTTAAACTCTTATCACGTTCGTCGGCTCCCATCTCTTTCACTTTGAGGATGGCATCCAGCTGAGTGCCAACCTTCCGTGCCGAGGATTCAAGCCCTACCACTTTCAGTACTTCAGAAACGCTGTTTAACGCAGCCCCGATTTTATCAAAGGCTTCGGGTTTGGCTTCGTTGCGCTCAACACTGTCTAAGAGTTCTTTTACAGAGCTGATTTCATCTTCAAGGGCAGTGGCTAGCGCTTCGAAAGCTGACAGCTCTGGCCCTGTCATCATGCGTCTGTATTCACGTAAATCTTTTTCAGAAATACTGCGAGGCAATCCATAGGCGTCGGCAACGTTGCCAATCTCACCGTCTCGTTTAGGGGAGATGGATACCAGGAGCAGTAACTCTCTGACTAAGCCATCTTGCACTTTAGCCGCAAAAGCATCAGCACCTTCGTTAATCAGCGTGCGTATTTGCTGATCAACTCTTGAAAAGATGCGCTTGCGGTTTTGGGTTAATTCATAGCCTTCCGTAAAAAGCGCTGTACAAGCGGCACAGGTTACCCACCAGAATGGCCAAGCAGGCGTCCCCCTCATGGCTTTTTCAAAACGTTCTAAGGAACGCATCACCAGCTTGCCACTGGCACTGATCTGTTGACTGTTGAGTAGTTTCAGCAAGGCAACCTGATACATAATGCGCCAACGAGGCGCTTGCTGGGACACATTAGACGCATCCGTCGCCGGCGCCGGCGTAGGCAGATTTGGGTTAAGTTCGATATTGAAAAAATACGCATCTGGAAAGGGCTGTTCACGCTTAAGTTTTCGCACTGCATTGATGGCAGGGATCAGCAAAATCGGTAAATCCCGCTCATTTTGCCCAACAAATTCAAGGTAGCGTCTTAACGTGTAAATCGCTCCACCCAAACTGCTCACAAAATCTTCAGTTAAATTAGCAGGTTGCTTCGACTTCACATCGGACAGCAGCGTTAACATTTCGTTGGCCAGCGCTTCTCCACCGACCAACTCAAGTAACTTGAACGTTCCGCGAGCCAAGTTAATTTCATCAATAAATAATTTAAGGTGCTGAGAACCAGCCCCTTCTTCCGCTACGTAAGCAAAATGACTCTCCGCCTGAGACAAAGTTGCCTCAAGTTCCTTACGCACAAGACTGAATGACAATCCCAATTGTGAGGCCTGATCCACCATAAACCCGCTACCATTCCACACTTATATCAGCTTAGTATCTTTTTACATCAATGGTCAGACACTAAGACATTAAGGCATTTTAACCGAAACTTACCTTTTCATGACCAAAGACTGACCTTAAATGTCTTCAAAGTCAGCTTAAAGAGCCACTTAACCAGTAAACCTGACAAATGAACACCTGAGCATTTTTACAGTGTTACATTTAATACCATCTCTGCTTTCCTTCAGTTCCTAGTGTATTCTTAGTCAAAATAAGCTGTTTTAACACTTGCATTATTACCGAAAGGCATTAAATTGCCCAATCAATCCTAATTATGTGATTGAGTGCTCTATATTCCTTATATGGGTGACTCAATTGGAAGCTGTTAACCCGTTAAGGATGCATTATGTCGGGAACCCTGTCTCAATCTTTTGTTGATAACTTTATGGGCAATGCGCCCATGTGGTACAAGAAAACCATTCTCTTGTTTTTGGTTATCAATCCTATTTTGGTCCACACCCTGGGGCCTGGCATCACGGGTTGGGTACTGATTGCCGAGTTTATCTTTACGTTGGCTTTAGCGCTTAAGTGTTACCCATTGCAACCGGGTGGCTTGCTGGCCATTGAAGCCATCGCTTTAGGCATGACATCCGCGCCTAAGGTGTACGAAGAAACCCTAGCGAACTTCCCAGTCATCCTGCTCCTGATGTTCATGGTGGCAGGCATCTATTTCATGAAAGACCTGCTGCTCTTTGTATTCACCAAAATCCTGTTAGGCATCCAGTCTAAGGTATTGCTTTCTCTGATGTTTTCATTTGTCGCAGCCATACTTTCAGCCTTTTTGGATGCATTGACGGTCACAGCTGTTTTGATCAGTGTTGGCGTTGGGTTCTATTCGGTTTACCACAAGGTTGCTTCAGGCAAGGATTTTGGTCACCCCAATCATGATCACAGCCTTGATGAAGACCTTCATATGCACCACAGAGAATACCTAGAAGAATTCCGTGCGTTCTTACGCAGCTTGCTGATGCACGGCGCGGTCGGAACAGCGCTTGGAGGCGTTTGTACCCTGGTCGGCGAACCTCAAAATCTTCTCATTGCCCAAAAAGCCGGTTGGAACTTCTTAGATTTCTTCTTGAAAATGGCGCCAGTGACCATGCCGGTTTTAGTGGGCGGTCTCGTCACCTGTGTCATTCTAGAAAAAACGGGCTGGTTTGGTTACGGCGCTACCTTACCAACCAGTGTCCGCGAGATTTTAAAAGAATTTGATGCGGTTCAAACCAGCAAGATGACTCAAAAACAAAAGGCGGCTCTCATCGTTCAGGGGGTTGCGGCAGTCATTTTGATTATTGCGTTGGCATTTCACCTGGCTGAAGTTGGGTTGATTGGTTTGATGATCATTGTCTTTCTGACGGCTTTCAATGGCATCACGGAAGAACATCAAATCGGCAAAGCCTTTGAAGAAGCCCTACCCTTCACTGCGCTATTGGTTGTGTTTTTCGCTATCGTTGCCGTTATTCATGAACAACATCTGTTTACGCCCATCATCACTTGGGTGTTGTCGTTAGACAAAAGTGTACAGCCTGCCATGTTCTTTATCGCGAATGGAGTGCTCTCTATGATCAGTGATAATGTTTTCGTGGCAACGGTTTACATTTCAGAAGTCAAAGCCGCGCTTCAACAGGGCGCTATTTCGCGTGAACATTTTGAGCTGTTAGCCATCGCGATTAACACCGGCACCAACCTCCCTAGCGTGGCAACACCCAACGGACAAGCCGCTTTCTTATTCTTACTCACCTCTGCCATAGCCCCATTAATTCGCTTGTCTTATGGGCGTATGGTGATCATGGCGCTTCCCTATACGATCGTATTGGGAGTATTGGGTGCCATCGGAGTGAACTATTTTATTTAGTGCTTGTTCCCATTATCCATTTGCACACGACACTCTAAGCAAAGACCAAACACCCTCAATCGAGGGTGTTTATTTCTAATAACGCTTTTGCCGCTTGCTTTCCTGAAGCGACAGCACTCACCATATAACCATCCAAGCAGCTGTGCCATTCCGATCCAGCAAAGATCATATTTCCCACCCTACAATGGTTCTCTGACGCCCCAGAAACTCGCCACTCGCCAGGTTTTACAACACCGCCATAGGAGCCCAGAGAGTAAGGGTCAGCTCCCCAATAATGGCCTTCAATCATATTGAGTAACTTTGCATCTGAAAGCTCGGGTAACACTTGACTCGCTGAGTTAATAAAATGTTTCGCAAAGCGTTGCTTCGCTTCCAAGCTCCAATGAGCGTCGGCTTGTTGAGCGGATATGAATAAGGTCACGATAGAACCCGCTTCAGAAAGCGCTTGAGGATGACCACCATTCCAGGCTCTAAAATCTGGATGAATAATCGACAACACCTCACGCTGCTGGTTTTTATCCAACCATACGGGCTTATCAAAGTGAAGAAACAGTTTTCGATTACTCCCCACTTGAGTGTGCTTAATTTTCGACTGCCATTTCTTCTCAACGCCCTCATTCAAGTTAAGTCGAATACGGGTTTCACTATAAGGTGACTCATCGCCTTCCCAATCGTAGAGATTAATGGGGGTCGCTAAAATCAGCCGGTCTGCTGTATAGGTTATCCGTCGCCCTGATGCCTGGAAAAGCAATTCATAGCCAGATGATGTTTGATTAACCTCTAATAGTTGATGCCCTAGATGTAGACATTCATCAGGAATACTGTCATATAAACGTTCAACTAAGAGATGGTTCCCACCCTCGACTCTATAGCGATGATCACCGATGGCACGAGTCAACCAACGCGCTGGGGCATGATCACAACCTGGAATCTCAAAAAGGTGATTGGCGTTTATTTGATCTAATTCGACGCCATATTCAGCGGAGAGTATTGTTTTCGACAAAGCCAGGAAATCGCTTTTTATACGATCTGAAATCCCTGGCAGGTTTTTAATATAGGCTTCATAACTGAATGGATTTAGTTGCTCGGGGTCAAAATCCACAGAAGCTAAAACTGAAAACAAGGGGAAAAATACTGTTCTAATTCTGCAGTACTTATTTCTTCATTATGCAGCATGTAAACCCGTGCTTGTACTTCCCGCATGTGCGTCGGCTGTAAACGATCCCCAACATTTAACCCTAGGGTAGTTAACAGGCTTAATAGCTCTGTATGCGAGGAATCAATGGCTAAAGCGCCTTCTTCTAACCAATGACCTTGATAAGGTTGAGTTAAAACCTTGCCTCCTATTCGCTGCCGTGCTTCAAAAATACCTAAAGAGTGTTTATTACAATCATTTTTATGAGCAGAAACTTCATAAGCTGCTGATAAACCAGCTAAACCTGCTCCAACAATGGCTAAATCAAGATGCATACAGAAAACTCATCGACTACTTATTTTGATTGCTCAAGATTTGAGCTAGGAGGAAATTATGAAAGACGAACGGCGCTGCTAGGCGCCGTTCCAATGCAATGATTAATGCACTTTTGCTTGTTGCTGTTGTTTTGTCTTCTTAATTTGGCTCATTACGTACTGTGCAGATTTATAACCACTCTCAAGAGCGCCATTCATGAACCCATACCAATCTTCGCTCCATTCAGAGCCTGCAAATATCAGATTGCCAACCTTAGGGTTCTCAATCCAGTACTCGTACTGACCAACTTCACCTTTTTTAAAAGCGCCCGCATAGCTACCACCCGATAGACGGGCAGTAGGCCAGTGCGTTGCCGGATAAATTTCAATCAGGTTCTTTACATTGGCATTAGGTAATATTGGCTGTACGCCTTCAATAAACTGATAAGCCATTGCCTGCATATCAGCCTTGCTAAGAGGGGCTTTGGCTTCACGACCCGATACAAAAAGCGTTACCAATGAACGGTTTTTAGTATCCGTACCCTTTCCGCCATTCCAAGCATGAAAGTAAGGGTGAACAATTTCCAAGTATTCTTTTTTCTGTTGATCGTTCTGCCAAACATCCCCTTTGAAAAACAGCATCAGTTTGTGGTTAGCGCCGTATTCCATATTTGAAATAGCGTCTTTAGTACTTTTGGGTAGCCCTTTCACATCCAGATTAATTGCTCCCTTCTGCTCTTTCTGATCTGACTCTACATTATGGTAAAGATGAATCGGCGCAGCTAACACCAGGTAACGTGTCTTAACCCAACGATAATCATCTCCATTATGGAAACGAAGCAGATATTGGCCATTAGGCTGTTCTGTAACGTTCTCAAGTTCTTGATTCAGGTGAAGATTTGTTTTAGGCAGTTTTTTAGCTAAATACAATGCAATGCTTTGGTTGCCTTCTTTCACACGATAGCGTTCATCACCAATCTGCCCATCAATCTCAAATAGGCGTTTTTTTGGCTCCCACACCATCATGTCATAAAAAATGGTTGCATTGACGTCTGCTGGGCTTTCTCCATATTCAGACGCAATCATTTGATCGGCATAGGCTAAAAATTCGTCTTTTAATGACTTTTTCACTTTGGGTACTGAATACACCAATTGTGAATACGTCATATTGTTTAACTCTTTATCGCTGTAGGGCTCTTTACCTAGAAACTCAATTATAGGGCGAAAATAATCATAAAAGACTTCGCGAGTGATCGGTTTTCCGTTAAGCATATAAGTCGTAACGACCTCATAACCTTTACGCTTAGGTTCCCACTTATCCAATTTATGGAGCTTTGCAATATCCATATATTTAAAAACATACTCATGATCTGAATCGATAAAGAGGGCACCTTCTTCTAAACCAATGCCATGTTTCTTTTTTGAATAAACCCGCCCTCCTACTCGATCACGGGCTTCATACAAGTGCGCTTCAATACCTGCTTGATTCAATTCATAAGCAGCAGCTGTACCAGCAAAACCAGCCCCTACAACTGTCGCAAATTCTTCGCAAGGCTTTACCTGAGTTCCACAACTGGCTGCATAGCCCAACGAAGAAGCGGTCAACACGCTTAGGGTAATACTGTACAAAATGGTTTTCACTGTCACATTTCTCCTAAAGGTTTTTAGCCTAGCCCATCGGGCTTGGCAGGATCTGCTGGTTTCGCAGCCTCTGGAGATGCACCGGATCCTTCACCAGGCGCACCACCGTTATTGACCATGATACTCGACCCTTGCAAGAAGACTCCAGATGCATCTAGTTTGATAAACTGCCCACTTACCTTCAAACTAATATCTGTGTCACAATCCAGTACGATCTTTTTCCCTGCTTTCAAATGAATCTCTTTACCGGCTTGTAATACATCTTTATTCTCAATTTTATTATGATGATTGCCTTTGATAGAGACATGTTTATCGGCTTTGATCGTTGTAAAACTGTTTTTAACCGTTGTATGCTGTTCGTTTTTTACACTAACAAACTGGTTGTTTTCCACGATAAGATTAGCATCTCTTTTTACCTGAACACGCTGATCGTTTTCAATGAGCGTGTCCATATCTTTCGATGCGTGAAGAAAGATTTGCTCCTGACCTTCTTTGTCTTCAAAGCGTAACTCATTAAACCCTTTTCCTTCAGGGTATGTTGAGGATTTAAGTGTGGTTCTGGTTTTGTGTTCTGGCGTTTTATATGGCATCACATTTTCTTTGTGATACAGCCCGCCAGACAGTATAGGACGGTCGGGATCACCTGCTATATAAGTCACTAGCATTTCTTGGCCAACCCTTGGGATCATCATTTGGCCATAAGCATCACCCGCCCACACTTGGGTCGGACGAATATAGCAAGAGGTCTTTTCATTCGCTTGGGCTTCTAAATCCCAAAAAAACTGAACCTTGACTCTTCCATGCTCATCACAATAGATTTCTTCACCCTTAGGCCCTGTTACAATGACCGTATCTTCATAAGCTCTCGGGGGAGAGGCTGCACTAGGCTTCCATGCGACAGTTGCAGGCACAGCATCAAAACGAGTTATGAATTCAGGTGAAGTCGATGAACCATCATATTCCTCCAAAACGCTGGGTTGGTTAAAGTTGATCTCAAGACTAACAATTAGCCAGTCAATATTCAGAGGCTTATGGGGGTGCATTTTAATTGGAAGGTGTGAACCCGTATAGAGGCTAGGCGCATCCGTTTTCCCCATTAACATCATTTGCTTGCTTCTATGCACATCAACTCTACGAGCACTTTCCTTTTCGGCTTCATCAACTGTCGTCGCTGTTCCAGGGTACTGATAATCCATGAAATACCCTTTCAATTCAGGGTCATCTTGCTGATTCGTACCATGGATTTTTACTCTAGGCTTTAAAAAGTCATAATCGGTTGTTCTTGCACCAGTAATGACCGTGTCGTCTTTCACTGTTGCGCTGTAAAGCACTTCTTTATCTGAACGATTCCCCGTTCTTACCCGATATTCCAATGCAGGAATCGCTGTTATTCCCGCAGAGCTGTCTGTGAATATAATCTTTGTAGCGGTTTTAGTATGTTTAAAGTGATATTTGATGCCTGCTTTAGCAAGAATACGTTCAACGAAGGCTAATTCCGTTTCACCGTATTGAACCTTATACTCTAGAGGTGACTCTGGCTTCGTTAAATGAAACTCAAATTCATTGTCAAGAATACCCGCATCTTTAAATACCAGTTTCACAATATCACTAACGGTTTTGTCTTGGAAAATACGATAGCCTTTTCGGAATTTAAGTAAAGATAGGCGTGGCTCCACCGTAATCTGATACAGTTGGAATTCGCCTTTCGCAGCCTCTTGATTTACATCCACAATGATGCCATGCAAATATCGTGGATCGCCTTTGCGATTCTGAAAAGCTAACGAAGCCGTTTTCTGTATCCAAGATTTTGCATTAATACCCTGATCTCTGGTAACCAAGTTTACATGATATTGATAACATTCGTGTAACGCTTCTTGACCATTACCATTTAAAACGCGTAAATCGGCTGTTTCACCGCTGATTTTACAATGATAACGCGCTTGATTTGCTTCTAGTTCTAATAATTTATTCATACGTAAGCCGACTTGAAATAAAAAAGTGAAATTATTTTATGGTTGACGATGATGACCAGAGAATAAATAAAAAGCTCAGTTTAGTGCATTCATTCGATTACCAGTATGATCTATAGCGTTGATATCCAAACATCCCTTACTTAAAAGGGGTATATTGCTATATTAGCCTTACCAATAACCACAACAATGAGGCCCAATTGAGGTACATTATCAAACGCTAAGTACCCTAGGTCAATCAACTTCTGGCTGAGAAAGAAGAAGGAAACGTAGGGTATTATTGAAAAGCGACGTGCTCAGAGTTCACTTTTCAATCAGTTTCCATAAGAAAGTTTTACTTTATTTTGCAGTTCTTATACAGGTTAGAGAGCCCCCAACCTGTTTAGATTTAACCTTCTACTGCTATTTGTATTTGTTTAATACTTGATCAACGAACCCCTCTGAATGCATTTTTTCGAGTATTGATTGAAGGCCTTGAACATACTCATCATCCGTATTGACATTCACAGCAAGATACAATGGCACTTTTTTCAAGGTATAAACCGCTTTTATGTCTTTCACACCAGCCTCTTTAGCATAATAGGGGCCTGAGTATCCTCCGGATACCCATAAATCAATCAATCCATCTTGGAGCCGCTTAGGATTTAAGTGATCATTTGACAGTTCAGAAATGTTAAAGCCTTTACTTTTTAAATATTGGGCCCTAACATCACCTTTGTAAGCCCCAATTTTATACTTTTTTAAATCTTCTTCCGTTTTAATTTTGTCCTTAAAATTACTTCGTGCAAACAATACCCAGTCATTTTGAATCAAAGGCCCAACCCATTTGAAAAGCGCCTCACGTTCTTCAATTCTGGAAGTGCCAAATACCGCTCGATTGGATTTTCTAAGCGTATAGTTATACGCATGCTTCCAGCCGCGTAGTTTCATGCTATAGGGGTATTCACTTCGAGCGAACATTTCTTGCACAATTTCAGTGCAAATTCCTGTGATATTTGATGCATCGTGCTCAAAAGGCTTGCCATCTTTACTAAAATTATAAGGAGGAAAATTTTCAGTGACTAAACGAAATCGGGGGGCAGCGAACGCTGAGCTTGTTGCAAACAACAGCATACTGATAAGAAAGACTTTACGCAGCATGGTATTCTCTTCCACTTCAATGATTGCTCAAGCAAACAAGAAAATTTGACACCTCATGTCAAGAATCCCATGTCTTTTGTATGGGTGCCAGGCAAGGCGAGAGTGCCACAAACCTGCTTTAGATGCTACCCAAGACAAGATAATGCAAGAGAAATCAAAAGCCAGATCTAAAATGGATCACCCTCAAGCATGGACACGCCCATAGGTAAAGGGCGTATTGCAGTTATCGAATGGCGCTCACTAAATAATCAAGCACCTGATTTCGAGGAGAGCTATCTAACAAAGCAGGAGAAACCCAACTGGGAGCGTTCAATACGCCTTCTTGGATTAATTGTTCAATCCCTTGCAAGTAATCAAAGCCTGTTTTTCCTACAAGCAAAGGAACTAAGGTTGAATCTTTGTGCAATTTTAATGCATCTCTTAACCCACTTAGATAGAGGAAATCTTTCGTAAAGCCCCCCCCGCGATGAACACGAATGCATATATCAAAAGCAGATTCAGCTTTAACTCCATACTTCTCTTTAAGTAAGGCAAAGGTTTTTTGAAAATCATTATGTTGAATCATGGTATGAACCGCTAGCACACGCAATGCTAAGGTTTTCAATCGAGACAGCGTTAAATTCCCAGATAAATCTTCCATTAAAATGGCTAGGCCTTCTTGTGTTTTTGTATTACCTGGCAAACCTAACTCAAATAACTTTAGCGGTTGTCGTTTCGCGTTGAGTGTCGTCACCATGTGCACTCCAAGCTCGTGGTGAGCCAGTGCTCTTAACTCTGATTGAGTAAATTGGCTGTGTTGATTGACCATCAATGCATTATTTCCATGATTGACTAGCGCTTTAGCAACCATTTTTCGACCAATGCTCACTTGGCATTGATATCCCCATTCTTCAGACTTTTCAACAAAGTACTCAACTGCTGCTTTTGCATCGACGTAATCTTGCGGCAATTTCTCACTGGGCAATGGCGGTGCTTGAACAAGAAATCGCGCATTTTTTAAATCAATTTCTTTAGGCTCACCATAGTACCTCAGAGAATTATAAAGAAACCGGTCAGTACCAATGGATGTCAACAAGTCAATTTTTGTTGCCAGCATATCGACAACATCACGATACATACCTCTAAGAACAGCATGTTCAATTTGATGAATAGGCAATCGATAGAGCTGTTCACGAAACCAGTAGGGATCAATATCCAAAGATTTATAAATAAAATTAGGGCTGTAACGACCTTCTTTTTTAAGAAACTTTTGTTTCTCAGACTGCAAATTCAATGGCGCCACTGCTTGCAAGGTATTAATACCTTTAGCAAGCTGATACAACTTTGCGTCCAAGGAAATAAGATCATGCGTTTTACTTGGCTGCAACTTGTTTTTCTGTATGCTTTTCTTTCTTTTTTTAACGTGCTGTTTTTCAAAGTATTGCGCGGTTAGATTTATAGATTGCCCAAGAGCAGTGCGCACAAATTCCATTTCTTGAGGATAAAGCTCGCCTTTATTTTCATCCATATAGAATTTTTTGATTTCAGCCGGAATGACGAGCACCTGAGTAAAGTGCGAATTGATATGCGTAATCAGATACCCCATTCCTTGAAAAACTTCATTCCTAGCGACCCGATGTTCTGTATTAGCTAAGGATTGTTTAAGTGATTTTTCGAATCGTGAAACCGTACTCCCCCAGCGTTCTAAATCAATTTGTTCCGTTCCCAAATTGACACTGGGTGGCTCTCCTGGGATACGCTGATGGTTATAGGAATGCACATCAAAGATCAAACAAGCACCAAACAAAGACTCTATCTTTAACACTAACGCTTCAAATAGACGATACCAAGTACGGTGTTTATCCCAGCTCACGTCTTTTTGTTTTTTCGATAATGCTTGCTTCCAAACCTGCTTACCCCAAGCGACCTGATAAACCGCACGGGCAATCGGTCGATTGAGATCATATTCGTATCGAGAGTCCATCCCGACCACTTGGATTGGGCATTCAGAAATAAAGGTCTCTGTACCCGGATCTTCTTCGTAATAACGCTCACTCTCGTCTAACAAGCAGTAAGTTTTTAATGCCTCTCTGAGTTTACTGCCTGCATGTATGGCGGTGGCAATATAAGAAACGTACTGATCAACTTTTATGTACATTCCTGTATGTTCAACAAAGCCTTCAAAAGGCTCCAGATGCTCTATGTGTTCTAGAACCTGAGCTTCACTTAGGATCAACATCAGCCAGCACCTGTCTGAAACTTTGTTTCCGTTCGACTAAAATTTCTCGAGCATTGACCACTTGCTCTATAAAATCAATCACATTGCTCTGCAAGCGCGCTCGATTGAGCTTGTTAATACGCGTAATGCCACCAGGGCTTAATACATTCACTTCAATTAATTTATCCCCAATGACATCAATCCCAACAAAATACAAACCATCACGTACCAATTTAGGACCAATGGCTCGGCACAGTTGTTTCTGAGAGGCTGTCAATTGGTGTTTTTCAACGCGCCCACCCGCATGAATATTAGAGCGTATATCACCGGGTGAAGGAACTCTTCGCATTGCGCCGATGGGTTCACCGTTGAGCATTAGGATACGTACGTCCCCTTTTTCTGCACCTTCTACGTATTCCTGCAAAATGACATAATGACTGCCTTCACCTTCACCGATATAAAAATCCAACAGTGATCGAAAATTTTGATGGGCTCGTTTTTCAATGAGTATCACCCCATGACCACCATACCCCGTTAAAGGCTTTAAAATCATGGTATCGGTCGCACTTTCAGCCAGTACGCTTTGTAAATATTCCTTATTTTTGGAGACGTGTGTTTTAGGAATATACTGCCCTGCAGGATCAGCCAACGCTGCGGTGTAAAGTTTATTATTGGCGACCCTCATTCCGTCGACATCATTCATGATGAACACTTGCTCGCGAACAGAATCGAGGAAGTTGAGCGCCAGTACATCCAACGGAGGGTTCGCACGCATAAAGATGCAGTCAAATCCCGCCATAGGCAGTTTTGCTCTTTTAAATTCAACATGGCGATAAAAGTGCTGGGGATTATCAGGCAGCTTTTTCTTCAATTGAATCAGGTTGCAAAAACCAAAGACCAAGGTCTCTCGCATGGTTAAGCTGCCAGGGGTCGTCACGGCAACTCGATGACCACGGCGGACACACTCATGAATCAACCTTAAGGTGGTATCCGTTTCAGGATCAATACGTTCCCATGGATACATTAAAAAGCAAATATTCATCTGAGCTGCCTGCTAAACGAATTGAGTGAGGGGTCTTATGTCTGCACTCAGAGCAAATAAAGGGCGGTCTTTATACCTGAAACTTGATGTAAGTAAAGCGTTTTTTAAGTGGCTTCTCAAAAGTCTTTACGTTGGCAATTAAGGGGGGCGTAGTAGGGCGAGTACGCCAAAGAGTTTTGAGATTACATTCGCATGCAAATCGACATAATTTAAAACATATATCCGATACCAACCAAGGAGTGGTAAAGCTCAGTTGTTACCCCGATTTTCAAACTCAGATGACGCATAACGCCCACCCTTAAGTCTATCGAATGGATCATGCTTACTAGGAATCGTCTACCCTATTTGTTAACGGCCTGCCCGCTTTCGCGCAGCGCAAGGAAGCCTGCGATGGATACTCTCTTTTAAGTAGTGTCACTCCTTCGCGCCAACTTGCTAAACCCCTTAAGGTTAAGGCCGATAAAGCAAATGACTCGAAGTCGGCAGTGGGAGATCATCATGCTAATTCGATCCGGGCGTGCCTGTGGCACCAAAGCAACTCTCTTGTTGCTTATGGCATTCATCCTTGGAGGGTGCTCGAACACCCAAAACTCCGGGAATAATCAAGGCTTCCAATCCGTTCCTCAGAAAGCGGATCCCGTGGCTCCCCTCATCCTTCGTTCTGTAGGATATGGAGCTTATCCTGAATCATCAAAGCACTTGAGCAAAGCGCAAAAACGTCTGATGGCCATTAGAGCATCACGATTGGATGCGTACCGATCAATGGCGGAACGAGTGTATGGCATGTCACTCCGTGGTAACACCACTATACGAGACATGGTCGCCAAGAACGATGGCTTTAAAACCGCTATAGACGCTTTCATACACGGCGCCAGGGTGGTTTCAGCAGAAGTTATGGCAGATGGAAGTGTTGAAACCATTTTAGAAATGGTAATCGACTCTGGATTTAGAAATTGTATCAAAACCGCTCAAAACGGCCGCTTCAATGTTGACTGTCAATCTCACATTCTGCAAGGAAGTAACACCGACCGTAATATGGATGACGAACGCGCCCGGATATCCAGCCAGGGCGCCACCCCAAGTACCAGTTCGTACTACGTAAACTAACCACTCGAACGACTACCCTGTGATAAGCGAATGGTGCTTGAATCCACCCTTCGCTTTCCTTGGTCACGGAATGTTCTGACCATGATCTTTCCCTGATTACCTAGTCTACTATGATAATGAACCTATCATGCGAATTTGGTTACCCATGCTTTGTGTTCAAATCAAAAGGTTTACATTGTCGAAACCATCGACTGGCACGAGTGCTGGATTCCCCGCTTTACGCCATTTAGTCTCATGTTGTTTGATGCTTTTTGGTTTTTCTTTTCAAGTTCAAGCTGTTGATGTCGTTGCTAAAGGGGTGGCTCCTATTGTCAAAGGTAACGTTGGCTTAGCAAGAGAAAAGGCTTTAGAGGACGCTATTCGAAATGCTGCTTTACAAGTCGGAGCCAGCATTCGGTCAACTCAGCGGTATGAACAAGGGCTTTTGACCGAAGATGATATTGAGCTGAGCACTCAAGCGCAGGTACAAAATGTTCGCATTCTAGAAGAAGAGGTTGAAGACCATCAGCTTCGCATTACTGCAAAAGTGCAGCTTGAACAGTCACAAGGTTGTTCAGACAACCCAAAGTCACAATATCAACGTACCTTTGCTGTCGCTGAGGTTGGCATTGAACACCCGAAGGATCTCACGGTTGGGCAGTTACGCAATGCCAGCTCAGTCCTTGGAAATCGATTAACCCAGACAATGAACCACAGCAACAAAGTCGTCGCATTCAATGTGAACGAAGCCAAACTATACACCAGCTTAGGTCAAGCACCTCGATCACTGCCAAACCAAGTGCCTTTAACCGACAATATTGGCATTGCTAAATTTTTGGGAACCCAGTTTGTGGTTTCAGCGGTGGTCCGTTCCATGGGGATGATCAGCCCCCAATCTTGGATGGGACTGAACAGCGACCGGATATTCGATATGCAGCTTTTTGTCCATGATGGTGTCACCGGGAGTTTGTTGCATAAATCTCATCTTCGAGACGTCAGTAGCTGGCACTTTAATCGTCATCGTCAAGTGCGTATGGGTTCGAGCGAATTTTGGGATTCTGACTATGGCCAAATGATTGATCATCTTTTCAAACAAGCAACGGATAAGATGATTCAAGCCATCCAATGTGAACCCTACATGGCACATGTGATCGATGCCCAACAACACGTCATTCGAGTCGCCGCTGGGACCGCGTCAGGATTAAGACCAGGAGACAAGCTCACATTGGTTCGGAAAACCACCCAATTTGGCCTTCAGCTTGAAGCTCTAACGGAACTAAAACGCACCTATATCCAAGCCACCATCAAACAGGTGCAACCCAATTACAGCATTGCCGAATTAGACGACTTCAACGATGTTGGTCGCTATGGAGTACAGCGAGGCGATTTGGTCGTTAAATGGTAAAGATGACGCATCACCTCTTTGTCTCAAAATCAATACAAATTCTTTTATGAAATTGCTTAATCTCGCCATTATTTTGTCGAGTGGTAGTTGCCTGGACTAAGCTTTGTCGACAAATCCTTAAATTTGTCGTTCACATAATTCAGTGGTTAGCCATCAAGGAAGAGGGTGCCCCATGCTTAAACGCTCTTGTCTTGGCATTGCCATCGTTTGGTTTCCATTAACCACCATGGCGGTTCCTTTTCTTACTACAGATCCCGTGTCCCTTGGCATGGGCGGTACGGGTGCTGCCGGTGGCCGCTTATCTTCTGGGCCTTTTTATAACCCCGCATTACTTTCTTTCCAATCCACCGCCAGTGATGACTTTATATTCAGCCTTCAAGTCGGTGCGATTGTGTCTGATGAAGATGAATCGTATGACACCATTAAAGATTTAACCGATGACGATATTGTTAAATCATTCGAAGACGATCTTAAAGTCATCGAGTCTCAAGCAGATACCGTTGAAGGGCTTGCAACCACTCTAGAGACCAACTTAACAAATCTCACAACCAACCCAGCAAGCGCCCCTGTGGCAACCATTAACGCATTCCAAACCAGTGTGAACAATCTAAACGGAAGTGTTACCAACGTCAGTCAAGCCGTCAATTCAATAAATTCGACAGGTGGAGAGGTCATCAATTCATTTTCAACTTTAGATAACAATCGCATTAGAGGTTTAGTCGAAGTCGGGGTTTTAACCTTATTCCCTGACGAAACGCTGGCCATCGGGCTTTCAATCAATGGCCGAGCTTTCGTCACTGGGCGATTAACGATTACCGATGAAGACATTAATTTATTGAGTGAATATTTAAATGCTATGACTGCTTACTCTGATCAATTAAGTGCCACGTCCAGTTCAGCCACCAGTTTCTCGAATGATCTTAATTGCGCTCTTACAACATCCTGCACACCCACTGAAATTAATGACTTAAACAATGCCGTGCCTGCTTTAACCACTGAGGTCGATGCGATTGGTAACTTTAATTATGGCGGTTCAAGTACCGCTAACACTAACGATGGCGACACCATCATTTTCCAAAACGGTGAATTGGCGCCAGGTGCCGAAGACCCAGATTTAACCTCTAGCGTTCGAGCTATTGGAGTGGGAATTGGTGAAATAGGCCTAACTCTATCCAAACCGGTAGAGATATACGGCAGAAATTATCACATTGGTGTTACCCCAAAATATCAAATGATCAGCATCTTTGACTACGTCTACGATTTAGAGTCGTCAAAAGATTTTGATATTGATGATGTTCGGGATACCGAGGAAACCTATGCTGCCGTCAATGTAGACGTTGGCGGGATCACCACTTTCGGGTTGGATAACGAATTCGTCTTGGGTTTAACCATTCATGATTTAATCCCTAGAGAGTTTGAGTCAGAAAGAAACTTTAAAGTGCGGCTTTCACCCAGCTTCAGAGCGGGATTTGCTTATTTGCGCAGCTGGTATCGTTTTACAGCGGATGTCGACTTAAATCGAAATCAGCCGGTGGGCGCTGAAAGTCGCACGCAATACCTTGCCTTTGGTGGGGAAGTCGATTTTTGGGATTTACTGCATTTAAGAGCTGGCTATCGAGCTAATATCGCGAAAGCGGGTCAAAATGTGGTCTCCGTAGGGTTTGGACTCACCCCCTTCTTTGATTTCGCAGCACTCGTAAACCCAGCAAATCGCCAAAAAGAGTTTGGATTTTCTGTAAGATTAGGCTTTGGGTTTTAATAGAACGTCTTAAAAGACCACTTGAATCTTGAAGCCTGCCTAATCGCCCACTAGGATGTCTTTTTTGGAGGTCCTAGTAATGCAGATATATAAAGTGGGGGGTGCCGTTCGTGATTTACTCCTGGGTATTCCTCAAAAAGATGTGGATTGGGTCATTACGGGTACCACACCTGAAGCCCTTTTAGAATTAGGCTATCAAGCCGTTGGGGCGGACTTCCCCGTATTTCTACACCCTGAAACCAAAGAAGAATACGCTCTTGCTCGTACCGAACGTAAAAAGGGACAAGGCTACAAAGGGTTTGAGTGTTTTTTCTCGCCAGACGTTCGATTAGAAGACGACCTCAATCGAAGAGATTTAACCATTAATGCCATGGCGATGACACCTGAAGGGAAACTGATCGATCCCTTTAATGGTCAGGCAGATCTCAATAATAAAATTTTACGCCATGTATCCGATGCTTTTGTTGAAGATCCGTTAAGGGTGTTAAGAGTCGCTCGATTCTTAGCTCGGTTTCATCACTATGGCTTTCGTATCGCAGACGAAACCCTTGCCTTGATGCAAGACATATCCGCTTCAGGTGAACTTGAAAGCCTAACACCAGAACGCGTATGGCAGGAAACTCAAAAGGCTCTGTCCGAGAATAGCCCTGTCGCCTATTTTTCTGCCTTACAATCCGCGAACGCGCTTGAAGCTTTATTCCCAGAGATTCATGCTTTGTTTGGCGTCCCACAAGATCCCAAGCACCATCCTGAGATTGATACAGGCATCCATACCTTCATGGTATTAGAACAAGCAACGCGTCTATCCAACGCTCCCGAAGTTCGGTTTGCGGCGTTAACGCACGACTTAGGTAAAGCCTTAACCCCTGAAGCTTTATGGCCAAAGCACCCTGAACATGACGAAAAAGGGTTGGTTCCGCTGAATACGCTTTGTGAGCGCTTTAAAGTACCGAATAAGTTCCGAGCGGTGGCAAATAAAACTTGCCGCTGGCATACTGCCTGCCATCAAGCGTTGGAATCGAATGCTGATCGAGTCTTATTGACACTTGAAGCTCTAGATGTTTTTCGTACTCCAACGAATCTTGAACCTTTTTTATTGGCTTGCGAAGCCGATAGCCGTGGACGCCCTGGGTTTGAAGAAGCCCCCTACCCTCAAGCTCGATTCATGCGAGCCGCACATAAAGTTGCAGAGAAAATACAGGCCAAACCCTTTGTCGATCAGGGCATTCGCGGAAAAGAAATAGGCAGCGCCATTCAAGTGGCAAGGCGTGACGCCATTCACCAATTACGTTTAACCTGGGAGCAATAAAACCTTATGGAACCGGTTGTATTGGTTACTGGGTCTGCGCAACGCATAGGCGCCTGCATTGCTCGTGCTTTTCATGACGCAGGCTATTTTGTGTTGCTGCATTGCAGATCAAAAGTTGCACAAGCAGAACACCTTATGGAAGAGTTAAATCAACAAAGACTGAATTCAGCCGCTCTTGTCCAGGGCGATATTGCTGAAACAGAGGGTCGTGCTCAAATATATCGTGCAGTCAAAGAACAAACCGGAAGCTTGGATGTTTTGATCCATAATGCTTCAGCTTTTTACCCAACGCCCATTGAAGATGCAACCGAAGACCATTGGGATCAAATAATGGATTCCAATGTAAAAGGGCCTTATTTCCTTACACAATCACTTCTCCCTTTGTTGCAAGAAAGCCGGGGGAAAATTGTCTTTTTAGGTGATGTTTATGGCGACCGCCCTTTAGAAAAACATTCCATTTACAGTGCTTCAAAATCCTCGGCCCTGATGATGACTCAAGCGCTCGCTCAAGAGCTAGGACCTGACATTCGTGTGAATGCAGTTTCACCTGGTGCTATTTTGTGGCCAGAACACCAAGACAGCCCAGACCATCAAGCCACTGTTCTCGATAAAACCGCTTTAAAAAGAACAGGGACGCCATTGGACATCGCCCGTACTGTTTTATTTGTCACTCAATCGGAATACGTCACAGGGCAAAACATTCGAGTAGATGGGGGACGATCCATCAACATATAATGGAGATACCCCTAGCACAATTGTATAAACGTGCTTCAGACACACGGGGTAGACAATCATCTACCAAAAAGGCCATCCAACTATGGATATGATGGGTAAGTTTCGTTACTACACATCTAAGCACCTCTTGCATATCTCTGCTCGAGGAGCGGCAATGGCTGTTTTACTTTACATTGTTGTGTCTTGGCTAGGTCTTGCTTTAGCAGGGGAAGAGGCCATCACCCAATGGCCAGAGTTTCCTTACTGGCTTTTGGTCACAGCTTCAACGGTCGGTTTTGGGGACATTTCTCCTGGGACTAATGCAGGGAAACTCTTCACCGCTTTCTTTGTCATCCCTTGCGGACTGGGTTTATTTGCAATGACAATAGGCCGGATAGCTGCGGCGATGACCCAGCACTGGCAAAAAGGGTTATTAGGTCTCAAGGTAATTCGCATGAAAGATCATATATTGGTCATTGGCTGGCAAAAACAGCGTACACTGCATCTGTTGGATTTACTTCTCCATGAAGCCGAGCACAACCGCCAGCGACCCATTGTACTCTGCGTCGATGAACCCATTACGAATCCGATGCCGGACCGCATTGGATTCGTGAAAATCGAAAGCTTTGCACAACCCAAAGAGCTGGCTCGCGCGAGGATTGAGCAAGCGTCCACGATCATCATCGACACCCCCAAAGATGACACCAATTTCACACTGGCTCTGTATTGCGCCAAAGCCAATGTGGACGCACACTTGATCGCCTATTTTACAGGAGAGCAACTCAGCAACCTGCTTAAACTGCATTGTCCACGAGCTGAATGCACTCCAGCGGTAGCCGTTGAGCTTATGGTTAAATCAGCCATGGACCCTGGCTCAAGTGCTTTGCATCATCAACTGCTATCCGCTGACCATGGCATGACCCAATTTTCAGTCAGCTATCCCGTGGACCTACCCTCTTGCACTTTTGATAAAGTCTTTAAGCGTTTAAAAGAACGTTACGATGCGTTGGTCATAGGCATTCGGTATGGAAAACAATTGCAAATAAACCCGAGCTTAGATACCACCGTGGACCCTGGCGCACAGATCTACTACATCGCTGACCACAGGCTTCACCAGATTGATTGGAGTTGATCGACACCTCTCTCATCAGTAACCACTTTTATAGGGAATATCCGAGTGCGCCCATAGGATATTCTTACTCAGATGTGTATCATAATGGGTTGATTTTGTGCCCTCTCTTTCGAAGATCATGGCACTGACTTGAGAGCACCCCAAGGAGTTGCCTCCGACGGGGACATCCTCATCTACACGTGGAGTTAAACAATGAGCGTATTAGTCGGCAAAAAAGCCCCTGATTTTACCGTACCAGCCGTTCTCGCAGATGGAACCATCGCTGAGACATTCACGCTGTCTGAAGCCATCAAGGGCAAGTACGGATTGGTCTTCTTCTACCCGCTGGATTTCACTTTCGTATGCCCATCTGAGCTAATCGCTTTAGATCACCGTATGGAGCAATTTAAAGACCTCGGGGTTGAAGTTATTGGCGTATCCATTGACTCACATTTCACGCACAACGCATGGCGTAACACCCCAATCAGCGAAGGAGGCATCGGCCCTGTTAAGTACACCTTAGCGGCTGATATTAAACACGACATCGCGAAAGCTTACGACGTTGAATCGGAAGGCGGTGTGGCTTACCGTGGCGCTTTCTTGATTGACCAAGAAGGTACCGTTCGCTCACAAATCATCAATGACTTACCACTTGGCCGCAATATGGACGAGCTGATTCGTCTGGTTGAAGCATTACAATTCCACCAAGAGCACGGTGAAGTATGCCCTGCTGGCTGGAACAAAGGTTCTAAAGGCATGCAAGCAAGCCCTGAAGGTGTAGCTCGCTATCTTTCTGAAAACTCAGATAAGCTGTAATCATGCACCTTGGAAACAGTCGTTACACGGCTGTTTCCTTTCCTTATTCTGCTAAAAAAACCGCTGTCGTTAGTGACCAAGCTCTTTGGCTTTCAGCCACAAGGCTTCTTGCTCATCCAACTCCATCTGATCCAATTGGGTCTGATTCGCTTTTGCATGCGATTCCATACAAGCAAACCGACGCCGAAACTTCTGATTGGCTTTCGTTAAGCATACGTCTGGGTTAGCCCCTACTTTTCGGATCACATTCGTTACAGCAAAGAGTAAATCACCCAATTCCTCTTCTATCGCCTCCTGAGCAAGAGACTCTTGAGTCAACTCCTGCTCCACTTCATTCACTTCTTCGTTTATTTTCTCTAAGGCAGAAATCGCATCAGGCCAATCGAATCCAACCTTGCTGGCTGCTTTTTGTAGTTCAAGTGCCTGCTGTAACGGCGGTGTAGAGGTGGGCACTTTATTGAGCAAAAAGTCAGGTGTAGTGACTCGCTTATGAGGCATCAGGTTCGCTTCATCCCGTTTTATCTGCTCCCAGTCGGGTAAAGCAACTTCGCCAGGAAGACGCTCACTTGCTAAAGTGCCATTTGGAAAAACATGTGGGTGTCGTCGCAACATTTTACTGAGCAACTGCTCTAACACATCGTTTAAAGTAAAGGCGTTTTCTTCACTTGCCATTTGAGAATAGAAAAGAATTTGAAAAAAGAGATCGCCCAACTCTTCACATAAATGCCCTTTATCACCCGTTAATATCGCATCAACGACTTCATAGACTTCCGACAGAGTATGGGGAGCAATGCTTTCGAACGTTTGTTGTTGATCCCAGGGGCAACCCGTTTGTGGGTCTCTCAATCTGCGCATTAACGTTACTAATTGACTGACGTTATTGAGAAGCAAGGCCTCTTCTGATGTCTTCATATTACTTTGCTTTATTTGAAATGAATCTAGCATTCATTTTAACGGTCTAAATCCCACCCATCACTCGATTAAATAAAGTGTCTCACATTTAATGATGGGTTGATGAGTCCGACGATGAATGAGACTGGACCGCACGGTGACGACGTGCTTCAACCACGTTGGGTAATTGATTGATTTTATTCAATGCGCGCGACAGCATATTCAGGTCTTCAATTTCAACCGTTAAAACGATATCCGCCAGCAAATCTTCTTTGTTCGTTAAGGTTGTCATAGCAGTTACGTTGACGCCGTCATTGGCTAGCACAATGGTTATGTCCCTTAAAAGCCCTTTACGGTCATAGGCTTTAATGCGCACTTCCACTGGGTATGTATGATGGCGTTTCTCACCACCGCCCCAATGCACTTCCATGATTCGACCAGGTTGTTCGCTACGTAATTGCAATAAGTTACGGCAGTCTTGCCGATGAATGGATACCCCTCGACCCACAGTAACGTACCCCACAATCTCATCACCAGGCACCGGTTGACAGCAATTCGCAATTTGCGTCAATAGGTTCCCTACTCCTTGTATTTCGATGTCATCAGGGTGCTGTACCGGTTTTTGAGCCGTCTTTGGAAGGTCTAATAAGGGTGAGCGTTCTTCTTCAGGCTCAACCTGCTTTTGAGCAGCCGTGATCACCTGGCCAATACGCAAATCACCAGCACCAATGGCAGCACAAATATCCTCTTCTGCACGATAATTCAACTGCTTCGCTAACTCATCGAGATTAATATCGTCTAATGCCAAGCGCTGTAATTCAGGCAATAATACGTTACGCCCTTCAACGATATTTTCATCACGCGCTTGAGTTTTAAACCAATGAGTGATTTTTGCGCGCGCTCTGGAAGTTTTGACGTAACCACTGTCACTGTTCAACCAATCTCGGCTGGGTTTAGATTCTTTCGTCGTTAAGATTTCAACTTGCTCGCCGGTTTTCAATCGATAAGTCAGAGGAACGATACGACCACCAACCTTTGCACCACGACAACGGTGACCCACCTCTGTATGCAATCGATAAGCGAAATCTACCGGCGTAGAACCGGGCTGAAGATCGACGACATCACCACGCGGCGTGAATAAATACACCCGGTCTTGAGCCACCTCTTCTTGCAACTCACCTACCACAGAATCGCCATCACCCAGTTCTTCATGCCACTCGAGCACTTGCCGTAGCCAAGCAATTTTCTGCTCGTAACCACGATCTTTCGCCTGGGTATCCGTACCTTTGTAGACCCAATGAGCGCAAACGCCCAGTTCTGCTTCTTCGTGCATCGCATGGGTACGGATTTGCACTTCTAACACCTTGCCTTCTGGTCCTGAAACGGCCGTGTGCAGTGACTGATACCCGTTGGCTTTTGGGTTCGCAATATAGTCATCAAATTCGTTGGGGATATGCCGCCACAAAGAGTGCACGATACCCAAAGCGGCATAGCAATCTTTGACTTCATCGACCATGATACGCACAGCGCGAACATCGTATACCTGGCTGAAATCGATGTTCTTACGCCGCATTTTTCGCCAAATGCTGTAAATGTGTTTTGCTCGCCCGTAAACCTGAGCTCGAATCTCCGCCTGTTTCATTGCTTTTTGCAATGAGTCTACCACCTCTTCAATAAAGCGCTGACGATCTATTCGCTTCTCATCCAATAAAGTTGCGATTTTCTTATAGGCATCAGGCTGCAAATATCGAAAAGATAAATCTTCAAGCTCCCACTTGATGTGCCCTATGCCCAGGCGGTGGGCTAAAGGTGCATAGATATCGAATATTTCTTGTGCGAGGCGGCGACGTTTTTTTTCTGGTGCTTCTTTAATTGCTCGAATGGCGCACGTTCGTTCTGCCAGTTTAATCAATGCAACTCGAACATCATCAATCATCGCAACCAGCATTTTTCGCAAGTTGTCGGAATGCGCTTGAATTTGTTCAGGCGTTTTGGCTTTTCCGGCAATATAGCCTGCATCACTGACTTGGTAAGCGCTGATGGCAGCCATTTGCAAGACGCCTTGAATCAACTTACTAACGTCTTCACCAAAGCGTTCACCAACGGTCACTATCGGTATTTTCCCTTCACGTACACTACGATAAAGGATGGATGCCAAAATGGTGGTTTGATCTAATTGCAGTTCCGCAAGGATTTCAGCCATTTCCAAACCCATGCGATAACTGCCATGAGCGGATAAAGCGATACTTTTTGCATCCGCAAGGCTTGCACTGAGTTCACAGGCTTCACGGACGTCACTGATACCCTCCAAGGGGACTAACTGGGTGAGGCGATTTAACCAGGCATCTAAGTCGATCGTTCCATCCGATTTTATTGGGTGATCTTCTCGTACTTTTACCATGGCTTATTTCCTTAACCAACTGCCTGCTTATACCTTTGGCTGCTGAAGAACGCGGGCAGGCTCACACAGGGTTTGATGAGGTGCAAGCCTATACCCAGGCAAGGGGAGGGTTCAATGCTTTACTCAGGCAATTTATAAACACCTGTAGACAAATAACGGTCACCTCGATCACATATAATGGCGACGATCACAGCGTTTTCAAGGGTAGCGGCAACTTTAAGTGCTCCCACAACTGCACCACCTGAGGACACGCCACAAAAGATCCCTTCTTCTCGCGCTAACCGTCGCATCATCACTTCAGCATCTTCTTGTTCGATATCAAGGATACGATCGACCCTATCTGGGTTATAAACTTTAGGGACATACTCCGCTGGCCAACGTCTTATTCCTGGTATGGCGGCACCTTCGGCTGGCTGAAGCCCAATGATTTCAATGTTTGGATTTTGCTCTTTCAAATACTTTGAGGTGCCCATTATCGTGCCTGTCGTCCCCATAGAGCTGACAAAGTGGGTGACTTTACCCTTTGTTTGGGACCAAATTTCAGGCCCGGTGCCATCATAATGCGCCAATGGATTATCCAAATTTCCGAATTGATCCAGCACTCGACCGTCACCATTGGCTTGCATTTTCAGCGCTAAGTCACGCGCGCCTTCCATACCTTGTTCTTTTGAAACTTCAATCAACTCTGCCCCATATGCCGCCATCGCTAGCTTACGTTCCATCGACATATTCGTAGGCATAATCAGTTTTAAATGGTAACCTTTGATGGCTGCTGCCATAGCAAGTGCAATTCCTGTATTGCCGCTAGTCGCTTCAATTAAGGTATCACCCGGTTTAATGTCTCCTCGTTGCTCAGCATGAGTGATCATACTAAGCGCCGGCCGATCTTTAACAGAACCTGCTGGATTGTTGCCTTCTAGTTTTACCAAAATTTGGTTGCTGCCAGCACTGATACGTTGCAAGCGCACTAATGGGGTGCCTCCAACGTACGTCTCTATTGTAGGAAAATCGTTATTATTTGAATAAGACACAACCACCTCCAGATTTAAATACCTATGAATGGTACTCGGTACACAAAGATTCGGGTAATATTTTTCTATTATTAGCTTATATACATTAGTGATCTTGTTTATGGATTCAATGACACCCCTTAGCATTCGGCAGCGTTTAATTATTTATACGCTAGCCCCCTGCGTACTCACCACGTTAGTACTTTCTACCTATTATTTTTACACCATGCGTAATAGTGAGTTAGAGGGTGCAGAGGCCAAAGTCATTACCCTTATGTCTCAGCTTAAAGAGCGTATTGCTAACTTACATACTCACTCAAGGGACATCTCATACATCCTAGAAAGCGCTTTAACTGACAATCACATTAGGGCCATTGCTTATTATGATGGCTCCATGAAATTGATCTACCATGCAGGCGCTCAAATGTATCCAGTGAAATTTGCACAGGTTCAATTGAGAGAGCAATTTAGCATAATCAATACACAAGAAAGCTTAAGGATTCGCTTACCTCTTTTTTTCGAGCCATCAAGACCCGATATCAAGTCATGGTTAGAAGTCGAATACTCTATCAGCTCCATCCAACGTGACTGGTATCGATCCATTTTGATCACAAGCTTAATGATATTAGGGATAATAGCTGTTTTTATTTTATGTCTATGGCCAATATCAAAGCTCTTATTAACCAATTTCCAACAACTCGAACAACAAATTTCTCAGCTCCAAGAAGGTGACTTTCAATTAGAAGAACCAGAACCCGCACCTAAAGAAATCCAGGCATTATTTTCCAACATACATCAGCTAAGTCTTAATTTAAAAGAGACCCAACAAAAGAATGAGGCTGATATTTCTCAAGCGACTTCTGAGCTGCAATCCATGCTCAGGAAAATGGAGAAACAAAACACCGAACTAGATAATGCGCGCCAGGATGCCCTCCAAGCCAGCCGCGTTAAATCCGAATTCTTAGCCAATATGAGCCACGAGATACGCACACCTCTGAATGGTATTATTGGCTTCATTAATTTATTGAGAAAAACAGATCTGGTTGATAATCAAAAAAACTACCTCAATACAATTGAAAGCTCCTCTAAAGGATTGTTGACCATTATTAATGATGTACTTGATTTCTCAAAGATGGAAGCTGGGAAGCTGACATTAGATGAAACAGAGTTTAGTCTCCGTAATTTGCTTGATGATGTTCTGTCAATACTGGGCCCCGAGACGCAACGTAAAGGGTTGGAACTTGCCTCTTTAATCACACCTGAAACACCTGATTTCATTCATGGCGATCCGATGCGGTTGAGACAAATATTAACCAATCTTGTCAGCAATGCCATCAAATTTACACACCAGGGCAGCGTGCAGCTAAACGTCGCTTTAGAACCCAATCAAAGCGATAGTTGGGGATGGATAATCAAATTTTCTGTCACCGACACAGGGGTGGGCTTAACAGCACAACAACAGAAACGCTTATTCGAAGCTTTTTCACAGGCCGATACTTCTACCGCTCGCCATTATGGCGGTACAGGGCTTGGGTTGGTTATTTCAAAACACCTCATTCAAGAAATGAAAGGAAGCATTCATTTAGAGAGCGTCCCCAACGAAGGCTCTACTTTCTGGTTTACTGCTCAATTTGGACGATGTAAGAATGGGGATTTCAGTTACCCTGTTTTGCCTAATATAAAAATTGCTGTTTGCGAACCGCTTGCATTCACTCGCAAATCAATTGTACACCGTCTGCACTCATGGGATATGGAAATCCGTGAGTTTAGCAATCTATTTGAATTATCCGTTTCTGAACGCATGTTCGATGTTGTGCTCTATGGCTTAAAAGGGTTTGAGCCTTCGCCTGTGGAACAAGAAGTGATACGAAGTCTAAGAGCAAAAGACGTTGCTATCATTGCTCTCACCATGGGAAGCGAACCAAACCACTTTAGAGATTTAGAGAGTTTAGGCATAGCCAAAGTCTTGTCTAAACCGATTCATTTTGAACACCTTGCTGACTCGTTACGCACCGTCACACAGCTGCACTTGGCTCCTCCCGTTGTACCTTCAACCACGAAACATGACAATTATGTCCTTGCAGTGGATGATAACCTTGCCAACCTAAGGTTAATTGAATTACTACTCAAGCAAAACGGTTATGAAGCCATCACTGCTCAATCAGGCATTGAAGCGTTAACCCTTTTGAAAAAGTACCCCGTTAGCATAATCCTCATGGATATTCAGATGCCCGGCATGGATGGCATCGAAACCACACAAAAAATTAGGGCCGAAGCCTGCTGGTCACAATTGCCCATTATTGCTTTGACTGCACATGCGCTTCCAGCAGAGAAAAAAAATATCCTAAAAGCAGGTTTGGACGATTACCTATCCAAACCCATTGATGAACAAGCACTCATGAGCACCCTGGATAAATGGTTAAAAAATGCCTTTTCTATTAGCGAGCCGAAACCTTCAACAAAAACAGTCATCCCAGAATCGCTTCCTTTGTTCGATGAAAAGCTCTGCTTAAAGCGCTCCAATCAGCTTAGAGATTTAGCAACGGATTTACTTTCAGGCATTAGGAAAGAATTAACTGAATTCGAAAAATCGGCTTCCTCTCTCTTTGAAGAAAAGGAAACAGATGAGTTGCTTAGGGTGACGCATCGACTTCATGGTAGCTTGAAATATTCCGGTTTTCCTTGCCTAGAAAAGGAAATTGGTATACTGGAAACCTATTTGAAAACAGCCGAGTCAAGTGAAAAGCTGGAGAATCAGTTAAACGCTGTTTTATCAGAATCTCAATTAGTATTAGAATTATACGAGACAGACGCTCTAGGCAGTTTTTCTTACGCAACAACGCCGATTTAAATGGCGAAGGAGCCTTTACTAGGCTCCTTAAGGCATTATCCGTTTACCTGAAATAAAGAAGCATTATTAATGAGTGCTCGCATTTCACTCACAGCCTGCTTTAAACCCACAAAAAAAGCACGTGCGATGATAGAATGCCCTATATTGAGTTCATACAGACCAGGAATAGCGGCTATCGCTTCAACATTGTGATAGGTTAGGCCATGTCCTGCGTTCACCTTCAACCCTAACTCCAAACCTATTGCTATGGCTTCTTGAATACGTTGAAGCTCTTTCTTTTTTTTCTCCACCGAAGCAGCTTCTGCATAAGCACCTGTATGTATCTCTACATAAGGTGCTTTACAAGCTTTAGCCGCGATCAATTGACGTTCTTCAGGATCAATAAAAAGAGAGGTTTGAATATGATGTTCCGTCAGCTGAGCAACGGCTTCTTGCAATTTCCCATGCTGACCAACGACTTCCAATCCGCCCTCTGTCGTCAATTCCTGACGTTTCTCGGGAACGAGGCAGCAAAATTCAGGTTTAACCGATTGAGCTATCGCAATCATCTCATTAGTAACCGCCATTTCGAGATTCATTGGGGTTATCAATCTTGTTTTTAATGCATAAACATCGTCATCTTGAATATGACGGCGATCTTCTCGTAGGTGCAGAGTGATTCCATCAGCACCAGCTTCTTCAGCCTGTTGAGCGGCATAAACAGGATCAGGGTAACGCACACCTCTTGCCTGCCTAAGAGTCGCAACATGATCAATGTTAACGCCCAATCTAACTCGATGTCTTTCATTCGTAGGAGATTGTTTCGAACTCATATGAACTCTCTTAAGCTATGTTTACCAGGCTTTAATCGATCATTGAAAGCCCGAAGGCTCACATACACTTTTTAAGAACAGCTGACGACTATTTAAGGGGCGGTCACCCAGCAACGGAGCGTAGGCTTCTCGAACCAGCCACTTAGCATACCCCATACTTTTAGGGTCTTCGAACCGGCCTTCAAAAATGTCTATTAGGATACTACCTGGTATTCCTTGCGCTTGGTACAAGGGATCTAACTCAAAAACCCCTTCATCCGCCCTAAATCCATAAGAGCGATCTTTATCAACAGGAAGACCTGAATGAGCATCAGAAAACCAGTCACAAGCGACTCCCAGCATATCGAGCAACCAAAACTCAAATTGACGTAATCCAATTTCGCGTCGATGGTGGCAGTTTAACTGTCCTAATAAGCGCTCGTATTCTTCAAATAGATCTGGCACATCATCTTCTAATGGCAGCAACCGTACTAATAATTCATTAACATAGAGCGCACAGAACAGGCCTTTACCTTGCAGAGCGACAGGATGCCCTACGGCTTCATATGCATGCGCATTCTTCAGCTCTCGATGCCCACTAATTGTGAAATGATAAGGGGTCATGAGCATGAGTGGCTCACGTTTGTTAGGGTACAAAACAACCTTCATTCGTCCAACGCCCGAAAGCAGCACATCCACTAATCGTTTATGGTCTTGGAAAGGCTTTATATGCAATACCCAGCCTCGAGCTTCACATAGTTTTGCCATACAAGAAGAAGCCTATTCTGCCACTACCTATTCTTTAGGGCCAATTAAGAAGGGGCTGATTTTTATTAAGGTATCTTGGATACGGCCCCAATTCTCATTCGCTACTCATTAGTCCAGATCATTATAACCCAGGCTTTTAAGTGCCCGTTCATTATCTGCCCAGCCACTTTTGACTTTAACCCAAAGGTTGAGCATAACCTTTGTCTCAAAAAGCTCTTCCATTGCTTTACGAGCATCACGACCAATGGATTTGATTCGCTCTCCCTTTTGACCGATCAAAATTTTCTTCTGGCCATCACGCTCAACCAGAATAAGGGCACTCACGTGAAGCGTTTTACCTTCTTGCTTAAATTCTTCAATCTCCACCGTCATCGAATAGGGCAATTCATCACCTAGTTGTCGCATGATTTTTTCACGCACAAACTCTGCCGCCATAAAACGAGAAGTTCGGTTGGTTACTTGATCCTCGTCGAAGAGATGCGGTCCTTCAGGCAACATGCCCTCAATTTTGGCCTCTAAATCTTCAACGTTATGACCATTCTTTGCAGATAAAGGAAAAACTTCAGCAAAAGTAAACCGCTCCGCCAGACCCTTCAAAAAAGGAAGCAGAGCCTCTTTGTCTTGTAGATAGTCCACCTTATTGACCAATAGATACACCGGACAACGCACTCTCTGCAACTTGGTCAAAATCGCTTCATCTTCTTCTGTCCACTTTGTGCGATCAACCATAAACAGCACCAAGTCGACATCAGCCAATGCAGCGTCCGCTGTACGATTCATATATTGGTTCAGTGCATTACCATAGCCAAGATGCATTCCTGGTGTATCCACGTAAACAACCTGAACATCATCTTCGGTTTTGATACCCAGGATCTGATGCCGAGTCGTTTGTGGTTTGCGTGATGTAATACTAATTTTTTGCCCAAGAACACGGTTTAACAACGTTGACTTTCCAACGTTTGGGCGGCCAACGATGGCAACGTATCCACAGAGGGTCCTTTGTGTCATATAACCTCGAATGATAAGGGGGTCTACTACTATAAGATGTGTAACGAGTGCTTAGCCACCACAGCTAAGCATTGACTTGCATTAAGGTCTGCAGAACTCGCTCAGCGGCTTGCTGTTCAGCCAATCGACGACTGGAGCCCTCACCCACTGATTCACAAACTGGATTTTTCAATCGACAAACAACCGTAAAGTGCTGGTCATGAGTTTGTCCTGTAATGCCAACGACCTCATATTGCGGCAATGGCAAACCTTTCCCTTGAAGAAGCTCTTGTAAGCGGGTTTTTGCGTCTTTTTCATCCAATGTTGGGTTCAGTGTTACCAATCGATCACCATACCATTCCAACACTCGCTCACGGCAAATATCCAGCCCTGAATCCAAGTAAATTGCACCAATGAGCGCTTCAAGAGCATCGGCTAGAATCGATTCTCGACGATAGCCACCACTTTTTAATTCACCAGGCCCCATATGCAAAAAACTGCCAAGGTCAAACTCTTTGGCAAGAACAGCCAGTGTTTTACCCCGGACCAACTTTGCACGCAACCGGGTCAGACGACCCTCGCTGGCTTCAGGAAACTGTTTGAAAAGGTACTCAGCAATCAAAAAATTCACGATGGAGTCTCCAAGAAACTCCAGTCGCTCATTATTCGCTGCCCCTACACTGCAATGTGTAAGCGCCTCTTCTAATAAGCTTTGATTATGAAACTGGTACCCAATGCGTTGAGATAATTTAAGTAAAGAGTTATTCACTTTGAAAAGTCAAAATCGTGTCTAAATTTCATTAATACATAAAGGTTGTGAACAATAGGTACCTTTCGATCATAATGCATTTTGATCAATACCTTTCCTCCACTCGCTTTAACTTTCAATACTTCTTTTGGCTTTATGTCGTAAATACTGGAAATACTGAAACGTCGATCAACTGAGTTAACAATTTCTTCTTTAGACATGCTGAAAAAACTCGGTTCTTTCTCGTTCAAATTCCCTACGATCTTTTGAGCCTGCCAATCATCTATATACACCGGCACAATCATCATCACCAAATAGGCGACCAAGACCACAAAGAGCACGGCTAGGATGGTGCTAATGGCCCCCAATCCTGCTTGTCGTTTTGCGAATTTCATTACCCTCTCCTTTGTTTCATTGAAGCTTATTCATCCACTCGGAGCACGGCATGGAAGGCGGATTGAGGAATTTCAACATTACCCACTTGCTTCATTCGCTTTTTACCTTCCTTTTGCTTTTGAAGCAGTTTTTTCTTACGGCTAACATCACCACCGTAACATTTAGCGGTAACATTCTTCCTCAGCGCTTTCACCGTGGTCCGGGACACGATCTGATTCCCAACAGCCGCCTGAATGGCAACGTCAAACATTTGACGAGGAATCAGCTCCTTCATTTTCTCACAAAGTGCCCGTCCGTAAGTGCGTACTTTGTCACGGTGCAAGATAACCGCCAAAGCATCTACTCTCTCCCCATTTATCAGTATATCCATTCTGACAAGAGGTGCCGCATCAAAGTGGTGGAAAGAATAGTCTAGAGAAGCAAAGCCGCGGCTAGCAGACTTGAGGCGATCAAAGAAATCACCAACCACTTCACTCATAGGAAGTTGGTAATGAATAGAGACCTGATTCCCCACATACTGCATATTCTTCTGAACACCGCGTTTATCAACACAGAGGGTAATCACATTACCGACATGGTCTTGGGGCACAAGGATATTAACATCGCAAATAGGCTCCCGCATTTCATCAATGCTTCCAGGATCTGGTAATTTGGAGGGGTTATCCACTTCAATAACCTCTCCTCCCTGCCTAACGACTTGATAAATAACCGTTGGTGCCGTCGTAATCAAATCAAGATTGTATTCTCGCTCCAACCGCTCCTGAATGATCTCCATGTGGAGCATTCCCAAGAAACCACAACGAAATCCAAAACCTAGAGCATCAGAGGTCTCAGGTTCGAAAAACAAAGAAGCATCATTGAGTGATAATTTATCAAGCGCATCTCGAAAGTCCGGGTAATCGTCAGAGCTGACCGGGAACAACCCTGCATAAACCTGAGGCTTAACTTTCTGGAAACCAGGCAGCTGAGGTGTATCAGCCGCTAATTTCGCATGAACCAACGTGTCCCCTACGGGAGCACCATGGATGTCCTTAATGCCAGCAACCACATAGCCCACTTCACCGGCTTTCAAAATACCAGTGTCAGTGCGTTTTGGCGTAAATATTCCAATTAAATCCACACCATACTCACGCCCAGTGGTTTTAACTTGGATCTTGTCTTTTTTACGCAATGTCCCTTCTTTCACGCGAACCAAAGACACAACACCCAAATAAGGGTCGAACCAAGAATCAATAATCAAAGCCTGCAGTGGAGCACTAGGGTCACCTTCCGGAGGAGGAATGAGTCTAACGATGTCTTCCAATACCTCTTGAATACCCAAGCCGCTTTTAGCGCTGCATCGGGTAGCTTCCATCGCATCAATCCCAATGATCTCTTCAATCTCTTGAGCGACACGTTCTGGTTCCGCCTGAGGCAAGTCCATTTTGTTCAAAACAGGCACAACCTCTAACCCTTGCTCAATCGCTGTGTAACAATTAGCCACCGACTGCGCTTCGACTCCTTGCGCTGCATCAACAACAAGCAAAGCGCCTTCACAAGCGGAAAGAGAGCGAGAGACCTCATACGAAAAGTCCACATGCCCTGGGGTATCAATGAAGTTAAGCTGGTAGATTTGGCCATCTTGAGCCGTATAGGGAAGGGTTACACTTTGAGCTTTGATGGTGATTCCACGCTCACGCTCAAGCTCCATAGAGTCTAAAACCTGTTCCTGCATCTCCCGGTCAGACAACCCACCGCAAACCTGGATAAAACGGTCAGCAAGCGTCGATTTTCCGTGATCAATGTGGGCAATGATTGAAAAGTTTCTTATGTGGCTGATTTTACTTGGCTTTTCGCTATTTTGCATACTGGGATTTTTCATTCAGATACACCGCGGTGTACACACAATGAAATGTACCTCCCGGCTTGGGTTAAAACAAACTAGCTCAATTCTACCAGACATTTATCGGTATCACACATAGATTGATATAACGGGCCTCAATCTTGGGCGGTTACTCACTGAACAACCCTCAATTTCAAGACTTCTTCTGCACGACCGACCTTATCCGCGTAAGCAAGTATTCACAACAAAAAGGCAACCGTTATGGTGATGGGATAGATAGGGAGCGAAGCTAGCAGGTGATTGAGTATACCTCCCCTTAACGGCTTCACCATCATTCATGCCTTGCTGTGGTAGAATCCGAAGTTGTTTGAATAGGTTCAATTGATCTTATGTCGTTAAAGTCAAAAATCATTTTTTTATTTAGCATTCCTTTAGTTCTCATCATTTTACTTATCGTTCTGATGTTATTGTGGCTCGCATTACTTAAACCAGACGCTGAATCCTATGACGATCTTGGGCTTTTAGATAAATGGACTCAGGTTCCATTGAATGAAAATGGATACGCTCTATTACTTGGCCTGAAAGACGATCAAATTTTTCCGTCAGACCTGCTTGATGAAGCTGAAGGCAATGCCGCATATGACTGGAAAAAGGATGGATATAAGACCCTCAAACAATACGAGCCCACATCAAGCTTAATTAATGAAGTGATGAATTACTCTTATATTCAATATATCTTAGGCAGTGGAGATGGATATGATTTCTCAGGCTATGGTGATTACCTAGCATTATTTAATTATTTGTATTTTAGCGCCCTTTATTATCAAAACACCAACGACCCTGACAAGGCTCTACTAGAGATCGAAAGAGCCATGAAGCTTCACGTAAAGATTGATCAATCACAAAACCCGTACTTAGTCATGAACATTTTAAACAAGGCGTTGTTAAGGAGAAGTTTTGCATTGGCACATCAAATTCTTATGAATGGGAAATATAGTGTGGATAGCGCATACAACCTGCTTTCCGCAATCAGTCAATTTAAACCTTACTTATACGACAATAGCCACTCAGTAGCCGTAATCACTGAATTAAACCTAGCGCTGAGTTCACTGGATGAATATTTTAGTGAGATTGAAAGTGAGCGGCATGATCATTCCTCTAAAGAAGCGTCTGGGTCATATCCCAACCTATTGTTTCGTTTACTTGTGAAATTCAAGTATAAAGAGCAGGGTTACCCAAAAAATTCCATCATCACTGCGATAGCACCAACCTATAAAACTATAGGCGATAATGCACGTAGATACTGCGCAGACTACCAAGAACCAAGCTTAGAAAATTATGAACTTATTAAGATTGAAGATTATTTTGACCTTGCTAAACTCTCCTTAAAACTGCTACAGCCTCAACTGGATAGCTATTATGCTTATCAGATAAGACATTGCGGCTTTCATGCTGCCATAGAAGGATTCAAACTGATTCTGGCAAGTCATCTTTACAAACACGATCATGAAGACAGATTTCCAGCATCCATTGAAGAGCTAATACCTACCTATATAAATGAGGTCCCAATCGATCCTTTTGATGGCAAACCAATGAGATTTAATGCTGAAAAAGCGTTTTTCTATTCTGTAGGGGAAGATTTTGAAGAAAACTGGACGGATTATAGTTTCTATTCAGCAAAATGCAGATCGGGAAATGAATGCATGGAGAAGCCAACTTTTCCATTAATATTTAAAATGCTACCACGTAATCAATAGATAAAATAAATCAAAATGTTTACGCCCAGGCAGCACTATACTCCAGGTACTGCTTCTCTTTAAACCTAGAGTGCTCACACAAAATCTCATTATGCATTCTTAAACAACCAAGTTCATTCTGCACAACAAGGTAAGCAACCACTCCAATCCCTTAGATACAAGTACTCATAATTTTTGCACACTAGGTAGTCATAATGCGTCTTCCGATTAACATAGGACAATAGCATTATGAAACTCCATCTCGCACCGTTAACAGTCTTAGCATTTTCTTTTTCATATTTTTCTTATGCGCAGCCATCAGCAGAACCAAGGATCATTGGAGGAACCGAAGCCAGCAACATTCCCTCTTGGATGGTGAGTATTCTTAATACAAATGGAAACCAGTTTTGTGGCGGTTCTTTGATTGCCCCCAACCTTGTTTTGACAGCTGCTCATTGTCTTCCAAATGCCAAGGCTTCAGATTTGGAAGTAGCATTAGGAGGCTTATCAAGGGACGCAAGCGATGCAAAAGAAAAAATTAAAGTTGTTAAACTCTATTTGCACAAATCATATAATGAAAAATCTTACTAAAATGATATTGCAATATTAAAGCTTGCAAAATCATCCTCTTCAAAACCCATAACGCTAGAAACGAAAGAGCTATCAACAGGGGAAACAGTTAAAGCCATCGGCTGGGGTACAATAAATTCAAAAAAATATCTCATCGATTCGAACAATGATTTTCTCAAAGATATTGATCCCAAAGGCTATAGTTCACTTAAAAACGAACTGCCACCTCTCGTGTATCACGGACTTCCAATAAAATTAGACGCTAATGACACTTATGTAAAAGACAAAAAACTTATGATCAATCAAGAGAGCAGTGCTGCTGATCTGATAGGTTGGCTACCGATTGGCTCTAACCAAGAAACCCCATCCAAGCTGAAAGAAACTCTATTAAACATTAGCGATAGCAGTCAATGTGAAGCAGACAACAACAGAGTGATGAAGTCAAGTTTTTTCCAAAACGATGTACTTAATGCAAAAAACATATTGTCTGCTGCAGAGACAGCTAAATCCAAAGTAATCAATGAATCTTTGATCGACACCCTTACCGGGCAAATCACTTTAGCAACATATTTTTTCGCAAATGATTTAGTCAATCACAATGGATCAAGTTTATACTCAGCCATGCCTAAGTTTAAAATCAATGACGGTCAAATATGTGCTCAATCTCCTGCATCAAGTGAATCCTTAACAGATGTTTGTCAAGGCGACAGCGGGGGCCCTCTTTTCAGCGAAGATTCAGGAAGTGCCACGCTTGTAGGCATCGTTAGTTACGGGCCCGGATGTGCTCTTTCTGGCGCCCACGGTGTATACACAAAAGTTAAAGCGTACTCAGACTGGATTAATACAACCTCTAAAGAAGCAAATGCTTCTAAAGGTAGCTCCTCTTCTAAAGGTGGTAGCTTCGGGTTCGGAATATTCAGCATTTTAATATCCCTGCTACTATTTCGTAGAAAAACCGCTTAACTTCTTAGCAATAAGCACGATGCTTCTGGGCATCGTGCCTTCTTATAGTTCGTTTCCAAGCCTTCACATCAGAACACTGTTCTGACAGTGTCATTGCTCTAAGTATTTAAGGAATGATTTCTTTCCTTAAGCATTGTTCAAACCAGAAAAGAATGCCCACCCCATGCTTTCTAACTAGCGAATGAATATTGAATCTCGATTGCTAATCTTGAAGGCTAAATGTAGTAAACAACCGCATCCCTCCACGAGAGACATGCATGTAAATTTGTTTTGATTTGGGAAGCATTGAAACGATGCTATCGAAATCGTCGACCGTCTCAATCGCCTGGCCATTAATCATTACGATCACATCCCCTCGTTGAAGCCCAGCGCGCGCTCCAGGTCCATTTGTGACGGCTTCTACCAGTACACCAGCTTCAACTCGAAGTGATTTTCGTTGTCTATCCGTTAAAGCAGCAACCCGAATACCCAATCGATTATCCAACTTTTTCTCTTGGCCAGGTCTTGAAGCGATCACATCACCATCACTTGGACGCGCTCCTACAGTGACATCTAACGTTTTCCGCTTGCCGTTGCGTACAACCACCATATCCGCTTTTGTGCCTGGTTTCAGTCGCCCGACGCTCTGGGGTAAATCTGCTGAGCGTTGAATTGGCTTGCCGTTGAACTCAACAATAATGTCCCCTGCTTCAACACCTGCGTCATAGGCAGGCCCCTTTTCTACCTGAGCGACAAGCGCTCCTGCAGCTCGATCCAAGTTAAAAGCTTCGGCAATATTTTTATCCACTTCTTGTATTACGACACCTAGCCATCCACGAACCACATGGCCTTCCGTTTTCAACTGCTCCACAGCCTCCATTGCCACATCGATAGGGATAGCGAAAGAGAGCCCCATGAAACCACCTGAACGGGTATAAATTTGTGAATTAATGCCGACCACTTCACCCTTTAAATTAAACAGTGGCCCACCAGAATTACCTGGGTTAATGGCCACATCCGTTTGAATAAAAGGCACATAGGTTTCATTCGGAAGCGCGCGACCTTTTGCACTCACAATTCCAGCCGTAACCGAATGATCAAATCCAAAGGGAGAACCAATGGCAACTACCCACTCTCCTACTTTGAGTTTATCGGACTGCCCTATTTTTACTGTGGGTAAGTTTTTGGCTTTCACCTTCAACAAGGCTAAATCTGATTTTTTATCACCTCCAATCAGCTCAGCTTTAAACTCTCGCATATCACTTAGGCGAACAAAAATCTCGTCAGCCTGATCGACCACATGGAAATTTGTTAGGATATAACCATCTTTAGAGATGATAAAACCTGACCCAAGCGACGCCCTTTCTTGTGGAGATTGTTGGCCACCAGGAGGGTTAGGCGCACCAAAAAAATGTCTGAATATATCGGGCATGTCAGGGGGAAGGTCGTAAGAAAAATACCCTCGGCGATTATCTCTTTGCACTGTACTGATATTCACAACCGCTTGCGCATTGTCCTCCACTAAGTCAGTAAAGTCTGGCAAGCTGCCAAATGCATTTGCTTGGTTTTGAGCCATCAATATCACAATGACCCCAGTTAGAAACTGACGGTAATAATGTACGAACCTCTGCATTAATAAGACTCCTATTCTTGATCCGTATAAAACAGGGACAATCAATTGACTTTATGAGGAAGAAAAAGTGCCATTATTTTTAATTAAATTATTCATCAATCTGTAATGATACCAAACTGACTGAAACAGAAAATATTCACTTTCACGTCACGCCAGATTGTCAGTGGTACCTAGTCTTTGGAATCGCATGCTTTGCTTAAGCTAGGCACACATTGCATAACCCAAGCGAATTTATTTATCGCTATTTTAAGGCCGTAGTAACTGAATCCAAGGCTCAATACAGCCATCAAGACGGCCATTCGTTCCCCCCAGATAACCTGGCCTACACTTGCGCCTAAAATAAATGCCATTAAAGGCACAGTGTAAAGAAGGCATTGCAACCTAAGCATAGTAGGCTGGGATACAGATAAACGCACATGATCACCAAGATCAATCTTCAAAGCTTGATGAAGGGGTACTTTTATCTCTTGGGTTCGGCTAGATGTAAACCCTAGTAGCCCAACACCACAGCCTTTTTGATGCTGACAGCCAGAGCAACCGTTAGCACTCTGGCGATCAATTCTTACTAACGCCCAGCCTTGGCCAACTTCAACAACATACCCATGCTCTTCCTGCATCGTATTGAGTTATTTCTTAAGGCACGAAACGAGAATTTTCAGCAATTTTAGATATTGTCCGAATGGGCAGCTCACCAACAAGTGTTAAGCTATGGCCATTATTGAGAACCTTAGAAACAACCGTTGTAGCCCCTTCTAAACGCTTACCAGGCATCAATGGTAATTTTGCTTCGGAATCAACAAAGACTGAAAAACTTGCGATGCCATCTGAGTAGAAATTTAACTGCTCATTTGAAGCGCTAAACCCAGGAGGTAACCACTCAAAAGACACTTGAAGTTTGCGTGGCACCTCATCTTTAGTGTTATCAAACAGCGTTTTTGATTCTACCAACTCCGACAACTGCTGTGGATAGTCTTTCAGGACATCGAACTGAGTAAATTGAAAGTTTTCTAGTCGAGACTGATCTTTCAATAACTGATATTTCAATAGCACGCCCGTCTCTCGATCCAGCCACAATGCATAAGCATAACGATCAGGAGTATTGGGCTTAATCAACACTTTGCTAACCGTCCGACCAGCAACTCGGTCCTTGCCAACACGCTTAATTGAATAGAATGGGCGCCATTTAACACGATTAGCCATCAAGTCAGTCAGATCAAAACCTTGTTTTGCTTTGACTTCAAAAGGCTTGCCTTCTGAACGTGTACAAACCACATGATTGCCGCGACGAACATAACGAACGTGTTTACCATCCAAGCTTTGCAAAAGTTCGTGTTGCTCGCCTTTCTGATTGCCATGACTCACACTCATACTCATGACTCGCCCATCAACAGAGTGCACAAAGACACCCTGGTAATGGGTTTGCTTAGCCTTTTGAGAGAGAGTCTCAAGCCATTTCCAAGAGCCACCTCCGGTTTCATCCGCCAGCACCGTTTGATAAGGCAAAACTACTACCAGTATCAGCGCAATCAAGGTTGCAATAGGGTTCTGCTTACTGAGCATCCGTCGCCTCTTGCTCGGTTCCAAAATTAACGACTCGGGCGAAAGGCATTAGCCCCTGACCTGAGGCCATTGCAGATTGCTCTGTGTGCTGTAGCAGATACTCACGAAATCTTGACAGCGATGAATCATCCAATCTGTCGCTTTCACTCATTTTGGGAGCTGACATGGCACTCAGTTCCTTAGTGACAAAATTGCTATCAGCCAAACGGTTTTGCGTTCTTACTGCATCAAGACCAATGACCTGAGGCTGACTCACAAGCGCACTTTGAGAGGAACCATGACTGGCAAGCGTCGCAAGGTTTGATGCCACCGGCATCTGCGTTATCGCTGCAGGGGCAGCCACTTCCGACACAAGTGTCGCATCTTGATTCAAGGTTTGATCATTAGCCGCAACCGTAGGAACTTGTGAGCTATCGGAACTGCCAGGAATCAACTTCACCCCCAACAAGACCGCCAGCGCCACCGACGCGGCTATGCCTAAGTTTTGAAAGAGATGCCCTTTGGCTTTAACTTTCAACTGATCGGCATGACCCGAGCTATCAGAATAACTGGGTTCATCGTTCAAAGCCTCTTGAACTCGACTGGAAATATCAAAATGCGCAAAGGGTTTAGTCCCTTCATTCAACACGCTCGAAACGCGCTGATAATTCCGCCATGTTTCCAATAAATGCGTGTCAGACTGAATCATCTTACACACTTTATGAGCTTCAAACTCACTGGCTTCACCGTCGAGAAGAGCGGAAAGCATCTCATGAGGTTGTTTGGAGTCGCTCATCAACTCACCTCCGATTAAGCAGTTGCTGTTGGCTCCAGAAGAGGTGCCGTGGCTTTATCAATGGCTTCCCTCGCACGAAAAATGCGAGACCGTACTGTTCCAATAGGACAGCTCATAACGGATGCAATTTGCTCATAGCTCAATCCTTCAATTTCCCGAAGCAGGATAGCTTCTTTCAACTCTTCCGGGAGCTGTTTCATTGCGTCATAAACCACTTGCTCCAGCTGTTCCTTTTGTAACAGGCGATCAGGTGATGCCATATCCCTGAGACCACGGGCGTCAGAGAATTGTTCCGCATCGATCACATCAATATCTTGAGTTGGCGGTCTACGACCCATCGTCACCAAATGATTTTTGGCCGTGTTGACAGCGATACGATACAACCATGTGTAGAATGCACTATCGCCACGAAAATCTGCCAAAGCACGATACGCCTTGATAAAAACCTCTTGGGCTATATCTTGAATCTCTGCTGAGTCTTGCACGTAACGGTTCACCAACGCCATGATTCGATGTTGGTATTTGACCACTAACATATCAAAAGCTCGCTTGTCCCCACTTTGGACTTTCTTGACGAGAAGCCGATCTTGCTGAGCGTCACTCGAGTCTGCTTCCAAAACCTTTCCCCCTTACTGAGAGGCGGCTAACCCAAAGGCCTCAATTGTATTCATTAGGTGTAAGATATCACCCAAAAGGCCACGAACCTAGCACTTAACGTTCAGTACTTTACGCCACATGTTCATTCAATAATAGAGGTGATATAAGACCCTATCGGATTACATCGATGAGCTAAAAGCCTTTATTAACAGACACATAGCATCCCCTACAAGTTACAAGCACGCCTTATCCAACTTCGACTTTAGGTGTCCTAGAAAGTTCCTGCACGGGGAGAAAGTGATGGAAAACACAACCTTTGATATAGTAGCTCGCACATTTTCAGGTTTTGAGCCGTATGAGTCAGCACAACGATTTTGATGTTTTAGTCATAGGCAGTGGAGCAGCAGGACTGGCGCTTGCTCTAAGCCTTGCTCATAACTTAAAAGTTGGCGTTTTGAGCAAGTCTAGCCTCAACTTGGGTTCCACTCAGTGGGCTCAGGGAGGTATTGCGGCTGTTATCGATCAAGGTGATTCAACTCAACAACACATTAAAGACACGTTAAGAGCCGGAGCCGGCCTCTGCCAATACGATGCCGTTCGGTTTACTGTTGAACGCGGCTCAGATGCCATTGAATGGTTACTCAATCAGCAAGTCCGATTTTCAAAAAATCAAGAAAACCAATTTCATCTGACTCAAGAAGGTGGTCATAGCTACCGAAGAATTCTTCATGCCGCCGATGCAACCGGTGCAGAAATATCCCAAGCTCTGATCACCCAAGCCAAACACCACCCCAATATACACCTCTTAACGAATCGCTTAGCCATCGACATTATTTTAGGTGAAAAATTTCAACTCCCTCACAGCGGAGCATTAGGTGCCTATGTTTTAAATATTGAAACAGGGCATGTCGAAGCTCTCAAAGCAAAATCCACCGTGCTTGCAACCGGGGGTGCTAGCAAAGTTTACTTGTACACAAGTAACCCAGACGGCTCAACGGGCGATGGTATAGCGATGGCATGGCGAGCCGGTGCCCGCGTTGCCAATATGGAGTTCAATCAGTTTCACCCCACCTGCCTGTTCCATCCACAAGCCAAAACCTTTTTGATCAGTGAAGCCGTTAGAGGGGAAGGCGGTAAGCTAATTCTTCCTTCAGGGGAAAGGTTCATGCATCGCTTTGATGACAGAGCGGAACTGGCCCCCAGGGACATTGTCGCTCGTGCAATTGACCATGAAATGAAACGCTTGGGTGCAGAATGCCTATATCTTGATATAAGCCACAAGCCAACACATTTTATCGAGCAACATTTTCCTACCATACTAGATCGTTGCTTAGGGCTAGGTATTGATATTCGTAAAGAGCCCATTCCTGTTGTGCCAGCAGCTCATTATACCTGTGGCGGGGTATTGACGGACCACTTTGGCCAAACGGATGTGCCGAATCTATATGCTATCGGTGAAACCGCTTATTCGGGTTTGCATGGTGCTAACCGTTTAGCCAGCAACTCTTTATTGGAATGTGTTGTATTTGCTCGCAGCTGCGCTGAGCTCATTCTTGATCGTTCTCCCGAACACCAAGCTGCTGAGGTTCAACTACCCCCCTGGGATGAATCTCAAGTAACGGATTCAGATGAGGACGTTGTCATTGCCCACAATTGGGATGAATTACGACGTTTCATGTGGGACTACGTCGGAATTGTTAGAACCGATAAGCGCTTACGACGAGCCAAACATCGTGTTGATTTACTGCGTAATGAGATCAACGAGTTTTATTCCAATTACAAAGTCACCAGCGATTTATTGGAGTTGAGAAACTTGGTTGAAGTTGCAGGTTTAATCGTACGCTGTGCGATGCTCAGAAAAGAAAGCAGAGGCTTGCATTACTCTTTAAGCCACCAAAGACTCTTACCCAAAGCAACCGATACCATCTTAACGCCCGAGCCTTCATACACCCACTAAGATCGTAATTCATACAATAACGATAAAAAGGGTCGACCACTGCTCAGCATGGGGTTAAAATTTTGTGACCTGCGAGGCATTTTACTCCAGGCGCACCCCTGTTGCAGTTCTGTGCTTCCTCTTTGAGGAAACTTTTCAGGATTGCGTTTGATATTTCATAACAATAAGTACGATGGCTGTTTCTATGAGTACTTCACATTCTCACCCACAAGTAGAACAGGTAAGAGTATGCGACCAGATTGCTCTTCACATAGAAAAATTGATTCTCAATGGATCTTTGCAATCCGGAGAACGTCTTCCTTCGGAACGAGTATTAGCAAGTCGATTAAGCGTATCACGTTCTTCCGTACGTGAAGCTTTGCAAAAACTCATTGCGAAGGGTTTGCTCACGAGCCGAAGAGGTGGTGGCACTTGGGTATCAGAATCTTTTGGTACCAGTTTCAGTGACCCACTATTAACCCTATTGGAAACCCACCCCAATGCCCATATTGACTTACTTAGATATCGCGCCACCATCGAAGGTGAAGCTGCCTATTGTGCAGCCATTCATGCCACAAAAGAAGATTTGGCACTCTTGGAGGAACGCTACGTCGACCTCATCAAGAAAAACCAAAGCGATGATTATGAAGCCGAAGGCATTGCTGATGCTCGCTTCCACTTAGCCATTGCAAAAGCCAGTCGCAATACGGTTTTTTACCACCTTATGAAAGGTATTTTTGAATTAAATAAAAATCGTATCATTACGAATATTGGTGGCCTATTCAATGAGCCTGAATTAAGGCACGCGCTTGCATTACAACACCAAGCAATCTACGACGCCATCATTGAACACAACCCCCATAAAGCGAAAGAAGCCTCTCAAGAGCACCTTAATTTCGTTATTAATATTCTCGATAAGGATAGCCTTCCCGTCTTTGACAGTGACGCTATGCCTATTTTGGCTACCGCTTGATAAGCGGATTGATGCCATTCATCTAAACAACGATTAACCCCATAAAAAAAGGAGCCTTAAAGGCTCCTTTTTTTATGGGGGGACTGGGTAAGCGAGGCTTACCAACCAGCGTGCTCTTTTAATGCATCGCCAATCCCAGCAAGGCTGCGTACTGTGCGAACACCCGCGGCCTCTAACGCTTCAAATTTCTCAGCGGCTGTTCCTTTGCCACCGGAAATAATGGCGCCAGCATGACCCATACGTTTTCCTGGAGGCGCCGTTACACCAGCAATATAAGATACAACAGGTTTGGTGACATGATCTTTAATATAAGCTGCTGCTTCTTCTTCAGCTGTACCACCGATCTCACCAATCATGACAATGGCTTCGGTTTGAGCGTCTTTCTCAAAAAGCTCTAGAATATCGATGAAGTTAGAACCAGGAATCGGGTCCCCACCAATACCAACACAGGTTGATTGGCCAAAACCATGATCTGTTGTTTGCTTAACTGCTTCGTAGGTCAAGGTACCTGAGCGAGACACAATCCCGACTTTACCAGGCTTATGAATGTGACCAGGCATGATACCAATCTTACATTCACCTGGAGTGATGACGCCTGGGCAGTTAGGTCCAACCAATCTTACGCCTAATTCATCACACTTCACTTTAGCTTCCAACATATCCAATGTAGGAATACCTTCCGTGATACAAACCACCAATTTCACACCTGAATGAGCGGCTTCTAAGATAGAATCCTTACAGAAAGGGGCTGGTACATAAATGACGGATGCATCTGCGCCCGTTTTATCAACAGCTTCAGCCATCGTATTAAAAACAGGCAAGCCCAAGTGCTCTGCACCGCCCTTGCCTGGCGTAACACCACCGACCATTTTAGTTCCGTAAGCAATCGCTTGCTCGGAATGAAAAGTACCCTGACTACCAGTAAAGCCTTGGCAAAGGACCTTCGTATCCTTATTAATTAGGACGCTCATTATTTACCCTCCGCGGCTTTAACGACTTGCTGTGCAGCTTCAACCAAGCTATTCGCTGGTATAATCGCCAAACCGCTGTCTGCCAATTTCTTAGCACCCAGTTCAGCATTATTGCCTTCTAAACGTACCACTACAGGCACTTTTACACCGACTTCTTGTACTGCGCCAATGATGCCTTCAGCAATCATGTCGCAACGTACGATACCACCGAAGATATTAACCAAAACCGCTTTTACGTTGCTGTCTGAAAGAATGATCTTGAACGCTTCAGCAACACGCTCTTTTGTTGCGCCGCCACCAACGTCGAGGAAGTTAGCAGGATTTCCACCGTGCAGTTTAACAATGTCCATCGTACCCATTGCCAAACCAGCACCGTTAACCATGCAGCCAATGTTGCCATCCAGTGCTACGTAGTTCAGATCCCATTTTGCAGCGCGCGCTTCACGCTCATCTTCCTGAGAAGGATCGTGCATTTCTTGCAAGTCTTTATGTCGATACACAGCATTGCTATCAATGTTGATTTTCGCGTCTAAGCAGTGCAAGCTGCCTTCTTTGGTGATCACCAAAGGGTTTACTTCAAGCAGAGCCAAATCTTTCTCAATGACTAGCTTCGCTAGGCCTAGGAAAATCTTAGTGAACTGTTTAACTTGCTCTGGGTTTAATCCCATTTTGAAAGCAATGTCTCGTGCTTGGTAAGGCTGAGCGCCCGTCATAGGATCAATAATGGCTTTTAGGATCTTTTCAGGCGTTTCTTCAGCGACTTTCTCAATTTCAACACCGCCTTCGGTGGAAGCCATGAAAATAATGCGGCGTGTTGAGCGATCAACCACGGCTCCTAAGTAAAGCTCTTGATCAATATCGGTACAAGATTCAACCAAAATTTGATTAACAGGCTGTCCGCCTTCGTCTGTCTGATAGGTTACCAAACGCTCACCTAGCCATTTTTGAGCAAATGCCTTGATGTCGTCTTTGGTTTTAACCAGCTTCACACCACCGGCTTTACCCCGACCACCAGCGTGTACTTGGGCTTTAACAACCCACTCAGCACCACCGATTTCATCAGCAGCAGCCATGGCTTGTTCAACTGTTTCAGCAACCACACCTGTAGAAACAGGCAGCCCATAAGCCTTAAATAGCTGCTTTGCTTGATATTCGTGCAGATTCATAATGTTTTCCGCCGTTTGCTAACAACAAGACCTAGGCTAAGCCTAGGCCAATGAGCGCGATTTCTCTTACTTCTTGCGACGATTCGCTTTGTGAATCGCGTGTCCACCGACAGCAAGAGCAGCCTCATGAACCGCTTCAGAGAGAGTCGGGTGAGAGAAGACCATCATGCCCAGGTCCTCAGCACTGCTGCCGAATTCCATAGCAATGACACACTGCTGCGCTAAGTCTCCAGCCGATGGGCCAATGACGTAAGCACCCAATATGCGGTCAGTTTCAGCATGAGCAATGATCTTAACGAAACCGTCGGTATCGTTATTGGCCATCGCTCGACCGATCGCTGAGAAGGGGAAAGTACCTACATTGTAAGGTACGCCTTCCGCTTTAAGCATTTCTTCAGATTTACCCACCCAAGCAATTTCTGGATGCGTATAAATGACCGAAGGAATCAAATCATAATTCATTTGGGCTTTCTGACCGGCAATAAGCTCAGCCACAACAACACCCTCTTCCGAGGCTTTATGCGCGAGCATTGGACCACGCACAACGTCACCAATCGCCCAGATACCAGGTGTAGAGGTTTGACAGAAACCATCAACTTTTACAAAACCACGCTCATCAAGCTCAACCCCAGCACCATCACCCAGTAAATTTTCGGTGTACGGCTTACGGCCAACGGCAACGATGAGTTTATCGAACACTTCTTCATGCTCACCGCCAGCGTCTTTGTAGGTCACTTTAACCTGGCCATTTTTGACCTCAGAGCCGGTAACCATGGCGCCCAAGCGAATATCCAAACCTTGTTTTTTGAGCTGTTTTTGAGCTTCTTTAGCCACTTGCTGATCAACCGCCGCTAGGAATTTATCCTGAGCTTCGAGAACCACAACTTCTGTACCTAAACGATTCCAAACACTGCCCAGCTCGAGGCCGATAACCCCAGCGCCAATAACACCCATACGCTTAGGTGCTTCTTTGAATTCTAAAGCGCCTTCATTATCAACGATGATGTCACCTTGAGTACGCGCAGGCGGGATCTCAACGGGAACCGAACCCGTTGCAATGATCACATGCTTGGCTTCTAGAATTTCACGATTACCGCTGTGATCCGTGACTTCTACTTGTTTTCCAGCCAAAAGCCTACCTGTGCCTTCATAGGCTGATACGCCATTAGCTTTGAAAAGGCCGGCAACCCCCATATTCAAGTTCTTAACGATGCTCTCTTTACGAGCTATCATCGCTGGGACGTCCATTTCGACATCCTTCACTTGGATGCCCATGTCGCTGTATTTGTGTTTAGCATCATGGTACTTGTGAGTGGCTTCCAGCAATGCCTTTGAGGGAATGCAACCGACATTCAAACAGGTTCCACCAAAGACACCTTTGCCTTCTTTATTAACCCATTTATCAATACAAGCGGTTTTTAGCCCCAATTGAGCACTGCGGATGGCGGCCACATAACCACCAGGTCCGCCACCAATAACAACTACGTCAAATTGATTAGCCATCAGTAATTCCTTCAATTCACCTTAGATTTCAAGCAGCATACGAGCTGGGTCTTCTAAGAGGTCTTTAATCGTGACCAAGAACTGAACCGCTTCTTTGCCATCGATCATACGGTGGTCATAAGACAGTGCCAGGTACATCATTGGCAGAATCTTGACTTCCCCATTCACTGCCATTGGGCGCTCTTGTATCTTGTGCATGCCCATAATCGCAGTTTGAGGAGGATTAAGAATGGGGGTCGACATTAATGAGCCGAAAACACCACCATTGGATATGGTGAAAGTACCGCCCTGCATTTCCTCAATACCAAGCTTGCCATCGCGAGCTCTTTGACCAAAATCCACGATCGACTTTTCAACATCAGCGAGCCCCATGGCGTCAGTATCACGCAGCACAGGTACAACCAAACCACGCTCTGTCGATACAGCAACGCCGATGTCTTGATAGCCGTGATAAACAATATCGGTACCGTCTATAGAGGCATTCACAGCAGGGAAGCGTTTTAGCGCTTCAGTTGCCGCTTTAACGAAGAAAGACATGAAACCTAACTTAGCACCATGAACTTTCTCAAATTGATCTTTGTATTGCTTACGCAATTCCATTACGGGCTTCATGTTAACTTCATTGTACGTCGTCAACATGGCTGCACTTTGTTGTGCTTCAACCAAGCGTTTCGCGATGGTTTGGCGAAGGCGTGTCATCGGTACACGTTTCTCAACGCGAGCGCCGCTGAGCGCTGGTTGTTGGGCACCGCCACCTTTAACGTGATTGATTACGTCTTCTTTCGTTATGCGGCCGCCTTTACCTGTCGCGGAAATATCGGTTTTAGCTAGTCCCTTTTCATCAATCATCTTACGAGCAGCTGGGTTTACAAAGCTGCCATTGCCCGCTTGTGCAGGGGCCGCTGCTGGTTCCGCAGGCGCAGACGCTGGCTCTGAAGCCGCTTCAGCCGCTGGAGCGGGTGCCGCACCGGCAGCACCTGCTTCAAACAATCCGATGACTTCATCACTGAGTACGGTATCGCCTTCCTCTTTAAGGATTTCTTTTACGACACCGTCACTCAGTGCAACGACTTCAAGCACCACTTTATCGGTCTCGATATCGACTATGAGTTCGTCGCGAGCCACTGCTTCACCTGGTTTTTTGTGCCAAGTTGCGATGGTGCCATCTGCTACTGATTCTGGGAAAGTCGGAGCTTTCACTTCAATGGTCATTGTGTTGTTTCCCTTAAAGCCTCATGCCTAACGGTTATATGCCCAGCGCATCTTTGATGAGTTGCTCTTGTTGCTCCAAATGGAGCGCCATGTAACCCGCTGCCGGAGCTGCTGAGGCTTCACGCCCCGCATAACGAAGATTAAGTGTTGGATCGATGTTAGCAATGACCCGGCGCATATGGTGCTGACTGCTGTACCAAGCCCCTTGGTTCATTGGCTCTTCTTGACACCATACGATATCTTCAAGATGTTCATATGGTTTTAAAACCGCTTCCAGATCATCTTCTGGGAAGGGGTATAACTGTTCGATTCGAATGACGACGCTGTCATTTTGTTCGTCTTTGCGACGACGTTCTAACAAGTCGTAATAGACTTTCCCACTGCACAGAACCGCTCTTTTCACTTGCTCAGCAGGAATCTCATCCACTTCGGGTATGACCGTTTGGAAAGTGCCATTCGACAGCTCATCCAGAGTGGAGGTTGCCAGAGGATGACGCAATAAGCTTTTGGGCGTCATCACAATCAAGGGCTTACGAAGTGGGCGAATAACCTGGCGACGAATCATGTGAAACACCTGTGAGGGCGTCGTCGGCACACAGACTTGAACATTATGCTCTGCACACATCTGCAAGAAACGCTCTAACCGAGCAGAGGAATGTTCAGGGCCCTGTCCTTCATAACCGTGTGGCAAAAACATAGCCAAGCCACAGAGGCGACCCCACTTGTGCTCACCACTGGTTATAAATTGATCTATCACAACCTGGGCGCCATTCGCAAAATCGCCAAACTGCGCTTCCCATACAACGAGGGCATTTGGCATCGTTGTCGAATAACCGTATTCAAACCCTAAAACCGCCTCTTCTGACAGTAAAGAATCATAAATATCGAAATTCGGCTGACCTTCGTTCAAGTGCTGCAAAGTCACGTAGGTTTCGCTGGTGTTTTGATCATGCAATACAGCATGACGATGCACAAAGGTACCACGACCAACGTCCTGACCCGTAATTCGAACAGGGTGTCCTTCATGCAGCAACGATGCATAGGCCATCAACTCAGCAAATCCCCAGTTCATAGGTACTTCACCGGTTGCCATTTTTCGACGGCCGTCGATGGTTTTCTCAACCTGACGCTGCATTTTGAAGTCTTCAGGAATGGCTAACATCCGCTCCGCTAAATGCTTCAACGTTGCAGGGTCAACACCCGTGTCAGCAAAGGCCGTCCATTCATGGCCAATGTATGGAGTCCAATCAACGAAAAGTTCTTTGTTGGGTTCTCTGACTAAACTTTTAACAACGTGATCACCGGCTTCCAGCTCTTTACGGTAATCTTCTTCAAAGGCTTTAGCCTGAGCCTCATCAACGACTTTTGCAGCAATCAACTGTTCCGCATAAAGCGTTCTAGAGGTTTTTAGTGCGCGAATGACTTTGTACATTTTGGGCTGAGTTGCAGCCGGCTCATCTGCTTCGTTGTGACCACGACGGCGATAACAAACCAGATCAACCACAACATCTTTGCGGAATTTTTGGCGGTAATCACTTGCCAGTTCAGCTGCAAACAACACCGCTTCAGGGTCATCCCCATTGACGTGCAATACAGGTGCTTCTATGAGCTTCGCAACATCTGTACAGTATTCTGTCGAGCGCGCATCTTCTTGCTTGTTCGTGGTGAAACCCACCTGGTTATTGATGACGATGTGTACAGTACCGCCCGTTTTATAAGCACGGGTTTGCGAGAGCTGTAGGGTTTCCATACAGACCCCTTGCCCAGCAAACGCGGCATCACCGTGCAACAAAATTGGCAGTACTTTCTCGCCTTTTTCATCGCTGCGACGATCTTGGCGAGCGCGTACAGAACCCTCAACAACCGGAGAGACGATCTCCAAATGCGACGGGTTAAATGCCAATGCTAGATGGACTTCGCCACCGGGTGTCGTTACGTTAGAAGAAAAGCCCTGGTGGTATTTCACATCACCAGAATGATCAAAGGTGGCTTTTCCATCAAATTCATCAAACAAGTCCGATGGTTTTTTTCCAAGCGTATTAATCAGAACATTTAGGCGCCCACGGTGAGCCATACCAATGACGACTTCTTTCACACCATAGCCACCACTGCGCTGAATGACTTCATCCATCAGAGGGATTAAGCTCTCACCGCCTTCCAAGCCAAATCGCTTTACACCCGGGTATTTTGAGCCCAGGTATTTCTCCAGACCTTCTGCTGCCGTTAATCGCTCTAACAAATGACGACGTTGTTCATTAGTGTACTGAGGACGGCCTTTGACGCTCTCTAAGCGCTCCATAAACCATTGGCGCTCTTCTGTGTTCACGATGTGCATGAACTCAGCACCCAGCGTACGACAGTAGGTGTCTTCCAGGTCTTGAACGATGTCCTTCAACTTAGAGACCGTCTTGTTGATGTATAAATCGTCTGCCGGAAACTCAACATCCGCATCTGCGCTTGATAAACCGTGATATTCCAGGTTCAAGTCAGGCACGTGCGGGCGTTCCAAGATGTCGAGTGGGTCTAGCTTGGCCTTTTGGTGGCCACGCAAACGATAAGCATCAATCAAGCGGTGCACTTGAAGCAGTTTTATGGCTGCCTGAAGTGGTACTTCCCCTGTGCTTGCAGTACGTTTATTCGATTTTGCAAGTTGCAGGAACTGCTCTTGGATAGGACTGTGTGGCGTATCTTGGGCGACTCCATCGACTTGCGGCAGGGAGTCAAAATAACTGCGCCATTCTTGTGGGACCTCATCAGGGGCATTTAGATAAAGTTCATAGAGCCCCTCGATGTAAGCAACATTCCCACCGTCAAGTTGGGAGGTGCTCCATAGCTGCTCCATCGTGCTTTCTTGCATTGTACTGATCACCCTATTGTCATCACTTGGGTACAACTGCCTTGCTATGTTTCATTGGCTGCATTGACGAGCAAACTCAACTGCGCCATTACCATCTCTCAAAGTGCTTTCTCAGAAAGCGTCGCTTCAATGGATCTGAAGCCTGTACCCTGAGCTGAATCCACTGCTAAACATGAGTCACTAGCAGGAAATTACGGGCTCTAGGCACCAACTTCTAGAGTTGGTATAAAGTAGCCAAAGGGCATCGCAAGGATTTGCCTCTTTTGTATTATCCTAGACACAGATGAAGCGGCTTTCCGCCGCTTCAATACGAGCCGCCGACGAGCATAGACAATCTCACCGGTGTAGGCCAAGCCTGTCGGCCCATATCCTGAAAAGTTAGATCTCTTTATGTAACAACATAGATCTAATGTGCCCAATAGCCTTCGTCGGGTTTAGTCCCTTTGGACAAACATTGACACAATTCATGATGCCACGGCAACGAAAAACGCTAAAGGGATCATCCAGATTTGCCAAACGATCCTGTGTGGCAGTGTCACGACTGTCTGCTAGGAAACGATAAGCTTGCAACAACCCCGCAGGACCCACGAACCTTTCTGGATTCCACCAGAAAGATGGGCACGAGGTGGAGCAACATGCACACAGAATACACTCATACAGACCATCAAGCTTGGCTCGATCTTCCGGTGATTGAAGCCGTTCAATCGCAGGCGCTGGCTGATCATTAATCAAGTAAGGCTGGATCTTTTCGTATTGCTTGTAAAACAAGCTCATATCAATCACCAGGTCACGAATAACAGGCAATCCTGGCAAAGGCCTCAACACCAACTTACCGCCTTTCACAGCTTCAGACAGCGGCGTAACACAAGCCAGGCCATTTTTACCTGAAATGTTCAAACCGTCGGACCCGCAAACACCTTCACGACATGAGCGACGATAGGTAAGAGATTCATCTTGCTCTTTGATCAATGCCAGTACATCCAGCACCATCAAGTCTTTCCCTTCGGGGATTTCGACTTGATAGTCCTTCATGTAAGGCTTTTTATCGGTTTCAGGATTGTATCGATAAACACTTACTAACATGACAAGTCCTCCCGCTTAATAGGTACGCGCCTTCGGTTCAAATGGCTCCATCGTTGTTGGAGCAAAGTTCACATCGCGCTTACCTACGCGGCTGTCCGCTGGGAAAAACAAGGAATGCTTCAACCAGTTTTCGTCATCACGCTCTTGGAAGTCATTTCGAGCATGTGCTCCACGGCTCTCTTTACGCTCTTCAGCTGAAACAGCCGTAGCCCAGGCCACTTCATACAGGTTATCAAGCTCAAGGGCTTCAATCCGTGCGGTGTTAAAAGCCTGGCTCTTATCTTCTAGGTGAGTTTCTTTTACACGCTCACCAATCTCTTTGAGCATTTTCAGACCTTTTTGCATGCTCTCACCTTCACGGAACACACCAAAATACAATTGCATGGTGCTTTGAAGATCGGCTCGAACCTGCGCAACGCTTTCACCACCGGTTGAACCGTTCAATCGATTCAAACGAGACATAGCGGCTTCGATGTCAGACTCTGAGGCTTCCATGGAATCAAAACCTTCACGGAAAGACTTCTCAACTTGCATACCGGCAGCACGACCGAAAACAACGAGATCAAGCAGAGAGTTACCACCAAGACGGTTGGCGCCATGCACGGAGACACAAGCGACTTCACCACAGGCGTACAAGCCTTCAACTATCTGGTCTTGCCCTTCTGTCGTTTGAGTAATCGCCTGACCGCCGACATTGGTTGGGATACCGCCCATCATGTAGTGACAAGTAGGAACAACAGGAATCGGGTCTTTCACTGGATCAACGTGTGCAAAGGTTTTAGAGAGCTCGCAAATACCAGGCAATTTGGAATGCAACGCTTCTTCACCCAAATGATCAAGCTTCAAGAAAACGTGATCACCTTTTTCACCACAACCGTTACCATCCAACAGTTCCAAGATCATAGAACGTGCAACAACGTCTCGACTCGCCAAGTCTTTTGCATTCGGAGCATAACGCTCCATGAAGCGCTCACCGTTTTTGTTGATGAGATACCCACCTTCACCACGGCAGCCTTCTGTGACCAATACACCTGCACCCGCAATACCTGTTGGGTGGAATTGCCACATCTCCATGTCTTGCGCTGGGAATCCCGCCCGCAAGTGCATGCCCATACCGTCACCAGTGTTGATCAACGCATTGGTTGTTGACTGATAAATACGGCCCGCACCACCGGTTGCCAACACCGTTGCTTTGGCTTTCACGTAAACCACTTCACCGGTTTCAATACAAATCGCAATCACGCCACAAACAGCGCCCTTTTGATTTTTTACTAAATCAACGGCGTACCATTCATTAAGGAAGGTCGTTCCTCCCTTCAAGTTACCTTGGTACAAAGTGTGGAGCAGTGCATGTCCAGTCCGGTCTGCTGCTGCACAGGTTCGAGCGGCTTGTCCGCCTTTACCAAAATCTTTCGATTGACCACCAAATGGACGCTGATAAATACGGCCACTTTCAGTACGTGAGAATGGCAAGCCCATATGTTCAAGTTCAAAGACCGCTTCAGGCCCCACTTTACACATGTATTCAATGGCATCTTGATCGCCAATGTAGTCAGAGCCTTTTACGGTATCGTACATGTGCCAGCGCCAATCATCATTCGGATCGTCAGAGGCAATTGCACAGGTGATTCCACCTTGAGCTGAGACAGTATGAGAACGCGTTGGGAAGACTTTGGTGATGCAAGCAGTACGCAAGCCTGATTCTGTTAATTGAAGCGCTGCACGCATTCCAGCGCCGCCGCCGCCAACCACGATCGCATCAAAACTAATGGTTCTTAAATTCGACATGGATTACACACCCCACAAAATTTCAATACCCCAAACCAAATACACAAAAAGCGCTATGACATAAGCCGCTTGAAACACAAAACGGATGCCGGTGGCTTTGAGGTAATCAGTAGAGATGGTCCATAGTCCAATCCACGCATGCGCACATACTGATATGAGGGCAAGCAAGCTAAAAATTCTAAAACCCAAATGACCAAAGAGCGCTTTCCACTCAGAAAATTGCAGGTCAGGGTGCGTTAGGAAAAAACCCAACAAGAAAACAGAGTAAACAGCCAGAATAACGGCACTCGCACGCTGAATCATCCAGTCATGCAGCCCACTGCGCCCAAAATTGGTGATGCTTACGCCCATACCCAAGCTCCTACTAATCCAAATAGAATTAGGGAGATCACCAAGGTCAATGCTGCACCGATGTGCCCACCTGCCTTTGTTTCACCGATTCCCATATCCATGACTAAGTGTTTAATGCCTGCTACAAAGTGATACGCCAGGGCACACAAAGAAGCCCAAAGTACAAATTTTGCTACAGGTGCATTTAATGCCGCTTTAACTGACTCAAAGCCTGACTCCGATTCCAGCGAGCAGTGCAGTGCTGCTAGCATCAAAGCCACTACAATGAATAGGACGAAACCAGAAATCCGATGCAGAATTGAGGCATAGGCAGGCAGGGGTAATCTGATCGTCGTCAGATCGAGATTTTTTGGTCTATTTTGCTTCACGGTTGTTCTCTCTCATCACTCTGCGGTGGCTTGTGTTGAGCGCTTATCGCTGAGTGTGCTGGGGGTAGCACAAATGCGCCTTTTCTACCGCCGCGGGATTATAGACTTATGAATAATCAAATACAAACTACGTCAGCCCCACAAACTCAGATGTTTCCAGTAAGTAAAGCATTGATATGGGCATTGTGTCCGATTAAAGAAAATACTAACGGTCTTGGAAAAAAATTGACTCATTTCCGGCCAGCAATTGACAAAATCAGTCTAACGTCTATAGTTGCCGACTTTGCAACAGAACAAAACTTATAAAAGTCGTGTTCAATAGGCAATGATTGACCGTTTAGGAAGAACACTTTACACATTAAGGTAAATCTAAGCATTTCAGTGATGTTGGATGCAAGGACTGTACAAATCGCCATGCATCAGAACTGCTCAATAACAGCGGGAGCCACATCCCCTTAACAGCGTTCAACTCATATAGACTTTGAAATAGGAGCCCGCCCATGGCTGAAAAAAAAGCACAGCTCAAGATTGACGGCATTGATCAGACATTTAGCCTGCCAGTCTACTCAGGCACAATGGGCCCGGATGTCATTGACGTGCGCGGCCTCAGCTCTCAAGGCATTTTCACCTACGATCCGGGCTACGTTTCAACCGCATCATGCGAATCCCAAATAACCTACATTGATGGCGCCAACGGCGTATTACTTCACCGTGGTTACCCCATTGAACAACTGGCTGAAAAATCAGACTTTCTTGAAACCGCTTATCTGTTATTGCATGGCGAACTCCCAACAAGCGAACAGAAAGACAGTTTCACAAATACCATTCGCCATCACACAATGGTTCATGACCAAATCCGCACTTTCTTCAAAGGATTTCGTAGAGATGCTCACCCAATGGCCGTTATGTGCGGCGTTGTCGGCGCTCTCTCCGCTTTCTACCATGACTCTTTAGACATACGAGAAGATCACCATCGCCAGGTAGCCGCCCACAGGTTAATCGCTAAAATGCCCACTCTTGCGGCCATGGTGTACAAATACAGTATTGGACAGCCTTTCATGTATCCTCGCAACGAGCTGTCATATTCAGAAAACTTTCTTCACATGATGTTTAATACACCTTGCGAAGATAAAGCCGTAAACCCAGTGTTAGCTCAAGCGATGGATAAAATCTTTTTATTACACGCAGACCATGAGCAAAACGCCTCGACTTCCACCGTACGACTTGCAGGATCAACCGGAGCTAACCCTTTTGCTTGCATTGCAGCTGGCATCGCTGCACTTTGGGGGCCTGCTCACGGAGGTGCCAACGAGGCCGTTCTCAAAATGCTAGCGGAAATCGGGGACGAAAAAAATATCGACACCTATATTAAAAAAGCAAAAGACAAAAATGATTCCTTCCGCTTAATGGGCTTTGGTCATCGGGTCTACAAAAACTACGATCCAAGAGCAAAAGTCATGAAGCAAACCTGCGATGAAGTTCTATCCGAGCTTGGCTTAGAAGATGATCCCATGCTTAAAATGGCAATGAAACTTGAAAAAATTGCATTGGAAGATGAATATTTTGTTCAAAGAGGTTTATATCCAAACGTTGATTTTTACTCTGGCATTATCCTTAAAGCAATCGGCATCCCCACTGAACTCTTTACTGTTATTTTTGCAACGGGCAGAACACCCGGATGGATCGCACACTGGAATGAAATGATTTCTGGAGACTATCGAATTGGAAGACCCCGACAGTTGTATACAGGCAATACCCCTCGAGATTACTAGACACCTCAATCCAGCTGAACTACGGCGTTTTCTAACGCTGTAGTTTTTTCAGCCCCAAAGCCTTCCATCATTCGTCGAGTTAACTTATAATACTGGCAATACAAAACCAATAAAAAATAGTTGAATGAAGTTTTATACCCCCACCTTCAAAAATCCCACACCAGCAATTTTATTTTTTTTTATTTTTTCCTTCCAAATCTGTGCACAAGCATCCCCCATCATTCTGACCGAGCAAGAGTTTGATATCAATATAGATCCTTATCTCGAATTTTATATTGACGATTCCTATCAGCAAGACCCCGAAGATGTTATTAACGCTAACTTTGTACCCTTTGAAACCGCCAAAAAAGAAAATAATCTTTTTAATGCGAAGGGGTATTACTGGTTAAAGCTCACTATAAAAAACACCATCAACCAATACATCGAAACAGAGCTAACTCAATGGAGCCTAGACCAACCCTGCGTAAGATTATATGAAATCAACCGAACAACCGATGGAAAAACCACCTTTTCCAGAATCAAAGAACGCATGGACGATATACATTCGACGTATTTTGAGTTCAGGAGGATTTTTCGATTCAATTTAAACCCGAATAGTAACAAAGAAATTCTCATTACAAACCATATTGAGGAACCATCAACTTGCAATGAAGCCCGGTATTTTTCCTTCAACATACGCTCATTATCGATGACTTACAAAACCATCGCGATGGATGCGTGGGAATCAGGCTTTGCTATTGGATTTCTAATACTGCCTATTATTTTTCTAACCAAACTTTTCCTCAACAAAATAATAAAGACAAGACAGCTAGCCTGCCAACTTATCTTATTAGCCAGCATTTTACTGCTTATGGCACGCTATGAAGGCGTTTATTCTCCATCCGATCGTTATATTTACCCCTTCGTTCACAGCGGTGTCCTTATGGTACTGTTTTTCTACTTTTTTTCCCTAGCCTACCAATGCGCCCAACACTCTATAAAAAACCATCCTTTTTATTGGGTCGTGATTTGCAACGGTCTCCTGATTTTCTCGGTTGGTTTAAACTGTGATTGGATTGGAAGCACAGCATCAAGCGATGCTCTCTTTTACAGCCTAGACTACATCGTAGAAAGCTTCTTCCTACTTTCAACTCTTCTTGCCAGCATGCATTTGCACCGCTTACAAAACGACCCACTCGCACAATCAACAAGAATCTTAATATTAATTGTTTTTACAATAGAGTGCTTCACTTCAATACTGATTGAGATCCCCTTAACGCCATCAATCATCATTGACAATCTTCAGAAATATTTAACAGCCATATTATTTGGATGCTACTCCATCCTACTTGCCAGAGCATGCAGCAATGAACACCAGATTAGGATTTAGCACCATCATAACAGCCATTACTGCTGCTTTATTTTCAACGACTCTTTGGGGGTTGAATTCAATTGCACTACCGGATCATCAATATACGTCCATTCCCCTCCACGAATATTGTGATACAAAGACCTTCCTTTCACTGCCAAAAAAATTACAAACAGCATTGATAGAATTCAACTCAACCCACCAAACACCATTACATTCTTTATTTGAAAATAGCTTATGGTGCGACCTCAATATCTCAAACACGAGCGACAACCAGAGACAACACCTTGAAATACTTGTCAATCAGAAAGGCAGTCTAAAGGATTTCAGCGTATTTACTTTTGATTCAACGACAAGAAAAATAGATAAGTTAAAAAAAGATAGTTCTGGAAACAGCTATTTAATCCCCCATAGCAGTCAGCTTTTTAGAGTCTCCATAAATCCAAAGGAATCAAAAAGTGTCCTTTTTAAACATTCCACCTACCAAAACGCCCCCACAATTGAACTCTACACCTCTTCCAATTTATTTAGATTCATTATGGATTCATTATTTTTTTCAGGAACGATAGCGGCGTTATGTATAACCAGCCTTATACTGTCAATACAACTCGCACGCAAGGGCACAGCATCTCATCATTTCGGAATTATTCTGATAATCAACTTCCTCTTATACCCCATCCCAAAGCCGGCATTCATGACAATCCCCAACCCGACCAGCATAGTTATACATGCAACCCTGATTTTTTTTATTCTTTTTAACTTAATTCACAATGAGATCCAAAACAAATTAAGTAAATTACTCTACATAACCCTATTAAGCTTATTACTGGTGCTAACGTTTTTACTACCACAGAACACTACTTGGTTTCTCGCCTATTCATTAGTGGCTGGCATCATTGCCCTAGAAATAACAAAACACCAGCTCAGCCTTTCTAAGTTACACCAACCTTTAACCATCATTTTATTTAATAGCATCATCATTCTTTACGAGGCCACCCCGGGCTTAACCAGCCTTTTCGCTTACATATCCCTTATTCTTCAAACTTTATTCATATGCAGGCATTGGCTACAGCAGGGAAAAAAAGAATTACAGGCAAAAAAAATGGCCCCTTAAGGGGCCATTTTTTTATTCTTCTTCGGCGGTTGCCGATGGTAAGTTATATTGAATATCCGCCTCATTCTTCAGTGTCTCTTGAAAAGCGCTATAAGTTGATTGCACTTGCGCATAATAAAGCCGGCTGTTTTCCTCTGATGCTTTTTCAGCATTTCCTTTTTCAACCGACTCCAACGCAACCAATGCAACATCACCCAACGGCAGCGATACTTTTCCAAACTGCGGAAGCTGCTGTTTTGGCAGCTCAAATGCAAGATTAGTGATGGAAGGATTAGTATTCGCAGCCTCATTACGGGCGCTTAACTCAACCTTAGTCCACTTCATATCAAAGGACTCCCCAGTTGCGAGTCCCTTCATCAACTCATCCGCTTTAACCAGGACGGCCTCTTTAGCCTTTTCCGCTTTTATATCTGCTTCAATTGAAGCGCTCACTTCAACCAGAGGTTTTAATTCTGAGGCTTTGTGCTCTTTAAGTTTAACCAAATAAACCTTATCCCCTAAATCAACAGGCTCACTGATTTGATGATCGACCAAAACAACATCACTAAAGGCCATCTGAACAAGCTTTGGATTTTGAGCAACGCCTTCTCCACCATTGCGGCCAAACAGTTCCGATGACTCGAGTTGCAATCCCAAATCTTCTGCTAAAGCACCCAAGTCTTCATACTCAAATGCCTTCTCAGCCATCTCTGATTTCAATTCTGCGTAGCGAATTTCCACTTTTTGAGATTTAGCATCAGCCATCAAGCCATCTTTCATTTCTTCAAATGACTTAGTCGCGTCTGAACGAATGTCCATCACCTTAATAAAATGCGTTCCAGACTCCGTCTTAACGGGAGCAGAAACGGCTCCTTTAGCCAAAGCAAACATCGCTTCTTCAAATGGCTTCGGAAAAATTTCACGGCCGTTATAACCCAAATCGCCACCAGAGCTTGCGCTTCCCTGATCATCGGAATACTTTTTAGCAAGGGCCGCAAAGTCTGCTTTATCAGATGCTAATGCCTTTTGAACCAACTCAACTCTACTTTGATATTCTGCATCACTCAATTCACCCTGCTCTATCAAAATATGAGCAACTTGACGCTCTTCAGACTCAACAGATTGAGCTTTGTAAGTATCAAAGAGCGTTTTTAATTCATCATCACTCACATCAACGTCTTGAAATAAATCAGCTTTGCTTAACGTTAAATAGTTTATGGAAACCTGTTCTTCCGTCATAAAGCGATCAGCATTATCTTTATAGAAGGCTTCAATTTCTGAGGATTCTACTGAAATATCTTTCGCAAAATCGGCTATTTTGAGGGTGGTATAGCGATATCCACGCTTCTGAGTTTCCAACTGCGCAACATATTCAGATTCAGGTTTGGTGATAAACTCACTTTGGCCTATCGCCATTTGCAAATTTTGTATATTAATTTGCTCTTTTAAATATGCTTGATATTCAAGAGGGGCAAAACCTGCTCTGCGCAGCACACTCACATACTGTTCCTTATCAAACTTACCTGCCACCTGGAACGTGGGGTCTTGCGAAATTAACTGACCGATATATTGGGTTGAAGCGTATTGGCCTAAATCGTTCGATAAATCAGCCAAAACTTTCTTATCAACCAATTCTTCAATTGCACCCTTACGTAGGATTTCCTCATTTTGCAATAAGAAATTTATCTGCTCCCCAAACTGGCTCTTGAGCTGTTGTTTCTTAAGTTCGACGGCCTGAGCAATTTCACCTTCTGAAATAGAGACGCCATTAACTTCTATCGGGGCGTCAGGTTGGTTTGCTAAGCTGACAACCGTTTCTATCCCAAACAAAGCAAAGGTCAATGCGATGAAGAAAACGATGACTTTAGCTATCGTTCCTTTAGAATTGTCACGTATCGTTTGCAGCATTCGTTTTCCTACCTTGCGCAAATCATCAGATCACCCCTAAAAACAAAAAAGCGCAATGTAATTGCGCTTTTTTGGCTTTCTAAGAAACTTATTCGTTTATCGCTTCTTTGAAAGCTTTACCCACTTTAAAGCTTGGTATTTTTGCGGCTTGAATTTCAATTGGCTCCCCAGTTTGAGGATTACGGCCTGTGCGAGCAGCGCGCTCTTTGACAACAAATGTGCCAAAACCAACCAAAGCAACTTGGTCACCCTCTTTAAGGGCATTCATAATGGAATCCATGGTTGCATCCAAAGCACGACTCGCAGCCGCTTTAGGAATGTCTGCAGCAGCAGCAATAGCTTCAACCAATTCAGATTTATTCACACGTTTCCCCTTACCTATCACTTCAACTTATGGAACCAGCTTCCACCACTGGCAAAGGCCGTTCTGCCAAACGGCTGCCTTTATACCAATGGGCTGACAAAAGTGTCAAGAAAGACTCGACCAGCCGCAAATACTTGCTTAAGAATACTTGCGAGCTGGAATTGACATACTTTAATGCGTTGGGGCTTGGGTGCCGGTTTCCTCACCCGATGCACCTGAGGCAATTACTTGATTTGACTCATTCTGTACAGGTTTCGATTCCAACGCAAGATCCAAAACCTGATCAATCCATTTCACGGCCACAATTGTGAGCTCTGCCTTAATATTGTCAGGCACTTCCTTTAAATCCGGCTCATTTTCTTCAGGAATGATAACCGTTTTTATACCGCCTCGATGAGCTGCCAGAAGCTTCTCTTTCAGACCACCAATCGCTATGACTTGGCCTCTCAGAGTGATTTCTCCAGTCATGGCAACATCGGCCTTCACAGGTATGCTTGTTACCAATGATACCAAGGCTGTAGCCATCCCGATACCAGCACTTGGTCCATCTTTTGGTGTTGCGCCTTCTGGTACGTGTATATGGACATCATTGGTCTCGAAAAATTCCTTCGCAACACCGTATCCATCTGCACGACTTCTCACAACCGTAAGCGCTGCTTGAATGGATTCCTGCATAACATCGCCTAAGGAACCGGTCTTGATGATGCGTCCTTTTCCTGGCGTGCTGGCCGCCTCAATGGTTAAAAGTTCACCACCGACCGACGTCCAAGCCAGTCCTGTCACCTGACCAATTTGATTAGCTTCTTCAGCAAGCCCAAACCGATATTTACGTACACCTAAATAGTTCTCTAAGTCAGCAGGGTCTATTTGAGTTGCGCCATCTCCCGCCGCTTCTTTCCCTTTCAGCAAGCGCTCTTTGATGACTTTCCGGCAGAGTTTAGCCATCTCACGCTCAAGACCCCGAACACCTGCTTCACGCGTATAATAACGAACCACATCACGTATCGCATCATCCGAGAGTTCCATCTCATTCTCTTTTACGCCATTCAAACCAATTTGTTTTGGCAGCAGATATCGGCGGGCAATACTGACTTTTTCATCTTCCGTGTAACCTGGAATGCGAATAATCTCCATTCGATCCAGTAATGGCGCCGGTATATTCATGCTATTTGCAGTACATACAAACATGACATCTGACAAGTCGAAATCGACTTCCAGGTAATGATCATTAAATGTAGAGTTTTGCTCAGGGTCCAGCACCTCTAAAAGCGCCGATGCCGGGTCACCTCGATGATCCATGCCCATTTTATCAATTTCGTCGAGTAAGAAGAGGGGGTTTTTCACTCCCACTTTTGATAATTTCTGAACCAATTTCCCAGGCATTGAACCAATATAAGTACGACGATGCCCTCTTATTTCAGCTTCATCACGAACACCGCCCAGCGCCATACGCACATACTTTCTGTTGGTCGCTCGCGCAATACTTTGCCCTAAAGAGGTTTTTCCAACGCCAGGAGGGCCAACCAAGCACAGGATAGAACCACGAACTTTTTTTACACGCTTCTGAACAGCTAGATACTCTAGAATGCGCTCTTTCACTTCATCCAAACCAAAGTGATCTGTGTCTAACACCTCTTGCGCTTTATCGAGCTTTATAGATGTTTTACTGCGTGCTTTCCAAGGCAATCCTGTTAACCAATCAAGATAACCTCTAACAACAGAGGCCTCAGCCGACATCGGCGACATCATCTTCAATTTTTTTAATTCAGAGTCAGCTTTTTCTTTCGCTTCTGAGCTTAACCCAACCTCTTCAATTTTCTTCTCAAGCTCAGAAAATTCACTGCCTGTTTCATCAAGATCACCAAGCTCTTTCTGAATTGCTTTCATTTGTTCGTTGAGATAATACTCGCGCTGACTTTTCTCCATTTGCTTTTTCACGCGTCCACGAATCCGCTTCTCAACTTCAAGCAAATCAATTTCTGATTCCATCGCCGCCATTAAAAATTCAAGGCGTTCCCTTTCTTCTACAATTTCAAGAACCTGCTGCTTATCTGCAAGTTTCAAAGAAAGGTGGGCGGCCATTGTATCGGCCAGTCGACCAGGGTCTGTGATACTGCTTATGGAGTTAAGCACCTCACCGGGCACTTTCTTACTGAGTTGCACATAATTATCAAATTGAGCCACCGCTGCACGAACCAGCACATCCTGCTCTCGCTCATTTAAGGCTACCGTTTCCAAAGGCTCAACATGAGCTTTCGCAGCCCCTTCAATTTGCTCGATCGACTCGATTTTTGCTCGGAATTCACCTTCAACCAGAACTTTTACAGTACCATCTGGGAGCTTTAGAAGTTGCAGCACGTTGGCAACGGTGCCTATCTCGTATACATCTTGCTGGGTTGGTTCATCCGTTGCCGCATTACGCTGGGCAACCAAGAGAATACGCTTGTCGTTCGCCATTGCTGTTTCAAGAGCTGAAATAGACTTTTCTCGTCCGACAAAAAGAGGGATTACCATATGTGGGTAAACAACCACATCCCTCAAAGGCAGCAATGGAAGCGTTTCTACTGTCATTATTAACACCTGACTTGATATCGGCTAGCTTTCCTCAACTCCTAATAGATGAGGGCAACTTCCAGAAATGCAAGGTCGAGCATCTGCCCGACCCTGTATATTCTTCTTTGAGCTGAATAACTTACGCAGATTGTGAATTAGCCCTACTCGTCAGAGCCATTTGCCGCTGCTTTTGAAGCTTTCGATTGATCATTGCTTTCATAAATCAAAAGCGGATCAGACTCACCTTTGATTACTGCTTGATCAATCACAACTTTTGCAACATGGTCTTCCGATGGGATCTTATACATGGTATCCAGGAGAACATTTTCTAAGATAGATCTCAGTCCACGTGCACCAGTCTTTCGCTCCATTGCACGCTGAGCAACGGCTTTGAGGGCATCTTCTCTGAAATCCAACTCCGCATCTTCCATATCAAAGAGGCGCTGGTATTGTTTGACCAAGGAGTTCTTAGGCTCTGTCAAAATACGAACCAACGCGTCTTCATCTAACTCAGCAAGGGTAGCAACGACCGGCAAACGACCAATAAACTCTGGGATAAGGCCGTATTTTACCAAGTCTGTTGGCTCTACTTCTGACAATAGTTGACCAACACCCTTACTTTCTTCCTTCCCTTTAACGACCGCGTTAAAACCTATTGAGCTTTTTTCACTGCGATCACGAATGATTTGATCCAAACCGGCAAAGGCTCCACCGCAAACGAAGAGGATATTAGAGGTATCCACTTGCAGGAATTCCTGCTGCGGGTGTTTCCGCCCCCCTTGAGGAGGAACAGACGCAACTGTACCCTCGATCAACTTCAATAACGCTTGCTGGACGCCCTCCCCCGATACATCACGTGTTATAGAGGGGTTGTCTGACTTTCGTGAAATCTTGTCAATCTCGTCAATGTAAACGATACCGCGCTGGGCTTTTTCAACATCATAGTCACATTTCTGCAACAATTTTTGTATGATGTTTTCAACATCTTCCCCAACGTAACCAGCTTCCGTCAGCGTGGTCGCATCAGCGATTGTAAAGGGAACATTAAGTAACCGTGCCAAGGTTTCCGCCAGCAAGGTTTTACCGCTTCCCGTTGGCCCGATAAGAAGGATATTGCTCTTCGCCAGCTCCGTTCCATCCTTGCGGCCTTCGCTGTGCTTCAATCGCTTGTAGTGATTGTACACCGCGACCGACAACACCACTTTGGCACGACTCTGACCAATGACGTACTCATCAAGTGTTTTGCGGATTTCCTCTGGGGTAGGAAGCTTGTCGCTACCGGATTGAGCCTGGTTGTCTTGTACTTCTTCTCGGATGATGTCATTACATAGATCGACACACTCATCACATATAAACACGGATGGCCCAGCAATCAGCTTACGTACTTCATGCTGGCTTTTGCCACAGAAGGAGCAATACAACAACTTTCCGTTGTCATCTCCTTTACCGTTGGTTTCGTCGGTCATGCGACTACCCCGTACTTTGTAAAATCATCGGTTACGATGGTGCTCAAGATACTGTCTTACAGTCTAGCGCAGCAGGAGATTATTCCGCACTTTGACGCTTCTCAATTATACGATCAATAAGACCGTATTCCTTAGCTTCTTGAGCATCCATGAAATTATCACGCTCAGTATCTGCTGCAACCTGCTCAACCGTGCGTCCTGTATGGCTAGCTATTATGCGATTTAGTCGCTCTTTCGTCTCTTTGATATTCTCTGCATGAATAAGAATATCCGTTGCTTGTCCCTGAGCGCCGCCGCTGGGCTGGTGTATCATCACCCGACTATTTGGCAAACAAAAACGCTTCTCGGGTGCACCTGCGGTCAACAAAAAGGCGCCCATACTGCAAGCTTGCCCGATACAAATCGTATTCACATCTGGCTTGATAAACTGCATAGTGTCATAAATTGACATACCAGCCGTTACTGAACCACCCGGTGAATTGATATACAAGTGAATATCTTTATCTGGATTTTCTGCTTCCAAGAAGAGCAACTGCGCGACAACCAAGTTGGCCATATGGTCTTCGACTTGCCCAACCAAGAAGATTACTCGTTCCTTTAGCAGCCTCGAGTATATGTCGTAGGCTCGCTCACCCCTTGCGGACTGCTCGACCACCATCGGGACTAAATTGTTGGTGATTTCGGGTAACACGCTCGACCCTGAATGCGAATTCATCATTGTTCTGTCATCTCCATTGCTATCACCACAAAAAACAGCCACTGCCACCAGAGAGCGACAGTAGCTGTTCTAGTGAAGTCTAGCAGCGGTTAGCCGCGGTTCTGATGAGCTTGGCGGACAACTTCTTCATAAGTTGTAACTTTTTCCGCCACTTTAGAAAGCTCAAGAATCTTATCAACGGCTTGCTCTTCAATTGCAAGCGCATCTAACTTGGCTTTCTGCTCTTTGTTGTTTTTGTAAAACTCTACTACTTGCTCAGGATCTTGGTACGTAGAGGCTATGTCTTGAATAATAGCTTCTACACGCGCACTCTCTACCTTGATGCTGTGCTCTTCCACCAACGAGTTGATCAGCAACCCAAGCTTCACACGGCGCTCTGCGCGATCCTTGAAAAGTTCTTTAGGTAATTGATGCGGATCAATTTTAGATCCAGAGCCATATTGATTTGCAAACTGATGTTGCAACTCATGGATCTCCTGATCAACCAACGCACTTGGTACGTCCAACGCTTCATTGGCACTCAACAAAGCGTCAAGCGCATTGTTTTTAACCAGTGTTTTGACCGCTTGGCGCAACTCACGGTCCATATTCTTGCGTACTTCGACTTTAAAGCTATCCAAATCATTCGATTCTACGCCATATTTTGCGAAGAATTCTGCATTCATTTCAGGCTCAACTGGAGCTTTAACCTCATGAACCTTGATGTCAAACTCAGTCGTTTTACCTTTTAGGTTCTCGGCTTGGTAGTCCTCAGGGAAGGTTACGGTAATACGACGCTCTTCACCGGATTTCATCCCTTGAATCTGTTCCTCGAACCCAGGAATCATACTATTGGAACCCAATACCAACTCGTGCTTCTCGGCTTTACCACCTTCAAAGGCTTCGCCTTCTAAGAAACCTTCGAAATCGATAACAACTTTGTCGCCATCTTCAGAAGCCGCATCTTCAGCCTTAGTTTCCCATTCAACCTGCTGCTTACGGAGTACGGACAACATATTCTCTACATCGTCGTCCTCAACGGTGGCCGCTGGTTGCTCTACTTCCACGTCAGACATGTTAGCAAGCTTAACTTCCGGGTAAACTTCGAAAGTCGCAACAAAAGACAAATCTTTACCTAACTCATTATCGACCAACTCAAACTTTGGATTCCCAGCTGGGTTCAGCTTTTCTTGAGTGACGGCTTCTACAAAGCCCTTCCGCATTTGATCTCCAATCACTTCGTTACGTACATCAGCACCGTAACGCTGTTGTATAACCTTTTGTGGAGCCTTACCTGGGCGGAACCCATCAATACGGACATTTTTGGACAGACGAGCAAGACGCTGACCTACTTCTTCTTCAACAGACTTAGCAGGAATGCTAATAGTGAGTTTTCGCTCTAAGCCGGTCAATGTCTCTAACGAAACTTGCATGAAAAGCCTCTTAAACCATAGGGAGCTATCAAATACATATAAGAGGCGATACTCTAAGTGCCTCCTCTTTATGAATCAAGCACTAATTCGCCAACTGCTTCAGATAAACGGCCATTTCAAGGCCATTTCAAGGCCATTTTAAACGTTGGTGTGATTTGGATGAGGGCTACCCAAAGATCATCCACAATCCCATCATTATGATTCCCCCACCAATCAAGCAGTACAAATATTGAACACCGCGACCGGTTTTCAGCCAACCAACCAGCAACTTCCCTCCCGCAGCGTACGCGAGTAAAGAGCAGAACTCTATCGTGATTACGGCAACCAACACGCTAAGAGATTGCAGCCCCAAGGGATTATCTACGGGAATAAAAGGAGGCAAAAAAGCGACAAAAAAAGCCCAGCCTTTTGGGTTGGAAACAGCAGTGATGAATCCCTGAAAGGCTAATTGCCAACGATTATATGAAAAATCGACAGACTCCACCAAAAACGCTTTATTGGCCGACGAGCGAATCATCTGAACGCCCACATAACAAAGATACAGACCGCCAACCCCCTTGATCACATTAAACAGCTCTGGGTATGTCAAGACGATCGAAGCAACCCCTATAATGGTTACAAGCGCAACCAGCGCAACGCCCGTTACCTCCCCCAGCATCATCCAAAGCGTCTTTCGCACACCAATTGCCATACCTAACGTCATGGACAAAATCATGCACATACCTGGCATAAGAGATATAGCCATGAAGGTAGGGATAAACACTCCAAGCGCAGCCATTAAGGCCTCCAACTACACAAAAGCGGGAATTTTGACTCTAGATATATCAGGTCACTCAGTTGCTGGCTAGCCAAAGCCCTTATTTGCAAGTTCATTTCACATAATGCAAGTAAACACTATGCTTAAACCAATTAATCAACGAGGCCATTCTCATGCAAGGCATTATTTTTACTCAGCTATCTGACCTAGTCATTGATAAATGGGGCATGACGCTTTGGAATGAGATTGTTGAATCCGTCCCCACCAAAAGCCAAGGTGTATATGTTGGGACCCAGCAGTATGACGATGAAGAAATGCTTGAAATGGTAGGACGGCTATCAGAAAAAACCGGTGTCAGCCCAGAAGACTTAATGAGTGCTTTTGGTCATTACTTGTTTCCCAAGCTTGCTGAATGGGCTCCTTCGGCAATGAAAGACATTCAATCGTTCAAACATTTACTCCTCAACATAGACAGCATCATTCATTTCGAAGTTCGTCGCCTCTACCCCGATGCTTATGTACCCCTCATTGAATCGAAAGAAATTGATGAGGGCGTAGAACTAAAATACATCTCCAAACGACGACTGACAAAAGTCATGGAGGGTCTAATCAAGGGGGCTGCCGATTACTTCGACACACAATGCTCATTAGATTTTTTGGGTGAAGCACCCGATGCAGAAAACACCTTCGTATACATTGTAAAAACCAGCTAACAAATCTTGGCTTAATGATGGATGCACCCAAAAACCCTTACGAAATTGCATACGAGCGTGAGCGCCAAGCTCGCCAGCTAGCCGAACGCTTGCTTGATGAGAAAACAAGAGAAATTTACAAACACACCCAAACAATTGAGTCGCAATACAATCAATTGAAGTCAACCTATCAAACACTCCTATCAACGCAAAATCAATTAGTTGAAGCTGAGAAATTAGCGTCGTTAGGCCGACTTGCCGCAGGTGTAGCTCACGAGATAAACAACCCGATTGGCTTTATACGCTCAAATTTCAGCACCCTATCCGAAATGATTGCAGACCTTGAGGTAGACACAAATTCCCCGGCAGTTCAGGAATTAATATCGGACGGGCAAGAAATCATAAGTGATTGCCAAGCGGGCTTTAACCGCATCAAAGATATTGTTCAAAGCTTAATGACCTACGAAGAAGCGGCCGAAGATGGGAAACAAAAAGCCACCGCAAAATCCATAAAAGAGATTTTTGATGAGGTGCTTTTGAAATACCCTTTTGATCACACAAAGATTGAATTCCAAGAGGAATGGAACCAATTAGCTCTTCACAAGGTAACCGACCCCAATGGATTCAAACGTTGTTTAGATGCAGTGATTAGTAATGCCCATTTTGCGATTTACGAGCAATATCAAAAAGAAAAATCGGCTTCTACTGATTTCAAAGGCATCATTGGATTAAAGTTGGATATTCAGCCCAAAAGCATACAGATAACCATAAGCGATAACGGCGTTGGAATTGCTGCTGAGAACCTAGAGAAGGTATACGACCCATTTTTTTCAACCAGAGACGTAGGCGCAGGCACAGGTCTTGGGCTTTCAGTCGCTCAACAAACTCTACGTTTGAGGAAAGGAGATATTAGTATCAGTAGCCAAGAGAATGTTGGGACGATCGTAACCATCACCATACCAAACGAAACAGCATCTTCTGGAAATGCTTACATATGATTTGATTCTGGTTCTGGTTCTTTGCACTCGCCAAAAGGCTAGCAATCAAGACGCTTATTTTCAGAATAAGCCTTTAGACTTGAAATAAGATGGTGCGGAAGGAGAGACTCGAACTCTCACGCCTCTCGGCACTGGAACCTAAATCCAGCGTGTCTACCAATTCCACCACTTCCGCACTGGGGTGACCGAGGGGAATCGAACCCCCGACCACAGGAGCCACAATCCTGCGCTCTACCAACTGAGCTACGGTCACCACATTTATTAGCACATCCTGCCTAAAACAACATGCGCTATGCACTAATCAAACTCAAATTGGCGCACCCGGCAGGACTCGAACCTGCAACCCTCGGCTTAGAAGGCCGATGCTCTATCCGGTTGAGCTACGGGCGCAGCATATCGGCTTTATCCAAAGATCCAAGCCTGGCAATACCATTTAAGCGACGTTTACTAGGCACCTTGCGCACTTAAGCATTTGGCAACCGACTCGTCGTTAGTGAGTGGTGCGCATTATAAAGCGGCCCCCTTGAATGTCAACCCCTGACTACCATTTTTTTTAAGAAAAACAACCGCTTCGCTTAACCGTTCAGCCCAAAGGCATGGATACGCCCGTTCTATAAAGTTCGAGAGGGGTTGCGTTATTTTCCTAACATTTCAAGCAATTGGGCTTTGAAGCTGGCACAGGAAGTGAGAAAATACTGGCTCAGCACCCAATCTCAATGCAGGTTCCGTCACATGACGACTCAAATCATCAATGGCAAGGCTATAGCCGAACAGCTCCAACAAAAGGTCGCTAACAAGATTCAGACCCGTGTTTCTGAAGGGAAACGAGCACCTGGATTAGCGGTCATTTTGGTCGGATCTGATCCCGCCTCCCAAATCTACGTCTCTAAAAAACGAAGCACGTGCGATCGCCTTGGGATTCGTTCTGAAGCCTACGACTTAGCAGCTGATACGAGTCAAGAAGCACTAACCGATTTAATTCAGACACTCAATCAAGACACCAACATTGATGGTATATTGGTTCAACTACCTCTACCAAAACACATTGATGAACGTTCCATCATAGAGTTGATTCGCCCAGACAAAGATGTCGATGGCTTTCACCCTTTCAATATCGGTCGATTAGCCCAAAGAGCTCCTGTTCTTCGCCCATGCACCCCTGCTGGCATCATCCATATGCTTGATCACATTGGTGAGGTTTACAAAGGTCGCCATGCTGTCATTGTGGGCGCTTCTAATATTGTTGGGCGTCCAATGTCTCTGGAGCTGCTCATAAAAGGAGCCACTACCACAGTGTGTCACCGCTTCACAAAAGATTTAGAGCATTTTGTTCACCAAGCAGACATCGTCATTGCCGCCGTTGGCAAACCCAACTTGATCCCCGGCGAATGGATCAAAGAGGGGGCAACCGTCATTGATGTTGGAATTAACCGACTTGAAAGTGGAAAGCTTTGCGGCGACATAGGCTTTGATGCAGCAGCAGAACGCGCTCAGCACATCACCCCCGTACCCGGAGGCGTTGGCCCTATGACCGTTGCTTTTCTAATGGCCAATACACTTGAGGCCTGCGAACGATTTCACGACGCTTAATAGGTCAATTTAAATTTCATTTGGACACTCAAATGACCCACCGGTCATTTGAGTGTCCAAATTGAGATGATTCCAAGGCAGGCAACGGGCTATTCCAGGTACTTTTTCTTAATCTCAGCAAATACAGGTTTTTCTTTCAGCCTCTCCAAACCTGCCCGAAGTTTTTCAAACGTCTCAGGAACAGAGCCCTTAGATAAAGCAACATAGAGTTGTGATGAAACACCTTCCAAATAAAAAGCTTTCTCAAAATCAGACGGCTGGTACCCTTGGGCTTTTAAAAGGTAGTTAAATGCTGTCGCTTCGGAGGGCATTAAATCAATTCGTTTATTGTAGAGTTTAATTAAATTAGTTTTCTCATCTTTAACCATTTGAATATGCTTGCCAACTTCAAACCCCTGTCGAACCAAATAATCTTGTTTAACATCATCATACACACCCCCAGTTTTAAATTTCATAGCGTCAGACAAATGTGAAATATTTATTTCATCTTTATCTGACCGCTTAAACAAAAACACTTGGTAATCGACAATACTTCCAATCCATTGAAATAAGGGTTCACGCTTAACCGTTCTCGCAATTGAAAAAATCACAACGTCTTTTTGGTTTAATGCCAATTTATACGCGCGCGCCCAAGAGAACAGCCGAATATCCGCTTCAACTTCTGCTTCCTCGAACATTGCCCTTACTATTTCGGTAGACAACCCCGTAATGATTTCATTTTCAATATATTGAAAAGGGGGGAAATCTTCGGTGACAGCCAAAACCTTATCCGATGCCATCACCGGAACCGCCACCAGCGTCCAAGATAAAAGCCAAACTATAACGCCAGTTTTAAGGCCACTACTGCAAACCATAACAGCAACTCCACTATGAACCCTATCTAAAAGCGTAGACGGGAGACGCTAGAAATCCTTACGATCTGTTTTATTTCATACAATAAGAAAGGTTCTTTAAAACAAAGGCTTTGAAGCCTCAAAGATGCAAGTACTTACAAAATATTTTTTGTAACATTAGTCTGATTACATATTGACCAAGCTTTACGATACAGATACAATTAGCAACAAGTTTAGAGAGACTGAATGTTCAAGGTTGTTCTAGTTTCAAACATTTAGTCAGTTACAGTGCATGTTGCCTGGAATTCTTAACTTTAACCTCCTCATATGTAACCGCTTTATAAACCGACTCGCCCATTTGAGTCGGTTTTTTTTATCCAAAAAATAAGTGAATACTCACGACAAAGGTGCATGAACTACGATTGGCACACTGAGCCTCTTGTTTTAATGTACAACAAAACGTTATGGTTCCCCAACACAACTTTCAAAACAAACAACAACTTCGTTCAATATAAATAACGCGCACATTGCAAGCCACTGTTCTGTGCGTGCAACGATAAAAACACCAATAAAAAATTAATAATAAAAGTACCTTAAAGGATGTAATGGTATGATCAATCTAGCAAGCATCACGCATATAAACCCAACCACCCGCCATCATTCCGCTCCTTCTGTCACATCATTAACACCGACGGCTTTCTTACAAAGCAATCCCCGGCTCTTTCTTCAAAATAACCTTCTCATTTTTGGTGGAGGAATTGCAGACTTACCAAGCACCGCAGGCACTCATCATTTCACCTTAGAGCCAGCACCTCATTTGCATGGCCAAAACTTAGAAGGTCAAGAAATCCCCTGTTACTTTGTGAAAGCATGCTCACAAAGAACACCCAATAGTTTTAAAGCGCATTTTTTACCCTTTAGAGAAGGCGCTATCAGCAAGATGGATTTAGATGATAATGCCGAGTTATTTTTCACTTCTCCGCTAACGGGGTGCGGGTTTGGGTTTACACAAAGCAATCCACCTCAAGTCTCCCACATGGATGGTGAGGCTTTTAGTGATGAAAGCATGCAACGCGACTCTCCAAATGCAAGCATTTATACGCAATCTCAATACGACAATGCACAATACTATACAAGCGCTCAAATTATTGGAGTAAAGGAAAGCGATGGCTGGTCGTTCATCAGTCAACCCTGGATCATGACAGGCATGGAAAAATACCAACTGGAACTTTCAAAAGGGTTCCAAGAGTTAGGGCATTCATCTGATACATGTAAATAGAGCCCGAAACCCTACTCAACAATCATTACGCCATAGCGCTGTTGGAGCTGCTCTAATTCACCTGAAGCTTGCAGCGCTTTGTAGCCTTCATCAAACATTACTGTTAACGCTTTACTTTTATCCTTAACTTTCGGGTCAGGCGAACAAGCAACGTAAACTTCATCAGGAACGGAATAGCGGGAAAGCAAGCTGACTTTATGCACAAGGTGCATAGCACTGAGTTTTGTCTTCATAACGGTAATGGATTCTAGAATTAAATCGAGTCGTTTATGGAGTAATTTTTGAATGTGCAAATCCAAGGCATCATTACCGTCCAACCAATCTAATTGCTCAGGGTGCGCAGCCAACCATTCATCTATTTCTTTCCCATATGAATAGGATGAAATCAAACCAATCCGTTGGTTTTCTAGATCAGAGAGTGCTTTAAACTCCCAGGCATAATCCGTCAACCCATAAAACCCGTCCTGATCCAAAGCCCAAGGAATGTTTGGAAAAATAAAATGCGGCACTTCTTCTTTGTAGGCACCAACCACACAATCGTAAAGCCCTTGATTAACCAGCTCTATCGCTTTATCCCATGACGCGAGACGGTATTCCAGGTGCCACCCGTTAGGCTCGACGATGCGTTCAGCCAATTCAATCATAAAGCCAGGTTTCGCTCCATTGGGTTGCCCATTAAACGGATACCATTCATCGGCAATAAATCTTACGCTATGACTGCTCTTTGAATCATCAACAGCAAAGCTTTTGAAACTGACGAAAATAAAGAGTGCAATACCAAATAAAAAGCGAATGCCCACAGACACCTCAATAATAGAAGAGGAGCTTCAATGGAGTTTAGCAGCACGGCTGACTCACCAACGTGAATAAAATTATTTGTTTTGGCGGAAATTTTTCAAATACTGCTTAAGCCAAGCAGCGCTGTCTTGTGTTGCTTCATTAGGGCAGTGAACTTGGTATGCCTTTCCTGACATCGTACTTTTGGTTGCACTCAATCGTATAAAATCTTCTGCCGTTTTAATATCGTCTTTGAAATAATCGTATTTTTTAATAATGTGTTTTACTGCTTCTTCGCCTTTGTGTTTCGTCCCATTGCGCTCGTAAAGACAGTCCGTTTTTTTAACCACAGAAAGCAAATATTGTATTTCCTGCTCCAAGGTTGTCGCATTAGAGTGACCACTCATCAGCAATATAAACAGCGCTATTGCATTAAACCTGCATTTCATTGAATAACCTTTTAAATCTAATGAATGGGGAAATATGAGATACATACCTCTACCTTTGGTTTCATTATCACCCGCTTAATTGGACCCTGTCGGCAATAACCCGGACAATTCAGAACCTATTCCACAATGCTTCAAGGGTTCACCCTAAACCAGTGTGTACCCGCCTACATTTGTTCAAATCTTGCGCTTTAGGACCTATCTCCGTACAATGCTCATCCGTTTAAACAAGGCAAGCGCTTGGGAAGTCATTGGGATCCATTTCTAAGCGTGCCCCTCATCAGTAAAGGCTCACTGGATGTCAGATGAAATAACGCTTACCGAATCAAGCAATGTTCGGTTTGCGGATTTGGGTTTACCTCAAGCAATCTTAACCGCGTTAAACGAATTAGAGTACGAAACACCTTCCCCCATCCAAGCTGCCAGCATACCCCACTTGCTACAGAACCAGGATTTGATTGGGGTTGCACAAACCGGTACCGGTAAAACGGCTGCTTTCGGTTTGCCTGCTTTGGCTCAAGTCGATACAACGATCAAATCTCCACAAGTATTGGTGTTGGTACCAACACGCGAATTAGCGTTACAGGTTACCGAAGCGTTTCAGAAGTTTTCGAAACACTTAAAGGGTATCAAAACCCTATCAATTTACGGTGGCCAAAGCATGAGTGTGCAGTTACAAGCACTCCGTCGCGGTGTTCACATTGTGGTAGGAACGCCCGGCCGCGTTATGGACCACCTAAGACGCAAAACACTCGTTCTGGACCAACTCAAGACACTGGTACTGGACGAAGCCGATGAAATGTTACGCATGGGCTTCATTGATGACGTAACCTGGATTCTTGAGAAAACGCCAGAGCACAAGCAAGTTGCTTTATTCTCAGCAACCATGCCCAAGCCGATTCGTCGAGTGGCAGACAGCCATCTCAAAAACCCTGAAGAAGTGCGCATCGCTAGCAAGGCTGAAAACCAGGCTAAGATTGATCAGCGCTTTTGGGTATCTCAAGGCAGCGCTTCAAAGCGTGCAGCAATGCTCCGGTTTTTAGCCGTAGAGCCCTTTGATGCCGTTATGATGTTTGTGCGCACTAAAGCACAAACAGTGGAGCTGGCCGAGTTATTAGAACAGTACGGCTACCGTGCTGCCGCTATCCATGGTGATCTCACCCAAAAAATGCGTGAGCACAGTATTGCTCAGCTCAAGCGTGGCGATATCGACATCATGGTCGCAACCGATGTTGCCGCAAGAGGCATCGACGTTGCTCGCATTGGCTTGGTTCTGAATTTCGACGCCCCCTTTGATGCCGAATCCTACGTGCACCGTATTGGCCGTACTGGGCGTGCAGGACGCGAAGGGAAAGCCATTATTTTCTTAGAGCCAAAAGAAAAGCGTTTAATCAACTCACTTGAGCGCGCTTCTAAAGGACTGCTTTCTCCTATTGAACTGCCAAGCGAAGAAGCCATTCAGTCGAAACAGCTGAACAACTTTAAAGCCAAGCTCGCAACGGCTCTTGAAGAACCAGCGACTCCCTTCTCTGATAAGGTCATTAGCCACTTTCTTGAGCAGGAATCAACATGCCCGCAACAATTGGCGGCAGCGCTGGTTTCTTTGGCACAGGGCAATCGCATGGAGCTACCTCCCATGCCGGCACCTCGAAAAGGCCGCGAATCCCGCAAAGCTTCAGATAATGGGCGCCAACAAAGAAACGGGAACGACAAGCCACGTCGTGAACGCCGCAAACCTTCAGACGATTTGACTGCTATGGTGTCTTATCGTTTGTCTGTTGGTAAGCGTCACCGTGTGGGTGCTGGAGACATTGTCGGCGCTATCGCGAATGAAGCAAATATTGATAGCGCTAATATCGGCAAGATCCAACTTTACGATACTTATAGTACTGTTGACTTACCTGAAGGCATGCCGAAATCCACTTTTCAACACCTGAAGCGTGTTCGTGTTCGCAACCAACCACTGAATTTAGAGCCCGCTACTAAATCTGGTTCAGAGCGTAAGCGTTAAGTCTTAATCAAAGCGCTGCTTTATCTCCCAATAAGGCAGCGTTTACCTCTTCCCAAGCCGCTCCCCTTTTTAACACAATTGTCATTCTTGCTTGAGAAACTGAGCAAGCATTGCCTGTAAGACATCAAAGCTTTGCCAATCTCAAGTACCCATTTGTAGAGAACCGCTATGGAATGCACGTCTACTAACAAAGTTATGATTCAACCGACGCAAGACTCATTTTTTACAATCTTTGTAAACTTTTTGAAGCTTGGATGCATGGCTTTTGGTGGGCCTATTGCGCACCTGGCTTATTTTCGACAAGCTTTTATTGTCGATAAAAAATGGTTAACAGAACAACAATACGCCGACCTCATTGCGTTATGCCAATTTCTACCCGGACCCGCCAGCAGCCAAGCCGGGATGGCCCTTGGGTATTATCGAGGTGGCTTCCTGGGCTCCATTGTCGCCTGGGCCGGGTTTACCTTACCTTCTTCCCTGTTATTATTGGCTGCCGCGTATGGTTTTACACAGTATTCAGACGACCTCCCTCACGGAGTCATTCATGGACTCAAACTCGCGGCTCTCGCTGTGGTTGTGCAAGCGTTTTGGGGCATGGCAAAGCAACTCTGCTTTGATCGAATACGGCAGAGCATCATGGTTGGCAGCGCGCTTATCTTGCTTTGGATATCGGAAGCTTGGGCCCAATTTGCTGTTATTTTTTTCGCCGGTATTATCGGATTTATCTTTTTTAAAAGTGATGCCCCCGCTGTCGACACCACTGCCCCCCAACCCTTTGCAAAATCCAAAGGGGCTTTCTTGTGCGCTCTTTTTATTGGCTTACTTTTCCTCTTACCCTGGTTAGCAACCACCAGTGCAGCCGCACAAGTCGCGGATATTTTCTACCGAACGGGCAGTTTCGTTTTTGGTGGAGGGCATGTTGTATTGCCTCTGCTTGAAACAGAAGCAGTGGGTTATGCCCAAATGACGGAAGACGTTTTCCTGGCTGGCTACGGCCTTACGCAAGCGGTGCCCGGGCCCCTGTTCACCTTTTCCACCTTTTTGGGGGCCTTTATGTCGCCTGACGGACAGACCTCCTGGTCTTTAGCCATCCTGGCAACGATAGCGCTCTTTTTGCCAGGATTTTTGTTGGTAATCGGTTTTTTACCTTTCTGGGAACACTTGAAGCGCCACACCCACATTCGATCCGCCTTGTCTGGCATCAACGCTGCTGTTGTCGGCTTATTGCTCGCAGCGCTCTACGATCCTATTTGGACCAGCAGCATAAAAGACGTTAAAGATGTTGGCTTTGCTTTAGTTGCCTGGCTGTTATTGAGTCAATGGAAATGTCCGCCATGGCTGTTAGTGGCCTTATCCGCTAGCCTTTACCCCCTGATCGCCTGATCTAACACCCACCTGAGGATACCAGCGCATGCGTACGGCATCCTCACCATCGGCATAATAATGTTTGATATATTGAGTCGCTTTGAAGCCAAGGCTTGTGTACAGAGCAGTGACTTTTTGATCATGCGCACGCACTTCCAATACAACCGCTTGAAAGCCAGCAGACAAGGCTTTCTGTAGGCAGTGCTGTAAAAGCTTGCGTCCAAATCCTTGGCTTTGAAACGCTTTTGCAACAGCGATGGAGTATAACCGCGCTACCTGGCGTTTCTCCGGGGTCAGTAATATTGCATAACCGCCAATACTTCCGCCCACGACAACCACAAAAGCTTGCGATTTTGCTTTGCTAAGCAAATAACGCATTTGTCGACGCTGAAAGCCATCACTGCTAAAACTTGCTTTTTCAATAGCCAAAAGCGCATCCAAATCCTTAAGCGTTGCTGTTCGGATAATGGGAACTGAGTTCATCTTCCACGTCGCTCTAATCGATTGGAAAATTCGTTCATAATGATCATATAGAGTTCGTCCCCCAGGTATCGATCTTCGACTTTGTGATCAATGCTTGGGTTATCGTTAACCTCTATAACATACGCATGACCGCCTTTTTGCTTGATATCAACGCCATATAAACCACGCCCAATCACCGCGGCAGCTTTTATTGCCGCGTTGAGCACAACCCTTGGTACTTCAAATGTAGGCAAGGTTTCAAAATCACCTGTCTTCCCTTTTTTGGCAGAATGGTTGTATATCTGCCAATGCTTTGGCGCCATATGATACCGACAAGCGTAGATGGGTTTTCCATTTAATATACCAATACGCCAATCGTATTCGGTGTACAAGTATTCCTGCGCCAAAATTAACGCCGAACTTTCTAACAAAAGGGTTGTTTTTTCGATTAACTGCTCTCGATTATCGACTTTAAAAACCCCTTTAGAAAAAGAGCTTTCAGGCATTTTCAAGACAATCGGATACGCTATATGCGTTTCCACTTCATCCAGCGTTTCTGATCGCACATCCGAGAGTACCCAGGTTTTTAGAGAGGGAACTCCTTGATAACGAAATGCATCTTGTAAAAACACTTTATTACAACATCTCAAAATCGATGCAGGATCATCCATCACAATTAAACCTTCGCGCTCTGCTTGGCATGCTAAACGATATGTTGGATGATCAATCGCTGTAGTTTCTCGAATAAAAAGCGCATCAAATTGAGATAAATTCACTTCCTCGCTTGATTGAATAAGCGTCGTTTGGATATTAAATTTAGAAGCCGCTTTACAAAACTTTTTAATGGCTTCTGTGTTACTGGGTGGCAAACTTTCTGTTTCATTTACCAGTATGGCCATATCCCAGCGGGCAGATTTTTTTCGGCTAGTGGGATGCAGGTGATGCTGCTCTAAGGTTTGCAAATGAGTGATAAGATGCGACTGCTGCTGCTCATTTAAATCTTGCAACGACCCGCGACGAAGCTTGAGGTTCCAACCTTCCTGCGCCTGAGACAAACTCAAAAGCAACACGGGGGCAGGGAATCGATTGTAGACCGACTTAGCCAAAGGTTGCCACTGAGTTTCTTGCACCTGCCCCATCAGCAGTGTCAGCTCAATCAAACTTGTTTGAGTGTCATTGGCCGGTGGCAAATTTATTTTTGACTGCAATGGCACGAGAGACAGTGCGTCGACCTCTCGAAGGTCATTTATTGTTCTTACACTGGGTAAAACCCTATGTGAACGTGCTTCTGCTAACAATGAACAGTAATAGCCTTTGCTCAAGTACTGATCAGTATCACAAAGGTTTATCACCCGTGTTTTAGGTTCATCTATTTTGGGGTATTGGGAGAGATATTCCTCAAACGTTAGAACCTGAAGGTCAAGGCCCTGCCATAACGGCAAGATATCATCCACAACAATCAAGGTGGCGTGCATGTATGTTTCCTATCGTACCAAGTACACGAAATGCGTACAGGGCTGAGTAATACACCCCAGCCGTCTAAGCACTATATACAAGTACTTTGCTATGTTTCCATTAGCACCAAGGTACGGTTAATGGTTATTCTTCTGGTCCAGTTTCAGCGATGTTATCGTTCCGGTATTAGGCACTTATAACTTGGACGTGGACATGTTTATAGACTTAAAAAGGTTTTGAAAGTCAACGTCGCAGATCGTTTTACCCCCCAACATTGGGATTGGCTGAAACGTACAATTGTTTATCCAAACAGACAAGTACAAATCACGCAAAACCTGAGAAAAGTAGCAGAAAAACAGCCTTCTCATTTGCTTTTGATTGGGTAACCGGATCTTTAGATGGGGAAGTTTGGGTCACTGATGAGGTCAAGATGGCGGACCGGACGGGACTCGAACCCGCGACCTCCGGCGTGACAGGCCGGCATTCTAACCAACTGAACTACCGGTCCGCTAAATTTGGTGGGTGGTGCAGGGATCGAACCTGCGACCCTCGCCTTGTAAGGGCGATGCTCTCCCAGCTGAGCTAACCACCCGCCGTCAAGTGAGTTGCGCATTCTATAGATTTTTCCTGCTATGTCAACAAGTTAGATGAAAAAAAAATCTCGCATCGCTAAAATCCGGTTCATGAAACAGGCTTAAAGAATCCAAAAAAGCAGGCAAAACACGGCCTTAGCGCAATACGAAAAGCCCAAGGCGACCTTCATGAATTAAAAGTGAGGCTTCACTGCTACAAATTGATACCTCAAGAGAGTTGCTGGCTATCCATTCCAAACGGAAACGCGTTATCCGTAAAATGCCTCACTCCTTTGTCGGTTTTTTTTCAACAAATGGCGAAATGAGGTTATCGATATTTATTTTGTCTGGGGTACCATACCCCCTTCATCGCACTACACAGGGTTTGCCAACGCCCATGCGCGCTCCCCATTTCGTTGTTTATCGTTTTTTTACCGCTTTTGTTTTCCTACTACCTACTGAGGCATGGAGCATCACTGAAGTCATTCATAAATGCTTATCGCCTGTAGTATTTCTGACCTTTTGTGGAGTGATCGCCGCGCTGATGTGGACCCTTTGCCGGCTGATTCGCAGTAGGGCCAGTCTTAGCCGAATCAACATTGAACTTGATCGCCAAATTCAAGAACGTAATCGGAATTTAAATGAGATCGGTGAAAGCCTAAGGCACGAAAGCCAGCGTCACCGAGAAACCGAAGAACTGCTTAGAGATACGCAGGACTATCTGAACTGCATCATCAACTCAATGCCTTCCGTCTTAATCAGCATGACACCTGCCGGAATCATCACTCATTGGAACACCAGCGCCGCCATGCTGACCCACTTGTCAGCCAATCAGGCTTTAGGGCACGGTTTAGAGGATGTCTTCCCAGAGCTCGACATTCCTCAAGGCACCATCGATATGGCTTTGAAAAGCCGAACAGCCCAAGTTCGGGAAAACATTGTTTTCAAATGTGCCAACCAGCCAGACCGACACATCGACATCACCGTCTACCCTCTCCTTTCCAGTAAAAACCCTGGCGTGGTGGTTCGAATTGATGACGTGACCATGCGAGTCCAAATGGAAACCGTCATGGTGCAAAACGAGAAAATGCTGTCCTTAGGAGAGTTAGCAGCTGGAATGGCGCATGAAATTAACAACCCCTTGGGGGCCATTTTGCAAGCCGTACAAAACATTCGTCGGCGCGTGAGCACCCAGCTACCGAAAAACCGACAAACGGCTGCTGAAATAGGGCTCTGCCTTGAGGATTTAGAGCGTTATTTCAGTCAACGGAAGTTGCACCAGTTTCTGGATTCCATTCAAGAAGCTGGCGAAAGAGCCGGTTTTATTGTCAAAAACATGTTGGAATTTTCCCGGGCAGGCAATCAACACAAGAGAGTCAACATTAACCGACTGGTCAAACAGACACTCGAGCTGGCACAGCACACCTTCGAAGTGGAAGATACCTTCGACTTTCGAAGCATTGATTTGCGTTTATCACTGGACCCAAAATTGCCATCCGTATACTGCTCTGGAGCCGAGTTACAGCAGGTCATTCTCAACCTAGTGACGAATGCCGCTCAAGCGATCGCTTTAGATCCACAGCCCAAGCTGGACCCTCGCATTGAAGTAAAAACCTACCTATCAGATAACCAACAGGTCGTGATTCAAGTATCCGATAACGGGCCAGGTATGAGCGAGCACATCAAACACCACTTGTTCGAGCCATTCTTTACAACCAAGGATGTAGGAAAAGGAACAGGGCTGGGGTTATCGGTCTCATACTTCATTATCAAAAAACACCACCAGGGAGATATCAGAGTCGAATCAACCCTGAACCAGGGTTCCGATTTCTACGTTGAACTACCGACCCATTCTCAGTGGAATACCAATTCATTTGAACATGCCTCGATGAGTAGAACCATCAAGGAAGAGGGCTAAAGCTCAAGCAAAAAACGCACCTCAAAAAGATGATCATACCCCCTTACAACCAATGATCACAAAATAGCCGACTGCGTCACATTCTTATACACACAAGGCGAGAAATTTGCTTTAGACTCGGTCTACATGAAGTGTGGTTTTGAGTGATAATTGACTTGAAATGCCCCGCACTATTTTTCGAGTTGGTCCACACTTTTTTAGTGAGCCGATCGAATAATTATTCAGGGGAATTTATTGGCAAAGCTCACCTCTAACGCTTTACAACATTGCGATAGGAGACACGAAAATGACCGCTCAAGCGGTGCGAGACGCTCTAGAAGGCAATCGCGCATACACTGACTATAAAGATGCTCAAGCTCGCCTCGCTCAGGCAGAGCGTGATTTAAAATGTGGATTTATCGAAGAGCAAGAATATCTGCGTATCGTGGATGTTTGCCAGAAGATGATTTCCTCTTATCGCAGGTAAAGGGTTCTTTAGAGCCCCGTTCATCAATGCGCCTTGAGTGAAATACCCAAGGCCTTGATTAATGACGCTATGTTCGTGGTGACGCGCGTTTATTCTTTCTGACTAACCGTCAAGCGTGCTTTGTTTTTATCCAGAAGCTTCTGACCAATCCCTTTGACCGCCGTTAATTCTTCAATACTGGCAAATGAACCCTGCTCTTCACGATAACGAATAATCGCTTCCGCCTTCGATTTACCGATCCCAACCAACTGCTGTAAATCACTTAGGCTTGCCGTATTTAAATCAATGAGAACAGCCCCTTCTTCTGCAACCTGCTCACCAGCATTTCCCTGTTCAGGTTCATTCGCCAAGCTCGGCTGACTAACCGTAAACAGCAGCGGCAAAAAACAGGTCACCAAGACACCTCTTTTTATTATTCCCAATGCCATCAAACACCAATCCCAAGCGGTATTTGCAGTGATCATAGATTTATTGTTCAGCATTATCATTTCCTTTTCTTATTTTGATTTCCTAGGCTCACCTTATTAAAGGCAAGCATGCTCATTGACAGAGCCCGGCCTGTTAAGCCTAGATGAAGGCTGTCAAAAGCAAGAGAAGCTGTCAGCTAGCAATTCGGGCAGTTTTAATAAGTAGGGAGCAGCCCGATCAAAAGAGCGGTTGACTTAATGCGGCTGGCTTTTTTTTCCAAAGTATCCAACCCACATCCTCTTGATACTCAAAATAATAGGGGCGTTCAAAGGGTTTTTCATAAGACTCTTGACTACGCCGAAGCTCACGATAACTTTGCAGCATAAGGGGGTCACGAGACCACTCCGGCATATCGACTACGTACCACTCGGTTGCCGCTTCACAAAAAAACGTATGTCCGATAAAGGACGGTTTTGAAATTTTCAAAATACGCTTGATACGAGCACTGCCATAAATAAACCCGTCACCCGTTACTCCAGGGTGTTCTTCAGGCAGCGTATAACGATACCCCGCAACACTCACCCTTCGTCGTTTGCCATAGACTTCTTTATAAGCGTTGAAGCGGATTTCACCTCGATCCAACAGCCCTTTTTCGTGCCAAAAATTCAGCAATAAGGTTTGCTCAGCATCACTGCGATCCACGTCCTTAGGAAACTTAAAGGGCTTGAGTAGCAGCGGCTCTTCTGCCATCAACGTCTCGATCAACCATTTTGCATCTTCGAATGAAGGAGGATTTACCTCAGTAGGCATTTCAGCCCAAACCAAGCTTGAAAAGCACAACAGTAGGCAAACACCTTTTCTACCCCAAAATGAACTTTTCCTTTTCATACACAACTTCCTAAACCAATCAAAGATGCCTTCCCTGCTACAACTTATTCAGCCAGTTGAGCTATTGGGGATAAAGGCTAACCTGATATAAGCATAGGAACCCCCGATCACTTCACCAATGAAGATGATAAAAATGGACGCTAAGGGAGGCTCAGTATGTCCCACACGACCAAGTTCACCATCAGTCAAGCTCAGTCGCTTTTTGTGGATTTGGTTGCTGAGCTAGATCATGCGTATTGGGAATCCAGCACGATTGAAATGAAAGATCACTGCTTCAACATGTTGCGCTTGGTACAGCAAGAGCTGGATGACCTTGGAAAAATGAGCATCCAAGATCACCACTACCCCTATGAAGTCATGAATACGACACCGAACATCCTTCAAGGCGCATTAGAACAACTTTTTAATGCCGTGAATGCCAGTTTCGTACAAACCAAAACCAAACAAGCGCTGTTAGAGCTTCTTTCACAAATCAAGGAGGGATTTCATTAACTCGACGCTTCACTCATAACAAAAGACTGAATGAACATATAGGCGCCTCGTCTATATCCAAGAGAATAAATACACAGCAGCAGTCCGTTCACTGTTAATTCGTTCAATCCTTTGGCGTAGGTCGCATTTGCAAGTCATGTTTTGTCTATAGCCAAACAACACGCTAGAATGGTCAGCTTTTTACAGGAACTTTCAATAAGACTACGGGCTCAAACGTCGTCCGTTAAGGTCAATTGCTAGCCTTACAGAGAGGGAAGATCAATGTCAGAACAGGGTCTTAGCTGTTTCTCGCTTGGGAGTGGTTTCCGGTTTCTTATGCGAATATCCATACCGTCATTTATTGGTTTGATGCTTAGTGGTTGTCTGTTTTGCGACCGAGACTCGGTTGCAGAAGCAACGCCGCCAGCCCCATTGCCAAACTTTGCCGATTTTGTAGATGTGGCTAAAAAGAAAGATGCCTTTATTAGCTACATGACCCCGCTTGTTGTCCAAGCAAACCGAAAAGTATTAGCAGAGCGCGCTTTAGTCGAAAAAATGCTGAATTGGAAACAAAGAGGCCGCTGGATTCGTCCCGTCTTTCTAGATCAACTCATTCAACTCAGTAACAAATACCGTGTACGCTCCGAGCTTTTGTCCGATGCCTTTTTTGATGAAATGCTGCTTAAAATAGACGAAGTTCCCCTTTCGCTCGCCCTCGCACAAGCAGCGACAGAATCCGGATGGGGGACCTCAAGATTTGCTCGCAAAGGTAACAACCTCTTCGGTCAATGGTGTTTCAAAACCGGCTGCGGCCTCATTCCACAAGCGCGAGACTCGAAAAGACGGCATGAAGTAGCTCGTTTTGACACACCATTAGATTCTGTCGAAAGCTATGTCTTGAACTTGAATCGACACAAAAAATATAAAGGTTTCCGTGAGGAACGAGCAACTCTTAGACGAGAGCAAGCACCCTTATCAGGCTTGATCCTGGTGTCAGAACTTAGGCATTACTCTGAGCGACGCGATGCTTACGTGGATGAAATCAAAAACATCATTCAAGGCAACGACCTCGATGCCTTTGATTCTTAGATGCAAACGTAGAGCTTTAACCGCAAGCCAATAGCACGCTACACCTCTGCATAACAACCGGAGCAAAGAACACCAAGGTTTTTTGCTCCGCTAGACAGACTCCGAAGGAGTCGCTAGCATCGGTTGCTTAAACTGTGTAAAAACCTTCTACCAATGCCATTTATCTTCAAGCATCAATAAGGCCTGTACGTGAGCAACCTCGTTTATTCCACTGACGGCGGCAAAATGTGCCCGGGATGTCAGCAACCCGTCGATCAATGCCAGTGCCAAGCAGAAGACGCTTATCAAGGCGATGGCATAGCACGCGTTCGAAGAGAAACCAAGGGTCGCGGAGGCAAGACCGTGACCACGATTCAAGGACTACCGCTGGATAAAAAAGGACTGTCTGATTTAACCAAACAGCTGAAGCGTCGCTGTGGAACTGGAGGCGCTGTAAAACAAGGCGTTATCGAAATTCAAGGCGATTGGGTAGAAGTTTTGCTTGAGGAATTACAGAAGAAAGGATACACGGCTAAGCGCTCAGGGGGCTAAGGTGAAAACCTACACAGGCAGACGCATTCAGCGACGTACACAGCATCCCGATATTGAGGTAACCCTGCATCGACGCCACCGCTGGTTTCGAAAATCGCATCCGATTAAGGCATTTCCACTCGATTTTGGAATCAGTGGTATTGGCATTGAAACCAGCGTGCCTTTACTGCCCACCGAACACTTATTGATTGATATCGCAGCGGAAAACCACCATTTATGCCGCTTGCCTTGCCAAGTGGTCTACTCACATCCTCTATCACCTGATCGACATCACTGCGGACTGAAGTTCATACTCACCTTAGAAAATGTAAAGGGAATCAACCGAGAAGCGCTACACCTGCTAGGCTCCATTGAGAAGGGTCTGGAGTGTTGCGTTTAAGTACCAATGCGTGAGCAACTGAGCGAAATGCGCAAACAGAGATTAAAATAGCGACCTGCTGTTTTAAAAGATCTCTGGCCTGATAACCCTCGCTCCTGGCAAGTGATACAATAGCGCCAAACTTTTTTAGCAGCGATGTTTAGCTATGAGCAATAATATTTTGGTCATCAACTGTGGCAGTTCTTCTATCAAGTTTGCCGTGATTGACCCAAAACGCGAAATCACCTCTGTTTCTGGATTAGCAGAACGTTTGGGCGAAGAAGCGGCCCAAGTGATCGTGAAACAAAATGGCAAAAAGAAAAACCTGCCTCTGCCAGGTGGAGATCATGATCAAGCCATTGCCACCATTTTGTCTCATATTGAAGGCTTAGGCTTATTGCAAGACATTGTGGCTGTAGGTCATCGGGTTGTACATGGCGGGGAAAACTTTTCAGAATCCATCGTGCTAGACGAGAAACGCTTATCTCAATTAAAAGAAATAAGTCATCTTGCACCCTTACATAACCCCGTGAATCTTCTTGGTATTGAAACAACAACGAAACATCTGCCAAAACTGCCGCAAGTCGCCGTTTTTGATACTGCATTTCATCAAACCATGCCCCAAGAAGCCTTTTTGTATGCCGTACCCTTTGAGTATTACCGCGAGTACGGCGTAAGACGTTACGGCTTTCATGGAACCAGTTACCGTTACGTCTCACGAAAAGCAGCAGAACTCATCGGCAAGGCTCCCAGTGAGTGCAGCTTCTTAGCAGCACACTTAGGCAATGGCTGTTCAGCTGCGGCCATTTACGAAGGAAAAAGCGTCGATACCTCAATGGGACTAACACCCTTAGAAGGTCTCGTCATGGGAACGCGAAGTGGTGATGTCGATCCTGGCTTGCACCAATACCTAGCTTCTCAATTAGGTGTCTCACTCGACGAAGTCATGAATATTTTAAACAAGAAATCAGGTTTACTCGGTCTGTCGGGCATCAGCAACGACATGAGAACATTAGAAGACGCTATGTTGGCTGGTGATACCAAAGCAACGTTGGCCATTGATACCTTTTGCTTCAAAGTAGCGCGCTACCTGTGCGGACTCGCGGCTTCGCTGCCTTACATTGATGCTCTGATTTTCACAGGAGGTATTGGTGAAAACGGACCCATCATCCGAGCCAAAATCCTAGATCACATGCAAGTGCTGGGCTTCAAAGTGGACCCAGAGCTCAACGACGTACAAGGCGATAAACAAGGTCGAATCACCACCGAGGACAGCACCTTGGCACTGAGGGTTCAAACGGATGAAGAATTAATGATCGCCCAAGATACCCTGACACTGTGCTCATGATTTCCCAGATATCCAAACGCACTGAGATAAACGGCCATTATTTCTGAGAGACCCGAATGACCCATACGTTTTTCATCGCCCCGACCACCATCAATACCGGGCTCACCTCAATCAGCTTAGGGCTGTATCGAGCGCTCGACCGATTGGGGTTGCGAGTTAAATTCCTCAAACCCATCGCCCCGATGGAAGGCGATGATATACAAGGGCGTTCGGTACGCTTATTCCGAAGCGCAACCAATCAAGAGCCTGTTCGTCCAATGACACTGCGAGCGGCTCAGCGGTTGATGAGTCAAGGCGATAAAGATCGGTTGCTTGAAGAAGTGATCGCCATGCATCACGCAACCTCTTTAGAGGCTGACGTCATTTTGGTGGAAGGACTAGAACCCGATCGTTCTGAACATTACACCGCTCGTCTTAACATCGAAATGGCCAATGCGCTGGACTCTGAGATCATCTTGGTCTCCTCTCCTGGAGATCGAACCCCCGAGCAATTAAAAGATCATATCGAACTCAGCAGCGCCCTCTTTGGTGGATTGGATAACCCCAAGTTGCTTGGCGTCATTGTGAACAAAATCAATGCACCTCTTGACCCTAAACGCGTTCTGCCTTCGGGCTCACCGGATCTAGTTGCATTAAAACCCAAACACCCAGTGACACAACTCGCCATTGAAGAATACAAAGTCTTCGACAGCGAACAGTTTAAAACGCTTGGATTGATTCCTTGGGAACAATCCTTGGTCGCCCCCAGAACAGCCGATATTGCTCAATACTTGGGTGCGGAAATCATTCATGCTGGTGATCTTAATAGTCGACGCGTGCGTCGAATTTCGCTTTGTGCGCGCACCGTCCCCAACATTGTGGACGGTTTAACCCCGGACACCCTTATCGTAACCCCCGGCGATAGAGTCGACATTCTCATCGCCACCGCAATGGCTGCGACTAAGGGCATTCCGCTCGCGGGGCTCTTGCTCACCAGCGGATTTAAACCCGACGAAAAAGTCCTCAAACTGTGTGATCAAGCGCTGGCATCAGGCTTACCTGTACTTCACGTTGAAGATGACTCCTACGAAACCGCAAGTCAGCTCGTCAAAATGGACCCTGCCGTGCAGCAACACGACTCTGAACGAGTTGAAATGATCATGCATCATATGGCTGAGCACATAAATGCCGATTGGTTGAAAGCGCGTCTCGGCCTTGAACACGAAGTCCGCTTATCCCCAGCCGCATTCCGTTATCAATTAGTGCAACTTGCCAGAGATGCTGAAAAGCGAATTGTTCTGCCAGAAGGGGATGAGCCACGCACCATCCAAGCAGCGGCTATATGCCAAGAAAGAGGCATCGCACAATGCGTTTTACTCGGCAAGCCTGAAACAGTGCGCCAAGTCGCTGCCACTCACGCCATTGAACTGCCAGAGTCACTTGAAATCATCGATCCCAACGTCATACGACCCGAATATGTTGGGCCTATGGTGGAATTAAGGAAACATAAAAACCTAACGGCGCCAATGGCCGAAGCGCAACTGGAAGACACCAACGTTCTAGGGACCATGATGTTAGCCATGGGTAGAGTCGACGGCCTTGTGTCAGGGGCTGTCAATACAACCGCCAATACCATTCGTCCCGCTCTACAGCTCATCAAAACAGCACCTGACAGCAAGCTGGTCTCATCCGTCTTTTTCATGTGCTTGCCAGATCAAGTGTTGGTTTACGGTGATTGTGCGGTAAATCCAGACCCTAATGCTGAAGAGCTGGCCGATATTGCCGTTCAAAGTGCAGATTCCGCAAAAGCGTTAGGCATTGAACCAAGAGTGGCCATGATTTCGTACTCAACAGGGACTTCGGGCACTGGCAGTGACGTTGATAAAGTCAGGGAAGCCACTCGCATCGCGCAAGAAAAACGCCCAGATATGAAAATTGATGGCCCTCTTCAGTACGATGCCGCCACAACGCTGAGCGTGGCAAGCAAAAAAGCCCCTGACAGCCCTGTCGCAGGTCGTGCAACCGTATTAGTATTCCCTGACCTCAATACCGGCAACACCACATACAAAGCCGTACAACGCAGTGCTAATGTGATTTCCATTGGCCCCATGTTGCAGGGTTTAAGAAAACCCGTGAATGATCTTTCCAGGGGAGCCCTCGTGGAAGACATCGTCTACACCATCGCTCTGACAGCAATTCAAGCTGCTCAGAAAGACACAAATCTGGTAGGCTAACGGCCTGCATTGAATGTTGAATTTGCTTCATTCAAAATAATATTTCAGCAGATTAATCTTGTACGATCGTTCTGGATCAATCTACTGACGGGCAAAACCCTTGCTTCTGAAAAGAAGCTTGTATAAAACTGGCTGTATCGTATTAACTGAGTTGACCTGCATGCTGAATTTTTTACCCAAGCCACTCATTGGTATCCTGAGTTTTCTAGGCTTAATCCTCAACACCCTTATATGGATGGTTCCCATCCATTTCTTCGCACTATTCAAGCTTATTCCCAGCAAAACGTTGCGCCATAAATTAGATGTGATGCTGCCTTCTTTCGCGGAACATTGGATCTCAGGCAATCAAATTTGGATGAAACTGACTCAAAAAACACACTGGGACGTTGAAGGCGATCAAGAACTGAATCGCAAAGGCTGGTATCTGGTTAACAGCAATCATAAAAGCTGGGTCGATATTCTGGTGATGCAGAAAATCTTCAACAGACGCATTCCTCTATTAAAATTTTTTGCAAAAGAGGTTTTAAAATACCTGCCTTTTTTCGGAACGGCATGGTGGTCTTTGGATTACCCGTTCATGAAACGTTACTCCAAAGAATACTTAAAAAAACACCCTGAGAAAAAAGGCAAAGACATTGAAACAACCAAACGTCTATGTAAAAAATATTCGTTAACACCCACATCTGTTGGCAACTTTCTGGAAGGTACCCGTTTCACACAAGCGAAGCATGATAAACAGCAATCGCCTTTTAAACATTTGCTGAAGCCCAAAGCAGGTGGCATCGCCTTTGCGCTTAATGTCATGGGAGAAAAGTTCCAATCTATGTTGGATGTGACCATCGTATACCCAGACGGCACACCCAGCTTCTGGGACTTTATGTGTGGAAAGATGCGTAATGTCACTGTCAGAATTCGACAGCTACAAATCCCTGAAAGATTTTTGCACGGCGACTACCAAAACGACCCTGCTTTTAGAGAAGACTTCCAGCAGTGGGTTAATGATTTGTGGCAAGATAAAGATGAACTCATTGAGCGTTTGCTCAATCAATGTTCACGCTCCATTCAACCCAAAGTAGCCTGTGCGTCGTAACCAAACGTCCTCTTTCTTGGTACCCGGCTTCTCATTTTTTTGAAGCTGGGTACCAGCGCCTCATGAACCTTTATTCGTATTGCATAAGCTCAACTGGTGCGCCATTCACTTCAATAAAAGCCACCCGCAGTCCTTCGCTCGGTGAGTTCGGTTGAATAATAACCTTATGACCTTTCATCGCCTCCTCTAAGTCATCAACTTCAAACGCCACATGAGGAATACGCTTAACCACTTCAGGATAGGGTGCACCTTCCCAATACCGTTGCCATTGAATTCCAAAGGGATTATTTTCATGATCTGAGACCGTCATTTTCAAATGCGGCAAATCAATTTCCCCTTCAAAAGACTCTGTTGTCGGGATACCAACATGATTAAACTTCATACCCACTCTCTGAACATGTCTATCGATAACAAACAAAATAACTTAACACACTCGCTTCAAATGAAGTATTCCATTTAAGCTCTCTATTGATTACTCCAAGCTGTTCCCATTAGACTTTTCATATAAAGCTCTCCACAATCAAATAAGCTCCCAGTACCAAGCAAGGTGTTCATGAAGTTACTAGCTGTCGTCCTCTTTATAGCCGCCTGTTTTTTTATCCGGCACACACTCAATTCCATCCGAGAAGGGGTCAGCGATGGATTAAGTTGGCTACTGCCTTGGGACTTAGACTTATTTTTCACTCGCGAATATGAACGAGATAAACAACCGTTACTCTTTTGGGCTGCCATACTGTGTGACTTGGCTATTTGCATCGGTCTTCTTTATTGGAGCTACCAAGTTTTCACTAGCACTTAATAAGGTCTTACCCAGCCGCTTAAATACGTCTCTTTACGCTCTTAATGTTCGGTCTCAATGAATGACGTAAGGATCATTCAAGACTTGTTTTTTATTGCTTAGATTTCTAAGAATGATACCGAGTGTTCACAGAGCTTTGATGATTGACGATTTCAACCGTGATCTAAGGCACAGTTTTTAAAACTTGGCAAGAATCTAGCATAGTTAAATTCAGCAATAGGAGTCTGGTTCGGTCTTTGACTTTGGTGAAACCTATGGCCAACGACATACAATATTGGCGAACATTGCAAACATCTTTTTGCCCAGCTCATGAGAGGGACAGCACCACGGAGCCGCCCCCTCTTCGGCTGAGCGAACAGCCGCCTGGTCAACAATCGCTTGATTTAGTATCCGACCCTGCATCCCCGCCAAACATGCTCGCTTCCCAGCTACCTACTGCCGACACCCAACCAAAATCATTATTGAATAGCCTATCGCTACAAGTGCCGCCGTTTCCTATTTTATATGAGGCTTATAGCGTCTGTATTTAAGAGCGAGCGTTACCTCACCTTTTTGCCATGGTTATTTGTACCCACATGAACACTCCGGAACAATTGTAAAACTCAGCATTCAGTTCGCGTATTTTAACTGCATTAACCAAAACGCCCTTGAATATAATCCGCCGTTTGTTGTTCATTGGGAGCCGTAAATAATGGTTCTGTCGCACCAAATTCGACCAGTTCTCCCATATGCATGTAGGCTGTGAAATCCGAAATCCGGCGTGCCTGCTGCATATTATGCGTTACCATCAGAACGGTCATAACGCCTTCTAGGCTTCTTATCAATTCTTCGATTCTTGCCGTTGCTATAGGGTCTAAAGCCGAGGTTGGTTCATCCAACAAAAGGATACTGGGTTCTACTGCCAAAGCTCTTGCAATGCATAGTCGCTGCTGCTGTCCACCTGAAAGGGATAATGCAGGTTTATGTAAACGTTCTTTCACTTCTTCCCATAGAGCAGCATTTTTCAATGCTTTTTCAACCTGGTGATCTAACAATCCCTTTTGCGTAATGCCACGAATTTTCAATCCGGATGCAACATTTTCGTAAATGGATTTGGGAAAAGGGTTCGGTTTTTGGAACACCATGCCAACGTTCAAACGCACCCACAGAGGGTCCGTTTTAGGATGCACTAGGTTTTTACCGTCCGGCTGCAAAACAATACTTCCCTCGTATCGTGATCCAGGGTAAAGATCGTGCATGCGGTTGAAACATCGTAATAAAGTACTTTTACCACAGCCTGATGCACCAATAAGGGCAGTGACACAACGATCTTTCAGTTTAAGGTTAATGCCTTTCAACGCCTGCATATCACCGTAATAAAAGCTCAGATCCTGCACTTCCGCTCTTACAGCTGTCGCCGCTTTCATAGCCGCCTCATACGTCTCATCGGCAAAATTGCGTGGTTCAGACCCATTGGCTTCGTGCTTATGCTCATGGGGATGCGTCAGAGTAGGATTCATAATGTTTCTCCAGTATAGTCAGGCTTAATTAGGCTGGTCCAGATTCGCTGCACATTACCCCTTGTAAGGTGACCGTAAACGTTTTCGTAAATAGATGGCTACCCCATTCATCAACAGCGTCATCACAATCAAAATCACGCCTGCAGCCGCTGCATTAACATGAAAATCCGCTTGAGGCCTAGAGATCCAGTTAAACATCTGAATCGGCATCAACGAAAAAGGAGCATCCAACCAATCAAAATTTACATAAGGAAAATCGGTTTGAATGGGAGCAGGTGGTAAAAAGGCTATAAAGGTTAAAGCACCAATTGTAATGACCGGAGCCGTTTCACCGATCGCCCTGGCTAACCCGACAATAAGCCCTGTTAAAATACCTGGCCAAGCACTGGGCAATACATAATGTCTTAAGGTTTGCCATTGATCGGCGCCTAAAGCCAAAGCGGCTTCACGTATATCATTTGGAACTGAACGCAACGATTCACGGGTTGCTACAATAATCACCGGTAAAATTAACAGCGCTAATACCAGACCCGCGACTAAAATGCTTTCTCCCATAGAGAAGGTATAAATAAAAAGCCCTAAAGCCAGCAATCCATAAATAATCGAAGGTACACCGGCTAAATTATTAATATTTATTTCAATGAACAGGGTTACCCAATTTTTCTTAGCGTATTCCTCTAAATACAAAGCCGCCGCTACACCCAGTGGCAAGGCAACGGCGGCAGTCACCATCATCACCAATCCCGTCCCAACCCAAGCCGACAGAATACCCGCTCTTTCTGCTTTTCTTGAAGGGAATTCTGTTAGAAACGCCCAATCTAAACGGGGAATACCGCGAATCAATAAGTCGCTGATCAACGCGATTAACGTCATGAGTGCCAGCAATAAGATGCAAACCCCTAATACCGAAAAAAGCTTGTCTTTAATCCCTTGATTTCTAACCAAGCGCCTTGATTCAGCATGAGAATAAAAGGGTTTAATGAATTGCATTAATACACCTCACGGAACCGGCGTTTCAATAGCTGGCCAATAATATTGAATGCCAAAGTAATCAGAAAAAGTGTTAGGCCTGCAGCAAAAATGGTTTTATAGCCCATTGAATCGTGCGGCAAATCTCCCATACTGACTTGTACAATGTATGCAGGGATAGCCGCCGCGCCTTCGGTTGGATTAAACGTTAAATTTGGATTTTGACCGCCGGCAATGGCCACCACCATCGTTTCTCCAATGGCGCGAGACATACCCAACACAAAAGCAGCCGTAATTCCGGATAATGCAGCAGGAACCACGACCCTCACGGCGGTTTGCATGCGATTAAAGCCTAATGCATATGCGCCTTCTCGCAATTGATTTGGGACCGCTCGCATCGCGTCTTCACTGACCGAGGTGGTGTATGGCAATATCATAATACCAATCACCAATCCTGGCGCTAGCAAATTAAATCCTGCTAGATTTGGCATCAATTGTTGCAGTAGAGGCGTGACAAATAAGAGAGCAAAATACCCATAAACCACGGTGGGGACCCCTTCTAATAGCTCTAAAAAGGGCTTAACGGTTTCACGTATAGAATTTGAAGCGAATTCACTTAAGTAAATCGCGAGAATTAAACCTGCTGGCAAGGCAAAGGATAAAGCAACACCGGTTACCGTTAAAGTCGCCGATAATAATGGCAAAATACCAAAGTGAGCATCTTCAAATAAAGGCGTCCATTGGGTATCGGTTAAAAACTCCAGAATGGAAATTTCTCGAAAGAAAGCCCAGGATTCGGACAGTAAAACGTATAAAATCCCAAGGGTAACCAAGACCGACAATGAGGCACAACCAAACAAGATCGCTTTCATAAAAGCTGCCCTCATCGCTCTGCGCTTTATAAACCGCTCAGAGGGTTGCAACCATGCTTGATCAACTTTTTTAATTAAGTCACTCATTTATTTGGCTCTCAAATGAGGCCAGCAGGCAAAACCTACTGGCTTCAATCCATCAATCTATTGTTTTAGCGATTAATAATTCTTCAATTGAAATACCTATTTTAGAACCGCCAGCAAAAGCAGAGCCCGTTTTTTCATTTTCAAAATTGTTCAGTGCTTTTTCATAGGCTACTTTAGGCAACGGCACATACCCCACTTCAGATACGTAATCTTTTGCATGTTTTGGGTCTAAATAAAATTGAACGAAACGCTTTAAAGCATCTGTCGGCTTATTCAAACTGACGTAAATAAAGATGGGACGTGATAAAGGTTGATACTGACCACTTTTCGCAGTCTCGGGTGAAGGTGCAACCGCTTTATTGCCTTGATACACAATGGATACAGCTTTGAGCTTATCTTTATTTTCATGATAATAGGCGTACCCAAAAAAGCCGATCGCATTTTCATCTTTGGCAATTCCCTGCACCAACAAATTATCGTCTTCACTTGCAGTAAAATCGCCTCGACTGGAGTGTTCTTTGCCAACGACCGCTTTGGTGAAGTAATCGTATGTACCCGAATCAACACCGGCACCAAAAAGTTTCAGAGGGCGGTCTGGGAAACTGGAACGCACCTGATTCCAATTCATCACTTTTCCCTGAGATTCGGGAGCATAAAGGGTTTTCAGTTCATCGATGGTCAGGTGATCAACCCAAGTATTTTTGGGGTTAATGAGTACCGCCAGGGCATCAATAGCAACGGGGATTTCAACAAAGCGAATGCCTTTCTCACGGCACTTAGCTCTTTCTTTTTCTTTAATCGGACGTGAAGCATTCGCGATCTGAGTTTCACCTCGACAAAACTTTTTAAAACCACCACCGGTTCCAGAGACCCCAACGGTTACACGAGTCTTCCCTTTTTCGGCGATTTGAAATTCTTCAGCCATGGCTTCTGTTATCGGATAAACCGTACTGGAGCCATCAATTTTAATTAATTCTGCTGCTGACGCTGATAGGGTCAGAGCACTGACACTCAAGATCGCCATACGCTTCAGCGTACGCCTTAACAGGCATTCAAAGCTTGTGTTTGCAGTCTTCATCCTGACTTTCTCTCATCAGTAGGGATCGGTCATCTGTGCTGGCCAGTGATTGCAGGAACCAACTGACCGCTCAGGTCCTATATACAGTTTTGGAGGAAAAAGATGACAAGCAGGTTGAAGTTTTTTGACGTTTTTATGAAGGCTATAAAAGGGTCGCCTTTTGGTAGGACAATCGACGAGGTAGATCCATTTTGCCAGATAAACGATCAAGCGGAGAAGGGTAAGATCCAGGTGGCGATTAACGAATAGCGCCACCTAAACCAAGAAAGAAACGACCGAGCTTATTCCAAAAATCGAGGTACTCAGCTACATGAATGCATTATCTTTATAACTGTGATCAGTTGAATCAACCACACCCTTTAGCTGGGGGATTTTCGCCATCAGGGTCTTTTCAACCCCTTCTTTTAGGGTCAAATCCACCGCACTGCAACCCTGGCAGCCGCCCCCAAACTGTAACACCGCCATAGACTCTTCGGTGATTTCAACCAAACGTACTTCACCACCATGAGAGGCCAAGCCGGGATTGACCTCATTAAAGAGGATGTAGTTCACCTGATCTTCAATAGGACTGTCTTCATTCACCTTAGGCACCTTCGCATTGGGGGCCTTGATGGTGAGCTGCCCACCCATTTTGTCTTTAGCGAAGTCGATGACAGCCTCTTCCAGAAAAGGGATACTCATAGTGTCAACAAACACCCTAAGGTCTTCTAGATCCATCACCTCATCTTCCGCATTCACTTCTTCAGGGCGGCAGTAAGCTAAACAGGTCTCCGCATATGGGGTACCGGGCTGAGTAATAAAAACTCGAACGCCAATGCCTGGCGTGCTTTGCTTGGCGAGCAACTCAACAAGGTAAGCGCGTGCTGCGTCAGTAATGGTAACCATGGTTCATCTCAACAGTATCTTTAGGTTCATTCTACGTCAGAGACTGCTTTGAATAAATACCCTAGTATATTGCTAGGATTTATACGCGCCATTGTTACTTGCAGACCACCTCTTATAGCCCTATCGTTTAAGCCAACTCGGGTGGGTTACCCCTTTAAAGCCACCCATCTTACTCATAGTGAGAACACACTTATGCGTGCGCCTTTCAAACTTCCTCCTGTCATTGGTCATCGCGGTGCTTGTGGGTATGCACCTGAAAATACCTTAGCGTCTATTCGAGAAGCAGCGCTTCGCGGAGCCTCTTGGGTCGAGTTGGATGTCTGCATTACACAAGATGCCATGCCCATTCTTATGCATGATGAACACCTTTCGCGGACAACTTCTGGAGAGGGGTTAATTTTACGCTCACCGTTCTCTGAGCTTAGGGAATTGGATGCTGGGTCTTGGTTTGGCGAAGCATTTGCCTCTGAAGGCATACCAACCTTAGAAGAGACGCTGGATCTTTGTACGACACTTAATTTAGGCATTAACTTAGAAATCAAACCAACCCAAGGGTTTGAAGCGGAAACAGCAGAAGTCATTGGTGAGCATCTTGCCCCTTACGCAAATCAACTGCCCCTCCTTATTTCAAGCTTTAACCATGAAACCTTACTCTTATTTCAAACATTATTGCCTAACGTACCCCGCGGCTATATTACCGATGTCATTCCCAGAAATTGGCAACAAAAATTGGAATCTGCTCACTGCATGAGTCTTCATTTCTATGCACCTTTTGCTGATCCAAGCCGCATAACTGCAATGAAAGCGGCTGGATACCAAATCCTTAGCTTTACCGTTAATCAACCGGAAGAGGCGCTCGCTTTGTTTGAGCTAGGCGTTGATGCCGTTTTCAGTGATTACCCTGATCGCATTCAGCAAGCTTTGTTACGAGAAGCTTGATCAATAACCCAGGCATTCCATCAGAATAATGTTTGAATCAGGGTGTTAAGCATTTGAAACCAGATGCGATTATCGCCTAGTATCCATGTTTTATTTCTCTTGTTGCCTTTTCTGGGTAACAAATTTTTTAAAACAATAATGGAAACATCAAGATGAACGAAGCGACCAGCCCTGATCGATGGGAAACAACACCCGAAGAAAGCGTTCAGGCTCATCATAGTAATCAAGCCTTACCGCAACAAGCCATAACTTTGTATGGACTGTTGATTGGATTCCTTTCAGCATTATTATTGAGCAGTAATGTAACAGGCTTAAAACCAACGCATTTTTTGGGAACAGAGTTGATTGTTTCCTCCGCCCTTTTTTTCTATCCATTAACCTACGTTGTGAACGATGTTATCAACGAATTTTTCGGCTATAAAATGGCACGTAAAGCCATTCAAATTGCTTTTATGGCTAATATCTTTTTTTGCTTTCTAATCTTTACCACACTGCAAATTGTCCCTATCACTCAATGGCCTTTATCAGAACCCTACAGCCAGGTAGGCGATGCCATCTTAAGTGTCTTCATCGCTTCAATGGTTGCTTACTTAGTCAGCGAACACCTCAACGCTTTCTTGCTTGCCAAGATTAAAGTCTGGACCAATAGCCGCTGGTTGTACTTACGTGTATTAGGCAGCACGTTACCTAGCACCATTATTGATAGCTTGCTTTTTTGCAGTATTGCCTTCGGTGCCATTCTAGAACCCAACATCATTGGCATTATGATTGTATCGCAGATAATCGTGAAGTCGCTCTATACCGTCTTGAGCATTCCCTTAACCTATGCAGCTCATTCAGTTGTTAGAAAAAAAATGAAGCCACTGTAGTATTTACGGATTTTTAACCATTGCTGGGCAAACCTTCTCTGCCCAGCCTTCGACTCCCTCTTCAATTCATCACTTATCCAGCTTGTTTTTGTGATTGCTCATGATTGCCTGGTAATGAAGCAGATAAATCCATCCCGAAGAGCGACTGCATGCTTCTTCTTGTATAACTTACCAATGTTGGTTGTGATCTGACATATCGCTTCATTGGCGAATTCATAGGGGGAACCAACACATTTGCCAAGAAACTGATGGCTGACAAATCCAATATTGCAGGCTTCTCATTTCCAAACCAGGTTTTATCCCCCAGATACGCACACAACGCACTTAGGTCTTCTGCACCCATTTCAAAAATCCGTTCTTTTGGATACCGTAATATCCCTTGAGCGTATAAGTTAGATTCTGTGTTTTTTTGGACTTTATTGATAATCCACTTTTGAAAAAAATTGGGGTTCTTCCAAAAAAACACCTTTTTCACCTGCTCCCAGCTTTCAGGCACAAGCCAACGACTGTAAACCGCGATAAAATACAAGTGTGATTCAAGCATATGGAGCATCGCCAGATGCTCAGCTTTTTCAACAACACTTAGATGTGCATTCATGTCTAACTGAAAATCTTTTGATAATCGCCGGATAATCTCACCGGAATCTGCGATAACTTCACCTTTATAGCGAATCATTGAGAGCTTTTTAGTGGGTGATGTTCGCGGATCTCCAGACACTATCACTTCATGCTCAATGCCGTTATACCTCAGAAAGGCTTCTACTTTCATACAAAATGGACTGGGGTTTGGTAGCCCCCAAGCCGATCTAAATTGAACCAACTCAACCTTTGCCATGTTTCCCCCTTTAAATAGTATTAAGAGTCATTTTTTTGGTGACTTTCTTCCATCGACATAGCAGAACACTCACAGTGATGCGTTGCACAAATCAGGCCATGAACAGGGGCTTTATTATATTTTAAGAGCCTTTCAGGAAGGTTTTGAATGGGATTTTTCTAGAGATGGGAGCAGGAATGTATTTTGATTTATCGCCGAAGGCATATTCAACTTGGCAGTGTTTAAAAGCCTGCGGCAGGCACCTTAGCCTGCTGCAGGATGGAGCCTTAAAACTTAAGGCATTTCATCAACGGCTTCTTCTACTTCAGGCGGTAGTAAATCTTCCCTTGAAATCTTCATTGCCAACAAAACATTCGCAGCAACGTAAATAGAAGAATAGGTTCCGACTACAACACCAATGGTCAACGCCAATGCGAAGTTATGGATTTGTTCGCCTCCAGCAAACAACAATGCCAATAACACCAACAACGTCGTTAATGACGTCACCAATGTACGGCCAAGGGTCTGATTCAATGACTCATTGATAATCTCAATTGAAGAAGTGTCACGGATCATGCGGAAATTCTCACGAATGCGATCCGAGACAACGATGGTGTCATTTAACGAATAACCGATCACCGCCAGGATCGCCGCCAACACGGTCAAATCGAAATTGACTTGCATGATTGAAAATAAACCGAGCACCAAAATCACGTCGTGAATCAAAGCGATCACTGAGCCAACGGAAAATTTGAATTGGAAGCGAAAAGCAACGTAAACCATCACAACCGCCAATGCCATGAGCATCGCAAGGCCGCCCTGATCCCTTAGCTCTTCACCGACTTGTGCGCCGACAAATTCAGAACGACGCATGACAGCAGAGGCATCGGTTTTTTCTTTCAGCACGTCCATCACTCGATCGCCGAGATCCGCTTCATAGCTATTCGACATCCGCACAATCACATCGGTATCGCTTCCAAAGTACTGAACCGATACGTCTTTAAAGCCAGCGTCATCAAGTACAACGCGAACATCTTCCACCGCAACCGGCTCTGAGTACCCAACTTCAATGAGGGTACCGCCTGTGAAATCCAAACCGAATTTCAAACCGTTAATGGCTAAAGAAATAATCGAAGCCAAAATCAACGCGATGGAAATACCCGCAGCGATTTTGCGCTTACCCATAAAATCAATGGCTTTTACTGTATTGGTACTCATGCTACCGCTCCTCCAATGGATAAGCGCTCAACGCGACGACCACCATAAGCCAAATTAACCATAGAACGTGTTAAGACAATGGCCGTAAACATGGACGTTATAATGCCCAGTGACAGTGTTACCGCAAACCCTTTCACAGGCCCAGTGCCTGCACCAAAGAGAATCACAGCAACAATTAGGGTCGTAATGTTTGCATCTAAAATGGTGACGAAGGCTCGCTCATAACCCGCGTGAATGGCTTGTTGAGGGGTGAGCCCATTATTAATTTCTTCACGTATTCGAGCAAAAATCAGTACGTTTGCATCCACCGCCATACCGACAGTTAATACAATACCGGCGATCCCTGGTAAGGTTAACGTTGCCCCTAATATCGACATCAAGGCAACGATTAACAACAGGTTAACCGCCAAAGCGATATTGGCAAACAAACCAAAGGTACGGTAATAAGCCAACATAAAGATAAGAATCAGTGCAAAACCGATTTGAACCGACATCATGCCCAGCTCAATATTTTCTTTACCTAAGCTTGGGCCTATCGTGCGTTCTTCTACTATGTATACCGGGGCCGCTAAGGCGCCTGCTCTCAGCAGAAGCGCTAATTCAGAAGCTTCATGCGCTTCTAAGCCGGTAATTCGGAATGCGTTACCCAAGGTTGTTTGAATGGTAGCCAATGAAATGATGTTTTTCTCAACCCACTTTTCGAGTGTTGGATTTCCATCTTCATCTAACTTTTCATAGTTCGTACGGGATTTGTATTCAACGAACAGTACGCCCATATTACGGCCAACCGCTTTACGTGACACTTCTGTCATACGAGCGCCACCCACACGATCCAGCTCAATATTGACTTGCGGCATACCGTTTTCATCAAAACCAGGGCGCGCGCCTGTGACACGGTCACCGGTTAAAATCAACGCTCTCTCTAAGTCAGCAGTCCGCTGGCGTTCTGGGCGTTTAAATTCGAACGTTTCTTTTGCCAAAATGCCTGTCCCAGGTGCTGCTTCTAAACGAAACTCAAGGTTGGCTGTACGCCCAATGATTTTCTTAGCAGCCGCTGTATCTTGAACACCCGGCAACTCAACCACAATACGGTTACGCCCTTGGCGCTGCACCAATGGCTCAGCAACTCCCAGTTCATTCACACGATTGCGTAACGACTGTAGGTTTTGTTTCAGTGCATAGTCTTCTAATTCACGAAGTTTTTGTTCGGTTAACGTCAAGACAATTTCTTTTGTCTCTTCGCGTTCTTCTCGAAGAAACTCGGGGAAATCCGTACGAATTTTAGAACTGGCTTGTTCAAGCACATTGGCGTCACGAAAACTGAACACCAATTGATTTTTATCATTGCGTGTGGCTCGGCTATAGCGGAGCTTCTCTTGCCTCAAGCTTTTTTTAACATCGCTCAGGTAGTCTTTTAAGCGTTTATTTAAAAACTCTTCCATATCAACTTCTAGTAAGAAGTGCACCCCGCCGCTTAAATCCAGACCTAGAGTCATCGGCTGCGCACCCACAGACAACAACCAATCCGGCGTCGTTGGTGCAAGGTTAACAGCGGTAATGTATCGATCACCCAACACTTTTTGAATCAGGGCTTTCGCTTGCAGCTGTTGATCTTCTTGTTTCAACCTCAAAAGTCCTAAACGTTCGCTGAACTCTTCACCAAAAAATTCAATTCCAGCGTCTTTTAGTACTCGTTTAGCTTCATTCATCGCGCCAGCAGAGACATTCTCTCCTGAACTGATGGGTGTGATTTGCACCGCAGGATCAGGGCGATATAAATTAGGAGCAGCATACAGAGCACCGAGAATCAGCACTCCGACAATCAAAACGTTTTTCCACCAAGGGTAGCGATTTAGCATGGCATTCCTTCCACTAAAAAAAACGCGCCAAGGGCGCGTTTTAGCCGGCAATCCGACATTATGCTCGAATGGCTTTTAGAGTGCCTTTTGGCAACTCATGGGCAACAGAGACTTTCTGAATCGGTAGCTCTACTTTATCCGCTACTTCAATCACCACAAACTCTTCTTGTACTTTCACGACTTTACCGACGATGCCACCAGTGGTGACAACTTCAGAGCCTTTTTGCAATCCACCGATAAGGTTCTTATGCTCTTTTGCTCGCTTGCTTTGTGGGCGCCAAATCAAAAAGTAAAAAATCGCAACAAAGCCAACCAACATGACCAGATTGCCCCACATACTTACCTGCTGAGGGTTTCCCGGTGCAGCACCGTCCGCCCAAAGGCTGCCTGACAGGGTTAAACCTAAGGCCAACAACAGACCAATGCTCTTCTTCATTTACCTAATCTCCTAACTTAAATCGATCCCAGAGTTGTCTAGTTAAACGTTCAATTCTGGGGTGCTCATACCGCGCTTACGGTAAAAGTCATCTACGAAACGCGTCAATGTACCTGCTTCAATGGCCCCACGCAAACCCGCCATCAGGTTCTGATAGTACCTAAGGTTATGAATGGTGTTCAGCTGAGAACCGAGGATCTCTTTGCACTTATCCAGATGGTGTAAATAAGCCCGACTGACGGTTTTACAAGTGTAACAGTCGCATTCTGGATCAAGTGGGCCGGTATCCTGTTTATATTTTGCATTTCGCAGCTTGATCACGCCCTCTGATGTGAACAGGTGCGCATTTCGCGCGTTTCGAGTCGGCATGACGCAATCAAACATATCAATGCCGCGTCGAACCGCTTCAACAATGTCTTCTGGCTTGCCAACCCCCATCAAATAGCGGGGTTTATCTTCAGGCATTTCATGCGCAATTTCATCCAAAATTCGGATCATATCGTCTTTAGGCTCACCTACAGACAAGCCGCCTAAGGCATAGCCATCAAATGCGATCTCGGTCAGTCCAGCGAGCGACTCGCGACGCAGCTCTGGGTACATACCGCCCTGCACAATCCCAAAAAGCGCTGAAGGATTATCCCCATGAGCTTCTTTACTGCGTTTGGCCCACCTTAAAGACAGCTCCATTGATTTGCGTGCTTCGTCTGTCGTCGCAGGGTATGGCGTACACTCATCAAAGATCATCACCACATCAGACCCAAGATCACGCTGAACTTGCATGGATACTTCAGGAGACAGCGTTACCTTGGCGCCATTCACAGGCGACTGAAAGGTCACACCCTCCTCTGTGATTTTCCGCATTTTACCAAGACTGAATACCTGAAAACCGCCTGAGTCTGTGAGGATCGGCTTTTGCCACGCATTAAAATCGTGCAGATCACCGTGCTGTTTAATCACTTCAGTGCCAGGGCGCAGCATCAAGTGAAAGGTGTTACCGAGAATCATGTCCGCGCCAATCTCTTCGATATCACGTGGCAGCATCCCTTTTACCGTGCCGTAAGTTCCTACCGGCATAAAGGCAGGGGTTTGCACCTTGCCTCGAGGAAAATGTAAGGTTCCGCGCCTGGCTTTACCATCAACCGCGTGCTTCTCAAATGTCATGAAGCAAGTGCGTTCTGCCTGCTGACATTCCTCACCTGGATGACATTCGTGTTCATGACTCATGAGAACTCTCCGAACAATTCTGAGCGTCAAACAACGAAGTACCTTGACGCGAAAGCAGCATGGCATCGCCATAACTGAAAAAACGATAAGATTCTTGAACCGCCGCTTGATAGGCTTTCATCACCGCATCGTAGCCAGCAAAGGCCGACACCAGCATGATGAGAGTGGATTCAGGCAAATGGAAATTCGTCACCAAAAGATCCACGCATTTAAAACGATACCCAGGGTAGATAAAGATATCGGTTTCACCTTTAAAAGGCGTTAGCACCCCATCAGCATTTGCTGCGGTTTCTAAACATCGAACCGATGTGGTCCCCACGGCCACAACCCGCCCTCCACGTGCACGACAAGCGGCTACCTGCTCGCAAAGGGTTTGATCCACTTCTAAATATTCTGAATGCATTTGATGGGTACTGATATCATCCACTTTGACCGGCTGAAAGGTGCCCGCCCCCACATGCAAAGTGGCAAAACCCAAGTCAACGCCTTTGGCTTTTAGCGCTTCTAGCATTGCTTCATCAAAATGGAGCCCAGCAGTGGGTGCAGCAACCGCCCCAGGCACTTCATTGTATACGGTTTGGTAACGCTCTTGATCGGATAACTCATCTTCTCGATCAATATAAGGTGGCAGAGGCATATGCCCATCCCGTTCGAGTACATCCATCCAAGCTTGCTCACCGAGCAATTTCACTCGAAACAGTGCGCCTTCACGATCAATCAGTTCAACCTGTTCTTCACCCAGTACAAACTGATCACCAGGTTTTGGAGAGCGGCTCGATTTTAAATGCACCAACGCGTGTTGATGATCCTCAATACGTTCAACTAAAGCTTCTAACTTACCGCCCGTTAATTTCTGACCAAACAAGCGCGCAGGAATGACTCGGGTATTGTTAAACACCACCAAATCGCCCGGCAAAATAAAATCGAGGATGTCTGGAAAGTGAAGATGACGATGTTCACCGGACGCCCCCTCGACCGAGAGCAGGCGACTGCCACGTCGCTCCGATGCAGGATAACGAGCAATAAGCTCTTCTGGTAATTGAAAGTCGAAATCTGAACGTTTCATCATAGATACAGCTGATCAATGGGTAGACAAGATTACTGGAAATATCGCTCTAAGTTAAGGAAAACTAAAAAAAAGTTGACAGCAAGCCTCATCCTGGTATCATGCGCCACCACGTAAGGAATGGCGCTTACTCACTGCGCACCCCTTGCCAAATATGCCGAAGTGGTGGAATTGGTAGACACGCAGTGTTCAGGTCGCTGTGCCTTCGGGCGTGTGAGTTCGAGTCTCACCTTCGGCACCAATGATACAACCATTGTTGGATGCTCCCTTCGATCAGAGGGAAAACAACTGATCAAAGCCCACTTGCCGAAGTGGCGGAATTGGTAGACGCGACGGATTCAAAATCCGTTATCTGAAAGGATGTGAGAGTTCGAGTCTCTCCTTCGGCACCAAAAAAACCCTTGAATTCAAGCGGTTACGAGTTGATAACTAGCACTAACTAGAAAATGTCAACTCCATGTCAGCAACCAAAAATCAATAACTTACAACCCCCCAATGTCAGAAAAATGTCAACTTTTGATGTTTGTGATGACCAGCAGTGATCAGTATTTATTAGCCGATCAGACCCCACCTTTTTCAGAATCTTTCTGAAGCGTCATTGATTCCATTAAGGGGGATATGATGACTGTCTGCGATCTTGAAATGGGTGATCAATTTACATGCGAATATGCACCCCTATTAAACAAACGGAAAAAGCCAGCCATCCAAGGCTGGTATTTTATAAAAAACAAGTCGTCTTCAAACCATCTAATTTGAAACCAATTGGCGCATATTGAAACCAATTGGCGCATAATAGTGTCATATTGATTGCTCACTTCTTGAGTAACTATTAACCCTAAAAACAATTCGTCAGGTGGTAACTATGAAAAAGACTTTATTAGCCGCTGCTGTTAGTTTGCTTACTATTCAGAGTGCAAGTGCCGATGATTTTTTCATTGGTCTCGATCTAGGTAAAACAAATCTGAAGGCGGGCGGAAGCCACTTACATGATGGCAATGTTGATGGCGATATTACTGCTGGATTCAGAGCGGGCTTCACAAACGACAAATACCGCTACTACGGTATTCTAGGAAGCGGCCTCTCTTCATCAAAAGATAAAACCTATGATAACGGATTCAAACGAGAAGAGGATCTAAGGTATGCCCAACTTACAGCCAACTTCGATTATTTCTTCCTTATTAACGATAAGTTTAAAGCATTTGTCGGCCCCCACATTGGATTTGGCTTTGTAGATATAAAAGCTGACTCCAATATCACCACAAGTGATTCAGAAATTGCTTCTGGATTCGTTTACGGTGGCCAGTTTGGTGCCATTTTTGATGCCACTAAAAACTTCAATATTGAAGCTGGGTACAGCCACTCCTGGACAAATATCAATCAAAAAAACAAATACCATGTTTTTAGTACGAATGGGAGCACTGCCTTCATTCCAACAATTGAAGAAAAGATCAAAATCGAAAATGTTAGTCGTTTCTACCTAGCTGCTAACTACACGTTCTAAGCTCCAGCTTCTTCCTGTCCGCTCCCCTGAAAGGGGAGCACCTGCAACACCCCACCCTACTAGTCAATGCAAAACCAAAAAACTTGGAAACCCCTACTCTCATGCGGCTTTCAGAGCAATTGGCGTTATTTGGCTGTGCAATGAGAGTGCAAAGGAGTGCAAACCTGTGCAAAGGATCGGTACTTCTATTGCGCCTAGGCCCAGGATTCATGCGGGTTCGCTGGGGTCTTGCACACCCGCGCTTTGCACAAAACGTTCTCTACACGAAACCGGCAGTGGGGGAGGAGCAGTAATTTTTTCTCGGGTTTCATTTTTTCCGCACCAGCTCTGGGCTTGCGAGCGACCCGCTTATCAAATCGGTTGAACCCTAGGCCCCAACTGGGCTACTAGTGGGGTTGGGGTGGCTGGATGGCTGTCTTGGTCTTCTATCTGTGAGGCGTGTTCGGTGCTCTGGGAGTAGGGAGCCCATTGCACTCAAGGGGCGTTGTGCAATTTGCAGTCAATCAAGCCAAATGGCTAGAGTCGTTCACTTTCTTCAAGGCAAAAAAAAGCGCCATTCCATTCGGCGCTGGGATCAGTACAAAAGGATTACTAAATAAGATTGCGCAGAGTCTTACGCAAAACATGCCAGCAAACATCAAGGCTTATAGGGGGAAGCCTTGAGTTGCGTGAGACCTACTTTATCTACTCTTGCCCAACCTGACACCTAGCCGCTTGGCTAGTTTTGTCACAAGCCTTCGTGATATTCGTCAATCTCTTATGACCAGAGCTACATGACGGGATACGACTTTGCTAGAGTAAGCCACCATTTACTTACAATGCTAAGAATCAGCAGTGGAGAATTTGTTATGCCAGCATGTGCACGGATGGGCGACCCTCACGCTTGCCCAATTACAGGTCATGGAATCACTCCAATCATAATGGGTTCACCCAATACCCATTTTGATGGGCAACCGGCCGCCTGTGTTGGGCATAAGACTGCATGTGGCGCCACCATTGTGGTGGGTTTTCCTAAGTTTACCGTGAACGGATTGCCAGTAGCTTATATGGGAAGCCCAACCACACACGGCGGTTTGGTCATTGCGGGCTCTCCTGACATATTCGCAGCCAGCATGGGTGGCAACCCCATTGATTTCCAAAAGATGGGTGCTATTGATGAAGCGGGCGAGCTTAATGAATCCAAAATGGCGGAGCTATTAGCGGACCCAGGTTTGGAATCTAAAGCCCTGATGGCCGGCGCTACGGTAAACCTTGAAGCACAAACCTTTCACTTTTTAGACCCTGTGATGTCGATTTTTAATCGCAGAGCCGCTGAAATTCCAGCGTTAAGTACCACGATGGCTAGGCTTTCTAAGCAACTTAAGAATGAAGGCCATAAACACCTCGATGCTGATCAACACGAGCAAGGGCCACCAACCAAAGAAGAGCAAGACGAAGATCAATTAATCGTTCAGGTCGTGGGTAAAGAACACAACGACGATCAGCGTATTGCCATATTTGATGAGTGCGACAATCGATTAGGCAAAACCGAAGAACGAACCAAAGAACCTTTCCATTACCAGACAACCAGAACCGAAGAAACCGGCATTGATAATGAGCTTCATATTTGGCCATGGCCAAAGGAAGAGCCAGAGCGAGTACTGAAGCTGGAAGTACAAGCTGAGAATGGTGATCCCATTCAATTACCTTTGATGGATAAAGCCATTTCTACTTATAAAAGAACCGCGCGCCAATGTAATGTGATCTGCCCGATTGTTCCGGCATCACTGGTTGAAAACGTTCGCCCCTCTCAATATTCTGATAGTCATATTGCTGAGAGTCATTCAGACCGAGCTAATAACAGTGTGCTAGCTAAAGCCCGTACAGGTTTTTTCTATATATTCGTGAATGGAAGGCTCTGGCGTGAGCTCGAAATTAAACAAGAAGAACAAGAAGGAAAGCTCACTACTTACCATGACGTAAGACTGAGTACTTATCGTGAAGGCCCAAATCCTGATGATCCCTTTAAGGAGCCATCGGGTGAAGACAAAGGCAAACGTGAGGCTGAAGGCAAAGGCTTAAAAGACATTTGGGTGCCGATTCAATGGAATCAACGTAAACAAAAAATCGAGGTCATGTATGCTGAGGTTCAATTGCCAGCAGAACGCATTAACCGATTTGAGCGAGACCCCAAGCTCAGAAAACGCCGTACACAACCGATAAACCTCAATATTGTCGAAGCTAGGGTCGAACACGAAAAATACAAAAAAGATATTATCCTTGGTGATTGCATGCCCAAGGTGAGACCTCGCTCTGATGTTGTTGAGTGGACCTTTAATTTTCCAGCGGCTTATCTATTATGCCTTCATGGCGCCCACCCTTATCAAGCATACAAAAAAGCAAAGGGCTATATAGATAGGCATGGTGACCCTAAGACCTATCATGATCACTACCTAGGTGTGACTAAACTAGACCCTCAAGGCGGGTCAGATAACCTAATTGGATATCGCTACGCTCACAATCTGAAGATTCGAAAACATAAGGATGAAGAACCCCATCTTGAAAGTGGTGCATTAACGGTTCTCGTGCAAAAAGCTCTGTTTGAAGAAAGGGCATCACAAAGGAAACGTGAGAAAGTAAGAGAAGCACAAATAGCTAAAAGAAAGCCTAACTATCGACCAACGGCTGAAGAAAAAAAAGCTAAAGCAGAAAAGGAGGCACTATATGAAAAAGAAACCAAAAAGCTAAGAGCTGAGTATGAACCAGATAAAGAATTCTGGACAAAGGGGCATCTGACTATTTCAGAGTCTGAGGAAGCTTTCTATGATGCCAGGACTCGCAGAATCGGTGTCATTCAAGTAGAAGATTCAATATATAGGGCTCGCTTGCTTAAAGAACGGCTGATTGCTCAAAAAGCGCTTCTGGAGCATTTGGCTAATTTAGCGGAATCTAGACCACATCATAAAAGCGCCATTTTAATGGACCGCTACCTGGCACCTGAAAAGATCGGTGGTCATGAGAACCCATTTTATAATGATTTTAAAAGCATTCATGCTGAGGGACGCAGCCGTCTAGGATATACGCTCTTGAAATCTGAAAGAGCGTTAGTCACTAAATACATGCATGAAATACAAGAGGAGATCACTACTTGGATGAGGTCTCATTTTAATCAATATAGTCTAGCAGATTTCTTTAGTCTCAGTGGCGTCGACTATATGGGTGCATTTAAACTCACTTTGGAGTTGATTCAGTGGGCTGCATTACCGCTGCATACCTTAAATCCAGAAGACGGCGATATAATCAAAAAAGATACACCATCAGCTCAAAAGTGGCTGTTTGATTTGGTAATCAAACGCATCGAGCCTTTATATGCAATGCTTTATCCTGAAACGTCCCTAGACATTCTCAAAAGCCCCTATGTTATCCCTGAGCAAGACGAGAACTTGGGCGATGGATTGTTTCGTGGAAAAGAAATTGCTGAGTTAATGGAAATTAAAAAATATACCGGACCAGCCGAAACGCTTGATGGAATATTTTTATCCTCTTTAGATTCGCTGAATGATCTTGATTATACCTGGGCAAAAAACTTCAATGCCTTTTTATGTATGCTACACAGTAACTATTATGCTGTAGTCCAAACTTCAGTAGAAAATGTATCAGGTGTAAAAGATGAAATTAATCAAAATCGACACTTACTTGATAAAGCTCTATTAGATGAAAAACCTATGGGAAATGACGCTAAAAGATCGAAGGCTAAAGTAATAAAGAAACTCCAGAAATCATTAGGTGACCTTAGTGGAAAATGGATTGATCTAATGTCGGCTGAAATTAATCGACAAAGAGGATTTATGCCTGATGCCTTAGGTGAAATGGTATACGCTGTTACTAATGGAGAAGACTTAAAAGACAAGTACGTTATTTCCCTGCGAGCTGATCCCTCTTACCGTGTTAAAAAGCTATTTTCCGAGGTCTATGAAATTGATTCAAATAACAATCTAAAAAAGGTGATGAGTACAGAAGGCCTTGATGAATTTAATCAGAAATATTATGGGAGCCCTGAATTAACCGAACATCATGTCATGATTCTTAATAAAAATAACAGGCTAGCTCAAACACTATCCTATACAAATAAGCTTATTACAGAATACGTCATGATAATGAAGAGTGAAGCATCTATAAAAGAACAGATACGAGTATCGACTCATGCAACCCCTCATCTACAACAACAATTGAAAATCTGTGAGCAAGAGAAGATTCGTCTTGAAAATACGATGAAGAACGATCCTGTCTTTCCTGGTATAGGAAAGACTGTTCATCTTCCTCTTGTTATTATCTCAATTGAGTTGATCAATTTGTTTTGTAATGAAATAGGAAATAGAGAAGGAAATATTGAATCAAAAGGGATAACCCGAGCTATTGCGGGTATTGCAGGAGCAGTTGTTGATACCACTATAGCTTTAGAAATTTTGGCATCTAAGATGGCTGATAATAACATCTTAACCAGGGTTTTAAATATAGGCAAAGACACCCCACCAAGTTGGTGGAAACGTACTATACCTCTTATAAGCGATAAGTGGGCAAAGAGGCTCGTCAGAAGAATCAGTGTGGGTTCTTTTCTTGGATTCGCTGCGGGTGCCTTGCTAGCTATAACTAATGCAATGGACGCCTGTTATGAATGGAATCGTCGCAATTACGGTGCAGCTATTGGATTTGGCATGGTGAGTGTGGGTGCATTCATTGGAATGGTTTCCTTATTGTTTCAAGTACAAGCCACGTTATCTATTGTTACAAGCATTCCTTATATTGGAAGCTTCTTAGGTTTAGTAATGGCTTCTCAAGTCGGTCTAATTGTTTTTATTTTAATTGTGGTGGGCACTGCTATAGCCATGTATTTTGATAAATCACAATTGGAAATGTGGTTAGATAATGGGCCTTTTTCTAGAAACCCAGAGGAAAGTGATTACAAGCATCTAACAGATAATGAATATGAAAGTTTTTATAGATTATTTAGTTTACTCGTTAGGCCTAGCATTGAAATAGATGTAATACCAGAATCACGTCGAAAAGCCTTTGATAGTCCGAATGCTGTTATTAGAGTACACAATCCTCTTCGTAGTATGGGAGCGACCATTGATAATAAAGACACCCTAGACGTCAAAGTTAACCATGATTCTTGTCGAGCAGCTCGACAGCTTGGAACCCATTACTATTATGGCAACAATTCGATGAATCGATGCATGCCCTCTTCTACTAGAGAATTACCCATTTTAAAATCAAAGACCTTTGGGGATTATAACGAGTACTACGTACACATTATGTCTGGCTGCGATGAGCGTATGTGCCCATATTCAGATGCTAAGCGTCGTAATCGCATTGATCAATTAAAGGTCTGGGCCCAGGTCTATTATTACACTCTTGAAGCCGATGAGAAGTGGATCAGGCCTTGTCCTGGGTTAGACCCGCTTGATCCTATTACGCAGTTATCAATTGAAGATATTGAAGATTATACCAACGAAGATTCAGAAAAGTTTTGGGTCCGAGAAAACAAACATCAGGTTAGAAAAGCGTTAGATGATTATCTAAACAAATTAGAAAAAGAATTGGAGCCAGCGTAATGATTCCGGATCGAAAACATAACAAGTACGCCGAAACGGCGTACAACTCTGAGTTATTGCCTTACTTAACTGAAGAAGATGTTCCTGAAACGGGTAAACAGTTTTTGGGTAAATCCTTGCCTTTTGGGCATACCAAGATTGAAACCATTCCTCATTATATCTATGATACTGAATCACCCTCATCAGTTAATGCGGATGAAGCTCGATCAGATGAGGAGGTTCAAAAAGAAATGGATCGAAGTAAAATAAAAATCGACATGAAGTGGGATCATCGCTGCATACGTTATGATACTATTAATAACTGGTCGCAATTTATTGTGATGCTAAATTTATTCACTAAATACTCAATTCCTATAATATTTTTCTTCGCTACTATTGCTGCTCTGATATTAGCTATTTCTACAAACAGTAAACATGTTACGATAGAGAGCATGATTGAATCTGTTTTTCAATTGACACTATTTCCAGTAGTACCTTTTGTAATAAGTTGGCTGATTATGAAGTTACCCGCTCATTGGTGGATTAAGAGCAGCAAAGGAGCTCAGTGGGAACTTAATCGCGAGACAGGGATGGTCAGTATTTTTGATTACAAATCGAAAGAGTATAAAGAAACCAAGAAGCCTACAGTTTTTAGCCGGCCTTTTTACGAATTTGAAGCTATTATTTATCAGGTGCCAAATCGTCATGGTGGCCATCAAGAAACTTTAGCATTACGTCATCGTAAAACCGGTAACTCGATGGATTTTAGTTGTTTTAGTCTGGAGCTAAGAGAAAAAGAGTGGATACAGTTCTGGCATTACATTCAAAACTATATGGATATCAGTAAACCGCTTCCCGATACACCTAATTTTGAAATTTGTCGTGATTATGACCCAACCACTTTTGCCTATGATGAAAAAATAAATAGGAATCCCCGCTTCTGGCGGAATATGAGCGAAGAGTCATACGAAAACCACCGTAAAATGTCATTATATCAAGAAGATATTAATCCAAATGCTTACCCATGCATCATCATGGAACGTGTAAGGCAATCTAAAGCGATCGCTTAGCAAAAAAGAAGCGCCCATTGGGCGCTGAAAGGTATTTTTATTGTGGGATTATCTTTTGAGTGTTTAAAAGAAAGTAACACTCTTGTTTAATCCTGCCGCCTAGTCGACTGGCTAGGTTTTACTGGCTGATGATGCTTAACTTTCCTTTACTGCCATTAGCTGCTGCTTGTTTACCACTGATAGCTCCAGCTTGATTAGGTGGCGGTGAGTCACCATGGTTATGGCTAGCGATAATCCCAAGCCGTTTGCATAAAGTCCCCAATGACCACAAGAGCATTGGTGCTGCCTGTTCCAATGTGAACAGCAGAGCCTTGGAGCATTAAAGGGCCTGAAGCAATCAAACTCATAGGCCCGCCGGATTGCTGATTAAATTGACTGCCCGCTTGCAGGGTTATTTGGCTGGCTGCATTAAAAGTGGCGTTGCTACCGGCTTTTAAGTTGAGGTTGGACTTTGCTTCAGTTGCAATATCTGCCCCTGCGGTTTGATTGATATAGATGGCAAATCATATCGAATGCTTGCTAAGTACTCGAGGGCGGTTATGGTTTTAATAAAATGAGCAGTAGGATTAGTATGGAAATGTAAAAAAATACTAACAAGACAAGGTTAATGATAACAATAGATTGAATTTCATCAGCGTTTCCGTGCATTTGCTTTTTGATTGCATCCCCTAACTTCTCATTGCCATTAGAATATACTTTCTTGTATTTTTCGTATTCCTCACCGAATACAATATCTCGAGCATTTTGCAGATGCCCGTCCATGATGTAGTTAAAGGCATCTAATTCCATTGCAACCAGTTTTTCATTAGCAGAGCTGATTTCTGATGTTGCTATGGCTTGATAACTGGTTGGAGCTATACGCTGTATATCTGATAATGTTCGATCTAGCTGATTAACTAATTTTTGATATTCTCGGTATAAACTGTAATCTCCAGAGAGAGACGCAATCTTTGTTGTTTTAGTTAAGGACTCATCAAAATAAAGGACTTTGTAGTAGAGAGATGTAAGGGGCAGTTCTTCTGATCGTAAAATAGATGCATTATCGTTAATAATTGAAGTGGTATATAAACTCCAAAGTAATTGAAAAGTCGCTATGACAGCAAGACCAATGGCAATTTTGGTTTTGGATACTTTATTCATGTGATCAGCATTTTGCATGCAACATCCCAAAGTGAAGCCGGATGATCAGTGGTTGGAATTAGCCAAAAACAGCCGATTAAGTATCTCAGGTTAGCCGGGTCTGCCCAGGAAGCTACAAAAGTGGACCCGGCTATTAAAGGAGGAGTGTGACTTCCCCCATATTGAAGGCTAGCCTATGAATTGGATTCTTATTCTTGATGAACTTTTCTGAGAAAGCCTGCTAGGCTCTCAATGTCAATCTCGATAGGTTTATACATCGACCAATTATCATTCCTGTCGCATGGCACCCATACATGTTGCCCGTTCGCAAGCGCTAAACCTTTTGCATAAATGAGGGCATTTTCAAAATCCTCAAACTCAATGCTTAGCAAAGGCTCTTTGAGCTTTGCGGCTATGCAGCCAGGACTGTCTTTTAGTTGATAAACTAGGTAGTCACCGATATCGGCTTCTATTGGCGCTTTTCCTCTTCCCGGTAAAATAATGAGTTCATCTAGCATGAGTGGCCTTATATTGTCATTATTATGAAAGTATGAGAGGTAAGAGAAAGTCACCGGTAGTGAATGGAGTGCTTTAAAGTCAGAGCCGGTCAGGCTCATGACCGCTTAGCTACCGGCAACTCTCTAACTTTAGAATAGACAAAAAGAAGCGCCCATTTGGGCGCTGAAAGGTATTTTTATTGTGGGATTGTCTTTGGAGTGTTTAAAAGAAAGTAACACTCTTGTTTAATCCTGCCACCTAGTCGACTGGCTAGGTTTTACTGACTGATGCTGCTTAGCTTTCCTTTACTGCCATTGGCTGCTGCTTGTTTACCACTGATGGCTCCCGCTTGGTTGGGAGGTGGTGAGTCACCATGGTTATGGCTAGCGATAATCCCTAGCGCATCCGCAACGGTTTGCATAAAGTCCCCAATAACCACAAGAGCATTGGTGCTGCCAGTTCCAATATGAACGGCTGAGCCCTGTAGCATTAATGGGCCTGAAGCAATCAAACTCATAGGCCCGCCGGACTGCTGATTAAATTGACTGCCCGCTTGCTGGGTTATTTGACTGGCTGCATTTAAAGTAGCGTTACTGCCAGCTTTTAGGCTGAGGTTGGCTTTTGCTTCCGTTGTAATATCTGCCCCTGCGGTTTGATTGATATTGCTGGCAGCATTTAATATTGCATCGATCTCTGTTTTTTGATGAATATTCTTTATAGCTAGCTGCCTGATCTCACCATCGGCTTTATCTTCTATGTCCTCCCCAGCAGTTCGGGTGGCTCGATCCGAGGCAAGTTCATTAATAGAACCACCTGCAATGAGGTTGACCACAGTTTCTGATAGAGCGTGGATGGCACTGGCTTCTGTTTGTTTGATGCCCTGAATTTCTTCAATTGATTTCTCTGCATTCCTCTTGATTTCGTTTCCTAGGTTCGATATTTTTTGCGCCGCCTCCTCGAGCATGATTTGTGTGGAATCATGAATGACCTCGTCAGTGGTGCGCGTCCAATTCCCTCGGTTGCCAACGTGCTGTGCTACCCCTGGACGCTGCTGCCAGACTTGATCTCTCTCCTCGAGCTGAGGCAACCCTTTTCTTTCCCCAAGAACCGCACTGATGTACGGCCGTTCCGGCAATCCATAAAACCAATTGAGCGCAACCAGCACTCCTATTTCCGGCAACCCAAAAAAACCACGCTCATGCCCGGCTGCAGGAATGCCTAGGGGCACGGCTTCTAAAATAATATCGAGTGGCTCTAGGTCTTTATTGAGGATTTGCACGTCAACGGCATAGCGTGGCCTAAAGTTATTCGCTATCCCTCCAGACCTTGGAGCGTCTTGGATTTTGATCACTTCAGCCATCACTGGAAGGTGATAACCCGCCACCAGTTCCGGAAATTCACGCGCAATTTGTTTTCTTAATGTCTCATTCATCGGATGGCCTTTAAGTGTGTGTGCCAAGGGTTTTGCGACCAACCCAAGCGCATCACTTCGCCTTGCCATTCAACCCGAGTGACCCAACGACTAATGCTCTGGGTTTGGATTTTGACGCCAGGCCTGAGCCTTGGAAGCACGGGAATGCTGGCCCCTTCGTGAGTTGGGTTTTTAAGAAGCTCAATGGGTAATGAGATGGTCTTTTGTCCCATCAAAGAGGAATCCCAACGGCCAACGTATAAACGGCCATCGGGTTGTTGGTGCCAGCAATATTGGTGAGCCCTCCATAGAGTGCCAATCATATCCAGCGCCATATAGCCCCCACCGATGTGCTGGAATCTAGGGATTAACTGACTCACCCAGTCGGCTTGCTCAAGCACGAATTCAAGCCCGGTTTTTTCACTGACGACTTCTAGCACCTGCTGCACATTGCAGTGCCTTAATGAGATCGAAAGTCTTTGATTCAACGCCGCCGAAAATTCCCGTGCAAGCACTGTATAAACATCAGGCGCCTTGCTGGATACAGACTCAACATAGCCCCAAAACACCCTTCTTGGCGCTAAATCGTCAATTGAAAGGTTGATTTCGAGTAATTGACCTGGGGTTGGTGTTTGAGCGGCCCCTGTAAAAGTCACCAGTGCACGGCCAGGCGTGGCCCATTCCAACAAGACTTGTTGGCTAATGAGTTTGATCGATTGATCATTAAGCTGGGCGAGCGGAGTCAGTTTCATCAGTCGAATCCTGGGCTAAGAGCTGATCCACTTTTTTTAAGAACTGCTCAAACTGGTTGTATTGTTTTTTGATTGCGGTTTCATCGCTGGATTCATTCCCTGCTGATTGAGCAATGGAGGTGCCTTGAGTGGTATCAGCTTGTGTCGTCTGTTTTGCTTTGAGTTCTTTTTGCCGAGTTTCCTTAGCTTCCGCGACAGAGTTGTATTGCAACAGGGAGAAGTTAACCGACCAGGCTAAGAGCCCTTCGGTTTTTCGATAACTTAAATTCCCATCAAAGATGATTTCCCGAATATCAGCCACCTTGGCCTCATCGTGCTGGATGCGATACACCCGGCGACGGCCATCTTCCTCAACGGCTTCGGCTAATTTAATCAAATCCGTCAGATGTTGGCCTTGCTCAAAAGGTAACTGACAAGCCACAGACAAAATCTTGGCCTTGCTACCTTCGGTCGTCGTTAGGGTGCTGCTGGTATTGCCATCAAGCTTTTTATTTTTTAAAGGCAGGGTCACTGAGGCAATAATGTTTTTGGCTCTTAGCTCAAATAACTTACCTTGATGTTCAAAGATCATAAACCCAAGACCTCTCGCATTTTTTTAAGGGAATCAACTGATCCTGAATAAGTCAGTACTGCACATAAAGGGTGGCTTGGGTTGGGAGCGGCTAGCTTTTCAACATCAGAATGAGAGTTGCATAAGGCTATTTGCTGAATATTACCGGATTGTGCTTTGAGTTTATTGATTGCCTCTAAGCGGTCTTGGTATTTAGATAACCGTTTGGCTTTAAAAGCGGCCGCTATTTGCTCGGGTGCTTGATCAGAACTGTAGGCATCTGAGGTTGCTTTAATTTGACGGTGTGTTGCATAAAAAGGATTAAGGGCGGCTACTCGATCACTGGCAGAACGGCGTTTTAAATCACGTTCGGATCGCTGTATGTGTAATTGCTCTTGTTCGATAACCGCTAAATGTTCGGCATGCCTTAAACAAAATAATAACTCGGCGGTTGGGAATGCCTTACAGATCTCAGACAAGTTGCTGCAAAAAGGTTTAATGCTTTCGCCGGTGATGATAATAACAATGGCTTGCTCAAACTCAGCGCTTTCTAGTTGTTTGGTTAAAAACATCAAAGCATCTTTGGATGAGAGCCAATAATCACAGTTTCGATCTTTGCCCGCCCATTGACCAACATTCCAAGGATGAATCGCAGTGACTTGTATGTCACCTGATAGCCAAGCCTCAACATTTAATCCGTTCAGAGGATTTGGTTTAAAGCTCGTTGGTGGCCAGTGGATACTCTCTAATTGCCCTTTTGCCTGCTCTAAGGGTTGAGTATTTAAACCAGAGTAATTCACGGAGCGGAGATTAAAACTCATAGGTGGATGATCTCGACTCGACGTAAAAAAGCGCGACCCGCCGAGCAGAAGACAGCCAGCAAGCTATTATCCTTCGCAAAGTACACGGAGATTTCGCAGTACTCATTGCTTTTATTGGTCCAAAACATGGCGCTTTCGCCAAAGGGATTCAAAGATTTCAAATAGTCGACCGGTAAAAGCTGGGTATGCGTACGACAAGGCACCTTGTCCCCAGCCGCTGCCGTTTCCGTTGCCACGAGTAAAATAAATCGAGCTTTGGCTAAATCAGTTGATGTGGTTTGGAATCTCCAGCGTATCGGTTGAAGACGACCATGAATGGACTCACTGTAAAGAGTTATAGGCTTCATCGACGCACTTGCTAATAGGTGAGCATCATTAGCTGTATTCCTCTCGATGGTACCTATGCCATGCGCATTTAGTGCAAGCTGGTAATTGGATTTAACCGCGTGGCCACTGGCGTATTGATCCTTACGACCATTAACAGGGTCATGCACTATGGGGAGATTTTGCACGTTTGGTAGCCCCACCTCGTCCAAGGTGTGAGTGTGATACCTCTGGGCCTTTAGTTCATCCAACTTATGCGTGACAGCACAGGTCGGTATTTTTTCATTGCTCGATTCTGTTAGTTGTGAGGTCGCTGGAAAGTTATTCACTTGCCCCAGCCCCACCTGATGCTTGCTCACCTGGTGCGGGTTATCTTTGCGGTTTTCAAAGGCTTTAAGGTTATTGCGTATCTCATCAAGCACCGGTTTTAAAGCTTGAGGCGTCACCACCTTTATTGCAGAGTCGCCTTTTTTTATTTCTTCAAGTGAAGCAATAGAAATAATGCCTTTGGTTTCTTCGGTGGCTTGCTCTGTACGCGCGTAAAGCTCGTTCACTTGATCTGCAAAGTTTAACTGCCAGCTTTCCACAGGGATTTCAATGCCAGTTAAGGCTTGAGCGCTGTTGAACTGAATAACCAAGTTTTTAACCAGGTTATTACCGAAAACGCCGTTCTCCGTTTTGACTTTCTTTTGTGGAGCCGTGTACTCAAGGGCTACGAGGGTTTTATGCTCAGAACAATAGAGCCCAAACCAGTTAAAGGTAAAAGGCCCCACGGTGGAATTTAAAAAGGCTGAGTATACGACCGCGCTTTCATTGACGAAGCTGGCTCTATAAATAGGCGCTTCATGCACGATTAAATCAGCGCTAGGTTTTTCAGTCTCTCGATCTATGTCTCCCTCAACCTCTAAATCCGGGATATTCGCAAAGACCACCTGATCAATCACCAAGCGTTTACCGGCTGCCATAAGTTCAGCGACCAGTGCTTGTCCTTTATGAGTAAATGCTGCCATACCTAAATCCTTCTTATTTTAAGCTGTTTAAATTAATCACTCTCTAAAACCAAGGTTGCAACGCTATATTGGAACTCCTGGTGCCAACTACCGGTGTGCATATAAAGATTCATAGGCGTCAGAGTGCTGTATTCATAGCGGCGGCAAGTGCGTCCGTATAACCGAATAATGTCACGAAGTAATGCCTCATTTTCGGATAAAGCGTTCTCGGTGACTTCCAATTGAATAATGTCCCACTCACGACCTTCTAAACGTTCTTTAATGCTGAGTTCCCCTAACCCCAAGCGCCTCCAGATATTTTGAAAACCCTGAACGCTGCCGGCATCATTCGCATTGGCTTTAGCGTGTTTAACTCGAAGCCTATAAAGCCATTCGGGTTCTTCGGGTAAGCGATCAATGTTTCGTTGCCAAGCCAGTAAATCCACAATGGGTAAAGCCGCTACCTTGGGATCAAATTGCTGTTGGGGCCAGCTCACCCAAATTTTGACTTTGAGCCACCAGGCTTTAAATAACCCCAGTAGTTGTTGAGCGTAAGGCCCATGCATCCAAAAGCTGAGTGAATAGTTAAGCGGCTTCATAGGGTTTTCACCTCTATGCTTAATCCACCGATTCGAGGCACGTTTAATTCGCTGACAATATCGCTTTGTCCCCACTCGATGGATTCAATTAAAGGTTCTAAGCGCAAAATCTCAGCCCCGAGTCTTGAAAAGGAAAAGCGGTCATAGGGCCAGGTTAAGGTCATGGGGTAATCGGTGTTTTTACGGAAAGCCGCTTCGATCATATGGCCCACCCGTTTTTTAATGGTGCTTTGCTGCTTTTCAGATAAATTGCTGGGAAGCCAAACCGCGAGGCTTATATCGTGCTGAGTCTCAGGTAGGGGTTTTACTTTTAAATCATCACCATGACCGTGGTGACCCTGGTCTCTGATATAGAGGTTGACCTTGGCTATGTAATCTTCTGACGGGACTTCAGCGTCGAATAAAACCAGGGCATTGACAGCACCAGGGCCACGTTCTTCAGTCGCGTATTCAAAAAAGATTCGATTGGTATTAAAGCCGGTTAATTCAGCAATCATCCGAGCATAAACGGCATTGGTGTGGTAATCGCTGGACGCTTGAAACTGGTTGCGGATACGTAAGCGGTAATTATCATCAGGCTCCTGATTATCCCCTGGGGATAAAATCCAGTCTTCAGGATTAATCACGCTGGCAATCCCGCTGATAGGCGTTGGCAGTATCACAAAGTACCCAGCCCCTAAATTGAACTGAGCGCCTTCTTTTTCCGCTTCGACCGTGGCTAGGGCTTCGTAATCCCCCTCTTTAAAGTTAACCTCTTGCAAGGTCTGAACTCTGTAGACGGTGCCATTAATGGGTGCCGTTTGTATCCAGCTGCCTTTTGGAATCACGGGAGACTGATCCAAAGACTCACGCGTAAATTGGATTAAGCCTTGAAGTTTCTTTGCAGGCTTACGTTCAACGCCATAGCCCCAACCGAGCATAGATAAAAAATCACCTGTGGCCGTTTTTACAAAAAGGTTAGGCATCAGCTCCCGTACCATAAAGCGCATCAGCCAGAGTGTTGGCTTAATAGCGATGGATTGCAGCAACCGCTGCCAAGGGGAATAGTCGGACGGGTTATTAAAAGGTAAGCCTTGTTCTTGAGCGAGGCTTTGAAATTCATTTTTCAATTCAGACTCAGTGGCAGGTAACCCGCTGTCCAGCAAAGCTCGTTCAAAGGTTTTAGCGTCTTTCATACAGCCACCTCAACGCTTGAACGAATCACCCCAAACTCGCTTTGAGCAGCAATCCATAATTTCCCTTGATTCCAATCCATGCTGACAGATCCAGGTTCTATACGAGGGTCGCTTTCAATAAGGTTTCGAATATCCCCTAATAAAAACTCTCTAAGGGGTTCGCTGCGCTCAGCAACCAGTCTTTCAAGGTAGCCACTTTCTCTTAGCGCATGGATCAGGTCTTGGGCAATGCATTGACGGTCTTCTACAAAGTCTCCTGTATTGATCTCTGGGAGCTGTATGTCATCGCCTTCTATGAATAAATCCAAATACCGTTCAAAATCATTCATATCAGCCTCCCTGCAATAAGCTCCATTCTTCTAATAGTTCTGGGGTTGGCGCTTGATCGCTTTGTATATAAACGTCCCCAAATTGAGCGCCTCGTTTACCACTGGAGAAGCTTTGTGACAGTTGAGCACCTATGCTTTTATTTGGGGCTGGGGTTTCTTCTGGCATTCGCAAAGGCGCAAGGCTAGGTGCGGCTGGGGCGGTTTCAATGAATTCTCTATTAATGGAGGTATTAACCTGCTGAGTATTGATTTTAGTACTGACTTGAGTGTCTAGGTCTTTATCCAATACTCCAAAGTATTCCAACAGCCATTTGGCTTTACCGATCAGTTTTTCAAACCAGGACAAAACCCCTTTAAAAAAGTTACTGATATGAGTGGTCCAGGTGCCATCTATAAAGCTTTGCTTCACCGCATCCCAGTTTTCCCAGAGCTTATAGGCCGCATAGGCAACACCACCGATAATTCCGGTAATGATTAAAAATTTGGAGGTTAATAAACCAAGCGCAAATTTAAGCCCGGTTAAAGCAACCTGACCAACACCCATGGCCATAGATCCAAGCGATACAGCAGCGGCAAACCCCAGCAGGCCAACCGCTGCATAACCGACCCAGCGCGCAATATTGGGATATTCTTCTGACCAGCCTTTTATGGTTGCCAGTCCGTTATTCATTTTGGTCAGTAGACTATTGATTGTAGGTAAAAGCAGCTCGCCAAAGCTTCTGCGTAAATCCGTAGTTACCGCCCCTAAACGCTCCCAAGGGTTGGTCATGGATTTAGCCATACGTTCAGCTTGCTCCATACCTCGAACATCTCCTAAGCGCTGCATAGAAGTCCGTAGGCCTTCGGTTTGGTTCATTAATAATTTGACGAGGCTAACAGCCTCATCCGAACCAAATGCCTTTTTAAGAGCATCGGATTCAGCAACGTCTAAGGTGCTACCAAATTTCCCTTTTAATTTGTCCAAGATGTCGAGCATCGGCAGCATACGGCCTTGGCTTTTTGTAAAACTTAATCCGAGTTCATCTTGGGCTTTACCAATACCGGCTAAAAAGGATTTGTATTTAGTGCCCGCTTCACTGCCAGACATGGTGGCCTGTAGCGATCCTAAAATAGCGATTTGCTCAGAGAGGCCCACACCTGCCGATTGAGCATTAGCCCCGAGCGAGGTAAAGGCGGAAGACATTTCGGCGCCGGTGGTTTTAAAGAGTTTGACGGCCGTAGCCGTTTGCCCCGTTAATTGTTCAACCCATTGGGCTTTACCCATGGCATTGGCTTGCTCAGAGAAAATGCCATACATAGTTCCCATATAAGCCGTCACTGTTGCGGCATCGGCTTTAGTGGCCTTAGCCAATAAATTAGAGGCCTCTGTAAACTCGGCAAGCTCTCCTTGATTTAATCCTGCGATAGCTGATTGAATATCATAGGAAGACCTTACGAAATCCGTCGCACTGGTACCGTAAGCAATCGAAAATTCACTGGCGACTTTTTTAAGTCGAAGCAACTCAGATTCTGCAACACCTAATGAGCGTACCTCTCCGAGAGCATCTTGCATCTCGTAGACGGGTTTTAAAAACCCATAAAGGCCAGCACCAGAAGCAACCAAGCCCATAGCCCCGCTTTGTATGCGCCCCATCCCCGCTTTCATGCCTTGGGAAAAGTTCTGGAATTTACGGTTAAGATCATCGTGCATCCCATGCAGGCTTTTTGAAATCTTGCCAATTGTTTTACTGGCGAAGTCTTCGACTTGAATGTGAAATTTTAATTTCTCTAGCCAGGTTGCACTCATTACTTTTTCCCGTTAAAGGCCATCACAATCCCATTGCATACTGCTGTCTGTAATCGCTTGCTTAAATCTTCATAAAGCCAAAGCGCATCGCCTAAGTTGTTGGGTTCAATATCGTCACTACCAAAAAATAGGCGACTTAATGCCCGTGCCTGCAACAAGCCATCGGCTTTTATGGATTCGACTCGTTGCTGGATGGCTTTACCTTAATATCTAGCTCTGGCTTAAATTCCATGGCTAAGGTGCTGGCAATTTCAACGGCATAGCCTTGATCTAATAAATCAATCAAAGCCTCGCTGTCGTCTGGATGCACGCAGGCCGTCACAAACTGATCAGACGGCGTAACCTTATTAGAGAAATTAAAGTTATTGATATAACGATGGTATTCGTTAAGGCTTACATTAAAGCGATAGCTCTTATCGTTAATTTCAAGGTTTATTAGCTTTTCAGACTGGCGCTTGTCTTTGACTTTTTTGCTCATGATATTTTCCTTTTTATATTCTTATTGCTGATCTACTGCCAGGGTTTAAAGGCGTGTTGCAGAATCCACCACCCCATAGCCGCTGTCCCGCTGACGAATGCCGTGATAATCGCAAAGCGCGTATGCTGTGACAGTTTCTCAGAGGTCACCCGCTGGCTGTGCAAATATTTAAAATCGGTTTGCTGTGCATGTGGGTCGTTTATATTAATGCCGTAGCGTTCAAAGGCTTTTTCAACAGCCTTAGTAACGGCCTCATTTAATTGCGCTTGTCGCTCAGCGGGTGAAAGCTCAGATTCTGGTTTCTCGCAATCCTTTTTGCCGTAATCCATCTAAGATGTCCTCTATGGTTTCATCGACAAGCTGATTACTGCTTAATTCTTTCAGCCACTTGAGGGTGCCTACTAATAGCCTTGTTAAAAATCGCTCAAGAACCACAGTCCAGGTAATTTGCGACATAATGGCTTGCAGGATTTCCCACAATAAAATGAAGAGAGTTTTTGAGCCGCCGGTTACAAGACTCAGCGCCTTCGATAAAATGGATTTAACAGTGCGCATGGGTGCCTCCATGTTGCTGGTATGCCGCCAGATATTGCTGGGGCGTGGCCTTGCCTAATTCGGTGTTCCAGTATTTCTTAGCGTACCGAGCAAGTCCTTCCTTATCCTCAATATCAGGAATGGGTTCTGGTATACGCAGGAAAAAGGCACGAGCCATTGCCGTAGCGTAATTTATGTCAAAAATTAATCGCTCAGGGTTGTGGTATCTCAATAATGCAGGGTAGCGTTCAGAGCGTTTTAAATAGTCCTTTACATCATAAAAAGTGGCAGGCTCCATTTGATAGATCCCCAAGGCAGGGCCGCGCACTTGTTTGCAATAGGTGAAGCCGCCCGATTCATGAGCCGCGATCATAATCAACAGCTCAATGGCTTGCGGGCTAGATGGCAACCCGTACAAAGTTAAAGCGGCTGTTATGACTTCTCTTAATGTATTCCCCATTTTTTTATACTCCCAGTCAAATAGGTTAATTAAATCGGTAGTCTAGTGGGCGAATAAGGCACCCCATTGATTTCCACAAAGTCCTCGCTTGTCACATCAAAGGTCAGAGTGTGCATAGTGCGTTCGCTTGAAGTGGTGTCGATGTTGATTAATTCAGAGATTTTTAATCGGCACCCGTATGCTGCTATGGCGAGTGCTTCTTTATCACCCACGCCGTAAGCATGAATATCAAAGGCCGGTACGTCTTGATAGCTGCCAGCGGCTTTGGCTGCTGCGGTTAAATAGGCAAGGTTTTGTGAGTTGATTTTAAGCTCACCACTGGCAGACACATCCCCCCGTAAATAACCGTCGGGCTTGCCGCGATTCATGGCAACCTCTGAGTTGTCTTCAATGCTGAGACTGAAACTTTCAAATTCGATTAAGACGCCCATTATCCGGACGTCGAAGCTTTTTCCATTTAGCTTGAATAAAGTGTCATTGGCTGGCATGGCTTATATCCCTATAAAATAGTAATTGGATGATTTAGCTAGTACTGACGCGATCTAAATCCAGCGAGAGCTTGGCCCCGATCTTTTTAGGGCAGGCCACAGGTGCTGCTTGCATATAGAGATCAACCGTGGTGTTGTTTTTCCACTGGATCACAATGTCACCCTCAGCAGGCTTTTGGATCATGCCAGGCACTTTACGGTCGCCAATGGTGATGCTTTGGGCGGCTTCACGAAGTGGGCGCATAAAATAGTTTTCATGGAATTTGGTCGAGCTGGGGCTATTGTTGAGTTCGCGGTTTGCGATTTTATTCAGCATTAAAATACGAACACGACGGGCGATATAATCTAAAATCCTGCGGTACTCGATGACTTGAAAATCTCCGCCTTCTTTATCAAGCAGTGGGTGATCGGCCCAATACATACCGTCAAAGCCTGTGTACCACTGAGGCACTGAGAAACGGTTGTCGGCAAGCTCTTTAATAATGGCCATGGTTAAGGGGTTGTCTTCAGCATCCATCGGTGTGGACGCAATACCAATGAGTGCACCCGTCGCTACTCGCATAGGCGTATCAGCAATTGAAACACCGTGCTTGGATAATCGGCCCATCACTGCACCTAATGCATTCGAATAAATCAAAGGCACCAAGGCCACACGATCTGCAACCACGCCTTCCTGCAAAGCTTTAATCTCAGTGACGTATTGACTCCAGGATTGTTCGGCTTTTAATCCTGGTATGGCTAGGGTAATGGTCAGGAATTTTGCCAACCTATTTTGAGCATCGGCCATTAAGGCTTGTGCGGATACAATTTCGTCTTGGGTTTCGATGGGATTACAAAGCGCAATCATTTCAGCATCACAGTCATAAGGCTTTGCGAGAGCCGTTTTAATCGCTTCTTGCCAATCGTCTTCTGCCTTAATAGGCCAGCAATACGCCATCCAATTGGTATCGGCATTTTGTCTGGCTGCGATTAATTGACTTTTAAGCGGGCTATCATTTGCGCCTAATAAGGTATCTAAATCCGTTTCAACGCCAATGCTGTGCAATTGGTTATTGTTTTGATTGAGTGAAGGTGTACCCACAAACAAAACTTTGCGCTCGACTTCTTTAAAGCCACCTTGTCCGAGGTTTTCCTGTGTGACGCTAACCTGTCCTATACCCATCTTTCTTGCTCCCTATTATGAAATTCTGTTTTAACCTTTGGCCTGCTTAATTTTTGTTAGACGTTCATCAAATAGCTCTTTGCCCATGTCATGCGCTTCTTTATCACTTAACCCAAAAAAAGGTCGCTCGGGGACTTCAACCACCCAAGCGGATTTGCTCGGAGGCAACTGGTCTGGGTTTTGGGTGTTTTCACGCATCATCCGATGGACTAAGCCCGCTTGACCCAGCGTCATGTTTTCTTTGATCCAGGCTTTGCTGACGCGCCGTTGTCTGGCTTGGCCTTTTTTCTTGCCGCCTTTGTAGCGACCGACGTAACGCTTATAACCTTTTTGAATTAATGCTTTTGCTTGGGCGTCTGTCGCCGGGGCGGAATAATCGGGTTGGCCTTTTTGTAGATCACGCTTAGTAAAGGATTCTTTAAAGCCTTCTTGCTGGCCTCGAGCAATAGAGCCGGTTCTGCTATTAGGCCAAGTGACAGTAGCTGTGCTTGGGCCTACGTACGCTTTTATGTTGTTTCCTTTTAATAGCTTTTTTAATAAGCGCTTTTTACTGTTGTACTGACGAGCCTTAAAATGACGACCTTCTAAATCTTCTTGTCGTTTAACTCTGGCCCGGCTTTTGGTGATGACTTGACGGCTTACCCACTGGTGTATGTATTTGCGTTCCTTCGCTGTGGTCGTCACCAACGCGAGTTGCTCTTGTAGCCGCCTGTGGCTTCCGGGATGAGAATTAATCTTTAACATGACTTAATATCTCATCCAGCTGTTCTGCTACATCGAAAGGATTGCTCTTAAAGCTGTAGTTGCCTGAGTGGGTTTTAATAGGCCCATGGTCGTCTTGTTGAATATAAAGTGGATCACGAACCTGCAAAGAGGCATCGAGATCAATTAAGCGGTCGCTAACAGCAGTCACTTCAATTTGTAAATCCGATAAACCCCTGCGGTCTAAATTTCCTGAGAACGCCTGTAAGGCAGCTAAAATGATTCCACCATTGACGGCTGGGAATGCATCTATGGTTAAAGCAATACGATATTCAAAATCCCCTAAGTGCTGCCCTTGCTCTTCTTGTTTGCCACCGCCTGCTTTAACTTCACCGGATTCCATAAACACAGAGACCTGGTGCGGCTCTATATTCAGCGCATCCATATGCTGTCGAATCATCAGAGCAAAGGCGGTGAGGGTTTTCATATCATCACCACCTGCATTTTTCCTTGGCCAGCGAGTTGGCCTAATGCAAAGGTGCTTTTTTGTTTATAAATGGCTGCTCGGTCTTCGCGTTCGTCTGCATCCACCAAATTGCGCTGAGAGCGGTCTTGGGTACTGCATATTTCGGCGTAGGCATCAAAATAAACAGCATTGATATAAAGGATCTCGCTTTCCGGTTGATTGCCCAGTGTTTGGGTTGGATTAACATCTGCTAGTTTTTTTATGCCTTTTTTTAACCACTGGCTTTTATTAAGTTGAAGCGCTGCATTGCAACGGCTCATGGCTAATTGCACATAGCTGACTAATAGCGACGGCTTAAAACTCCCGTCTATCGCAAAACGTTCGGTCAGTCCTTTAATGGATATGTCTGGGTAAAACCCATCGTTTTGTACGATGAGATCCTCATGGGTGTCTGCAAAGACAGCAAAGCTGGTATCCATTAGCGGCTTTCCTCTGCTGCTTCGTTTTTATTGTTTACTGTTGCTTCCTCATCGTTTGAGGTAGAGGGCGATCCCTGGTTGTCTTGACCTGGTAGACCTCTGTCTTCCATCATCGACACCAGGGTGCCCTCTGTGGGTGGAGAGCCGTGGAGTTTGGTCAGTTTATTGATTTGGGTTTTGCGTTTGGCATTGCCGTATTGATGTGCCTCTTTATAAAGCGCTAATGCCTTTAATTCATTTTCAGGCCCGCCCTGCTCTTCGAATAAATCCCCCAGCGCAGCTAGGTATTTCATTTTGGGAGTATCGGTTAGGGGCCATTGCCTGACAGCGGTGACGGCTTTTAATAAGTAATAGAACGCTTGTTCTTTTTCTACAGGGGTGTTGGCTTCCTGCGCAAGCTCCCGTAATGAGTCGGTTAAAAAGGTTGGTAGATCCCGTTTAAAATAATTGGGCATTTGTTGCTGTTGATCCACAGCGAGCATGCCGTACTTATAGGTGGCGTGAATGTCTCCAACATCGACTGCCCAAATAACCCTTTGTACTAAAATAGGGTTGGCGTAGATTTCGACCTGTTTTAAATAGGATTCCAAGTGAGGCTGGTATCTTGGAATCAGGGTGTCTTTAATGGCGCTTCTTTTTTCGTCGCCCTTGCCTTTTTCTTTCAGCCACTGCACGTCCTTCTCTAAGCTGAATTTCAATTGCTCAAATTCGCTATAGTCGGTGGCGCTTGGGTCCAGCTTCGGTGCTTGGCTTTCCTTTAAGGCTTCATAGAAAGCCGCTCGCGCGCGATCTGCTTGTTGGCGTTGCTTAAATCGCAAGGCTGGAGAAAAAGGAGGGGCACCCATTATTCAGCCCCTGCTGCTTCGTCAACAAAGTAGAGGTTATCGGCTTTGATGCCGGAGATGGCTTTAAGATCGCCGATGGTGTAGGCCTCGTTCGAGCTGATGTAATCGATCACGCAATTACGCTTGGGAGTATCTTCGAGCTGACGACGCATGCGCCCAGCCTGATAGTAGTGATGCAGGTTTTTAGGATCGGTGATCAAGATCCCTCGCTCTGGGAAGTTGGCCGGTGAAACAACCGAGAGGCCTGCATAGGAGTTGGTCATACCCATGACGCCGGATTTGCGTCGAGGGTCGTCGACATTCAGCGAGAGGTTTTTATTGGCATCATAGGCGAGGAGCTGCTGCCCTAATATCGCAACCTCTTTACCGGTGCGGTGGGCTTTCGGGATCATGCTGTAGATGTCATAGACCATCATGTCGAGGTTTTGATAGTCCCCGCCTTTACCCAGTAGGATTTTGTTTTCTTCTTTTTCGCCGGAGAGCATGTAGTGATCTGGGTTTTTATCCGCTAGGCGTTTAATCCAGCCGTAGTTCAGGTCTTGGCCAAGGGGGTTGGCGTCGGCTTTGGATTCTTTCGAGACCCCTTCGCCGTACCAGCCGATGGTTAATCGATCCAGGGCTATCTTTTGATAGACCATATTCATGTAACGCTGGAAAAAGTCTTTATAGCGTGCCCAAGTATCCAGTGTGATGTATTTAATGCCCACATCGAACTCGGTGAGATGCGCTTTCCAATTCGTGGCTGACATATCGCCCAGCCATTTTGGAGTACGGTCGTGTTTCTCGGTATCGGTGCGTTTAGCGATCAAACCACCGACTTGCAGCAAGATGGCTTCGCCTTCTTTATCGATTACGCTCTCGGTGGTGATACGACTTAAAAAGTTTTCTTGTTCAATGATGGCGTTATTAAGATCGCGCGCTCGAGGTGGATCAATGCTGAATTGCTTTTCAACGCTGTTAACGCTGTAGGTCTTTGCCATTTCTGTGCAAAGCCTTTCGTATTGAAGACGGGTTTGATTGTCCATGGTCCTATCCTTGTGTATTAAATGGGCTTTGCCTTAAATGACTTTAAATTCAGCAGCCCCAGTGTTGTCATCAAAGTCGGTACAGGGAGCAGCTGTGCTGAGCTTCTCAACCGCAGCTTTCATTTCAGCCATTTGGGTGCTGAGTGTTTTTAATTCTTGGCTGTAGTCTTGAAATTCAATATGAGGCGCTGCTTTATCTTCTTTTGATAAAGCTTCTTGTTCAGATTGATCGCTGTCTTTTTCCGGTTGAGGTTTGGTTTCATTGGCTTTTGCTAGCGCTGCAAACTCTTCCTTGAGAACTTCTTTAATGTCTTCTTTGGTTAGGCTCATGGGGATGGTCTCCGTTGAGGGTTCGGCTTCGGGGGTGTCCTGGGGCTCTGCGCTGATACCAGCATCCACACCCAAGGCTGTCCCAATACGGTTAAAGGTGGAGTCTTTTTGAAAAGGGATATGATCGGCTTCTAATTGAAGGGGTGCGGAATAGAGGTGCTGTTTAGACTGCTGTGAAAACTCCAAGCGATCCGTACCTAAAGAGGCCGGCTGATCGGTTAAGGCCAGCCCCATTAAATAGGGTTTTTGAGTAATGGGAAATTTCAGCTTTAACTCACAACTGGTGTGGAGCATTTGCTTTTCAGCATTAAGAGCCAGCAACAGCTTGTTTGGAACAATACGCACCTGTAAGGTTTTTTTATTGTATTTTTGGCTTTCGGATAAACGCACATCCACTACCCGGCCATAACGCAACCCAATCTGAAAGTGATTGGCATTGATGCTGGCTTCATACAAATCCGGATCATAAGTCTCAGCAATATCGTCGAGCCACTGCCCTTCGATGGTTCGCCCGTCAACGGTCTCTCCTTCCATTAACACGGTAATCCAGCTGCTGATCAATGAAGCCATGGCACCCTTCTCAAATCATTTTTAAGTAAGAGCCCTGACAGTACGAATTAAAAAAACAAATGACGAGCGGTTTTGAATCAACAAAACATAGGTTTTATTTAACTGACTTTATCTATGGTTAAAGGCACTTATTTCAGAGTTTATTCGCATTAGACTGCAACAAACCATCAACTGATCGAGTCTTATGCTTTATTCAAATGAACAGCGCGACAGAGCGAAAGAGGCTTATTTATCTCAGGTGCCCGTCCCTTTGATTGCACGCGAACAGGGTATTCCTAAACGGACGCTCTATTATTGGATCAAGCTTTATGAATGGGATGAGCTTCCTGCAAGAGAAAGCGTTGAGCAGGTTCTAGACCGTTTCATCATTAAACTGTTGAATCGAAAATCGCTGACCCTTGATGCAGTCGAAATGATTGAGCGTATTCAAGCCGCTAAAGAAAGGGAAATCAAACTCAAACTATTAAAGCAAAAGGCTGAAAACAACCCCGTTCCAAAAGGAGACAAGCACTCTTCAACAAACAACAAAAACAATGCACAAAACAAGAAGAGCAAGAAAACCCTTGCCGATTTAACCGAAGGTGAAATATTAGCCGCCTTTAAAGAGGATCTCTTTCCATATCAATGGGCGCTATGGGAATCCAGAGAGCATCGAACTCGGCATATTCTCAAAAGCCGGCAAATCGGCTTAACTTGGTACTTTGCACGAGAGGCTGTCACGGTGGCGTTGTTGACGGGTGAGAATCAAATATTCTTATCGGCTTCTAAAAATCAATCCGCCATTTTTAATGCTTATATTAAGAGCTACATCAAGGAGAAATTCGACGTTGATTTAATGGGGTCTGAAAAGATCCGAATTCCAACTGCCAAGGGCGAAGCCATTTTGTATTTTCTAAGTACGAATTCGAGTACGGCTCAGGGCTTTAGCGGTCACCTCTACATTGACGAATGCTTTTGGATTAATAACTTCAGCAAGCTGCAAAAAGTCGCCAGTGCGATTGCCAGCCATAAACAGTGGCGTAAGACCTACTTCTCTACCCCATCCACCAAAACCCATGAAGCCTATGCGCTCTGGAGTGGTGAGAACTTCAATGAGATCGCTAAGAAGCGAGGCTTGCCATTGATGGTGCTGCCCGATCAAGCAACCCTCTCTAAAGGGTGGGTAGGCCCTGATCAAGAATACCGCAAGATCATCACCATTCATGATGCCTTGGCCGGTGGTTGTACGCTCTTTGATCTGGCGAGCTTGCAACTGGAATACACCCCAGATGACTTCGCTCAACTCTTTGAGTGTATGTTTATTGATGACACTTGCAGTGTGTTTAATCTCACTCAACTTTTAGCCTGTGCCATCACCGATGCACGGTGGATGGATTACAAACCGGGGACTGCACGACCCTTTGCCAATAAAGCCGTGTGGATTGGTTATGACCCTAGCCGTAATCGAGACAGTGCCGTGGTGTCGGTGATTGCACCGCCCTGTTCCCCTGGAGGTAAGTTTAGGGTGCTGGAACTCATCACCATGCATAACCTGCCTTGGAGCGAACAAGCAGAACGCATTAAAGCCCTGACCGAGTCTTATCAGGTTGAGCACATCAGCATTGATAAAACGGGGCCAGGTCATGGTGTCTATGAATTGGTGAAGGATTTCTTCCCAGCCGTACAAGGGTTGCATTACAACCCTGAGATTAAAGCTTAAAGCTCTGGACGTCATTACCAATGGCCGCCTGGTGTGGAGCTCTGAACATCAAACCATCCCACAAAGCTTCATGATGATTAAGAAGATCGTGACCCAAACCGGGATCAGTTACCAAACTTCAAGGGATATGAAAAACGGCCATGCCGATGCGGCCTGGTCCATTATGCATGCCCTCTTTAAGAACGGTTTACGAACTGACCCTTCGAATAACTCCACCTATGACCTGATTGAGAGGGCTGCCTGATGTCTGCACCGGATACCGCGTTAGAAAAAAACAAGATCCCTAACCAAGAGCCCTTTTATTTAAGCTTTGGTGACCCTGAGCCGGTACTGAATCAGGATATTACCAGCAGCTTAGGCTGTTTCTTTAATTCCTATCAGGAGTACTACGAGCCGCCTATTTCCTTTGATGGGCTCAACAAAATGACCCACGCAAACCCCTACCATTCCACCAGTCTCTTTTTTAAACGCAATCAAATGGTGATGATGTTGAAACCTAATAGCTTGTTGGGATTGGCGGACTTTCAGCGGTTGGCGTTGGATTATTTAACCTTTGGGAATGCCTTTGCATTGGCGGTGCGTAATTATCTTGGGCAAATCATCAAACTCAGGCATATCCCTGCACTTAATATGCGTAAGGGCAAACAGGGTAAATACTATCAGTTACGAGAGGGTCTGCTGGAGCCAATCGAATTTAAGAAGGGAGAGATCTTGCATGCGATGAATTATTGCACTGGGCAAAGCCTTTACGGTGTACCTGAGTGGTTCAGTGGCATGCATGCGGCTTTATTGAACTCAGAGGCAACACTGTTTAGGCGCCGCTACTATCTGAACGGAGCTCATGTAGGCTTTATTCTTTATACTAGTGACCCCAACATTACCCCCGAATACAAAGAAGCGTTGACCGAGCAGCTCAGGCAAGGCAAAGGCGTGGGTAACTTCAGAAGTATGTTTGTGAACATCCCGAACGGAAAAGAAAATGCAGTTCAGATCATTAAAGTGGGGGAAATCAATCAAAAGGACGAGTTCGAGAAAATCAAAAACATCTCTGCTGATGACGTGATCGTTGCGCATCGAGTCCCCCCAGCGCTTGCTGGAGTCAAACCCACGAATACCGGTGGCTTTGGGGATATCGAAAAGATCAATACGGTCTACCAGCAAAATGAGGTATTCCCGATGACACTGCCCTTTAAAGAGTTAAATGAGCAACTGAACGGCCCCATTCGAATTGTATTTAGAGAACCTAAGATAAACACAGGTATTTAAATTGGTAAGATTGCGTTTAGTTTTGAGTTTAAGCTGGGGTTTAAATAAGCATTAAGGTAAAATATCGGCTTGCATATTAGGAGATTGCGACGATGAAAATCCTTTGTCCTGCTTGTGAAAGCCCCATGCATATCATCCGATCAAAACAGATCAGTCAAGAGGTAAGAGAGTTTGTAGGCGACTGCAAAAACATTGATTGCGGATCACGGGCAGCGATGTTGTTGAGTTTTTCTCATTACATTCGACTGCCCGAAACTAATCAAAAGAACCTTTTAATTGAATTACTTTCAAACCTTTCTGACGAAGAAAAGTCTAAAGTACTTTCTGCTGTTAGTTAGTAGACTCTTCTAGAAACACACGGTTTTGCCATGAAATTCCATAAGGCCCTACGTATTCCTCTTCAAGGTCGTATACTGGGTCTTGTAGGGCTTCCTCTAAAGTAATGAACTCCCAACCATTCTCTTTGTACCAGGTCAGCACATCGTCTAAATAATCCCCGTTTATTAGGTTCATGTGCAGCAATAGAATATGGTTGATGTCACGCCCAAACTTTTCTTTTGCCAGTTTAGTATCTCGTTTGGTGATGTCTTTAATATGCTTCAAATAGGCCTTACCCACTTTTACCATGCCTTCGGGATCTTTCTTTTCCCATGCGTTGTAGTAATCACTGCTGTATGCCCAATCACGTGACAACAAACTCACTGGGGCAATTTTATATCCACTGTCCGCAAGCTGCTCGGCGACCTCGTCCCTTTTTTCGACGGTATCTCCTCGATGCAAATAGGGGTATCTGAAGTATTTATTTGAGTCACCCGAATCTATCCACCACTCTGAAATGGTGCGCTCTGCACTTAAAATATTGCTCCAGTAATCTTCAGGGGTTGTTTCATTAAAGTCAGGATGGGTCGCTGAATGGTTAGCAATTAAATGTCCATCCGCAATCATCTGATCGAGGAAAACCTTATGGTGATCTTGTATAGCATTACCTATAGTAAAACCTACCATTTGAACACCATGCTTTTTAAGAGCTGCTAGAGAGTTGTAGAAAATCTCTTCTTGTTTCTCAATAGAGTATTTGATGTCCCAGACAACGGGTAGGTCATCAATGGTAATAGCCACCTTTTTTGCTGATACGTTTATTGCCAATGAGCTGGCAAGCAAGGTTAGAGCAAGCGTTTTTATTTTACTCATCGAGTTTATCCTTTTCAGGTTGATGAGACTAAGATGCTAACGCATGAGAATATTTTGCGACTGGGTTAAGACTGCCAGCCTGACAGCCAAGGGGAAACATAGCTTGAACTCACCACTCAGACTTAAACCAATGGTAAGGAAATCGAACGTTTTCCAGCAATTGGAAATACCATTTAGCTAACATCATCAAGATAATTGAAAAACCAATGGTTTTTTTAATCAATATCATCAAGCTGATATTATCCACTAGGTGCTTTGGTTGATTCAGGAATCCAACTAACTGTTTTCCTAGATCTGGAATATAAGGAATGACGGCAATCACTACGAATGAATAAAACAGGAATTGAACCCAACCTTCAACTTTAAAAGGCTTTATTGACAGTATTCTAAGCACTGCCATCAACCATTTCGATTGCGATAAATGCTTTTCAATAAAGCGTACACAACTCACTAATACAACAAAGAATAATAGCATCCCAAATATTGAAGACGCCCAAGCAGGCATGAATTCAATTAAATTAGCGAAAGACCTTTCCATGGTTCCACTCCATCACATCCATCCATTGGAGTGGAAATCTTATAGGAATCGTTAGGAAAGTGGATGGCCATGGGCTGCCAAATTGGCAGCCCTGATTGATATTAAGCAGGTTCGGATAGGGTTAAGCGGATCATGTGAAATATTTTGGCTATCCCATCTCACTCTAGGGCTTTGAATACTAGGTCTGGATCATTCGAAGATAGCATTGCTTCGATCAGTATGCAGATACTTATTACGCTTTCCTGATTTTAATGCATATCGAGTGTTTTCCTGATGATTACTAACAGCTTTTTGACGTTGCTTATCTGTCGGTTATTTCTTACACATCCACGCTATTTTGTAACCTGTCGGTTTGATAACCACTGAGGTGCTGAAACTCGTGATTTATTTTATTGCGATGCTTTTCACAATCCAACAAGCCACCTGGTTAGGGAATATTTAATTAGAGATGGTTTGATGCAGATAGAATAAAACTTTGTAGGTGCTTTCTCACTTCTGTTTAATTGGTCAGCACCAGTCAAAACCTCAACCATTATAAAACCGCTTTTTAAGGCGACTTTTCAAATGAATAGACCATTGAGATTGGCTATTTCTAGCTAATTAACTGAAGCCATTTGGTCTACGTTGATTACGCATATGCTGGTGAGCGGCGTTTCCATTATTACGGTGCAGCAACTTGCAGATCACTCATTGATTCAGGCGACTTATGTTTATTTAGATAGGTGACGGGTGCAACAACAGCAAGCAGCAAGCAGCAAGCAGCAAGTGCGTTAGCATTTTTGCAGAGACCTTAAACTAAAAGCCCTCCTAAGAGGGCTTTTAGTAATTGCTTTTGACTATTCTACAATTAATTCCAATTTAACTCTATTAACCGCAAAGGCAACAGAGCTGGCAACAACTTCCAAAAAGTCAATATGATTACAATGTTCACCTGTGGTTATCACACCCTGGCTAATTCCTAACCTTTCATAATGCCCAGTGTTTTTTAACTCGGTAAATGCTTTATCATAGGTTGAAGCCATATTACTCGTGGTATAACTTAGATTTGAAAGCAATTCCTTATCGTCTGCACTTATATCCGATTCAACACATTGCATTATTTTTTTTCTGTCAGCAACAATATCTGCCAGCTCCGCATCTTCTAATGATTTTGGTCCATCCGGGTGACTGGTCCAATAGCTTTGATATAAAGTTCGTAAATTCGAAATTGGCAACGAATAATCAGGATAATCAATTATTGGTGAAAGCCCCACTTTCGATAACAACTTAATATCGTTGTAAGTACTTCCCTTTTGCAAGCAACCACCGCTAACGATGACATCGCCTTCGATACCAGGAAATTCCTCTTTGGGTAGCATGACCTTATTAATTTCGGCTTGATCTTTAATGCAATTTGGATGCGTAAAAGTCGTGGTATCGGTATCTCCACCATCAGTATCTGGCTTTGTATCACCATCCCCTGTATCAGGCTTTGTATCTCCGTCACCTGTATCAGGCTTTGTATCTCCGTCACCTGTATCAGGCTTTGTATCACCGTCACCTGCATCAGGTTTTGTATCACCGTCACCTGCATCAGGTTTTGTATCACCATCGCCTGTATCAGGTTTTGTATCACCACTACCTGTTTCAGACGTACTTGTTTCTTTCTTAGGGGATTTATCAGATTTTGAATCCCCCCCACAGGCTGTCAATGAAGCTAGAACCCCAATTAGAATTAAATGCGATACCTTTACCATTATTTTCTCCGTTTTCTCTGGCTATACACTTATCGTTTACCAATAATCACATTATTTAACAGGGTGCATATTCACCAGTTCACAAAACGATCAGGTAAAACCCTCAACCGTGATAGAGTTCAAAAATCGTACAGATGCTTTGTGCGATACTAAAGTGAGCGCCGACAATAATATCGACATGATTATTCCCGCGTTCATTCTTTATGGTTGTTTTAATCGAATACGGGTGCATCAAGCAGCAAATGCGTTTGCGTTTTTGCAGAGGTCTTAAATAAAAAAGCCCTCTTAAGAGGGCAATAAATTATTCGTATAAATGTTTTTTATTCTTGCTTATCTAGTACCAAAGACTTCTGTCCAATAATAATTAAATTTAGATGTGCCTGGTGACACTTCAAACATAGCAACGCCAACCTCTTTAAAATACGAACCCATAATCGTTTTACAGTGGCCTGGACTCTTCATCCAACCTGCGTGCACATCCACTGCTTGATTTAATACAGTACCCGCTGCGATATTTTCACCCACTGTCCAGTATTTATAATTAGCTTCTTTAACTCGAACGCCTGGGTTACTGCCCGTTGTTTGGCTTGTATGATTAAAAAAGTTGTTTGTTGCCATATCCTTAGAGTGCCTATAGGCTGCAACACAAAGGTTCACATTCCACTGTACATTTCCATTTTTAATCGCTGGATAAGATTCAGAACCGCACATCTGATTTTTTGAACGCGATTCATTTATGAGTGCAATAAGGGTTTTTGCGACTGTTAAATCTGGATTACAAGCTGCTAATTCTTCTGAAGTGAATCCGTTTTCGTCAGTGTCAGTGCCATCAGTGTCAGTACCATCGGTGTCAGTGCCATCGGTGTCAGTTCCGTCGGTGTCAATGCCGTCGGTGTCAGTTCCGTCAGTGTCAGTGCCATCGGTGTCAGTACCATCGGTGTCAGTGCCATCGGTGTCAGTACCATCGGTGTCAGTGCCGTCGGTGTCAGTGCCGTCGGTGTCAGTGCCGTCGGTGTCAGTGCCGACGGTGTCAGTGCCGTCGGTGTCAGTACCATCGGTGTCAGTGCCATCGGCGTCAGTACCACCAGAATCACCTTTATCTGTTTCTGAGCCAGCACCACCATTCGCTTCTATTTCAGTACTTGAAGTCGTGGAGCTTGAACCAGAATCCCCACCACATGCCGTCAAAGTGAAGAGCAAGCAAAGAGCAAATAAGTGAGTGATCTTTAACATGACGCCCGCCTGGTTGAAATATGACCAGACCGCATCATGTCACTCCCATAAAAGATGCATCGAGCAATTGTTCACAAAACACACAGCCAAACTATTCGGACAATCAAGAAAAACTATCAACCGTGATGGTGTTCAAAACTAAAAGCTCGTAAGGGATATATGTTAAGAGTGAGTGCTAGCGAAAATGTCACTTGAATGTCAACGGGATGATTTCAACTTTAGCAGCCCAGCAATGACGGGGGCTCTAGAGCGATTGGTAGCGTCTTCAAATTCCGTTATCTGAAAGGATGTGAGAGTTCGAGTCTCTCCTTCGGCACCAAAAAAACCCTTGAAATCAAGCGGTTACGAGTCGATAACTAGCACTAACTAGAAAATGTCAACTTTTGATGTTTGTGATGGCTCGCAGTGCTTGGTATTTATTAGCCGATCAACCCCCAGCATTTTTAGAATCCTTCGTAAACGTCATTGAATCCATTAAGGGCGATACGATGACTGTCTTCGATAATGAAACGAGTGATCAATTCACTGCAAAACCAACCCCTATTAAAAAAACGGAGCAAGCCTACCATCCAAGACTGGTATTTTATAAAAAAACATGCCGCTTTCAAACCATCCCATTTGAAACGAATTGGCGCATAATGGTGTCTCATTAATTACTCATTTCTTGAGTATCTATTAGCCCTAAAAAACAATTCGTCAGGTAGTAACGATGAAAAAGACTTTATTAGCCGCTGCTGTTAGCTTGCTTACTATTCAGAGCGCAAATGCCGATGATTTTTTCATTGGCCTAGATCTAGGTAAAACAAATCTGAAAGCAGGTGGAAGCCACTTACATGATGGCAATGTTGATGGCGACATTACTGCTGGATTCAGAGCGGGTTTCACAAACGATAAATACCGCTACTACGGCATTCTAGGAGGCGGCCTCTCTTCATCAAAAGATAAATCCTATGATACCGGACTTAAACGAGAAGAGGATCTAAGGTATGCTCAACTAACAGCCAACTTCGATTATTTCTTCCCCATTAACGAGAAGTTTAAAGCCTTTGTCGGCCCCCACATTGGATTTGGTTTTGTAGATATAGAAGCTGACTCCAACAAGACCACAAGTGATTCAGAAATTGCTTCTGGACTCGCTTACGGTGGCCAGTTTGGTGCCATCTTTGATGTCACTAAAAGTTTCAATATTGAAGCTGGATACAGTCACTCCTGGACAAATATCAATCAAAAAAACAAATACCATGTTTCTAGGACGGATGGGAGCCTTGCCCCCACTCCAACAATTGAAGATAAGATCAAAATCGAAAATGTTAGTCGTTTCTACCTAGCGGCTAACTACACCTTTTAAGCTCCATCCCTTTCCTGTCCGCTCCCCTTCGGGGGAGCACCTGCAACACCCTACTCCGCTGATTTATGCAAAACCAAATTTGGATAGCCCTACTCCCGCGCGGCTTTCAGAGCATTTGGCGATAACTTACCGTGCAATGACTGCGCAACAGCGCGCAATGGAGTGCAATGATTCATTAGATTGTCTGACTCGAATCCCTGGTTTCATGGGGCTTGGCTAGGTGGTTGCACCCCATCGAATTGCACAAAATACTTTAAACACGAAACCGGCAGTGGGTGAGGAGCAGTAATTTTTTCTCAGGTTTCATTTTTTTCGCGCCAGCTCTGGGCTTGCGAGCGACCTGCATATCAAATCGGTTGAACCCTAGGCCGCTACTGGGCTGCTGGTGGGGTTTGGGTGGTCGAATGACTGTCTTGGTCTTCTAGATATGAGGCGAGATCGGTGTCCTGGAAGCAGGGAGCTCATTGCACTCAAGGGACGCTGTGCAACCCCCCATCTCACATATAGGCCTTGTTTACTCATAATGTGAAAGGATATGGTCACTGTTCCTTAGTGTGCTATCAGCCAGATTGGAAACTATAATGGAAGACATCACTGAACTGATTCTTACTTGGACATCGTGTTGTACAGATGTTTGGCTTCGTTGGTTCAAAAATATTGATAACGCTGAAGATGAGTTTATTGAAGTAGAAGAGGCTCTTTTTTCCGCTTTAGTTTTGCCAGCACTCAAATTGCATGAAAGGCCTTCACTTTCTGAATCATACTCATTTTTTCAAGCAGAATACAAAAAAGACATATGCGATAAAAGATCAATTTGCAAGCGTCAAAAAGCAGGGAACCTACATTGTGAGAGTTCGCATATGGACATATTACTTGGATCAAGAATGTCAATTATAAATATTGATTTCATGGGAACATTGATTGATGAAAAGCCGTATGCTGAGTTAATAATTAATGATTCTCAGGTTTTACTTGAGCCTTTAATCAACCTAAGAATTCTATTCACACCCACTTCAAGACCCTATAAAAAACCAGCAACCACAAATTAGGGGTGATTAAATGAACATCATTTCCAATAAAATTGAATACGACTTACTTAGTTTAGCTCGTGAAAAATCATTCATTACATCAAGCAGACTTCCAAAAAAATTCTCCATGCTAACTTTACATTATTTACATTCATTGCATTTGACGAAATACTAACAGCATCCTTTTTTTCAAAAATGAAATACTTCTTGCTAAAAACAAACGAAAACGAGATGTATTTTTCAGCCCTAGACCCAGACCAAATAGAGTACTTCCAAGCTAACTTTTCCAATTTTTTTTGTTCCATAGCTTTATCAACAGATGATCGCGAAGAAGACTACATTTCTGCATTACATGACTACCCAGCAGATAGCCCAGCTGATGCCCCAGCTCACAATACAAATTTAATCGGTATATTCTCAGAAAAATGTAGCTGGGCAATATATGCTGACAGAGATCTAGATGTGGCTGTTTGCGGATTTATTAAAAGAGATCAACTAGCTATTTTTAAATCAATTTTTAAAGAAATTTTGCTTGGCAGTGTTGAAGATGCCGTGGATTTCATATACAGCAACACTGATCATAAAAACCTAAAATCTGAATTCTGCGATAACTACCACTAAAACCAACAATATTTGCGTCTTTATGTCGAAATACTGTTGGAGCAAAACCACTGAAAACTTTCGAAGAACAATAATCCATCTCAAAGAGTGGATAGATTACTAGAATACACAACAAAGGAAAAACAATGCGTTATCCATGCCCATGCTGCGGATATCTAACTTTTGATGAGAAACCAAATGGCACTTACTTAATTTGCCCTGTATGTTATTGGGAGGATGACATAACCCAAATTAACGATCCAGATTATGCCTTTGGAGCGAACGGAATAAGTCTAAATAAGGCAAAGAATAATTATTTAAAGCATGGAGCAATAAAGGTAGAGTTAGTTAAAGATGTTAGAGACCCTTTCCCAAACGAACACTCTCCATAGAGTGTATTAATAGGATAGGAAGCTTAAAATGAAAGGCGCCAACAACTGGACAATATGCTGATCTCAGCATCCACTTTCAATGATTGATACTTAAAGCTTAAAAAGCAATATATAAATTTTAATTCCTCATAAAAACTTATTAAATATTTAAAATAATTTACAGGGAGAAATAAAATGTTTAAAAAGAGAATGACGGCAAAAGAGTTTTTAGAGCAATTAGAAAAAGACCCTGAATACCAAAAAAGAGATAAGACTCACAGAGAAGAAAGAAAGAAGATTGAAAATTTTTTAACTGAAAACGAATCCCCAGCAGTCAATGATCTTAGAAATATCGGCTTTCCCATCGAATCGGTCTGGGATTTTGTTAACTCTAAAGAGAACTATTACTTGGATGCCGTACCATTATTGATTAAGCACTTAAAAAAACCATATCACCCCAAGGTAATTGATGGTATCGCTCGCTCTCTTGCTATCCCTGAACTAGAAGGAAACTCTGATCTTTGGGATACATTAGAAGAACTTTACAAAAAAACCCCGCCTGACACTGAAATATCAATCCCATTAGATAGAGGATCGCGCCAAGGGATTGCTTTAGCACTAAAAAACACCTCTGATCCAACTAAAATCCCTAGATTAAAGTCACTATTAAAAAGCTATCCAGATCAAGACTGTGATTCATTTCTTAAAGAGGCCATCAAATATTGTATTGCTTTGAAAAAAATAAGAGATAAATACAAATAGTCAATATCCCCTACAGGAAACAAAAAACACATATCAATTTTAAGGTGTAATGAAAACATGGAACGCCTTCCCAGCAAATGCTCAATAAACTTTAACATTTCGTCAAAGCCTTGCTATTTACAAGATACCAAGGCTATATCTGAAATCGAGGGTAGCCTGACGATTACAATAGCTCATCAAAACATTTTTGAAGAAGAAAACATTCTTCTTGCTGAGTTTTACTTAGCCTTATCAAAATGGTATCAATGTTCAAATCTAGAGAATACGTTAGTATACAAGTCCATGGATTATGAAGATGAACCAATCTTGGAATTCTCTACTAATAGTGCATTTGCTTTAATCAATTCTGCTTGGTTAAAAGATGGTATCAGTGCACCGGTATCCGTCGATTTGGACTCTTTCATACAGGCTATCAGTGGCTCTTGTACCGAGATATGGTCGGAAATACCGAACATTGTTTCATTAAACTAGGACCCAACGAGAAATACTAGCCGCGTTCCAGACATAGGTGGATACAGCAAAATTTGGTAGGGCTGGTGAAGGGATAAGTGACTGCTTTGAGTTCGACGCATTCAGCACACTAATGATTAAGGTTATTTTGCTCACTTCATTGACTTATCACTTAAGTACAGGCTTATTGAATCCCTGGGCCTAGTTCATATGAATGGGCGGGTATACGATCCGCTGCTTGGTCGCTTCCTAAGTGCCGATTTGTACAGGCACCGACCAATACACAGTCGCCTAACCGCTACAGCTATGTGTTTAATAATCCGCTGAGTTTTACAGATCCGTCAGGTTACTTCGCCATCGGTGGAATTGAAATTGGTGGAGTTTTTGGCCAAATGGCAGATCAAATCGGTTTCCACTTAGCAAAATTTGATTACTGGGCTCATACCGATGGAAGTAAGGTTGCGAGCATTGGAAGTGCCGTCATAGTCGCATCAGTTTTTTGCATTGCAACAGCCAAAACAGGGCCTGCCGCTTGTGCTGCTGCCTCTGGTGCTCGCTCAACCTGGCTAAGTGGTGATATTAAACAAGGAGTTAAAGCTGCAGCCATTGCATATGTGAGTGCTTCGATTGCAGCTGAAATTGGAGAAGCTGAAACTTTAGGGAAAGATGGGGTTATTACAATTTCACAAACTGAAGCAGCCGTACTACACGGTCTTAGCCAAGGGCACCTTTCAGTAATTGGCGCAGGTAAATTCACGATACAGGGCTATCTTGCTGGATTTGTTTCTGGGTCTGCCGGCCATGCTGTAGGACAAATGTCCAATAATATATATGCCGATGTATTCTTGTCCGGCACGCTGGGTGGTGTTACATCTAAAATTGCTGGTGGTTCCTTTAGTGATGGTTTTATGACTGCTGCTATGGTCAGAATCTTCAATGAATGGAATCATAAGAAAGCACCACTTGAGAAATGGGATTGCAGTGGTAGGAATTGTAGGCCAAAACCACAAACAGATGTTACGACAAAAGTTGATGGTAATTATCACGAGTACCGAATTAAAGGGAAAATATGCTCACTATCAACAGCCGGATGTAATCCAGCATATGCTGATAAAGTATTTGCACACGTAAATGAAAACGACATTCCCTTGAATTGGGGAGAAAGTGACTTAGGAAGTGGAGATAGAGTTTTATTTTGGAGAAATCCAATAAGACATTCAGAATTTCCGACGAATAGAACTAGTCTCAATGCAACTCAAGAAGGACACACTTTCCATCCTGGCACTGTGGAACATAGAGTATACTTTGAAAACAAAGGGCTGTATTATGAAATAATTGGGACTGGTAGTGGAAATAACCCCGCATTTAATAATGAAGTTGGAATTTTCTTATTCAGAAGGGGAGTCGAAGATGTCGTCAATATCTACGGTGAATAAATTAATTTTTATCACAGTAACGTTTTTTGTTGTTACAGTTTTATTCGGCTGTGAAAGAAGCAAGCCAATCTATCCATACCATGCGTTTCAAGGACCATATAAGGAATCGATGAGAGATGAAATAAAAACCGCCATTTCAAAACTAGCTGTTAAATATAAGCTCAGGCTAAGTGAGCACGACTCTCGCGTATTAGGTAGAGATGGGGTGGAAGGTTTAGGGCTTGCGTTGTACTACAACGATAAAATAATCGTAGATATTTTATACTTCCCAAGGTTTACAGATATATATCTCGATATCTATAAACATAAAAATATACCTCAAGATAAAACTGAGTTAATATCTAAAGACTTTAAAACCACTTTGGAAAACATATTAGAGACAAGTTTTCAAAAGTCTGACCCATCCAAATCAAAGAGAATGATCTATTATTAATTTTATTTCGTTTAATGCCAGCTTACGCAAAAGCTGGCACTCTCTCCTGTTTGATCCCGCTGTTTAGCGACTTATTTTCTATCCTTGCTCACCCTCCCCTTGCACAAAACTTTCCCATTGCGTAATCGGCAGTGGGGGAGGAGCAGTGATTTTTTTCGGGTTCAGTTTTTTTTCGCGCCATTGCTGACGTCGCTGGCTATTTCAATACAGAAAACGTTAAAACCCAGGTGGGATAAGGCTTATAGAGGAATGGAGTAAGACATTTTACGATGTAGTTGGCGCATCCGTGCACCTCTTGAGCACCAACGCCTATAAGTCTGCTTTATCTCACTTTTGATAGGTAATGAGATTGTCTTTTGTCCCTTTATAAAGAAACATCCCAACAGTCTACGTATAAGCGCCCATCGCGCTGTTGATGCCAGCAATATTGGTGAGCTTGACTATCGCCTGCATAAGTTATCAGTACGCAGCCTAACGTAAACCATTTTGCATCAGTTAAAGCCAGGGTTTGGTGTTGACCCACTGTTTTCAAGAACAACTCAGACTGGCTATATGGTTGTTGAGAGGAACTCCGTCATTGGGTTGGTTCACCCCCAAATCAATTGAGTCATTGAGGCTCCCTGAAGAACTGTCCGAATCAAACAGCAGCTTCAAGGCCGGCTTAGCCTTGGAATAGTCGTAACATCAAGCAGCCATAGGTAAGCTGTGATCAACAATAGCTTCTTGATACATTTTCTGCCGCTCTTCCATTAGGGCACCTGAATTGGTTTTGTAGTGATAGACCACTTCACCATTCGTAAACTCTTCATCGAGTACAACTGAAGCGTTGAAGTTTCTTGAAAACGCATCAGGGATACCTTTAGCGTTTGGCCAGCTGATTGCTGGATACCCTACCAAATCTAAGCGAACTTTAGACTCTTGATCAGCCTGGTTTCTATGTATCACGACTCCAGATACGTGACTTATACACAGAATAGGCATTGAGGTCGCTTGTGTAACTTGCGCAAAACCTGAAACCCTTCCATTTGAAACATCAATCAGCAAACTCAGCTCCAGCTCTATGGCCTCCGAAGCACACCCTTCAGATTCAGAAAAAAGATTGACTGTCACTAAGCCCGAGATTGGTTGCATTCCATCTGCAATAGCCATGGGTATATGTCCTATGCAAGTAATTGACCCCTTTAGTCTAGATGCGTCTGTGTAACCCTAGGTGTCTGAGGAGCCGAAAAGGGTTTTATTTAGTGTGACAACGTATTTTATTCTTCAAGCCTTTGTACCGCATCAAACACTTGTTCAACCTTCACCAAAAGGCTTTTCATTCACATTGACTTGCACGCTACTTTCTAGACCAGCCAAAACTAAGTATTGTTCTCACCTATAAAAATCGGTGTTCTGAAAGGATGTAATGCTTGTGAAAACACACACCTGCTGTGAGAAGAGATATTCTTCTAAAACCTGAGAAATTTCACATTCTAAGAAGTTAAACCGTATTCCAACCATCCCATATGCCCCCCTATAATCGTATGGACTGCAAAGAGATTGGCATTGTTTGTTGCCGCACAAAGAGGGGAGATTTTAGCGCTTGGTACACATTTAAACCAGGATACAGTAAAAGCAGCGATAGGAGCCTGGTGACCCATACAGTCTCAGATTATTTGGCCATTAAATGTTCGCCAATCGTGTACGTTTCAAAAAGCTTTCGATACTCGCCATTCTTTTTAATCTCTCTTAAACCTTGATTAAATTGAACCGTTAGCTGCTTAGAGTTTGGGTATTGTTTCGAAATCATAAGATGAAATGCTGCAACACTTTCAGCTTTATCAAGTATACCGATACTATGCAATTTGTTTGGCGCCTCTTGAGAGACAATGTAATGCCCCACAATCTCGTCAACGATGATGTAGTCAATACGTTTAATCAATAACATCTTCAAACCTGCTCTATCACTATTGACGTACGTGATGTCGAGGCCGTACTTTTCAAAATCGGGCACATACCAATATCCTCTAACAGCACCCATCACATTCCCTTTAAAATCTTCTAAAGTATTCAAATCTTTTTGGTTAGGGATTTTTTGTTTATGGAAAAAAAACCTGTTTTTAGAGTAAATAATGGGATCTGAGAAAATAAATTCTTGTTGCCTCTCATCCGTTTTAAAATAGGGTATGCTTCCAAAGACAGCACCATTTAGAAGCATTCTTTCTCCTCTACTCCAGGGTATAATCCAAACTTCTAAAGGAATACCTTGACTTTTAAAAGCTGATTTTACAATATCGGTTACAATTTGATTCCCTTCTTCTAAAGTCGATGTGTAGGGAGGATAATCATTGGTGGTGATAATCACTGGCTCTTGCCGATCATCCGATTGAGACTGGAATGAAACTAAGGCTAAAGATCAGTGCCTATTTCCAACCACAACATTGGCAACCCTTAGAAGCATGTGGACTTTAGATCTATCAGTGTTATAAGACTGCGCAACAAACAGTCAGCAAATACTAACTCATCAAAGTATCTGTATTTCTAAATCACCGAAGCTAATGTCTCATCGATCTCACTCCAACCGGCTTCAGAGTGATCGACTATTAAGCCCCCACCACCATCCAAACATGCCATCCGCTATTGCTGTGCACATCTTTCACAGGCATGCTATCAGACGATCGAGCACAACATCATATTTTCATTGAGATATCTATGGGTAAACTCAGGTTACACGATTGGTACTGAGAGGAGTATTGATGGTAAATGCTTTGTTATGATTTGTTTTTAAAAACAATAGCAGGTATAAATTATCAACTTTTTGGTTTGACCAAATAAAATTGCTGTCTACAAATCAAAATGAATTTATTTTTTATTTTTTATTTTTTATTTTTTATTTTTTATTTTTTATTTTTTATAATATGAGAACAAATATCATTCATATTTCTATCTTTTAGATTCAATTTAAGCTTGAATGAACAATCTCGCATCTAAGGTGGATCGAGTAGAGCTATACCAAGCTATTCATAAGTTTCCTGTAGGAATTACGATGCATATAATATCACGTAATGACTTGAAAAAGCTTATCTCCTTTTCCCGTAAACGCAACAATCGTCGATAACACTCCCGCTAGGAAAACGTATGATCATTCTTCCATCACCGAGATACGAGGAACTTCCTACAACCTAGAAGAGGACGTTTCTCCTAGTTTCGCCTCTATAGGCAAATATGAACCGTATCCAACCATTGTTGATCAACAAGCTAAGAAGATAAGCATTAATTCAAACCATTTTTCTTATTTGTGAGCGTTATAAATTAACTCACTTGTAGCTATGAAACAGCTTCTAGTAAACATGAAATAGTTGCCGAGTATTAGGTTCACAGGCAACCGCTTTAAGCCTCATTCGATTAGGATGAAACTCCAAACACCGACCCAGCTTATTAACAATTTTATACTTGTTATTTACTAACTGCAGCTTCCATTCTGCACGAGGGAAGTCACTATTACAGCTATTGTCATATTTTGCCAAATCAGAGCCAGATGAGTCATATATACACCCTCCAGGCCGGTGAATACTTGCAATATTAAACCATCCTGCTGCAATAGGTTTTAAAATCCAATCCGCATACGCATCGCGACGAAGATAAAGCTCTTTGGTTCCTGTATCTCTAAGGTAAAGATGGTATAAGTCAATATTACTGCCACTAGTTGTTGCCATCATATTTGCAGAACGAATGGTGACAGGATTGGCAGCAAAAGTATTTGTAAAAACCCCAACTAAAGTCAGAGAAATTGCAAGTGATGAAATAATTTTTTTCATATACATACCCTATTATTATTCATAGGCAACCATGCCCGGCATGGCAGAGTACCTAAAACCTACTAGGATATCAATACTGTCTTACTCGTTTTCTTGTTTTAAATTAACTAAAGTGGCAACTGCTAATTCATGTCAAACAAATAAATGAAATAGGAACGGATGATGCCTCATAAATTAGGGAGCATTAAATACCTTCCTTGCCTAGTAAGCTTCCATTGATCAAAAGTATTAGTTCACCATAATATAAAACTGAAAGAAAGCCCAGCTGCAGCTGGGCTTTCTTTTAATCAACGCTCATGAGTATCATTACTATTTATGAATATTCATCGTACTTAAAATTGGAATCAAATACAGCAAACTACAATTCCTATCACTAACTCCATAAGGAAAAGGGTTAACTGTACAAGTCTTATAAGGATACCAAGAGGGTAATGCTTTTTCTCCATTAATAGAGACTAAAGCTCCTTTATTTAACGGGCCACGAAATAGTTTTTTAAACAAATACGGTGATCGCGCATAGAAGCTCATTCCTGGAAAAATATTCTTTTTTCTAAATTTTAATGAGTTTCGACTTGCCTTTGGCAAAGGAGGCGGTGTACGAAGCCACTGATGATCGGCATCAATATTGTCAACCTCAAGCACTGGATTCTTCATATTTCCATTAAAGTTAAACCCTTGACTTAGCGCCATAAACCCCCTTTGACTATCACTCATAAGGGCTATCTTAGAAAGTTGGATTGCATTAAAAGATGGATCAAAGTTGTACAATTTATTTTTGTATGCACCACCCACTTCAAAAGCAACACGTTTATCCATGCCATCTATATTGAGTAAATTTTTACTCGACACATTTCCATTAAAAACTCTGTTAAGCGAATGTTGATTGATTGGATGCTTGAATAAATCAAATAAATCATCAAGCCCTACTCCCATAACAGAATCAACAATCTTACTTGTCTCATTGAACAAAGCTTCGTTAATCTCACGTTCAACGAGTATTTTCAGGCGATTTCCAACCACGCCATACATAGCCGCCCCTGCAACGTCTTCAAAACCTTCAACCGCTTCATTCAGCTTTTGGTATAACTGGTAAGCTGCACAACTCGTGTTTTTGGCAATGGCTTTTGGCACCCCACCGAGAATTGGACCATAACAAATTGCCCAGTCTTTATAGGCATCCAGAATTCCTGAATTCTTTCCCTGTATTGCCTGTTTGGCTGCTTTATGACTGGCTTTCACTAGCTCAACTGAGGCAGCATCAATCGATGAGTCAATTTCGCCTAAGTATTGATAAATAGCTTCATAGTGACCAAAGAGAACATCTGCAGCGGCTAAGCGTGTTCCAAGCACGTTAATCTCTTCGACAATTGCTTTGGTATCTTTAGCAGCCTTACAAACCATTCTTGGAACATCCTTACAAACCTCTTTTTTTGCAAGACATACTGCACCACCAAGTAATACTTTACCTACTTTACTACACACCGTATCACAAACTTCTTCAAAGGTTTTAGTTGTTACACAGACAGGTTTAACATGAGTATAGTCTACGATTTCCCAACCATATTTATTAACCCGATCAATTTCATCAAGAATATCTGACTTGTACTTCGACAAGGGTCCTCGATATTTACCGAGCTCTTTACGTATACCCTGAATATTCTTTTGATGAGATTTTATTAACTTAATATGATTGCCTGCTGCTGATTTATACTGCTGACGCACATCCTTTTCATCGTAAAAAATAGATTTGATGAAATCAGCTGGGATATTTGATGCATTAAATATTCGTTTAACCCGCGATTTTTGCTTAGCTGAAAGTAGTTTTTTTGAAATGTACCCTTCTAAAACAATATGTCTTAGCTCAACATCCAGCTCCCCATCCATTAGGTTAAATTCTTCACCCGAATAAAAGTTGACATAAGAATGTGCAAACACGTCAGAAGCTGCATGCACCATATAACCCAGTGCAAAAGCGTATTCCTCATCTGTACTCGCTTTATTTAATAGCTTTTTAATAAAATCTTTAGTTTTCCACCCATGCTCATTACCAGGGTGAACAATCGATTGACCAACTATCAGATCAGGATAGAAATCTGGGCCAATGGTACCTGCCAAAAAAGCGTCTTGATGGTTTAATATTGAACGTTTAGCTTTAGAATCAATCAAATATTCACCAAGACCATGGATATTTACCTTTCCACTTTTTCGATCGATATCATCAATAATTTCAAGCCCTATTGCCACATGGGTATCAATTTTGAATGCATGCGAAACCCCTGAAAGGGAAACACTGAGCAGCACAACAGCAACTCGAAGTAATTTACTAGAGTTTAAATAATATTTGAACATATTTTTCATAGCTTTTTGCAGGGAACCATTAGCAATCAACACAAAAGAAATTTCACTATATGTTTGTAACACAAGCATAAGTATTTATTTCTAGTTAAATGACGCCATTTATTAATATAACTAACAATAATTTTTGGTTTTGTGAAGCGGGAAAAACACTTAATTCCCACTATAATTTAAATTTCATAACCGCATTCATGGCGAAATTAAATTTGCTAATTTACTTGACATGCACACCATTTTTCAGCATATCATCGAAAACCAAATAGCAATGATCCCCGACATACACTCCATTGATATTCATAATCCATGTTATAAATTATGCAACAATTAAAGCACACTCTCGCTAACAAAAACTGATTACAAGAAAACCAAAATAATATTATTAGGTAAGGGCATTTATACGTACAGCTTTGACATTAACACGCCAAAGCTGGACAGAAATGTATGAGAGATTTGATTATGGGTTATAAGTTTTAACACCGGTAATAACAACCCCCTCATCCCCAGAGCAATGGTATCGTAATTGAGCTTTTCCACCAGATAGCTGAACTGCTAACAGTGCGCTATAAAATTTGTCTGATCCGTCTTTTTCGTATCTTAAACTATAAACCTTTTTTGTTGTATTGCCATTGCATTCATGAGCAGAATTCTGCAATACAATATCAGCCCTCTTTCCCCATGTATTCATTCTTACAATAGTATCGAGACCTGTACTATGATAACCAGGCGCATCTGCACTAACCACACCGGCAAGCAACATAGAAGAGCTAACCAGTAAAGCCTTTTTTAATGTCTTCATAATTACCCCATTCACAATTCGTGTTTAATAAAATGTCTTACTCCCGTATTATCCCCCTAAAACCATAAAAGGTCAATAAGCGCCAACTTATATTAGAAGCTACTTCATAGAGCCGAAGAAGTGATAGGCTACTCCTTCCCTGCTGTAAAATAAAAATAACTGCATTAAGGATTTTTAAACGCTTAAGTCATCAGCAGCGACCTTATACTGCACCCTTGTTTATCAGGACTCCCCCAATGGCGGAACTCTCGAGAAGTCTTTGAGGGTGCTTTATGGGTGCTTACCAGTGCTCGGCTCTGCCCAAAGAATACTCTCCTTATCAAATCTGTCATCGTCGTTTCAACAATGGAGAGAAGCAGGTGTTATGAAAACGTTTTTAACAGCGTTAACCCAAGATTTGGAACGTTCGCACTGTGTTTAGCTTCACGAATGCTACATTGACGGAATTTTCAACACCACAAAATAAGGAGTATCTACGCTGGCAAAACCAAGCGGGGAAAGGGTTCCAAAGTGATGGTTACTGCAGAAGCCAAGAGCTGTTCGATCTCAGTCCTAGCAGCATCAACGAGCCCTCACGAAGTCGAGAGAGTATCATCTGAATAGATATAAAGAACAACGCTGAGCGGCCTTGCAGGCTTGCTAGCAATAAGGGTTTGACAGTGAGGTGTTGGATTAGAAGTGCGAAGAGCTTGGTGGTGAATAATTAACCCTAACATAAAGCAAACCGAAGAAGAGCAGTGGCTAATGACGGTCGTTCATTGAAGCGTTATCAATAGCAGGGGAAGGTAGAGTGCCTAGCTGCCTAGCCGCCTAGCCGCCTAGCCGCATAACTTTCGAAGACTGATTAATCATTTTGATTATAAAACTAAAAATTTCCAACTTTTTTGGTTCTGGTGCATTTATGATTTATTTTCAATGGTATAGATATTTATTTCACCCTATTTCCGGTAACGATCGACTCAAGGGAACCATCCTCAAAAAACAATATTCTTTCAAATTTCCCAGAATACCTGTAAAACCATTTTTCAACTTCATGTTCTGAATAGGTTATCTCAATCGTAGGAATTGTATTATTCTCACATTTCACTTCTTCAGGCACACCGTTCACAACGATTGTTGTGGTTTTATTGTCATTTATAACGCCATCGATTTTTTGCCTACAAGCGACTCTCTCAACTTTTCTCTTTACTATATATGGACCTTCAACCGCAGCAGGCTGCCCACAATCCTCCATTACCTTCTCCCTACTGGAACCGATCTCAACCACCTTTGTTTTCGAACTTCCAGCAGGAGAGCAACGAAATGCATATGTATTGATTGAAATCAACAAGCCTACTAATACTATTAATATCTTCATGTATAAATCGCTTTATTTTAAAACTCTCTAAATTCTGCGCATGATACACTATTAACGTACTCTTGTTACAAATTGTAACTTATTATTTCAATTCAGTATAAACGGCTAAAGCAACATGTTCTTTTTGATTGAATAATCTTATACAGTCGAAAATTGCTTTAAAATCGCGCACCCAAATGCATCTGTGTAAACGATCACAAACCCGAAAGATTTTACAGCACCAATTCAATAACTTTTCTATTTATCAAGATATTATCTTTTAAACCAAGAGAATTATCATCTGCAATCTCATTGCTTTGAGCTTGAAGCAGGTGAAATAATGATGTTCACATGCAAAATCTATATAGGCTTCACTCTTATATTTTTACTTATTTAGCATCTACAGAATAAATTGCCATTAAGCTTAACGGAATTGAGCAGTATAAAGACTCCGTTGATATTGCATAACAAAAAACCAAAGACGCTTTAGAGATTATAATGCCAATGACTGTATAAATGGTGATCGTCGCGAATTACTGAACCAGAATTATGGTAATGAAACATTCATAAGTGAACTGATATAATGAGCACTGTTATTAATACTGTATAGCCATGCTTTTTTCTTAAGCACTCAAGGGTTCTAGTTGTTGAATGTTTAAGAGAACCCATGGGATCTCGCTACTAAAACGACTACAACACCCCCTATTGAGATCAAAGAGCCCCCGATTAGATAGATCCATAACATCAACGCATCTGTTTCTTCATTCTGATAATCAGATAAAACCGATTTTTTTCGGACCGTCAACATTTGTTCAAAGATACCATTTCTCATTCCCCCTCCCAGACAGACTGTCAGTGTATGCATACATGCATTTTATTTTCTATAACACTTTTTAATCCCTTAACGTCGATAGTGAACTTTCAAGCAATGTATTGTCTAGACTTTATGTAGAGCATTATCTGCTATCATCACCCCAGTTAATTCCAGCTTCACGTCTATTCTATAAGGTATTGATTAATCACACTAATATAGTGTCTATTAGCACTGTATGCAGTTACTTTTACCACCACAGACAGCTTGCACACACCAACATGAAATCAAGTCTATGTACTTCTCTAGCAGTATTTCTTCTCACTATGTTACAAAAACTATTGTTAGCCACGATCTATAGTCACTAAACTCGTATGAAGAGGATGGTGGAAATAGGATTTCTCGAACTGGCATAGCCACTTCTTTTATCTCATTAACTTACTAATGTCTGGGATTGATAATATGCGCAACTTATTGTTTTTATTATGTTTTTGTTTTTCGTTACAAGCATACTCTGAAGGACCAAGTTTTAGGCTGGTTACTGAGAATTTCCCTCCCTTTAACTACAGCGTTAACAACAAAACTTTTGAACACGATGAAGCCGATATAACAGGTCTATGCACCGAAATCGTCCAAGAAATATTTAAAAAAGCAAATTTGGAATACAAATTAAAATTAAGGCAATGGGATTACGCTTATGGTTACGCACAGAAAAAAGCGAATAGAGGTGTGTTTTGTACAACCCTAACTGACGAAAGAAAACCTTTATTTAAGTGGGTAGGCCCATTAGCCAGCAATGACTGGGTTATTTTTGCTGGACCAAAATTTAAAGATAAAATAAAAAGCGAATCTGACCTGAGCAAATATAAGATAGGTGCTTACAAGGGGGATGTCAGATCAGATTACCTTAAAAGCAAAGGGTTTAATGTTTCTGAACTTTCTGATGACCGTTTAAATCCTGAACGTCTTGATGAAGGAATGATTGATTTATGGATAACCAGCAGTTTTGCAGGGCCAAAATTAGCCAAGGAAGCTGGGGTGAATGATTTAAAAGCTGTCTTTACTGTTAAAGAAGCCCAGCTTTATTTAGCGGTAAATAAACAAACAGATGATCAGTGGATCAAAATACTCAATGATAAATTAAAAGAGCTTGTGAATGACGGCTTTGTATCCGAAATGACAAAGAAGTATAAATGAAGTTTATACTTTGTTTTATGAGAGCAGTCTATAATGCAGATCTTAATTACAAGAACAGAACGTGCTTGCCTTAAAAAGCATGTTTTAAACTAAGTTTGAACAGCACTGTATAGGTTAGGTTGGGGTATATATTATTTTCCAGGATGAATAGTATGCTTTTCCAAAATTCACCTATTCTATTTCTTGTCTTTATAGTATTGTTTTCTCCTATTACACATGCAGACCAAAGCCAAATTATTAAACTTACAAGCGGAGATTGGCACCCTTTTCTCTCTCCAAACCTAAAAAGTGGCGGTTATGTAGCCGACATTGCTATACAGGCATTCAAAGCTGTCGATTACGAGGTTGAATTTGGCTACTTTAAATGGTCTGAATCGTTAAAATTAGCAAGAACCAGTAATAACTGGCATGGCTCTCTTATTTGGGTCAAAAATGACGATCGTCAAAAAGATTTTGCTTATACAGACCCAATCGTTGTATTAAGCACTGTATTTTTCTTCAATAAATCCGAAAGATTTGTTTGGAAAACACTGGATGATCTTGAAGGCTATAAAATCGCTGTTACTAAAAGCTATCACTATGGCAGTGATTTTCATAAACTTGCGAATCAAAACTATTTTACAACCACCCAAGTGGCAACTGATTTAGAAGGCTTAAGCCTTGTTGCTAATCTTGAAGTAACCGCCTTTCCACTTGTTAGAGAAGTAGGACTTTACTACAAACACACCAGCAGGACTAAAGCTATATTTGAAGGCGTTAAATTTCATCCAAACCCGTTAAGCACCAAACCTCACCATATCATAATCAGCAAGCGATATCCAAATGCTGTGAGATGGGCGTTCAAATTTAACGAAGGCTTAAAACGTATAAAAGAAAATGGGATTCTAGAGAAAATCATAAAAAGCAATCTTGAAGGTGCTTACTATAAAAGCTCTAACTAGCCAAAGAGTGCCTGGATATCCCAGTGAATTCTCAATTGACAACATTGATTAGGTGACGTAGCTGACGAAATATTAACATGCGCTTAATTTTTTGTAACGATGATCATTCAAATAAACTCAAAACACCTGGCATTTTATCAATTTTTTTCCGATCATTTGTCATCAAGCATTTTTTTAGAAAACATGCCTCTCTTATAATATGGATATTCATTAAAAGAAATCGCCCATCCGTAAATCCTTCATAATCAAGCCAAGCACACTTACGAGAGCCCCAATCAGGGCTACTAAATTAAACTCTATTTGAGTAAGCACATCCAAACTAACAATAAGAGAAAGCCCAAAAATAATACAAACGATGACTTTGGTTTTTGAATAAAAAACTTTCATTAAGAAAAAGAAGCATATATAGCCAATCCCCACATATAAATAGTCATCAATATTCATGGAACGACCATCATATTAACTAAAGACAAACATATTATAACGCATACCATTCAAATTTGTGGCATTTTGAAATGCTTAACACTCTAACAGCTTACAAGGGGAGTGCTAGCAATCAACGGATCAAAAATACCACCAGCATAAGCGGGTCTTTGTTAGCAGTGATATTAAACATATGAATTTGGTTGACGTGCAAGCGTTTTAGAAATGGAATATATCCATACAAAATTTTCGCCTATATACTAAACAACAAGATTAAGCAATCTTAAGCTACAGATAAAATAAAATTTTATTAACTATTAGAACAAGAAGATGCCATTTAATTTACATTAGACTCGATAAAATTAATTTTTGTTGATTTTGTACATCCCTACCTATTCATACTCAGAGAAACACTTTATCGAGACGAGAGCATACCATCTGATAATTAGTTTCATCTGCATATAGCCTCGACTTAAAAACAATCACAAAACTTAATGCTAATATTTTTTTGAATGACACTTGGTTCCTGATTTATTCATCTATCTTTAATAACACGTTGATGCGGCTTCCGGTATTTACAACCTTAAGCACTCATCACGATGCAACCTCACCAAACTATGGCAGGAAGCAAGGCAGAGTTTCTGACCACCGAACGCCTTTACAAGCTTCTGGGCATCACTCATACGGATTCGCTGAGCTTCTTAGGAATGTACAGCCATACGTCTTCGGGCACTTAGTGGATCGTGCAAGTCGGCCTATCTGCTATAAAACCCTGTCTGCCCAATGACATCGGCGATCTACTACTCAGACTCAAGTAAAGCGAGTGCGTTGGATGAAGTTGCATTCATTTTAAATCATCACCGATTTGAACGGTGACAGCTTACAGGAGTGTGGCTATTTGCAACCTTCGTACCCTGCCTTTAGTTCTAGCAAAAACTACTTGCCGCTTTTAATTATTGGCGGCGTGCAATTGTTGCAAACAACGGGTGTTGACCTAAAACAAATGAACCAATCAAAGCTCAATGTATAATTTCATCGTTAGCAGTAAGGCTAACGCATCACATAATAAGAGATTTTTTTATGTCTACATCAGTAAAAACAGCATTTGCATTATCTCTACTTATCTCAAGTCAGACCTCTCACGCACAATATTTTGATACCCTTGGAGGCATGGCTTTAAGTGATAGAAATCAAAAAGACAACATTGTCGAATTGCAAGACTCTTTAACCTCTATCAAAAGGATACACGGTTATAACTTCACCTATAAAAATGATCCAGCGCAAAGAGTTCATATGGGAGTCATTGCCCAAGAAGTACAAAGTGAATTTCCTCATGCTGTGAGAGCGGGAATTGATGGAAATCTGCATGTTAGTTACGACGCATTAGTTCCTGCATTGATTGAAGCTCTACAAGAGCTGAATCAAAAAGTCGAAAACCAACAATTAGAGATTGATCGTCTCAAACGTCTAACTCAGTAATCCTCAAGAATTGTTGCATGGATTAAGTTTTAATAATCCAGATGATGAAGATTAACATCGTTTAATTTACTAATAGTTCTGAGTTAAGGAATAAAAACTAAATTTCATGAACGAGGGGAAAAATTTAAAGACCCTCGTTTTGTCTCACAAGGAAAATTATCACAAAACTGTCCCAAACATAGAGGAAAGAGGGGGTATTTCAGGGGGATGAAAAAGACTTGGGTATCTGGAGTTGCTTGACATCAGGGCTTAAGTGGCGGTGAGAGAGGGATTCGAACCCTCGATAGGGATAAACCTATACACACTTTCCAGGCGTGCTCCTTCAGCCACTCGGACACCTCACCGAAAAAGATACGTGCAGATCCTCTGCACGCGAAAGAAAATAGGCCGCAGATATTACCAGAACAGGGCTTTTTGTCAAGGTTTTTTCAATTAAGATCAATCAGTTAGGCGACCAGTCTCGAACAAAATCCCCCAACTCCCTTACAGGCGGTTCTTTTACTCGGCAATCAGGGTGGCCCAAGTAGATAAAACCTACGATCTGATCACCCTCTCCAAGGCCTAGAGCTTGATGGACGGCTCGACTGTAGGTTAGCGGGCCTGTGCGCCAAATACTGGCAAATCCGAGCGCCCAGGCAGCCGTTTGTAAATTTTGAATGCCTGCGCCGACTGAGAGCAGTTGTTCTACCTGTGGGACCTTCTCACTATCAACCGTTTTTGCGACTGCGACTACCAAAAGGGGAGCTCTCAATGGGTTGTTTAATATCTTCTCTTGCTTGGCTTCTGGCATGTCTGGCTCGTCCTCTAGCGCGCCTCGCAACATGCATTCACCAAATTGCCTAAGCTTCGCATCCCCTTCAACGACCCAATATTCCCAGGGAGTAAGCCGCGCATGATCAGGTGCTCGAAGGGCTGCAGCAAGCATGGTGGAGAGCTGACTTGGGGTTGGTGCAGGCCCAGTTAACTTCGGAACGGATACTTTCTGCGTGAGTGCTGCAATGGCGTCCATAATAGGTCCTTCATCCAATTAATGGCTCTAGAATATCATACTAAGGTGCCAGTATTTTCCCGGTTGCAGGAAGATACAGATTAGTTATTAAGATGTATAATCTTATACTCGTGTCATCTAGCCAACCTGTGTATGAATTGCGGTATGGCTCTTCCACAAGGAAGCTCATATGGATTCTCAACAAAGCGATCAGTACTATTCTCAGGTTGCCTTGCCTCGACATGATTATTACGCCAGAGTCCTCGGTTACTTAGCCGTTGCTGCCACCCTATTAGTCGGTTACTACCACAAAGTTTGGGGTGAAAACTTGGTGTATATATTGGGGTTTTGTCTGACCTATCCAAGCCTTGTTCACCTCTTTGGCATTACCATCAGCCGCTGGATTCCCAGCCATACCTTAAGAAAACTCTTTGTTCATTTTGATGCTGTCCTCTGCGGCCTTCTCATTGTGTATATGGACTTTGCACTGGTACCCTCATTGATGTTTTTGATCATGATCAATTCCAGTTTCGTGTTGATGGGGCGTATTTCATCCTGGTTTTTCTGTGTCATTTGGCTGATGGCAGGACTCTTCGCAGGCACCATGTTGATGCGTTATGAGTTGCTCATGGATATCCCCGACCAGGTAGCAATCGCAGCCGCATTAGGGGTAGCCATTCAGTTATCCACCGCCGCTTATCAAGCCCATCGACACGCTAAAGAATTTGCAAACCTGAAAGAACGCTTCCGGGTTGAAGAAGAAAAATCCAGAACCTTATCTCTGCAAGTGGCCAAGTATATATCCCCTCAAATATGGGAAAATATTTTCTCTGGCAAGCAACAAGTGGAACTGCAAACGCAGCGTAAACCCTTAGTAGTTTTCTTTTCGGATATCGAAGGCTTTACCCGATTGTCTGACGAGCTTGAACCTGAACAGCTCACGGATGTTCTCAATCAATACCTTACGGAAATGTCGAAAATTGTGCTCAAACATGGCGGCACTATCGACAAATACATCGGTGACAGTGTCATGGTGTTTTTCGGCGATCCGACCACATTGGGGCCAAAACGGGATGCTCTAGCCTGCGTTTCAATGGCCATTGATATGAGGCAGCACATGAAATTGTTGCGGCAACAATGGCGTGCACGCGGGTTTACCCACAATCTTGAAATTCGAATGGGCATTAATGCGGGCTTTTGTAATGTGGGTAACTTCGGTACAGACAGTCGTATGGATTACACCATCATTGGCCGTGAGGTTAACCTAGCTAGCCGCTTGGAGGCGCTTGCTGAAGCAGGTGACATTTTGATTTCTGAAGAAACCTATAAGTTGGTGCAAGATAAGATCATGTGCCGTGAAAAAGGCCGCTTGAAAGTCCGTGGATTTTCTCATCCGGTTGGTGTTTATCAAGTCATTGATTTCCGTAAGAACTTAGCAGCCAACTCCAGCTTCATTGAACACGATATCCCCGGATTCTCTATGTACATGGATTTGGGGGAGATTGAAGTTTGGGATAGAGAAAGGGTCATTACTGCACTGGATAAAGCCTCAGCGCGTTTGAAGTCGAAGAAGGTCTGAGGATTAGCCTCAGACCAATATACTTTCGAATGAAGAGGGTGTTCTTAGCTTCGTGGCCCACCTTGTTATTGGAAAGGCGTCCGCCAGCTAGGTGCTAGATCTACTTCACTGCTTCTAAAGGGGTTGATGTCTAATCCACCTCGCCTGGTGTAGCGTGCATAAACGGTCAGTTTCTTAGGCTGCAAGACTTTCCATAGATCCATATAAATGGTCTCAACGCAATGCTCGTGGAAGTCACTGTGCTTCCGATAGGAAACAATGTACTGAAGTAAGGCTGCTTGATTCAGCTTAGGGCCTTCATATTCAACGTACAACGTCGCCCAATCGGGCTGATGCGTAACCGGGCAGTTGGATTTCAGTAAGCGTGACTTTAAACGTTCCGACACGATTTCATTGGTATCGGCTTGCAATAGGGTCGCGTTGGGTTCTTCATCGTTGCATTCAACATCCCAATCATCGATGGAAACAGCATCAGGTTCCTTGTCCAATTGCAAGTCAGACTCCAATACTCTCAATTGAACTTTGACGGGTGCTCCCGCCGCTGCGCTCAGGTCTTTCACCAGCACCTCTTCAACCGCAGCAACAGATTCAAATGGCGTCTGGTTAAGCGAGTTTAAATAAAGCTTGAAGGATTTTGACTCAATAATATGAGGAGAAGCCGCTGGCACTCGAAACTCAGCCAACGCAAAGCTGGGTTTGCCCTTGGCGTTAACCCAGGAAAGCTCGTAGCCCGTCCACAGATCCTCACCTTTAAAGGGTAAGGTTTCTCGATCCACCCCCAGTTTGAGCCAATGTGCATCCCGAGGGATGGGAAACAATAAGCTGGGGTCGTATTGATCTTTATACTCAGTGGTTTTGCCCAGCAGAGAATCTTGCGGTGATGCCATACGATAAACTCTTTACCCTAATTTAAAAGCTAGGAAACTGTTTTTGTTAGTGACGCAGCCCCGTTCCTTTTTTTAACAACCAAAGGCTGAAAAGCGTTAAGGCGGCAATCATGGCTAATAGCATACCGTAAGACCAAACCAAACTCACATCTGAAATACCTAAAATACCGTATCGAAAGGCATTAACCATATACAAAATGGGGTTCAACATTGAAACAGCTTGCCAGAACTCAGGCAGTAGTGAGATGGAATAAAACACTCCACCAAGGTAAGTAAGCGGGGTCAGAACAAAGGTGGGCACTAAGGAAACATCATCAAATTTGGTTGCATACACGGCATTAATAAAACCTCCCAGCGCAAAGAGAACCGCCGATAAGAACACCACGGAGATCACAACACCTAAATTGTGCAGATGCAAATCCGCAAAGTACGTCGCGAGTAAGGTAACGATCGTACCCACCATAAGGCCCCGGGTGACTCCACCCAAGACAAAGCCCATGAGTATGATGATGTTCGGAACCGGTGCCACGAGCATTTCTTCAATTGAACGCTGGAACTTATTCCCAAAAAAACTGGAGGATACATTGGCGTAAGTGCTAGTGATCACCGACATCATGATCAAGCCTGGCACAATGAAGTTCATGTAACCAGTTCCCCCCATTTCACCAATGCGATGGCCAATTAAATTGCCAAAAATCAGAAAATAAAGGGTCATGGTGATGGCCGGCGGCACCAATGTTTGCTGCCAAATGCGTAGAAATCGACGAACTTCTCGTACCCAAATCGTTGTGAATGCAATCCATATTTCGCGTGTTCCCACAGGGTAACCTCAATTTATTAATTCATTTTTGATCTTTATGTTAAGCGGACACTGCACAATCAAAGGTGGATTCCCTTCTTCATGTCGGGGGCGATTCTAATGAAGTTGAAGCATCTAATTCCGCTTTCATCTGTTCTAATTTTCCGGCGGAATCCCCTTTTACCAAACGCACAAAAAGCTCTTCTAAACGATTGCTTTTGGGTCTCATGGACGTCACCATCCAACCGCGTTGACTGAGTTCATTAAATACCAAGTTGAGATGTTCAGACCGTTCTAAAGTCACTTCCATCGAATGGGCATCACGCCAGCGAGACTGGAACCCACCAAGATGTTCATCCATGTTCATGGGGTCAGCAAAATCCAGTATATAGGTTTGTTGATCAAGCTGGGTTAAGAGTTCTTTCACACTGGTATTTTGAATGATCTGACCGTGATCAATAATGGCAATGTTTTTACAAAGGTTCTCGGCCTCTTCCAGATAATGCGTCGTTAAAATGATCGTCGTACCTTGTTGGTTAAGTTCAACCAGGTAATCCCACATGGTTCTTCTTAACTCAATGTCGACCCCTGCGGTTGGCTCATCTAAAATCAACAACTTAGGCTGATGCACCAATGCACGTGCAATCATCAGGCGTCGTTTCATCCCCCCCGAAAGCATTCTTGCTTGCACATCTCGCTTATCCCAAAGATCCAAGGCTTTCAGGTACTGCACGGAACGCCTGTAAGCTTCTTTGAGCGGAATACCATAGTAACCTGCCTGGGTTGCAACCACGTCTTTAACGGCTTCAAATTGATGGAAATTAAATTCTTGCGGCACAACACCTAACAATTGACGGGCTTTGTAAAAATCTGTATCTAGATCCACGCCAAAGACACTGACCTGACCTGCTGTCTTGGTCACAAGCCCGCACACAACTCCCAACGTAGTGGATTTACCCGCACCGTTTGGACCTAAGAGTGCAAAAAAATCACCCTGATTAACTTGGAAATCGATGCCTTTCAGAGCTTGAAAGCCGTTTGTGTAGGTCTTAGTCAATCCCGATATATTCAGTGCTGTCGTCATAGCTGAAATGCCTTAAAGGCCATATCCTAGTTACGGATTAGGGCTTAATCAGGTGAATTACAATTGAATTTTCTTTCTTGAAAAGAGTCTCACAGTTCCCTTTAAACCGTCCACCAGCAAAACCATAGAATACCGCCCATGCGACTCATCTAGTCTAATCTAATTACAAGATACATTGAGCGAGAAGAGGCCACAAATATGAAAGCTCATCTAGCCAATAATGATAATACCCGTTGGCTGCACACTCTTGCATTCATTCCTTTGGTGATGCTGTTGCACGTCTCTAATGCTCAAGCTGAGCGACTGACTCTTTGTGCTGATCAAACCTGGTATCCCTTCACTTTTCTTGATTCATATAAAGCGTCTGGGATCTTTGTCGATATCGCCAAGGCTACTGCAGAAAAGATGAACCTCCGAATCCGAATCAGAGCCATTGATTGGGGTAAGTGTAAAGAATACGCAGCTTCAGGAAAAGTGGATGGTATTTTAGGTGCTTCCTTCAACCCCGATCGTGCAAAATTTATGGATTATCCAATGAAAGGGAGCGAACCTGACTCAAGCTTCAGTTTAAGCCACTTAGAATACGTTGCCGTCACAACAAAGGCTCAAAACTATCAATACAATGGTAAGCCCTCCAGCATACCACAGCCGGTAAGAGTGCCTGAGGGGTTTAGCATCGTCAAAGATTTACAAGCAGAAGGATTAAAAGTTGACGACAGTGCCCGAGGCGATCAGGCAAATTTGATCAGCCTTGCAAAAGATAAGAATGGTTCTGTCGTCATGCTGCGCGAGCTTGCCAATGTGTTGGTCAATAAAGATTTCTTTGAAGATCAACTGGTCATTAGCACCACTCCATACAAAAGTAAGTTCTATTTCTCCACATTTTCTAAGAAGTCTGAGTTTGATGCATCTAAAAGGCAGGTGTTTTGGGATAAAATGTCTGAAGTAAGAAAAGACCGTAAATTAGTTGATAGCTTCATCAACAAATACGAACTTTAAATTTCAGAGCGCGAATACCTCACTGCCTCTTATCGACAAACACAAAAAAACGGCTGTTAAGGCAGCCGTTTTTTTGTAGAGCACGCTCAAACGTCGTCACAAAACTTCAATTAAAAGCGAAAGTGCTCTTCATCTAACGATAATAAGTTACTGCCTCCAGACAACATAGCTTCTGCATGCCCTTTCACTCTGGGAAGAATACGATCGTAATAAAATTCAGCCGTTTTGATTTTGGCTTTATAGAAATCGCTATCAGAAGCGCCTTCTGCTAACTTCGCCTGAGAAACCTGAACTTGCTCTGCAAAGAGATAAGCCAGAACGATATAACCCGAATACATGAGGTAATCGTAAGCGGCAGCACCTACTTCATCACGGTCTTTCATTGCAGCCATGCCGATTTTCATGGTGTGTTCACCCCACTCCTTATTTAAAGCCGCTAGAGGCTCTACAAAGGGCTGCATCTCTTCATTGTCTGAATGAAACTTACAGAATTTATGAACGATTTTTGTAAAACGTTTCAAGGATTCGCCTTGCGACATCAGGACTTTTCGTCCTAGCAAGTCAAGTGCTTGTATGCCCGTCGTGCCTTCGTAAATAGTGGCGATACGGGTATCGCGTACAATTTGCTCCATGCCCCATTCAGCAATAAAACCATGCCCACCAAAGACCTGAACACCGTGGTTTGCCGCCTCATAACCGGTTTCGGTTAAAAAAGCTTTTGCAATTGGCGTTAAAAAAGCCAGCATCTCATCGGCTTCTTTTTTGTCTTCGTCGGTATTGCCTTTTTTCACAATATCCGCGTATTTAGCCGTTAAATACACTAAAGCACGGCCACCTTCAGCAAAGGTTTTCATTGTAAACAGCATGCGCCGAACATCAGGATGCACGATAATGGGGTCTGCTGCTTTATCTGGGCATTTCGCTCCACTTAATGCCCGCATCGCCAAGCGATCTTTTGCATAGGCTAAAGCACCTTGGAATGCCAATTCTGATGCTGCCACCCCTTGCAAAGCTGTACCGATACGCGCGGTGTTCATAAAGGTAAACATGTGATGTAAGCCTTTGTTCGGCTCACCAATTAAGAACCCTTTAGCCGCGTCAAAATTCATGACTGCTGTCGAGTTTCCATGGATGCCCATTTTGTGTTCAATAGAACCGCATTGCACGGCATTTCTCTCCCCAACAGAACCATCTGTATTGGGTAAAAACTTGGGAACGATAAACAGAGAAATACCCTTGGTACCTTGAGGAGCGTCCGGTAAACGAGCCAATACAATATGGACAATATTATCCGCCATATCATGCTCACCAGCCGAGATGAAAATTTTGGTGCCCGTGATGTTGTAACTGCCGTCACTGTTGGGCTCAGCTTTAGTACGAAGTGTGCCGAGATCAGACCCACAGTGGGCTTCTGTCAGACACATGGTGCCCGTCCATTCCCCACTGATCAACTTGGTCAAATAGGTGTCTTTTTGCTCTTCCGTGCCATGCATCTCGAGCGTATTCATTGCACCGTGAGACAGGCCTGGGTACATACCCCAAGACCAGTTTGCAGTACCGACCATTTCGGAAATGACGATACCCAATGACTCAGGCAGGCCTTGCCCCCCACGCTCAGGTTCATGAGCCAATGACGGCCAACCGTTTTCAACGAATTTTTGATAGGCTTCTTTGAACCCCTTGGGCGTGGTTACTCCTTCCTCGCTCCAGGTACAGCCTTCTTGATCTCCAATGGCGTTCAAGGGAGACAGTTCATTTTCGCAGAATTTAGCCCCTTCTTGGATAATGGCTTCAACCATATCAGGTGTCGCGGTTTCTGCATAAGCATTAATGCCCTGGTAATGCGTTGGCATATCCAGCACTTCGTCCATAAGGAATCGAATATCGCGTAAGGGCGCTTTATATTCTGGCATAGTTAACCCCTTTGTCCTGATATGGAAGTCCGCGGTTTGTGAACCGCCCACGTTGACCGGGTGCGCTGTCCTGAAGCATCGATCAAACAACTGTTTGAAACATACGTTCGCACGAGTAGTCTGTCAAGACGCGAAAAGCCATTTTTATGTCTCAAGCACGTAATCACTCCTCTGATAACGGCTTACTTCTGAGCGATAACACCACAAGAAGGCCGTTACTGTCTCTATGCCATACGGCTCTATGCACCTCACCAGCAGCCTAATACAAACGCTTGTATGATTAAGTGAGTGTACGAAACCAGAGTGAATAAAGATGACCTCTAGGCATCCAAATCCAATAACTGGCTAACATTGGTTGATTCTTCAAACTGCCCAACCGCTAGAAGGTTTTCGTATATTTGTGATAACTCTTCATTGAGCTCGATGAGCCGATCTGTCGCGTCTGCTAGGGCCGTATCTCGCTGCTCCGCATCTTGTTCATCAGCTGCCTGCGTAGCAGATGTATCTTCAGCCACCTCATCACTTTCGTTGCCACTCTCTTCCGTGTCTTCAACTTGGGTCTCTTCACGTTGTTTCTGCTGAATTTCGGAGCGCGCTTCAAGTGCTAGCTGAACAGCCTGAGCAGCCACCTGACGATCCTGAGGTGAAGGCTCTGGGGGAGCGAGTGCAGCCCTTCTCACTGTATCGGCTTTTTGCAAGGTCGCTTCTGGATTATCAGGCACTTTCGAGATATCGATAGGGACCTCACCGCCAACGGCATACTTCACGCCATTAGGGCCTGTTTCATAGGTGTAGGATGCACTGCCTGCGTATTGGCCACCGACGGCCTGATGCGCCTGTTCATGCGCCCTGACTTCTCGATCCCTATCTGCTAGTGCACGAATCTCTTGAAGCTCTGCAGATTCTTGCCGATCTTGAAGGCGCTCTTGTGCCCGCTGTTGCTGGCGCTCTTCCTCTAACCGGCGTTTGGACTCATCACTGATCTCAGCGGTTGTCGATTGAGCAGTGTTAGCGGATTGGGTTTCTTGTTTGGGGCGTGCTTGTGTATCCGAGCGTTCATCAGTAGCGGTTTGACGAGTCTCTTCAACTTCTTCTAGCGCAGGGAGGGTACGACTGTTCGTTTCAGGAGGACGAGCGGTAGCGGTTGACCGACCTTCGTCTGCGGTGGTCAATGCAAAGTTGGGTACGTTACCACCAAACCCTACTTGCATACGCTTCACACCTCGCGTTATTTGTTCATCCAATGTTTTACTCTAAAGCCACCTCCTTTTGACCTGTTTACGACTTAGGCTCTAGGCCCTCACGTCGATAATAGAACCCAATGCCTCATCAGCGGTTTCCAATACTTTTGCAGAAGCCTCGGCCTGACGCTCACCTTCCCTGAGCTGGACTATATCTTCTTCGACACTTCTGTCGGATGCTTCATTCGGTGGAGGCTCTGATCTCGTCTCCGCCTGGACCGGCTCTTCCCGCTGGGATTGCTCTTGCTGAGAGCGTTCAGCTTGCCTGGTTTCTTCCGCTCCACGGCGGCTCTCGTTTGCCTCTTCAGGAGGACGAGAAGACTCTCGACTGGCGATGCTTTGCGCTGCCTGCTCAACTTGGTCCTGACCACGCTGAACCCCAGTGGCTCCCGCTTGGAATGCACCGCTGACCGATCCATTAACTTGCATTTGCCTACCCTATAGTCACACTGACCCTGACTATAATTTAAGCAGCAAAGGCGCATATAGACCACTCAATCAAACGCTCTAATAGATAGACTTGCGATGATGTTGAGCACCAATATGACGAAAACGAATTAAAACAACAGGAGAGTAGAGTCAATCACTTAGAGGCTTAAATGAGCACCCCTTAATGTCATACAGGCATAAAGGGTGCTCGATCTACTTAGAGGGGCAAACCGCTGGTTACGCTAATCAAGCAATTCGTCTGTTTTAGCGGCCATTATGAAATCATTGCGATGAAGACCTTCGATTTTGTGCGTCCACCAATTCACCTTTACTTTGCCCCACTCGGTCAAAAGTGCGGGATGATGTTTTGCTTCTTCAGCGATTTCACCCACTTTGTTGGTGAAGGCAATAGCCTGTTTAAAGTTCTTAAATTCGTACAAGCGATACAGCTGAGGAATCCCATCAATATCTTCAACGCGCCATTCGGGGATTTCTTTTAAAAGTTCCGGCATTTCCGCATCGGTAACTTTGGGAGCGCCAACCCGGCAGATTTCGCAGCTTTCTTGGGCAAGTGACATTCGATCGCCTCCATACGTGTCAGTCTTCAGTCTCTTGTTATAGCTTTAAGGGCGCGTGATCACGCCCTTATCGAGTCTGAGGATCAAACGGCTTTTGTATTAATTTTTTGGTACCACTCTTGGGGACCGGTGGTATGCACTGAGGTTCCCTTAGAGTCGACCGCAACGGTTACAGGCATATCTTGCACATCAAATTCGTAGATGGCTTCCATACCCATCTCTTCAAATGCCACCACCTTAGCGGATTTCACTGCCTGGGCAACTAGGTATGCAGCGCCACCTACAGCCATCAAATACACCGCTCCCGTATCCTTGATGGCTTCAATCGCAGTTGGGCCTCTTTCAGCTTTACCGATCATACCGATCAACCCGGTTTGCTCTAGCAATGTGCGCGTAAATTTATCCATACGCGTTGCGGTTGTGGGACCTGCTGGACCAACCACTTCATCACGCACAGGGTCCACTGGGCCCACGTAATAAATAAAGCGATTTTTTAGATCAACCGGCAACGTTTCCCCTTTCGACAGCATATCAATCATACGCTTATGAGCAGCGTCGCGACCTGTCAGCATCTTGCCAGACAGCAACACCGTTTCACCCGGCTGCCAGGTACGTATTTCTTCTGGAGTGACTTCATTTAAATTCACTCTGCGCACCCCTTCACCGACTTCCCAGGTGATATCAGGCCAATCATCGATACTTGGAGGCGTCTGCAACGATGGCCCAGAACCATCCAACACAAAATGCGCGTGGCGTGTCGCTGCACAGTTAGGAATCATCGCTATTGGTAAAGAAGCCGCATGTGTTGGATAGTCTTTGATCTTAACGTCTAAAATGGTTGTTAACCCACCCAACCCTTGGGCACCGATACCCAACTTGTTCACCGCATCAAATATTTCCAGACGCAATTCTTCTGCACGATTTTGCGGACCACGAGCTTTTAATTCGTGTATATCAATAGGGTCCATGAGGGACTCTTTGGCGAGAACAGCGGCTTTTTCAGCCGTACCACCAATACCGATGCCCAACATACCAGGAGGACACCAACCCGCTCCCATCGTCGGGACGGTTTTGACGACCCAATCAACAATGCTATCGGATGGATTCAGCATGACCATTTTCGATTTATTCTCTGAACCGCCCCCTTTTGCGGCGACATGAACTTCCACCTGATCGCCAGGCACAATTTCCGTATGAATAACCGCAGGGGTATTGTCTTTAGTGTTGCGTCTAGCGCCGGCTGGGTCTGCGAGAATGGATGCTCTTAACACATTATCTGGATGTGTATAGGCTCTTCGAACACCTTCATTGATCATCTCTTCGAAGCTGAGCGTTGCATCCCATTGAACGTTCATACCGACTTTCACGAACACTGTCACGATTCCCGTATCCTGACAAATGGGTCGATGCCCTTGGGCACACATACGTGAATTGATTAGAATTTGTGCCATCGCATCTTTTGCGGCTTGAGACTCTTCCTTTTGGTAGGCCTCATACACAGCATCGATAAAGTCTTTGGGATGATAGTAAGATATGAATTGCAAAGCATCAGCGACGCTCTCAATGAGGTCGTCTTGGCGAATAATCGTCATGCTACTCTCTCTGGGTTTATCAAGCTCAAGCTACCTTCTAGATTAACACAGCTAGGACGGAGTTAGTCACTTCACTTCAGGAATAGCTAAAAGCGTCATACGGGTGGTTTTACAAACATCTAACAACCACTTACTGACATTAACCGCCCACAACAAGCACCCAAGCTGAAGACAGGTTTTAGGCTAATCTCCTAAGGTAGATAGGAGGGGTACTGCACCCTTAGCTTGTCTCTGCTTCTTTAAAAAAAATTTACTTTTATGGAGCATCACTAGTATGAGTTGGAATTTCAGCTTCAGTCGCACATTAACTTGTATTGTTTTGAGCCTTACTTGTGGCTTTGGATTTGCGGGTGAGAAGAATATAACAATTAATATGGTGACGGTAGACTGGGAACCTTATTATGGGTCCCACCTTCGAAACGGCGGCTTCTTTTCAGACATATGCCGAGAAGTATTTTACCGGGCTGGCTACACCATGAAACTGACCTTTATGCCCTGGGCTAGAGCACTAAAAGGAACGTTCGTCGGAAAGTATGATGGAATACTCGGAAGCTATTACGTTAAAGAAAGAGTACCTTACGTCTTTTATTCCATACCAGTGTATTATGCCGAAGAAACTCTTTTCTCTAGAGCAGAAGATGGTCCTAGAAATTACACATCAATATCAGATCTTTCAAATTACAGACTAGGCATTATTACCGGCCATTCTCATTCAAAGAAAATTGATTACGCAAACAATCTAACTAAAGTTTCCGCACCTTCCCTTGAGATAAATATTAAGCGTTTAATGGCAAACCGGGTTGATCTAATTGTGAGCGGAAAACTTGCTGTACTGAATTCCATAAACGTTAACTTCCCTGAATGGAAAGGTAAAATACTACCAGTAGAGCCCGCCCTAGAATCACCACCATTATACATAGCACTATCAAGAAAGCTAAAAGGGCATAAAAAAGTCATCAGCGATTTCAATCAAGCACTTAACAACATGAAAAAATCTGGAGAGGTAGACAACATTGCCAAGAGATATGGTTTTTAATCCTTGAACTATTAACGACCAGAAGAGATTTCAATCCCACCATCCTTTAGAATAGGCACCATACTCAAACATAGCTCTAGGTTAGAGCTCATTTCAGCAAAATAAACTCTTTTTTTATTTCTTGGCTAAAAACCTGACGATATTCTTCTTCAATCGAAGCTAAATACAACGACTGAACCGCTTGCTTTACATTATAAGTGCTCCGAATGCTTGAGAGCTTTTCTTGAGAACCAATTTCTTTCTTTATAAACCCTTTATTTGACGGGGCCCAATTTTCATGATTTCGCTGTTCCTGATATCGGTAAACTAATATCTCGTTCGCTTTCAACCTAAGCCCAAAGTCTAAGTAACGTCCAAAATCCCACCCGGGTAAACCCTCCAATCCCAACAATGGTCGCCTCAGTATGATATGATGCGCGCCCTGCTCCAGATTCACTTCAAGGGCACTTCCGGATTTCAACTGGCCAACATATTGCTCATTAATATACACCCGCGGTGCTTCCCATTCTGTATTTGCCCACTCAGATTTTGGGCGATAAAAAATGAGCTGCCCTGGCTTACTTTCCGCAACTTGAAAATGTTTGGGTAATGTAACACTCTTATTTTCACGACTAATGCCTTGATTAGATACACAAGCCACACTCAATAAGCTTGCAGAAATCATGATCGTCAGGCGACAACTCGAATCAATCAAAATCTTTTTTAAACACATAAACCCTCCTACCAAGATTACAACATCATATTGTTTTACTAAGCATCAACCTAAAATACTCACGGCAATATTAATACCAAATACAACTTTTACTCAACGGGAATAATCGCCAACACACACCCCAAAGTATATTGTTATATAAAAACCATACCAACAATAAATTTAAAAAAGAGTTGTACAAAAATGGTCTATTTTGGATAATGGGATCGGTAACACCAATAGAAAATTACAAGCAGGAATTTGATATGATGCATAAAAAAAACAATGCTTTATTTAAACGTCTAAGAACATTTAAATCTGCATCCCTTATGTTAAGCTGTGCAATTCTTTGCTCATCTAATGCCTTTGCTAATTCGGTTGAGCAACAGCCCTCCACTGTAAAAGTACTGAACTGGTGGGGGTTCTTAGAACCAGCTAAAATGGAAGGTTTTGGTCAAGAATGTAATACCACCATCGAAGTGACTGAAATGCAATCTGCCGACCATTTCATTGAAACCTTTGGAGCGAGAAAACCATTCGATATCAGTGTTTATCCAAGAGATCTGTATCCGGATTACAAAGAAGCTTTCCCAGAAGCAGGCCCCGATATCAGCCACATCGCCGAAGATTACTACCCAACAGTCAAACAACGTTATCAAGCACAAGGATTTACTTCTGATACTCTGTATTTTGATATTGCATCCTTAGTCCTTGTTTATAACAAAGATTTCATTTCCAATCCCAACGCTCTGACTTTAGACGGCATATTCAATCTGGCAAAACAGGGACGGGTTGTCTTCCCCAACAGCTTTGAGATGATCCATCAAATGCTTAGGCTAGATTCGGAAGAGAGAACGGACGAACGCTGGGAGCAAATTTACGATTTAGTTGTCAACCATAACCTGGAGCTATCCGATTTTGCAACGTCCTTTTATGGTTCCGATTTCATCCTAGCCATGCACTATTCTGGGGAAGCCATGCAGCCAAATGTTAATTGGGGTCTTGTAAAAGGCACAAATGATCAACCCATCACACCAGGGTTCAGCCTTCACCCACAATATTCTTTCAATGCCGGCGATGTTTTATCTATCCGCAGCCAAGATCCAGCTACTCTGTGTGTTGCCCAGAAACTTTCAAGCCATACCTTTGCAAAACATGTAACCGACACTAGCTTCTACTTTAGCCCTTTTGGTGATATCCCAGCCTCTTTCCGTGATGAAGAAAGGCGTGCCATTGGAAAAAGTTTCTTTGAAGGCATCGCAGATACCTCTTGGTTGCCCGCGCATCACTGGGTTGATTACAGCCCAAGAGCCAGAGAAATATGGGAAGCTATTCAACGCAATCTCTCTTCAGATAACCCACAATAGAACTCATTAGAAATCGCAACAGGCTGCAACTGCAGCCTGTTGCAAAAAAACCGCGCATCATTTTCAGAAATTGAAGTCGTACTGCAATAAATTTATTGTCTCTTAACTAGAATCTTCCAGACTTTTCGAACCAACAAGCTGTCTTTCCATCTTCAATTCAACAAATCGATTGTTTTCAAGCAAGCAGCCTTAGATAATGAAACCGACCAAGCCTTGATAAAAGCGGGTGTTCATCAATGGATCAAAAGACCAATAGCTTTCTGTTCAAATTAAAAAACAAATCTAGTTTTTTATCGCTAATAGCCATTTGCGTTATTCTTTGGTCTTCCTATACCGCAATTAACTCGTTTGCACAAACATCTTCCACCGTAAAAGTTTTAAACTGGTGGGGTTTTATAGAACCAGGAAAAATGAAAACCATCAGCAAGGAGTGTAACACCGCTATCGAAGTGACTGAAATGCAATCTGCTTATCATTTTATCGTCACATTTGAAGCGAGACAGCCATTTGATATCAGCGTATATCCAAGAGATTTATACCCAGATTATAAACAAGCTTTCCCAAAACCAGGCCCAGACATCAGTGATATTGCTACTAATTATCACCCAGCAATCAAGCAACGCTATCTAGCACAGGGATTCACGTCTGATACTCTGTATTTTGATATCGCATCCATGATCTTAGTCTACAACAAAGACCATATCACTAACCCTAATGACCTGACATTAGACGATATACTAAAGCTTGCGGAACAGGGGCGGGTTGTCTTACCCAATAGCTTCGAAATGATCCACCAAATGCTGAGACTTGATTCAGAAAAAAGTACGGATCAGCGGTGGGAACAAATTTATGATTTAGTCATTAATCACAATTTACAGCTTTCGGATTTTGCAACCACCTTTTACGGATCTGACTTCATCCTGGCCATGCACTATTCAGGTGAGGCCATGCAGCCCAACGTTGATTGGAGTTTGGTAGAAGGAACCGACAACACCCCCATCACACCAGGGTTCAGTCTTCATCCACAATATTCTTTCAATGCCGGGGATGTATTATCCATCCGCAGCCATGATCCCGCTACTCTTTGTGTTGCTCGGAAACTTTCGAGCCACGCCTTTGCAAAACACCTAACCGATACCAGCTTTTACTTCAGCCCTTTTGGTGACATCCCAGCTTCCTTCCGTGATGAGGAAAGACACGCCATTGGAAAACATTTCTTTGAAAGCATTCAACAGACTTCTTGGCTACCAGCGCGTCACTGGGTTGACTACAGCCCTAAAGCCCTAAAGATATGGAAAGAAATACAAGAAGCACAAAGGCTTTATTCAAAAAAAACTCAATAATGCCCGTAGCAATCAAAAAAGGCTGCATCAGCAGCCTTTTTTGAAGAGCTTAAGCCATCTCTGATCCTCAGAAATCGAAACTGTGGCGCAACACAATTGTTTCAACGCGATCAGGGCCTGTTGAAATAATATCGATCGGCGCGCCGATCTTTTCTTCAATAAAATGAATATAAGCTTTCGCATTCTCTGGCAGATCTTCTGCTTTTTGAACACCAAAAGTACTTTCTTGCCAGCCAGGTAGCGTTTCATAAACAGGTTCAACCCGTTCAAATGCAGCGCTTGATTCTGGAAACTCAACCAGCTCGCCTTGGGCATTTTTATATCCGACACACACCTTGACTTCATCTAAGCCATCAAGCACATCTAACTTAGTCAAGCAAATACCGGAGATAGAGTTAATTCGAATGGAATGACGCACCAAAGCAGCGTCGAACCAGCCACAACGGCGAGCACGTCCAGTGGTCGTTCCAAACTCCCGACCCTTTTCAGCCAAATGCTGTCCAACTTTATCGCCCAATTCAGTAGGGAAAGGCCCCGATCCTACACGCGTTGTATAAGCCTTGGTAATCCCCAAGATATAGTCCAAGTACAAAGGACCCATACCTGAACCACTGGCCACACCGCCAGCCGTAGTATTTGATGACGTCACAAAGGGGTAAGTACCATGATCGATATCCAATAGTGATCCTTGAGCCCCCTCAAACATCAAAGCACCACCCGACTCACGAATACGATGAATCAGCGCCACGGTATCAACCGTAATAGGCTGTAATATTTCTGCCCACTGACGAGCGATTTTAAGTGTTTCTTGGAAATCAATGGCCGGCTCGCCATAGTATTGGGTCAAGGCAAAGTTGTGATACTCAAGAATCTCTTCTAGCTTCGTTTCTAAATCCGCACTAAATAGATCACCAATACGCAAGCCACGGCGCGCTACTTTATCTTCATAAGCGGGACCAATACCACGCCCAGTCGTCCCTATTTTTTGAGCACCACGCTTTTTTTCACGCGCTTGATCAAGTGCAATGTGGAATGGGAAAATAACCGGGCAAGCATGACTCAAACGCAGGCGATCACGCACTGGGATACCGCGCTCTTCCAACATTGTAATTTCTGTTAGAAGTGCCTCTGGAGAAACCACAACCCCATTTCCAATGATGCACTGAACGCCTTCACGTAGGATGCCAGAGGGAATCAAGTGAAGAGCTGTTTTTTGGCCTTCAATAACCAGGGTATGGCCAGCATTGTGCCCCCCCTGGAAACGAACCACCGCTGAGGCTTTGTCTGTCAAAAGGTCAACAATCTTGCCTTTTCCTTCATCGCCCCACTGGGTACCTAGCACTACCACATTTTTGTTCATTGCGCTGAACCTAAGCCTGTTGAAGATCTAAACGAGCGCCAAGCAATGAAGTTCTTTCCCACATCACTCACCGCGTTATCAGGGCTCAAAGCCACTGATGAAACCCAATTTTCCATTCTCTTTGATGGCTGAACGAATAGGAATCACACACACCTCATCAGCTTAGGATCGCTATTCAGAGTGCATCAAGATTTCAGCCAATATAAAAGTGCCGTTCCTAGGAGCATACTGCAGAGCGCGCCTACTCGAATACTACGGTCTGGCATTGACAGCACTTTCACGAGCATTTCACGCCAGGCTTGAGGGTTAAGAAAAGGCATGACACCTTCTATCACCAACACCAAGGCCATCGCAACAAAAAGCTGGTGCCATACAGAGCTGTCTAACATGATGGCTTCCCTACACCAAGATCAGGGTAATCCGCCATTAGCTTAACCAACGCCGATCACCCACTGCTTGACTGTCTTAAATACCAAGCAATTATTATCAACCAAAAAAAACCGGGGGGTCCCCGGTTTTCGGTATTCTACACAGGTTAAGCCGTTTTACCTAGCCTCTTTTATAGAGCCGATCCCATTGCCTCCAAGGCAACGAAATCATCACGCTTGACTGGGTTAACGCTTACCCTGACTGTTCTTTAAGAACCTGAAGAATTCACTGTCTGGCTTCAACAAAAACATGTCTTGCCCTTCAGAGAAGGTTTCTTCATAAGCTTTTAGGCTACGCGTAAACGAATAAAAGTCACGGTCTTGACTGTACGCTTTGGCGTATACCTCAGCCGCTTTTGCATCGCCCTCACCACGGATACGCTCAGCTTCACTGTAGGCGCTGGCTTCAATCACCACTTTTTGGCGATCGGCATCCGCACGAATACCCTCAGCCAACTCATTCCCTTGTGAACGCAATTCGTTAGCTTCACGTTCACGCTCTGTCTTCATGCGGCGATAGACGTTATTTGAAAGGTCTTCCGGCAGATCAATCCCTTTAACACGGATATCCACCACTTCAATCCCAAACTGAGCCTTGGTCTGAGTATTGGTCGCTTTTGTTAAGTCCTCCATCAGTTCATCACGCTCACCCGACACAACTTCCTGTAATTTTCGAGAAGCAAACTGATCACGCAAACCTTTGTTAACCACGTTAGCCAACAGGTTTGCTGCTTGGAAACGATTACCCGAGGTTGACTGATAGTAAATACTAACATCAGCGATGCGCCACTTGACGAAGGAGTCCACTTCGACAAACTTTTTACCGATCGTTAAAAAGCGCTCTGGTTTGCTATCCAAGGTCAACAAACGCGCATCAAACTTCTTCACCTGATGCACCCAAGGCAACTTAAAATGAATACCGGGGGGAATATCCGATTCAACAATTTGACCGAAACGTAATTTAATGGCGCGCTCACGCTCATCCACCACAAAGATCGCTGTTGAAGCTAATCCCAGCAATGCAACAAAAACAATCAATGAGAGCATAGATTTAGACTGCATATTAACGGCCCTCCCGCTTGCTGGTACGCTCACTGCGTCTGCGCAGCTCGTTGTACACTTCATCCGTCAATCGACTGATGTCTGAACGACTCAGTTGATCTGATCCGCTCGAACTACCAGTGGATGCCGATGGACGTTTCAATTGATCTAATGGCAAATACATCATGTTATTGCCACCTTCAACATCCACCACCACTTTATTGGTTTTGGATAGAACACGGGTCAATGTCTCAAGATACAAACGCTCACGAGTGACTTCAGGTGCTTTTTTGTATTCGTTTAAAAGATCGGTAAAGCGAACGGTTTCACCTTCCGCTCTAGCAATAATTTGCTCTTTATAACCATTGGCTTCTTCAATCGCACGCTGAGCTTTACCACGCGCCTCTGGTACAACCTGATTCGCATAGGCTTCCGCTTCGTTTATATAACGTTCTTTATCCAGCTTGGCTTTTTGAACGTCATCGAAAGCTGCTTGAACCTGGCTGGGTGCACGAGCTTCTTTTACGTTAACGTTGGTCACCTGAATACCGGTTGAATAATCTTCAAGGTAAGTTTGCAAGCGCTGGCTGGTGGCTTCAGCTAAAAGTGCACGACCATCTGTCAAGATAGAATCCAGTTTGGCGCTGCCCACTTCATGGCGTAAGGCAGACTCACCCGCATAATCCACTGAACGTTCAGGGTCTTCAATTTTCAACGCAAACTGAACAGGGTCAATCACGCGATACTGAATATTCATCGCAATCGACACGATGTTCTCATCTTTGGTGAGCATTTCTTGGTCAATTTCTGCATTACGGATATTGGTCACGTTGACATTAATGACCCTCTCAGCCAAGGGCACTATGAAGTTAAACCCTGGTTCCAAAGTACGGTTGTATTTACCTAGCTGAAGAACAACGCCTCGTTCTTGCTCATCAATTGGCGTCCAAGACAAATAGACCAAGAAAACAGCTAAACCCACAATAAGGATTGGCCAGGGCAAGCCACTGCCGCTGCTGTCTCCTCCACCATTGTTATTACCAAGCACGCCGTTTATTTTCTTGGACCACTGCTTGAAAACTTCGTCCAAATCAGGAGGGCCTTGATTTCCTTTGGGGCCATTCCCCCAAGGGTCATTATTGTTTCCACCTGGTTCATTCCAAGCCATAGGAGTCTCCATTAACAGATATGAATCGCACCTGCATCATTAATACCGCTCAACAAGCTAATACCTTACTGAGCGATTCAGTGTCTAATTGCGAATTCTAATCAATTCTGTTGCCAGTCTTCGAGTCTTTCTTCTAAAAAGCGATCATTGGGCAAGCCCACTCGACTGAGCATTTGTTTGAAATCGGCTTCTGGCAGGCAAACTTGTAATAACCATTCGCCCTCTTCAGAAAATCGCTCTGACGAAACCGCTTGAGATTCATACAACATCGCGCGTAATTGCCCTTCATTTGGCGCCAAGCAAATTTCTTGATTGACCATTGCCTGACCAAGCCATTCGCCAATGGCTTTATCAATCAAGTCCAACCCCAAGCCCTGTTGAGCCGACACCCACACTCGGAAGGGTTTACCTGATTCATCGTATTCAATTTTGGGCTCTACCCCAAGCAAATCAATTTTGTTATACACCAAGAGCGTTGGAATTTCATTAGCACCTATCTCTTGTAACACCGCATTGACTTGCTCAATGTTATGCTGACGTTCATGATCAGCGCAATCGATCACGTGCAAAAGCAAATCCGCTTCTTCGGTTTCTTGCAAGGTTGCACGAAAAGCTTCCACCAGCTTATGCGGTAAGTGTCGAATGAATCCCACGGTATCTGCAAGCACCACTTCACCCACATTGGTTACCGACAAACGTCTTAATGTGGGGTCCAATGTAGCGAACATTTGCTGTGCGGCATAAACCTCTGCGTTAGTCAGGGCGTTAAATAAGCTGGATTTTCCGGCATTGGTATACCCAACTAAAGAAACCGACGGAATACGTGAACGCTTTCTAGAACGTCGGTTCTGTGCTCTTTGAGTGCGAACTTTTTCTAGGCGTTTATGTATGGACTGGATTCTGCCTCGCAAGAGACGACGATCCGTCTCCAACTGCGTTTCACCTGGCCCACGAAGACCAATCCCGCCTTTTTGACGCTCAAGGTGCGTCCAGCCACGTACCAAACGGGTCGTTTGGTGCTGTAACTGTGCCAGCTCAACCTGCAACTTCCCTTCATGTGTTCGCGCACGCTGGGCAAAGATATCCAGAATCAATCCTGTGCGATCCAACACCCGGCACTGCAAAGCTTGCTCTAGGTTTCGCTCCTGACTGGGAGATAACGCGTGGTTAAATAAAACAACTTCAGCTTGATACAACCGTACGGCATCGGCAATCTCTTCCAATTTACCCGAACCAATAAAGGTTTTTGGATGAGGTGTACTCCGAGTCCCGGTGATCATGGCGACGGGGTCACCACCGGCTGACAGCACTAATTCTTCAAATTCTCGAGGATCTTCTCGATCGTCTCCTTCAGGAAAATCGATGTGCACTAAGACAGCACTCTCTCCTGAATCAGGCCGTTCAAAAAACAACGACGCTCTCCTTGATGATACTGAAATAAAAAAAGGACGTTACCAATATTGGCTTGAATATACAGGTTGGAGGGGAAAGGGGCAAAGCCCCTTTTTCATATCAACCGCATAGAGTCTGCGGCCGCATAGAAATGTTATCAATCGTGGTAATCATCGCCTTGCGGGGCATCGTCGCCCGGAGCGCCTTGATTGCCCTGGTAGCCGCCTTGATAGCCGCCTTGATAACCGCCACTGCTCTGGCCTTGATAACCGCTACCTTGTTGGCCACTGCCTTGATAACCGCTGCCTTGTTGTCCCCCGGCAAAGCCGCCTGGTTGATTGGTGCCGTGCTGTAGACGCACATTACGTGAAGGCACCACAGTCGAAATAGCGTGCTTATAAACCATCTGGCTGACTGTATTTTTCAGCAAGATGACGAATTGGTCGAAAGATTCTATTGTGCCTTGCAACTTGATGCCGTTGACCAAAAAAATCGAAACGGGTACGCGCTCTTTGCGCAAAGCATTTAAGTAAGGGTCTTGTAATGAGTGCCCTTTTGACATCTCAATCTCCTTAGAGTTTAAAATAGCCTCACGCCAACAAAATTATTGGTCGTGAACGGTTAGACGGATATGGGTGCAGACTCCAGCCATTTCAAGGCCTTGCTGCTAAGCATGGGATCTTCGGATTCAAACCACTGTACATCCGGCCAACTCCTTAGCCAAGTCAACTGGCGTTTAGCCAGCTGCCGCGTAGCGATGATGCCGCGATCCACCATTTCAGCGTAGCTCATGCTCCCTGAAAGGTATTCCCAGGCTTGGCGATAGCCCACAGATCTAATCGCCGGTAACCCTGCATGCAAATCGCCTCGTTGAAACAGCTGTTCAACTTCCGCCAAAAATCCCTCATCAAGCATTTGGTGGAATCGCTGGGCGATACGCTCATGCAGGCGCTTTCGATCTATTGGACATACAGCCATCTGCAAAAGTTCAAAAGGCAACGACGAAGGAGTCTGTTGCTGCAGGTGCCATGTCATTGTTTTGCCTGTCGCGAGATAGATTTCCAATGCACGCTGCAGTCGCTGAGGATCATTAGGATTGATGCGCTGTGCGGAGACCTCGTCAACTTCTGATAACCGGCGATGGATTCCAGGCCATCCTTCGCTTTCAGCCCAAGCCTCGATTTGCTGCCGTATAGTAGCATTAGCTGATGGTAATTCGGCAGACCCTTCTATCAAAAATTTGTAGTAGAGCATGGTTCCACCGACCAAAAGCGGCACTTTTCCAGAATCCTGAATGCTTTTTATGCATGCCAAAGCATCTTGACGAAAATCTGAAGCGCTATAAGGTTCAGCAGGATCTCGTATATCAATCAAATGATGCGGCACTTGGGCCAACTCTTCGGCGCTGGGTTTAGCGGTGCCGATGTCCATCCCACGATACACCAACGCAGAATCCACGCTGATGATTTCAAAGGGATAGGATTTTGCGAGTTCCAACGCTAAACCCGTTTTGCCCGATGCAGTAGGCCCCATTAAGGACACAACCCAAGGTTTGGGTTCAGTCCTATTCGGCAATAAATCAGGCTTATCTTTTATCTGTAAATCGGGTGCAGGGGTCGTTTCATTCACGAGGCTTTCATTCACTATTACGGCCAATCTCTAGGACAACGCCTCTTACCTATAAAGGATAAGACACCAAAGGCGAGTCGCGTTGAGTCTTAATTGTACTACAACCACAGCCACTCTCGAACCCGAAGTGCCGTAACAAGTGCCTTTGTATGTGCCTTAAATAGTGAAACAACTGGGTCAGCCAAGAGAAGAAGCACCCTTGCTCTATTGTAAGTACATTGAAGTTAGCGACCACGCAAAAAGAGCTTATCAAGCTCTTGCATGCTCATGGACGTCCAAGTGGGGCGCCCGTGATTGCACTGACCACTTCGCTCGGTGCGCTCCATATCTCGCAAAATGGCGTTCATTTCTTCAAGGGTTAAGCGTCGATTGGCGCGTATAGCGCCATGGCATGCCATGGTTGCTAGAATTTCATTGCGCTTTTCTTCCCACTTTCGGGTACTACCGAGATTCTTTAAATCCTCTAGCACTGCACTCAAAAGAGGTTCTGTGTCCGCTGATCGCAACAAAGCGGGTTGCTGACGAACCAAAAGGCTTTCTGGACCCGCTCGACTCACCTCAAACCCCAGCTGCTCTAAGTGCGAGTGATACTCTTCTGCGGTATCTGCCAGGGATTGACTCACATTCACCGAGATGGGCACCAGCAGCGGCTGACACTGGATTCCTTCTTGATCGAAAGCCAGCTTAAGGCCTTCATAAGTGATGCGTTCGTGCGCCGCGTGAATATCAACTATCACCAGCCCTTCTTGCGTTTGGGATAAAATATACACGCCTTGCAATTGGGCCAATGCAAACCCCAAGGGAGGACATTCAGAGCCTTGTGTTTCATTCAAATGAACAGAGGTCGAAGCTGATATATCTGTTACCGGCTTTTCCCCTAAAGCCTTTTCGATAAAGGCCCCATAAGCGGCCCCCTGCTCTCGAATTTCATTTACGGTCGGTTTTTCACGATACGCCGTAGCACCTGAAGAATAAGAAACCTGCTGTGGGAGAGCTCTCTCTTTCTGCTGACTGACGGCGGCCAAATCAAGCCCTTCTTGAACGGGTATTGGCTCTACGATAGAAGTCGTTTGAGAGGTAGCATGCGTCGCTGTTTCAGGTTCGTGTGTCTGTGCACGAGCTGCTGTCGTCTCTGAAGATTCAGGCCTTATATCGCCTAAAGCCCGATGCAAAGTACTGAACAAGAAATTGTGTACCATGCGCCCATCGCGAAAGCGCACTTCGTGTTTGGTGGGGTGCACATTTACATCCACCAGCGCAGGATCAAGGGTTAAATACAACACAAAGGCGGGGTGACGGCCCCCGTATAAAACATCCTGATAAGCTTGACGAATGGCGTGAGCGACCAAACGGTCTCGGATAATACGACCGTTCACAAAGAAATACTGCATATCCGCTTGGCTACGAGAAAAGCTCGGCAACCCAACCCAGCCTTCCAGTTTCAAGCCAGCCGCTTCACGCTGCACGACGACCGATTGCTCGATAAACTCAGGTTTAAGCAGCTGCGCGATGCGTTTTTCACGATCCAGATCCGATTGACAAGGCTTAAGTCGATGGACCGCTCGCTGATTATGCGTCAAAGTAAAGGCAACGTCGAAGCGGCTCAATGCCATGCGCCGTACGACCTCTTCCAAATGCCCAAACTCGGTTTTTTCTGTTCTTAAAAATTTTCGCCGAGCAGGCGTATTGAAAAACAAATCGCGTACATCGAGCGTTGTACCTTGGGGGTGAGACGCCGGAGTGATGTCCGTGCTCATTTCAGGGCCTTCGGCCGTTACGGTATAGGCCGACCCTTGCTCGCTGGAATTTGAAGTGATGTAGAGCCTTGAAACCGACGCGATACTGGCAAGGGCTTCGCCTCTAAAGCCCAAACTGGTGACACTTTCCAAATCATCCAGTGTTTTGATTTTACTGGTCGCGTGACGATTGAGCGCAAGCGGCAAATCTTCCTTAGCCAGCCCTTCACCATCATCACGGATTTTGATGCGCTTTACACCACCTTGCTCAACATCAATGCTGATGCTTGTCGCACCAGCATCCAAACTGTTTTCAACAAGCTCTTTCACCACGTTGGCAGGCCTTTCAACCACTTCCCCAGCAGCAATTTGGTTCGCCAATTGCGGCGATAATAGGGTGATTTTGCTCATGAATCGCTCTTTGTTGGAATCAGCAGTTTTCCTAAAAACAGCCTAATGTCCTGTGTTTCGACATCAAGACGTCGGCACCTTAAGCACTTGCCCCACTCGAATCCGATCGTTCGACAACGCATTCAATTGCTTAATTTCGTTAAGGCTGATGTTGTAACGCTCAGCAATACTCGACAACGTATCGCCGCTTGCGATGACATACTCTTTGGTTTTATGTCGATGCTTTTTCAACCAGGCTACATAACTGCCCGGAGGAGGCGTTCCGTAAAAATATTGGGTTACGCCTCGGTAAATGGAGCGTGCCAACGCTTTTCGGTGGCTATTGCTTTTCAACTTGCGGGCTTCGTAGGGGCTTGTGATAAACCCCGCTTCCACCAATATCGAGGGTACGTCGGGCGATTTTAACACAACAAACTGAGCCTGCTCGACTCGTTTTTTGTGCAGTTTGCCTACCTTACCCATTTCTTTAAGAACCTTATCCCCCACTGCCAAACTGGCTGACATGGTGGCGGTTTGTGAAAGGTCCAAGAGCACACCGGCCAAGACATCGTCCTTATCATCCAGCGTCACGCCTCCAACGCCCCCAATTAAATCCGCGCGATTTTCTGTATTGGCAAGCCAACGAGCGGCCTCACTGGTTGCACCTTTAGGAGAGATGGCATACACCGAGCTGCCTTGGGCTCTTGGGTTTTTAAACGCGTCCGCATGGATCGATATCAATAAATCTGCATTCACATCCCGAGCTCGCTTATTACGCCCTCTCAACGGAATGTAGTAGTCCCCCGTTCTGACCATCACAGGTTTATAACCTTTCTCGCGCTTGAGGAGCGATTCCAATTCACGGGCTATTTTGAGCACAATATTTTTTTCGTAAATCCCCCCGTGCCCAATCGCACCGGGGTCTTCTCCTCCGTGTCCCGCATCAATCGCGATGATAATGTCACGTTGCTGATGGTCCGAGGGCAACGATTTGGGTTCCGTGGATTTTTTAACCGTATCTTCGGGGTATAAATCTAAGACCAAGCGATACCCATACGGAGGGTTCGGTTTCAGCAAAAAACTTTTTGGAGTGACTTTTTCTCGTAAATCCAGCACCACCCTCAAATCTTTTTGGTTACGCTTTCCGTGCCGGACTTTAATCACCGGCCCATCATCCAATGGCAATTGACTCAAACTGCCTTTAAGACGGGCATCATCCAAATCAATCACAACTCGGCTAGGGTTTGACAAGGTAAAGACGCGATGCTCGCTTGCTTTGCTTAAATCAAACACCAATCGAGAGTGGTCTGGCGCATGCCAGAGACGGGCTTCTTTAATATCCCCCCAAGAGAATTCAGACAGCAATACCCCTAGCATTCCCCCAAAAAAGGTCAGCCATTGATACCCGACTTTCTTTCTATTCCAAGGTCGCACCCTTAACATTGGGTTCTCACCGCACCTCATCAAACGTTGGCCTCATCTACTGCTTTGACATTTCAGGAGGCATACTCCCGACGTAAACCGATCTCAATCAGACATACTGTCTCAAATGAACCATTGGTTTAGCAAATGCTTGCCAAGTTCCGTTAATGCTTTTGCTTGCAGCCTACGCGCCGTATTCTCCAAGCTTTCAGTCGCTTGAATCTCTTCCGAGTCAATCGATTCAGAAGGGACTGCACTTAGGGGGACGGGAATTAGGGTGATGTCTAAATCCGCAATAGGTAAACAACCCTGACCGCGTTCTGGCCATTCAATCAAGGTCACAACGCCGGGTTGAAAGTAGTCTCTAATGCCCATGAACTCTAACTCTTCAGGGTCCCCTAAACGATACAAATCGAAGTGATAGGCCTTGGGTGTCAGGTGCTCATATGGCTCCACGAGGGTATAAGTTGGACTCTTAACGGCTCCTGCATGACCTAAGCCTCGAATCAAGCTCCGAGCAAAGGTCGTTTTCCCAGCCCCAAGAGTGCCTTGAAGATAAAGGGTGCAAGGCTGATTCAAATTCGCTTGTTGCTGCAACAAGGCGGCCAGTTGCTCGCCTCGTTTCATCATCGCAGCTTCAGTTACAATTTCTGTTTTGGTTTCAATACTCATTATTCAATATGCGTATGTAAGGCAGAAGGTCAGTCGCTTTGAGCCCTAATTCTCCCTGTTCTGCCGCTAAATCGCCAGCTTTTGCGTGCAAACAAACGCCACGCACAGCGGCTTCAGGGCCTTCAACCCCTAACGCGAGCATTCCGGCAATTACCCCCGTGAGAATGTCGCCCATACCGGCAGTTGCCATTCCCGGATTGCCTTCAATGGCAATGCCTCTGTGTCGAGAGGTTCGAATCAAACTGCCAGACCCTTTCAACACCACGCTGCAATGGTATTTTTCAAAGAGTTTTTGCACGGTATCAAAGCGATTGTTTTGCCCTTCTTGCGTACTGATCCCCAACAAGCGAGCCGCTTCACCTGGATGGGGGGTCATCACCCAGCGCTTATGCGTTTGAATCGGTTGCTTTGCCAAAATAGGGTATTTTGCCATCAAATTAAGCGCGTCTGCGTCCAACACTACCGCACAGTCAGCCCCCCAAACGGCTTTCACAATTCGTTCAGCCCAATCGCTTTGACCCAACCCAGGCCCAATGGCGATCACGTCAGCTTCTTGAATGGCCGTTTGCAATTGATCGGTCGAATCGTCCAAAGGACAGGTCATAAGCTCAGGACAGTGAGCCAAAAGAGCTGGAAAGTGCTCAGTATGAGTGGCAATGGTGACCTTACCCGCTCCCGAAACCAGCGCAGCTTCAGCCGCCAAAGCCGGCGCCCCCGCCATGCCATAATCACCACCGATCACCAGCACTCTGCCTCTTTGGTGCTTGTGAATATTTTGCATCAAAGGGTTTCTAGGGGGCATCCATAAGACTGATTGTGAATACCAATGGTCGGTGCCATGAGTGGCTTCCCAAAGGTCCACTTCGGACACCAATGGCGCAATAAAGCAATCACCTACGTAATCTCGCCCATCAGCCGTTAGCAAGCCGCGCTTAGGCGATAAAAAAGTGAGTGTCGCATCGGCATGAATACAATCTTCAGCGGCCAACCCCGTGTCGGCATCTAAACCAGTGGGCACATCCAACGCCAGCAATATACCTTCTTGCCGATTAAGCAATTGAGTAGCTGTACGCACCGGCTCTCGCAGCTCTCCTTTTGCTCCGATTCCCAACAGCGCATCCACCCAAACATCAGCTTGAGGCAAATCTCCTTCAAAATGACGTACCGTTAACCCGGCTGCTTGAGCTTCTCGCAAAGCCGACATCGATAAGGTTGAACGATCTTCATCCGCGCCCAAGGTATACAAAAACACCTCTAGCCCTGCTCGGTGTGCGGTTGCGGCCAAGATCAAACCATCTCCACCATTGTTCCCAGCACCGCAGAGAATCCCTAGGGTTTGTACTTCTGGATGAACCTCTCGCAACCACTCAAAGGCTGCCTTCCCGGCTAAAGTCATCAATCCATACAGCCCGCCATCCACCTTTTCACTGAGACGGTGGTCAACTTCTCTTGCTTCTGACACCGACAATGCGGGTAAAAGTTGCTCTGAGATATGCCAATACGTCATAACGGGTCCTTGTTTCCTTTTCAAACTGCGAACTTCGGGAGACAATAGGGTATGTTGGTTTCGGATTCCAGTTTGTCTTTTTCATGAGCGCCCCAAAGCACGCATTATCTTCTGAACAGCTTGCCCATCTCGCCCAACACATTAAGGAGTGGGGTCGAGCACTTGGCTTTCAGCAAATTGGCATCACCGATGTGGATTTAGGTATCCATCGAGATCACCTTAAACGTTGGCTAGCCAATGGCTATCAAGGTGAATTGGAGTACATGAGCGCCCATGGCGACAAGCGATTGCACCCAGATCAATTGCATCCAGGAACTCTCCGCATCATCTCTGCCAGAATGGATTACATGGCACCAGAAGTCGAAACCCTCAAATTACTTGATCATCCATCAAAAGCCTATGTGTCACGTTATGCATTGGGCCGTGACTACCACAAACTGATTCGCAAACGCCTCACACAGTTGGGTAAAGAGATTGAAGCGCAGGTCGGGGGGCATGGTTATCGTGCCTTTGTGGACAGTGCTCCCATATTGGAACGAGGATTAGCTCAAAAAGCAGGGCTTGGCTGGATTGGCAAAAACACCATGACGATCAACCCCAAAGCGGGGTCCTATTTTTTTCTTGGGGAACTCTTTACTGACTTACCCTTACCGATTGATTCCCCTTTTGAAGCCTTACACTGTGGCAGCTGTTCGGCTTGCTTAACCTACTGCCCAACTCAAGCTTTTGTTTCACCTCATGTACTGGACGCACGCAAATGCATCTCTTACCTCACCATTGAAAACAAAGGCCCAATTCCAGAGCATTTCCGTAAACCTATGGGGAATCGCGTCTTCGGTTGCGATGACTGTCAACTGGTTTGCCCCTGGAATAAATTCTCCAAGCCTACGACAGAACCCGACTTTCACCCACGCCATCAATTGGATCAAGCCGATCTTTGCGATTTATTTCGTTGGGATGAACCGACTTTTCTAAAAAGAACCGAAGGCTCAGCGATCCGACGCATTGGTTATGAACGCTGGCTGCGTAATTTAGCTGTCGGTTTAGGAAATGCCGCAACCACGCCTGACGTGATTTCTGCTTTAAGATCGCGAGTAAACTTTCCTTCCGCTTTAGTTCAAGAGCATGTCATTTGGGCTTTAGAGCAACACAATGAGTCGCCCCAAACGAGCCCATGACTGATCCATGATTTCATTACCTCCAAAACCGAATCACTGCGAACTCTGTGGCCGAGCCGTAAAACCCTTAACACGACACCATTTAATCCCTAAATCTCAACACCAGAAAACCAAAATAAAAAAAACATTTTCTCGAGAAGACTGCATTACTCAAACGCTGTGGCTCTGTCGCCCCTGTCATAGTTACATACACAAACAGCTTTCTGAAAAAGAACTGGCTATGCACTACAACTCACGAGAAGCACTGTTAAATCACCCAGAGATTCAAACATTCGTCCAATGGCTTGCCAGCAAGCCTTCTTCCTTCAAACCCAAGATGCCTATTAAAAAACGACATTGACTTAATCCTGCTTTAAGCTGGCGTATTTAAGCCTCTCATAAGATCAAACAAAAAAGGTAGTATTACGCAAACGTACTAATTAACAATTTCGATAAAAAATATAAAACGAATGGATTTAAGGACGTCAACGGATGAATAACGTTACACAACTGCTCCGCTATAGCTCTAGCATTATTTTTCTGACCACACTTATCAGTTGCGGCGGCGGAAGCAACAGCAGCTCCAATGAAGATTCGACCACCCTTATTGAAGAAAAAACCACTACCTGCCCTGCACCCTCTCCATTTGTACCCAACTCCCCCAACCATCACTATGCACTCTTCACCTTCTCGGAGGCTTGTTCAGAAGATATAGAAAAAGTAAAGGTCTATTCAAAGGGTGATTTTTGTGTTTTACGCACCCAACAATTTGTCGCTTCGCATTCAGCACAAAAAGTTGAGTGCACAATCAATACTAAGGCTAATGACCTAATCAACATCATGACTAACACATCGACCCCTGGGTTACTGGATATCGCCATTGATGTTAATCATACAGATCCAACCCAAAGCATTCTTTATATCCTAGAAGCACAACCCCATGAAAAAATGACACTTACTCCTTACATACTTCACCAATATAAAGTCAATGGTACACATATAGCGAGCAAAGCCTTAACATACAACATTCCTGAGGATTTTCGAAAAGTCTATTCTGTTGATCAAGATTCTTATGAAATTGCTAGCGAAACTCAAAACCCAGATGCCATCGGCTCAATCGGTTACCACAACGCTCAATTGATACCAAACAACGGTCAGTTATATCTTCTGAGTTCAGCCTTTGGCAGCAGCCTTTTTCGAATCAATGCAGAACTAAAGGTTGACCTAAGCATACAATTACGACCAGCCATCAATGGCTTAAACCCCTACAGCTACCAGAGTTATTTAGCTTTCGATGAACATCAAAATATCACGACTGTTTCTGATGTCAGTCATGAGATGAAGACTGTTTTAGACAGGTTATTTAACCTCCCAATTAAAGGACATTCAGAAAGATCCGACATTCGACATCTCACCCTCTTTACACAACTTTCATCCAATGGAGAGTTAATGAATCGCTATTATGCTTTTCCCAGCACGAACGCAAAAGGTTTACGCGGTATTGCATATAAGGAAGGTCTATACGCGATCGTCATGAACAGTCTTGATCTTAAAGCATCCCAACAATTGAACTATTTAAATTATGATCTCCAAATTCATTATTTGGATGCAGAGGCTAACCTGATCAATAGTGTTAACCTAGATGTTTCTCAAACTGACGTTATAACATCAGTTATCCAAACACCCAATGGCAACATTTCAATAGCAGGTTACAATGGCTTCAAAAGAGCGTTAACGAACAGCGACCTCAGTGATCCACAAGGTTTCATCAGCGTCTTCGATTTTGAAGGAGAGCTGATTTTACAAAGCATCTATTCTGATCGACGCGCTTCGCGCATCCGTTCTCTTGACTGGTTTAACGAAAACGTTGCTCTATTGGGTGCATCCATTGATGGTCCCATTACACACACCGAGCCATCTGGACAATATCAACGAGCAGCGATTGTCCTTTACTCACATTAACAAACTTCTGAGTCAGCTTTATGAGCGCCAGAAGCCAATAGACATTCACTCAATGAAATTGTTTATCCGCTAGGTGATGATTCCATAAAAACCCGTTACAGCCAGAAGGCTCAACGGGTTTTGGAAAGTATTATTTTTTCTTGTGTAATAAAGGTTTTAAAAATCTTCCTGTATGGCTGGCTTTGCAGGCCACAATTTCTTCTGGTGCACCTTCTGTCAGAATTTCACCACCACCCGATCCTCCTTCAGGCCCTAAATCGACAATCCAATCGGCGGTTTTAATGACATCTAAATTGTGTTCAATGACGACGACGGTATTACCACGGTCGCGCAACTCGTGCAGCACTTTTAGAAGTTGCTTAATATCGTGAAAATGCAACCCGGTTGTCGGTTCATCCAAAATGTACAAAGTACTGCCTGTATCGCGTTTTGACAATTCCCGCGCCAATTTAACGCGTTGCGCTTCGCCTCCCGACAAGGTGGTTGCACTCTGGCCTAGTTTAATGTAACTCAAACCTACATCCATTAGGGTTTGTAATTTGCGAGCCAAGGCAGGAATCGGATTAAAAAACTCACAAGCTTCTTCAACGGTCATATCCAAAACTTGATGAATGTTTTTTCCTTTATAGAGAACTTCCAACGTTTCTCGATTGTAGCGTTTCCCATGGCACACATCACAAGGCACATATATATCCGCTAAAAAGTGCATTTCTACCCGAATCACACCGTCGCCTTGACAGGCTTCACAGCGGCCACCACGCACATTAAAACTGAACCGTCCTGGTTTATAACCACGAGAACGGGCTTCTTGCGTGCCTGAAAAGAGCTCACGAATAGCTGTAAAAATACCAGTATAGGTTGCAGGATTCGAACGAGGTGTACGGCCGATAGGGCTTTGATCAATATCAACGACTTTATCTAATTCTTCAAGCCCCTCAATACTGTCGTAAGGATCAGGCTTTAAAGAGCCGCTGCGATTTAATTTGTGTGCCGCAATGGGGTAAAGCGTACGATTAATTAGGGTGGATTTACCAGAGCCCGAAACCCCCGTGATACAGGTCATTAACCCAAGAGGCACATGCAAATCAACGGATTTTAAATTGTTGCCCGTCGCTCCATATAAAGATAACCAACCTTCTTCATGAGGCACGTACCTTTCTTTAGGGATTTCGATGGCTTCTTTGCCTGACAAATATTTGCCAGTTAAAGATTTACGGGCTTTCATGATTTTATCAGGCGTTCCGGAAGCCACCACTTCACCGCCATGCACACCCGCACCGGGACCAATATCAATTAGAAAGTCAGCGCTTCGAATAGCGTCTTCATCGTGTTCTACAACAATAACGGTATTCCCAAGATCTCGAAGTTCTTGCAGCGTTTTCAACAACCGATCGTTATCGCGTTGATGCAAACCAATTGAAGGTTCATCTAAAATATACATTACACCAACCAACCCCGCGCCAATTTGGCTGGCCAGCCGGATGCGTTGCGACTCTCCACCGGATAAGGTGTCGGCACTGCGCTCTAACGACAAATAATCCAAGCCCACATTGACCAAGAACCGCAATCGATCACCGATTTCTTTTAGAATTTTACTCGCAATTTCGCCCTTGCGGCCTTCCAGCTGTAATTCTTGGTAATACTCAAACGCTTGGCCAATAGGCATCTGCGTGATATCAGAAATTCGGCGTTCATCCACAAATACATTACGTGCTTCTACACGCAAACGACTGCCACCGCAATCTGAGCATTCCGCTTGCGAAATGAATTTGGCTAACTCTTCTCGCATCATTTGCGAGTCTGTTTCTTTATACCGACGCTCTAAATTAGGGATCACTCCCTCAAAGGGGTGTTGACGATGGGTTACATGGCCGCGACTGCTGACATATTCAAAAGAAATGGGTTCTTTACCGCTGCCTTTTAATATCGCATCACGTGCCTTTTTGGGCAGCTTCCCAAAGGGCTTGTCAATATCAAAACGGTAATGCTTGGCAACGGCTTCTAGCAGTTGAAAATAATACACGGAGCGTCGATCCCAACCTTTAATTGCCCCTTCCGCCAGCGTTAACTCATCGTCCACAATGATTTTGTCTGGGTCGAAATATTGATCAACCCCCAAACCGTCACAGGTTTGGCAAGCCCCTGCGGGGTTATTAAACGAAAACATCCGAGGCTCTAGATCTGAAAGGCTATAGCCACACTGCGTACAAGCAAATTTAGAAGAAAACAGCAGCTCTTCGCCCTCTTCTCCTTCCATCGGAGCCAACTTCGCAATGCCGCCTGCAAGCTCTAAACAGGTTTCCAAGGATTCTGCTATACGCTGTTGATGCTCGCGTCGCAGCTTAAAACGATCCACCACAACATCAATACTGTGTTTACGACGCTTATCCAGCGATGGCACATCATCAAGGTCTACCAGTAAGCCATCGACGCGTACTCGAACAAACCCCTGCCCCCTTAACTGTTCAAATACATGCAGGTGCTCGCCCTTTCGGTCTTGCACTACGGGCGCTAACAGCATCACTTTGCTGCCTTCTGGTTGACTCAAGATTTGATCAACCATCTGCGTCACCGTTTGAGCTTCTAACGGCTCTTCATGTGTTGGGCATCGAGGTGTTCCTGCTCGGGCAAACAACAATCTCAAATAATCATAAATTTCCGTAACGGTGCCCACGGTTGAACGCGGGTTGTGAGAGGTGGTTTTTTGTTCAATCGAAATGGCTGGAGATAAGCCTTCAATCAGATCCACATCCGGCTTTTCCATCATTGACAGGAATTGACGCGCATACGTCGATAGGGATTCGACATAACGACGCTGTCCTTCCGCGTAAAGCGTATCGAAAGCCAATGACGACTTTCCTGACCCCGAGAGCCCCGTAATCACGATCAACTGATCACGTGGCAAATCAATATCAACGTTTTTTAGATTGTGCGTGCGAGCACCGCGCACTTTGATCAGGCTAGCCATTTAACACATCCAAGGTTGACGCGTTTTTCAGCCCGATAGTTTTGGGCAGTGCGTCTTGAGAAAGAGATTCAAAGTACTGGACAAAAGACCAGCAGTATATCAGCTGATCTCCAAGCTTCAAGCTTATTTCTGACAGGGGTTACGCTTTCCGATGAGCGGCATAACCGCTCAACACAGTCATTGTGTTATTTCAATACGACCACACAACCAATAAGTTTCGATTAGTCAGCACGGCAGATACAAGTCATTAAGCCATATCAGCCTCCAAATCGTGTAAGTATTCCTTGGCCCAGTTAATGGCCTGAATGCGATTCGCCACACTCAACTTTTTAAACAAGTTATACATGTGGGTTTTGACGGTATGCGCGCTTACGTTGAGTGCCGCTGCAATCTCCGCATTTTTAGCACCTGTTGCCGTTAAACGCAGAATTTGCCGTTCGCGACGCGTCAACCGACCTAGAATCTCACGCGATTTATTAGGTGTGCGTCGATGCTGCTGTAGGTAGTGCTGCATGACGCGTCGGCTGAACCAATATTCACCTCGGGCCATCGCATGAATGCCTTTACAAATCTGCGCAACGCTACAGCCTTTGTAAAAAATACCGACGAGCACTGGCCACACAATGAGCTGTTCAAGTGTTCCACTTTCTTCTGCATTCACCAGAGCGACTTTCGACACACCCTGATTGCTGAGGAACTCAAGCAACTGCGTACATCGAGACACACGCATGCCTTGGCAGTCTAGCAACAGCACTCGATCTTCCCACCCCACTTCGGATGGCAACTGATCCATCTGATCATAAAGGGGTACCCGATAGCCAAGCCGTTGCTGCAAATGGCCAAGCATCAGGGAGTTTTGGATGTTTTTCTGACCTAAGAAGTACGTTTTCTGACCGCTAACAATATTCGTTGCGATGTCCATATCGACTTCCACCCCCACTTTTAATAATTATTTACTGACTAAATGCCGTCATTTTAGAAAGTTTACGAACAAAAAAAAGTGCTTGTGTGGATTCTCAGCTTCTCGCTGATACAATGCTTGCTCATTTTTTCTTAGGTGTATGTTCTGCCCCATGATCTGGAGTTCTCAAGAAAAACGCGCCACTTCTTCGTTGGCTGTTTTATATGCGATACGCATGCTGGGCCTCTTTATGGTGATGCCCGTCCTGGCACTTTATGCAGAAAACTACAGCGCTGCAACCCCTACGCTGATTGGATTTGCAATTGGCGCTTATGGGTTAACCCAAGCGCTCTTGCAAATCCCATTGGGTTGGGCGTCTGATCGCATTGGGCGAAAGCCCATTATCATTGGTGGGTTGCTGGTGTTTGCCCTCGGAAGCGCCGTTGCCGCATCAGCCACGTCCATGACCATGCTCATCGCCGGTCGAGTGCTTCAAGGTGCCGGAGCGATCGCCAGCACTCTCATGGCATTGCTCAGCGATCTCACACGAGAAGAGCAGCGCACCAAAGCTATGGCTGTAATTGGCTTGAGCATTGGTTTTTCCTTTGTACTGGCCATGATGATTGGTCCAAGCCTTTCCAGCTTTAATGGATTGCCGGGCCTTTTCTGGGCAACCACCGCGATGGCATTGATCGGTATTCTCATTGTTCTCTTTTGGGTGCCGACTCCCGTCGCTCAAAAGCAACACCGAGAACAACAAACCAGTGCACGCCTATTTGGAGCGGTCCTCTCTAACCCTGAGTTGCTGCGACTAAACCTAGGCATTGCTGTCTTACATGGCACCCTGGTCGCGCTCTTTTTGATCATTCCTCACTGGGTCGCTGCCACCATGAATCTGCCCGCAAGCAAACATGGCTTCGTCTATTTGCCGGTCATGCTCATTGCGTTCGCGTTAATGGTCCCTTTCATTGTTATTGCAGAATCAAAACGCAAAATGAAAACCGTCATGCTGGGTGCCATTGCACTGTTGGGCGTGTCCATGCTGATCATGACGGTTTCCCATGCCCAACAAACCCCGTTGATTGTCAGCTGCATTCTCTTTTTTATGGCCTTCAACTGGCTCGAAGCCAGTCTGCCTTCTTTAGTGAGTAAATTATCACCTGCAGGTGCCAAAGGAACCGCAATGGGTATTTATTCCAGTTGCCAATTCTTTGGGGCTTTTTTAGGGGGTGCCATGGGTGGATGGTCGCTGGAAAAATGGGGTACACTCCCCACCCTGTATGCATTAGCAGCGGTGGTTGGCCTATGGTGGGTGGTCGCCTGTTTCATGCGTCGTCCTCAACATTTGACGGGGTACCGGTTAGCGGTGCCGACGGAAGTAACCCACAAAGCTCAGGAACTCAAAGCAACACTTGGGGCTCTACCCGGTGTAGCTGAAGTCAATTGGGTACCCGAAGAATCCGCCGCTTATTTAAAGATTGATAAAGCGCTCTTTGATCCGCGTTTGGCCTACGACAGCCTACGCCCTTAAGCGACTTCTGATATCGACGATTTGGAGATCATTCATGGCTCGTGGCAGCGTCAACAAAGTTATTATCATTGGAACTCTGGGCCGTGACCCTGAGTCTCGCTACATGCCAAACGGCAGTGCCGTATGCAACCTCAGTCTTGCAACCGACGAAGGTTACAACGACAAAAATACTGGACAACGCGTTGATCGCACCGAGTGGCACCGCGTTGTGGCTTATGGCCGTCTTGCTGAAATCATGTCTCAGTACCTGAAAAAAGGCTCAAAAGCCTATGTTGAAGGCCGTCTGCAAACCCGCGAATGGGAAAAAGACGGCGTTAAACGTTACACCACTGAGATCGTCGCCAACGACATGACCATGCTGGATTCTCGCAACGCCGGGATGGATGGGCAAAATTTTGGACAAGCCGGCATGGGTGCGCCACAGCAGCAACCTCAAGCAGCAGCTTTTGGCGGCGGCATGCCTAACCAAGGCGGCATGCAGCAACCGCAACAACCTGCTCATCAAGGGGGTTATGGGCAAGCGCCTCAGCAAGCACCTTTTAACCCAAATCAACAAAGCAACGGCATGCAGCAGCCTCAACAAAATGCGGGCATGCAGCAGCAACCCAAGCCACAACCTGCTCCAGCAGGCGTCCCTAACTTTGATGATTTTGACGACGATATTCCGTTCTGATCATCCCTCGTATTAAGCTGGGGCTTCTTTATGAAGCTTCAGCTCACATGAGCTCCCTCCTTACTCCACCATTATTCTTATATCACTGTGAAGGGCTTCATTGATTACCCTGCGTGTATTCCTAAAAACAATGGGTTGGTTTAAATTTTGCCTCTGATCAATAAAAACAAAAGACGGTTTTACCATGAAGGATTTCAATCGTATCCAGAAAAAAACCTTACAACGGTCTTCTGCCAAATTGACCGAATATAATAATCTCGTAAACGAGATCATTGCGTTAGATAAGCGTATTTTCGATCACAATCAAAGCCGAGCAGAGCAAATTGATAAGGTTTTTCGTGATTCTGCTGACGATGACAACATCGCTTGCTTAATCTATAAAGGTGAAAACCCTATTGGTTATTGTTTTGTTAAAATCATATATATAAAACTCAACCAAAAACGAGTACGAGCCATTCAAGGCGTCGTGGGTATACTGCCGGGTCGACATGGCGGCAATATCGTTTTCCCTACTTATTTATCGTTATGCCTGAAATATTTATTTGACTCTCGTTGCGATACCTATGGCGTCGGCTTTATTACCAGCCCCAACTTGTATGCAAGCTCTGCTAAATTTGCTTCAAAGTTTTACCCCTCGCCAAACTACCAAGACCCTAACTGCGAGGAAGCCATTGTCTTACAAAAGGTAATCGATCATTGGAAAATGGAACCCGTACAAAATACCAACTCGCCTTTCTTTATCACAGAAGACCTCGTCGCAGTTGATTCTTTTGATATAGAACCCAGAAACAAAGAAGAAGCTTTCTTTTTCAAGTTTAACCCTGAGTTTAAAAAAGGACATTATTTAGGATTTTGTGTAAAATTTGCCCTCTTTAGGTTTTTATTGACCTTGGTTTATCTGATTCAAAAAAGAGTTAAGAAACGCTTATTCAAACGAGTAGCTCCCTCTAAGCTTCAAGCGGATTAACGTAATCCGATTGCTGATGTGAAACACTCTTAAGCGTTATACGCTTAAGAGTGTTGCGCGCTACAAAAATAAGACCGCTAGCTTTAGAAAGCGCTTAGTAGAAAGAGCTGCCTGAGTTTAGTTTCACATAGGCTTTACCACCACTAAGTGAAATAACATCCAAGCGATTATCCCCATTAAATTCACCAACGAAGGTATAAACACCTGCTCCCCATAACGCTGGAACCGTCCACTCATCATTAATAAAGCCTATGAACTGATTAAATTTCATAAAGGCTTTTGCACCAGAGAAAGAGAGAATGTCTGCGATACCATCGCCATTAAAATCATCTGCGAAGGTATAGGTCCCGCCACCCAGCTGAGGGGTAATGGGTAGCACTTTTGTGATAAACCCTCGGCGGGTATTCGACTTCACATAAACCTTATCACCAATAATGGTGGCTATATCCGCGAGTCCGTCACCATTAAAATCAGCTGCAAATGTATAGGTGCCTGCTCCCCAATGAGGATCTATATCCCAAGTCTCACTTCGAAAACCTCTCCCTGTACTCAATTTCATTAAGGCTTTGCCACCTAACATGGAAGCAACGTCATCAATGCCATCACCGTTGAAATCCCCTGCAAAGGTATAATTTCCACCGCCCCACTGAGGGTCAACCTTCCAGGTTTTACTGACAAAACGATCGCCTTTATTGATTTTGATGTAAGCTTTATCCCCAACAAAAGACACAATATCGGGACAGCCATCACCCGTGAAATCACCGGATAACGAATGAGAAGCCACACCCCACTGATTATCGACATCCCACACTTCGGTATGGAAACGTCCGTGTTGATTAAACTTCATATATACCGATGAGCCTATTGCCGTTGCTATATCGGTCAGACCGTCGCCATCAAAGTCTTCCGCAAAGGTAAAACCTGCAGCGCCCCAACGGTTATTAATGGGCCATTCTTCTGCCATAACGGTAGAACCTAAAGGTAAAATTGAAGCGATTAATAGTGCGTGAAAGCATTGTTCTTTTTTCATTCCGATACCTTTTTTTATCATTAATATGTGGGTGCATTATTATCATTCGGTGCACCCAAAGACAGAATACGGAGTTCCTTACATTTAACGATGCCCTATCCAGCCTAATCTAAAACCTCTTTATGCTAGAGTCTCTTCAATGGCGTGTTCTTTCATGGCTGAAAGAGCGGATTTTATATTAATTATTCCCGCTCGAACTTTTAAACCTTGATCAATTTGATGAGCATTGCCTAACCAAGCGTATGGGCACCCGATCTGTTTAAACACCGTTCTCCAAAATAACAGTGGCATAAAGCCTACAACCGACCGCTTATGTTTTTCCAACCCCAACTGCAACATAGAAAGTATTAATTCTGCCTTAATATCACTACGCACATAGCCGGGTAAGCGATGATCTACACACAACCTTGTTGCTTCCCAAACCGTTGCGGATTGAGGCGACTTACCATCGACTAAAAATGAAAATTTTTCTCTTAACATATAGGGTCTATCCGTTCCACAAAGTCGGATGACACCTACTACCCCAAATTGAGGATGACGTTTGACAATATAAAGTGCTGCTGGAGTATCGTATTGATCAAACTCCATATCTTCGAAGTGAGGCACAGACCATTGTTGTCGCTGAATAACTTCCCGATATCGAAGCCGGTGTTGTTCTGCTAACGGATTCCCAACCCACAAATGATTGTTTTTTACGGAAATAACTTCTACTGACATCCGAGTACCCCTACCTGAACTGCGTTAAATCATTTAAGAATATTCTCTTGGAATATTCATTTCTTTCTTGTATTTCAGCTCACTGATTATGAAGAAGAAATGCGACTGCTGGATTCGTCTTCTATAAAGGGCTAGATCAACGATAGAGGTCAGGTACAAATCAAACCCTTCGATGCTTTAATGCTTCAACGGACTCGATACCGCATACGTAAGATTCCATTTTGGTTCTTTTGGGCATACAGTGCCGCCCAAAGGGTCACCCCACCTGCCTAACCATGTCGGGTGGTTCTTTCCTGTGTGCAATTAACACCCAGGCTTTCGTAGAGTTAAATTCTGTAGGGGTTGCCACCTTTACCAACAACTTATTAACAGGCTATGTTAAAAGCTATCGACAAAAATTGTTGATAACCTTGTTAGTCGCCTAGCGCGGTTCAGGAGCCACGGAAAGGGGTTGGCTACTCGGGTGATTGAGACACTGACGGCATAAGTAACAGGTGTCCTGAACAGTAAAAACCATTATGATTCGGTCTGAATGACAACCTTTGTGGAGTTTACGTCTTTTGGAAACCATCGACCTGTTTTTGACCTCCCCAACCGGGCAGTCTCTGGTTGCGTTGGGCAAGGCTTGTGTCACATTAATGATTGCGTGGAGCGTGATCCGGCTGTTAAAACGCAGTCTGGGCACACTCGCAAAACGTGGTTATATCCACGACCAATTAAAAGCCACTGTCTACACCATTGCGAAATGGTTGATCCTGATTACCAGCTTTTTAATCATACTGGGTTTCTTTGGGGTATCCGTTGCCAGCTTATGGACAGCCCTTTCTGCTGTTTTAGTGTTAATAGCCATTGGGTTTGTAGCCGTTTGGAGTGTTTTAAGTAATGTACTTTGCTCTATTTTCTTGGTGGTCTTATCGCCTTTTCGAATTGGGGATGAAATTGAAATTCAAGACACTTCGTCGGTGATTGTTATCAGAGGCCGGGTGGTGGGCATTAATGTCATGTTTACGACCTTAAGGGCTATTAGCGATGATCCGGAGCAGCCTTCTGGGGATGAGCTTATTCGAGTGCCGAACAACCTTTTCTTCCAAAAATACATTCGTTGCTGGCCGGGCAAAAAGACCAAAACGTTACAAAGCTTTTTGGCAGCACAACACCAAATTAACCAAACGGATCCCGCTAAGGACTAACTGGCTTCGCCTCCCCTTCAGAATAAGCAAGTATTCGCATACATCATCTAAGGGGGAGTTGACCTAGATTCAGTTTTTTTAAGCGATTTAGCCCATTAAAGACTGACAAAACCCCACTAACCCCGTACAATGTTGCCCCGTTTGCCTTCTACTAACGGGATTTCATGAAAACGTATCAGGTTTATGCAATTGGTACCGCTTTGCTCGACACTGAATACGACGTGTCGGACGAGTTTCTGGTTCAGCATCAAATAGCCAAAGGGCAAACGACCCGGTTAGATTCCGAGGGCCTAAGCCAGCTCAACCAAGCTCTCAATACCGCTTATGCACCGAAAATTTGCTGCTGTGGTGGTTCTGCTGCTAACAGCGTCATTGTTTTGCAAAACTTTGGTGGCCAGGCCTATTACACTGGTGCTGTAGGTGAGGACGCCGCTGGCGATCAATTCTTGCACAGCTTATCAGAGGCGGGCGTTGGCTATAACCAACAGGTCCGTCATGCGGATGGTTATACCGGTCAGTGCGTTGTGATGCTCACACCCGATGCGGAGCGCACCATGAACGTAGGCCTTGGCGTCGCTGCTGACGTATCATTTGAACGATTAGACCAAAATGCTCTGGCTGATACAGAATACTTTTTTATCGAAAGCTACCTAGCTTCCAACCCTAACGCTGTTGATGCAGCCATTCACGCCCGCCAAATCACCGAAGCGGCAGGCGGCAAAACCGCCATGACCTTTTCAGACCCTTTAATGGTGATTCAATACAAAGATGCACTGGCTGATATTCTAGGAGCAGGCGTTGACCTTCTGTTTTGCAATGAAGTAGAAGCCAGAGAGTGGGCGGACAGCAAAAATCTACAAGACGGCATTCGCGAATTACGAGCGCTTACCAAAACACTCGTCGTCACTTTAGGGGCTGATGGCGCTATGATTTTGGATGCCGATCGTGAAATTCGCATCGCTCCACACCGCGTAAAAGCCATCAACACAAATGGCGCAGGGGATAATTTTTCTGGGGCTTTTCTCTATGGCGTGACGCATGGCATGAGCTTTGAGCAAGCCGGTGAACTGGCGAGCCTGACCTCAGCATCTGTGGTTGCCCAATACGGTCCACGACTGCGCTCCGAGCAATATCAAGCCATTCGTCGCATGTGTTAAACATCGAACAACCGCACAGCTTATTTCCCTCAAGCTGTGCGGCAGAACTGCTTTAAAATTGCGCTTCATCCAAACCGAACAAAACCCCCGCACCCGCATCGATTGATGCAATTAAACCCTGCACCTGAGGCAGTATCTTAGCGAAATAAAACTTCGCAACGGCCACCTTAGCACGATAGAAATCGGATTCAGGTCCATTTTGGTGAGGCAAAGCCACCTGCGCCATTTTTGCCCACATAAACCCATAAGCCACCAAGCCAAAGGCATGTAGATATTCGACGGATGCAGCTCCAATTTCTCTTGGATCTTGATTGGCTCGCTCAATGATACGATCGGTCACATTATCCAGCTCAGTGAGAAAGTCACCCAGAATTGAACTAATAGGACGCAGGGCGCTGTCCAGTTCAACGCTCTCAACAAATTGGCGTACTTCTTTTGAGAAGAGCTTGTAATAGGCACCGTCATTCGCCACCACTTTACGGCCCATCAAATCCAATGCTTGAATGCCGTTCGTTCCTTCGTATATTTGTGCAATGCGTGCATCCCGGACAAGCTGCTCTTGCCCCCATTCACAAATGTATCCATGCCCGCCCAACACTTGCTGGCCAAGCACAGTGGCGTCCAGCCCTTTATCAGTGAAGAAAGCTTTACAGACGGGCGTCAATAACGCCAGCATGGCTTCCCCTAACGCTTTTTCATCGGCATCTTCTGAATATTTAGCGCTGTCCAAATACAAGGCTGCATATTGAGCAAAGGCTCGTCCACCTTCATTGAACGCACGCATGGTCAATAACATACGACGCACATCTGGATGAACGATGATCGGATCAGCTGCTTTATCTGGATACTGAGCCCCAGCAGGTGAACGTCCCTGAACTCGATCTTTCGCGTACTGAGCGGCCGTTTGATAAGACATGTCGCCACTGCCAACGCCTTGCAAACCGATGGATAGCCGCTCGTAATTCATCATGGTGAACATGGCCGCTAGGCCTTTATTAGGCTCTCCCACGATAAAACCACGAGCATCATCAAAGTTCATCACACAGGTTGCTGAGCCTTTAATGCCCATTTTATGTTCGATAGAGCCACAGGTAACACCGTTCGCTTCGCCTAACGACCCATCTTCATTAACCCACATTTTGGGGACAAGGAACAATGAAATGCCTTTAGAACCTGACGGGGCATCTGGCAATTTGGCCAACACCAAATGAATGATGTTTTCATTGAGGTCGTGCTCACCACCGGTGATAAATATTTTGGTACCTGTGAGCTTATAGGTACCCTCTGCCGAAGGTTCGGCTTTCGTACGAATCAAACCGAGGTCCGTACCGCAATGAGGTTCGGTTAAACACATTGAACCTGCCCAGGTTCCCTCATACAACTTTGGCAAAAATTGCTGTTTGAGGGCTTCAGATGCATGCGTATTAATAGCTAAACATGCACCTGCTGTTAAAGCAGGGTATAAAGCAAAAGAGCTGTTAGCCGCATAAAGCATTTCCTCAATCAGCACGGTAAGCTGTTTTGGCATCCCCATACCGCCGTATTCAGGATCACCGCCCAGTGCTTGCCAACCACCTTCAGCAAAGTGTCTAAAGGCTTCCTTAAAACCCGCAGGTGTCGACACTTGGCCATCCGATTGGCGCTTGGCGCCTTCTTCATCACCGCTGCGATTAAGAGGTGCAATTTCCTGAGCACACAGCTTTGCGGCTTCTTCCAAAATGGCATCGACGGTTTGAGGATCTACCTGATCACCAAGAGATGTCCATCGCTGCCAGCGTTTTCTAGCTTCGAACACTTCATTCAGCACAAATCGCATATCTCGCAATGGCGCTTGGTACTCTGCCATACACCCTCCTGTCCCGGTAAGGTAAAGATCCGGCAAATATCGGACCTGTTATGCTATATAGACTTACTTTTACGCCAAATGTTGACAAATAGCTCTCAAAAAATCAAACGCTTGTTTTAAAACGCAATAACCCCCATCAACAACAAACCTGATTGTCCTTTATTTGCAGCCCTTAACAGGTAAGGAGTGACTCTAATTAGCAAAGCTTGAGCTGTGACTTTTAACGGCTACAAGCCATTCAACCCACTTTTTAGCTCACTTATTTACGCTGCGAGTTCCCTCTCCTTAGCAAGACGATATTGCTACCACACTCGCTTTATCCCACACCATAGACGTCGCTTCAGCATTAAATATTTCGGACTTAGCGTCTAGAAAACAGACTAGAAAGAGTAGTCAATTCGAATCATTCTGCCGTTTCATTGAAGAATTGTATGTGCATTGGTCTACACTGTTGTGTGGGATGACAGCATAACAACAATATTCTATTCCAATAGGGCTCATGCATACGGACGATGAGCAATCAGTATGCTTGCCAGTAAACAAGACTGAATACCTAGACAAGAAGCTATAACATGAATAATACAGCTGAAATAGAATTATTAAGAAACCAGACGATTGCGTACAAAGCTAATCTTTCATTTTTCGATAAAGTATTTGTCCGACCGAAATTCTTTCCTGCCTTATATTTTTCATTTCGTTAATACGAAATAAAATTCTACAAGCCTTCAGTAATATCAAATACTGGCAGCCTAGTATGGATTATTGCTGTTTGTAAATCGTCATTTTAAAAAAATCAATACAAAGCATTTTTACGTTTATTTTCTATTAACCATTCATAGAACAGGGTATAGAAAAATGATAAATGTGAGAGCACTGCAAAATAACGTCAAATTAATGGATTTTATCACGCCCAATGGAGACGGCTTTAAAATTGAACCCAGCGTATTAGATGATCTACTTATAACAAATGAAAATTTTTTTTCTAACTCACTGAGCAGTGATGATTTTTCTCACCGTGATGATTCAGCCATTATTGACCGCGGCCTTTATTTCGATCTATTGAACACTCACTTTTTCTCTCCGATTGTCAACGACCCTTTTACCTTTGGGCAAGCGGCAGCTGCGGCTGCCTTAAACGCTGTTTATGCGATGGGTGGACGACCTGAATACGTTACAACCGTTTTAGCGTTTCCTCTAGGTGTCCTGCCACTTGATACCGTCAAAATGATGGTTCAAGGTGGTAAAGATGTTTTAGATCGCTGTCTAACCACTAATGTTGGCGGGCACACAATTAAGAACGCTCAGCCGTTAATGGGGCTCTCCGTTGTTGGATCGGTGGCAAGACATCACCTCAAAACTCATCAAGGCGCAAGAGAAGGCGATGTTGTCATACTCACTCGACCACTGGGCAATGGTATTTTATCAAATGCTGAAAAGCTTGGATTATTACAATCGCCTCAACGCGAAGTGCTGCATCAATCTGTGACCGCTCTTAACGTGATAGGCGAGACCTTGGGAGGTCTACCCGACATTCATGCGATGACTCATGTCACCGACTTAGGGTTAATTGGGCACCTTATGAACATGCTAAGTGAGAATAGGCTACATGTCTCACTGTCATATCAGAGTCTTCTTTGGTTAGAAAACTCTATAGAACTCTCTCACCAAGTATTACTGCCTCAAGGATTGGCAGATAAAAACCATCAACGTTATTGGGAAGCGGTTGATTATCAAGTTTCCTATGAAAAACAATGCCAACTGAATGATCCCCAAACCAATGGAGGATTACTCATTGCAGTCTCGCCTAATAAAACCAATGAAGTCCTTTCCCTACTGAATCAAGATGAGTATTCCACACCTATTGTGCTTGGGACATTAGAACAAGCTAATCTAGATCAACCTTTTACTGTAACAGTGACACCCTAATGATGACTTTTTTCTTTATTTTCATATTGGGCTGTGTTTCAGGGTTTTTAGCGGGTTTTTTAGGCTTAGGGGGTGGCGTTATTCTAGCTCCCTTGCTGATTATATTTGCCCCACTTATTCCTGAATCAACCCTCACTCTAACTGAAATTACAGGCATTACTGCTGCACAGGGATTTGTCAGTGCATCATGCAGCTGGTACTTTCATCGCAAGTTGTCACTGAAATCCAATATAGGGTGGATGTTAGGATTACCTATGGCAGCAGGCGCATTTTTAACTGCTTTTCTCATGACAGGGTGGAATGATTTTATCATTTTGCTTGTTTTCAGCACGATGCTTGTTATGTCAATTGCATTTAATTTCATCCCGATTCAACCTACGTCGCTTAAATTTGATAAAACCATTCTAACGTTATTTGCTTTTTTTATTGGAGGGCTAAACGGCATCATTGGGCAAGGTGGTGCCTTTTTCTTCATACCTTTTTTTGCTTATTTTCTGGGTATTCCACTTAAACTAATGATTGCCTCTGCTGGATTAATCGGTTTACTGTCGGTCAGCAGTGGCTTAATTCCGAGACTGATTCAGGATACCGTTCCATGGTTATGGGTCATCGGCATCACACCCGCTATTATCATTATGAGCAAAATAGGGGCAACCATCAGTCAGCGTATGAATGAATTGCTCCTAAGAAGATCAATCCTAGCAGTATTAACCATTTCATTTATTCAACTTATTTATAAAGTGCAAGGACAGCTTTTATGATTTATGCGGATTGCAATGCAACCTTTCCTATGACAACCACAACCTGTTCGGATATTTTCTCTCTAGAGCACAATATTCCTCTAGCAAACCCCAACAGCATTCATCAAGCGGGTCGGCATGCACAAGATGTCTTAGAAACATCTCGCAGAGCGATCACAAGAATGCTAGGTGCTCATTCAGCTCAGTTGATTTTCACATCAGGGGCAAGCGAGTCCATTCTATTAACGTTATTTAATTTATCTCGACGCCTTGGAACCCAACAACGATTGCTCACTTCTGCAGCAGAACATCCCGCAGTGCGTGAAGCAATCAAGCTATGGTTTGAACCGGATCAAGTTTGCTATTTATCATACAAATCAACAGGTGAGTTAGACTTCGATCACCTTGAAGAGAACATTCTTACAGAATCCATTGGTGCCATTATGCTACACGCTGCACACAATGAGAGTGGTATATTGCAGAATATCCAGCGCCTTTCCGAGCTAAAAAAACGGCATTCACTGTTACTGGCTTTAGACACAACGCAATGGATCGGAAAAATACCCTTTGACTTTCAGTCTAGCCAAGCCGATTTTGCTGTTGGTTCTGGTCATAAGTTTGGGGCACTTCCTGGCATTGGTTTTTTGCTTGCTCGTGACATGAACGCCGTATTGCCATTGCAAAAAGCCGGTGGACAAGAATTTGGAAAAAGAGGCGGTACAATCAATGTATTAGGTGCCTACAGCATGCGTGTTGCTCTGGAAGAAAGATGTCAAGATATGAACAATCTCGAAGATCAGCGTAATGCGCATCAATCCTTTGAGCAACAATTATTATCTGACCACCCCTTTTTAACAATCGTTGGTCAAAATTGCTCTCGTCTTCCTGGCACGACGTTATTGCTAACGGATAAGATCTCAGGGGCACTTATTCAGAGCCAGTTAGATAAACAAGGGGTTTGCGTCAGCACAGGATCGGCTTGTTCGGATCGCATAAAACACAACAGCCACTTACTGGATCAACTACAGATTCAAGAAGAAAGTAAACAGAACGTTGTTAGGATCAGCTTTATTCCAAACCAGATCGTGAAAGAAGCACCCACAGTACTCGCAACCCTGAGTATTATAATCAATCAGTACAAATAACAAACGATGAGAAGGTAGATTAAATAGAGTGTAGCGAACAAAAAAGGGGCTGCTCAGCCCCTTTAATTATCTATTAATTGAGTACACACCGGTTTCAGTTTTATGCTTGCCCTTTAGCTTCTTTCAAGTTCTCTTCTGACAAGTGCTGGGTCTTCCCAAAGCGCTTGGCCATCAAGATTTGCATTTTTTCTAAACTAACCCCTTTTGTCTCAGGCAAGAACCTCATGACGACAATAATAGAAATCGTCGACATAATGGCGTACATCCAGAATGGGAATCCGCCGTTGAAGTGCTCATTCAAAAACTCGCTTCCGTTCAACATTGGGAACGTTTGACTGACTACTGCATTCATGAACCATTGCGCGCCCACGGCAATTCCCATCGCTCTAGAGCGAATAGAATTAGGGAAAATCTCTGAAATGATCGTCCAGCAGGTACAACCCCAAGACACTTGGAAGCAAAGCGTATACATACAAAGTGCAACAATGGCGGAATAGCCAAAGGTATCACTGGATACAATATAACCAACAGCACCCATACTGAGAATACAGCCCAACGTTCCCCACTTCATCAACGGCAAACGCCCAACACGGTCAATCAAAAATAATGCTATGCAGACCCCAACAACCGATACGAGCCCAATGAACACATTTTGAAAAAGAGCGTTTTCTGTGCCACCAGCAAGGGGTTTTAGAATTTCGGGGGCGTAATAAAACACGACATTAATGCCGGTAACCTGTTGAGCGGCAGAAATAAAGGTGCCCAATATTACGATTGGCAACATGACAGGGTGTAGAAGACTGATCTGCTCACCTTTCGATTTGTTGTCAGATGAAAGCGACGCTTCAATGTCCGCAACCAGTTCTTCGGCGTGTTGCTGGTTTGACATTTTTGCTAATACGGCTTTTGCTTCAGCCGTTCTGCCTTTCAAAACCAACCAACGAGGTGATTCAGGAATAAAGAATAACAGTATTGAGAAAAGCGCCGCAGGGATGACTTCAGACCCCAACATCCAGCGCCATCCCAAATCTTCAATCCAAACTTCTGTCATCCCTTTTGCAATTAAGAAATTGACGAAGAAAACGATTAACTGACCAATCACAATGGACTGTTGGAACATGGTAATGGTCCGGCCGCGATAGTCTTTCGGAGCAACTTCTGACATATACATGGGTGAAACAACAGCGGCCAATCCAACCCCAATGCCACCAATCACACGAAGCCAAACGAAGAAGGTATATGATTCAGCCAACGCTGAACCGATGGCAGAAATGACAAATAATATTGCAGCAACCAACAAAGCTGCTCGACGCCCTAATCTCAGAGCGATAGCACCTCCCCCTAGCGCACCGGCTATACATCCCAATAAAGCACTTGAAACAGCAAACCCTTTTTGCATGCTATCCAAGTCAAAATGGTTTGTTAAAGGACCAATAGCCCCTGAAATAACGGCGGTATCATACCCAAAGAGCAGACCACCCAGCGCAGCAACGAAGCAGATTTTAATAATGTATGCAAAGTTTCTTTGCAGTGTTACTTGACCCTGGTGAGACATAGTTTTCTCCCTACAAGCTGAACCCCATCGAGCATCCCCAAAGTCTCTCAAGAGGGTGTTCAGTTGAAAGCTACAGAAGACGCAGAAAGAAGAAATAAGGTCACTTCAGAAAGTCAATGCACTTTAAATCGACAGAGTGTCAACTCAAATGTATACCCTTATGAAGTCACCCTCACTTTCTACCGCAATAAACCCCATCAAAATTGGAGCCTTCAATGTCAGTCATACATTGATCACCCTAAAGGGTGCCAATGTGGTACGGGAGCTTAATGGAAGTTTGCGACAAATGAAAGGAACAAGAGTCCCAATGATAATGTTTGGAGGCGAAAATACTTAAGCAGTCTTACACTTCGTCATCTTGATAAGCATTATTTACTGCAAATGCTAAAAAATAAATACGGTAGAGGTGATAACCAGTGTAACTGATCACCTACACTGGCTATCATGCAATAAGAGATTACTGACAACCCACCTCCGCTTGTTTAAGCAACTTATCGTATTTATCTTCCGCGTGAAGATAGCCACGTGCTCGCTGCAACCACAACTGAGCTTCATCATATTCTGCTTGCTGACAATACACCCATCCTTTTAGCGCCATCACATCTGGCCGCTGAGAATCCACACGGAACATTTGATCGAGCAGCAGATGGGTCGCTTGGTAATCGCCATCTTGGTAAGCCATCTGAGCCTTCGATTTTAATTTTTCCAGAACAGGAAAAGGCATCGGGGTGTCATAGGTATCAGCCAATGTTTCCCAATCGACTGGGATAGCTTCCTCTTGCACAGGGGCTAAAGGTTTTGCCGTTTGTTGAAAACACCCCGTCAACCCCAAAATAGTGCCCAACAATACCAGTGTACTTGAGAGCTTTTTGCCCTGATAACCCACCATGGATACTAAACCGTTTCTCATGTCAAAATCCTATGTAGAAATCATACAACCAAACTAAAAATCACTAAACCAAGATCGAATATTGTCTGCCCAATCCGACTCTCTATTGTCTGGACAGGGTTCTGCTGCAACCAAACTGTCTTTACGCACAGGCAGCGTCGGCAAGTCACCACACTGACTATCGTAAAGCGTTCCTGCTTCGGGGTCATAAGCCACGCTCTCAATATCTCTGGGAGCGTTAAGCATTAGGGGAGCTACCGCAATTTCTCGCATAACGGACGTCCAGATTTTTAAGGCGCCAGAACTTCCTGTTAAAGGCGTCACACCATTATCATCACGCCCAACCCACACAACGGCAACCTTGTCACCCGAAAACCCTGCAAACCAGCTATCACGCTGGTCATTCGTTGTTCCTGTTTTCCCAGCCAATTTCAACTGTGGCAGTTGCTGATGTGCAAAGCGACCACTGCCCTGCTCCACTGTTCGCTGCATGGCACGTTGTATTAAATAAACCGACCCCCGATCCAAAGCCGAGTTCAATTTAATCCCATACCGATTGAGTTCAGCACCATCAGCCGTCGTAACCGCTCTGATTGCTCTTAACGGCATCAAGTACCCCCCACTGGCAATGGTTTGATAAAGGGAGGCAACTTCATAAGGCGTTAAAGAAACGGCTCCGAGCAATACCGCTGGAAAAGGGGCAACCTCACGGACCAACCCCAATTCATTAAGGGTATTAACAACATTTTTTACACCGATCTCCATGCCCAATCGAACCGTAGCCTGGTTATAGGAATGCGCTAAAACATCTTGCAAACTGACTCGACCATGACTGCGTCTATCATAGTTTTGCGGTACCCATAATTTGCCGTTTTTCCCCAGGTGTTCGTATCGTTCGTCTTCTAGAATACTGCCCAAATGATAGCGCTCTGGCTGCGATAAAGCTGTTAAAAACACCACAGGTTTAACCAATGAGCCTATGGGTCGCCGTGCATCTAAAGCTCGATTAAATCCGAAGAAGCGTGGCGACCGGCTGCCAACAACGGCCAACACATCACCGCTAAAGGCATCCGTAATCACACTTGCAGATTCAAAAGTGCCCGGCTTCTGTTTGTATCGACTTTCAAGTCGTTTCACTTCCTTAGATAATTGTTCTTCAGCTTGCCTTTGAGTAAAGGGATCTAGGCTCGTAAAAATCCTTAACCCTTCCGATGTTAAATCGGCTTCCCGATAATCCGCTTTTAGCTGTCGCTTCACCAAATCTAAATAAGCTGGATACTCCACATTAAGATAAGGTGCTTTTTTGGTAACACCCAGAGCCGCTGATTTCGCTTTGAGCCACTGGGCTTGATCGATCAATCCCGCTTCTTGCCAAATATCCAAAACTTGGTCACGCCGCTTTTTTGCGCGCTCTGGAAAACGGTGCGGGTTATAATAGGATGGCCCTTTAATAATCCCTACAAGTAAGGCTATTTCATGCGTTTGTAAGTAGGGCAGATTTCTTTGGAAATAAAATTGGGAACCCAAGCCAAATCCATGAATAGCACGTCGCCCTGACTGCCCCAAATAAATCTCATTCATATAAGTCTCTAAAATGGATTCTTTGGGGTAATTAACTTCCAACAACACCGCCATTAACGCTTCAACGGCTTTACGACTTAAGGTTCGCTCGTGATTTAAATACATATTTTTCACAAGCTGTTGCGTTAATGTTGACCCGCCTTGTACCAATCCTCCCGCTTTTACATTGGCAAGCATGGCTCGGGCAATCCCTCGAACAGAAATACCCCAATGCTCGTAAAACTGTCGATCTTCAACCGCTATCAACCCTTTAAGTAACAATTCAGGGGCATCATCCAATGAAATCAGTTCTCGATCTTCATTGTGATTTGGATAAATACCCCCCACACGAATAGGCTCAAGTCTAACCATATCTTGCTCATTCGAGCTGCTCAGCGATTGTATTCGATTACCCCCGAGCTGAAGGGTCATTAACTGCTCATTTTGAAGTCCATCCCAGAACAAAAATGGCCTCGAATAAATGTGGAATTTCCCTTTATAAGCGCTGTACTGCCCTGGACGTTTGGGATAAGAAACCGCTTCATACCCTAATTGTTTTAATTCTTGAACAAGGGCCTGAGATTTAAGAGGGCGGCCTTCAAACAGTTCCAACGGTCGGGCATAAACCTTTGCAGGAATGGCCCAGCGTTTACCTTCAAACGTTTGAGTCACTCGGGCATCTAAATAAATCAAAATGATGACCAATGCCACGAAACCCGTCACCGTGAAATACCCAAACCATTTGAGTAAGCGTTTAAAAGCGGAGGGTCTTGTATGACGACGTGAGGCTTGTGTGCTTCTTTTAGAAGCTGCTTTCTTTTTTCTAGTTGACGCGGTAGAGCTTTTTGCCGGGGTTGAACGGCGTACCGGTGCGCGAATCACTTCACTCGCAGGTGTTTTCTTTACACTAGATCCATTTTTAACCGTATTCGTTTTTTTGGTCGCATTCGTTTTTTTTGTCGTACTTGATTTACCTGTTAATGTTTTACGACGGGTACTTGCTCCCGGTTTCTTTTGCTGACCAGAGCGAGAAGAACTCTTTTTGGATGCGGTGTTACGCGGCGAGCGTCCCGCTTTAGGCGAATCAGAACCCATAATACTGCTTTAGCAAATCACCAAGAAATTCATCAATGACGTGGATGCTTGATATCCAAACACCCCATTTACAACCGAAATAAGAGCAGGCCCAGCACTAAGTTTCGATCAGGGTTTGAATCGATTGAATCAAATGATCCGCATCCAACCCAATACTGCGATATTGCTCAGCCTGTGTTCCGTGCTCAACAAACTCGTCTGGTAATCCATAGAGTCGTGTCTTCACCTGGGCATCACACGTGGAAAGATACTCGAGAACCGCTGAACCTGCTCCGCCTTTGATGGCATTGTCTTCAAGACATATCAGCCAATCATGCTGCTCGGCGGCCCAGCGAATACGGCTTTCATCCAGGGGTTTCACAAAGCGCATATCCACCAGTGTGGCATCGAAGACGGCTGCCACTCGTTCAGCCATCGGGAGCATATGGCCAAAACTTAAAATAGCAATACGTTGACCCTGTGTTGCTTTTGTCTCGTTAAGCAACCTGGATTGACCAATGGGTATGATGCCCATATCTTCTGAAGGTTCAATGCCCTTACCAGAACCTCTTGGGTACCTAACCGCAGCCGGCCCTTCGTGTTGATACGCGGTATACAGAAGTTGGCGTGCCTCATTTTCATCACTGGGCGCCATAATGACCAGGTTAGGTATGCAGCGCATAAATGAAAGATCGTAAGCGCCGGCATGCGTCGGGCCATCTGCTCCAACGAGACCCGCCCGATCAATGGCAAAGGTGACATCCAAGTTTTGAATGGCCACATCATGAATCAGTTGGTCATAGGCGCGTTGCAAGAAAGTTGAGTAGATTGCAACAACCGGCTTCTTACCTTCACAAGCCAGCCCAGCAGCAAAGGTCACCGCATGCTGCTCGGCAATGGCAACATCGTAATAACGATCAGGAAAACGTTCAGAAAACTGAACCAAATCTGAACCTTCTCGCATCGCCGGAGTGATGCCAACCAAACGTTCATCTTGAGCAGCCAAATCACAGATCCATTGCCCAAATACATTGGAGTAGGTCGATTTTTTGGCAGTCGATTGTGGCGCTGGGTTGCTGGTGCGAGGAGACAGCGCATGATACTTGATAGGATCCTGCTCGGCGGGTTTAAACCCCTTACCCTTTTGGGTAATCACATGCAGAAAACGTGGCCCTTTTTGCGTCTTGAGGGTTTTAAGGGTTTTCACCAACCCCTGGACATCATGGCCATCAACGGGTCCCACATAGTTAAACCCCATTTCCTCAAATAGAGTGCCCGGGGTCACCATGCCTTTGACATGCTCTTCGGTGCGTCTCGCAAGCTCCCAAGCATGTGGAATGTTACTTAGAACTTTTTTGGAACCTTCCCTCATGAAGGCATAGGGCTTACTGCTCAACAATCGACCAAAATATTGGCTCAGTGCCCCCACGTTCTCAGAGATAGACATGTCGTTGTCGTTGTAGACCACTAACATGTCTGCCTCTTCATGGCCAGCATGATTCAATGCTTCAAACGCCATACCCGCCGTCATTGCACCATCCCCAATCACAGCAACGATTTGACGACGCTCTGTTTCTTGTTTCAACGCTTCTGCCATACCCAGAGCAGCACTGATTGAAGTACTGGAATGCCCCACTCCAAACGTATCGTACCGGCTTTCTTCACGCCTGGGGAATGCGGCAAGCCCCCCTTCAGTACGAATACTGGGCAGTTGTTCACGGCGCTCCGTCAGGATTTTATGAGGATACGCCTGATGACCCACGTCCCATAGCAAGCGGTCTTGAGGCGTATTCAATACATAGTGCAATGCAATGGTCAGCTCAACGACCCCTAAACCAGCACCAAAATGTCCACCCGACTGCCCCACACTGTACAGCAAGTATGCTCTTAGCTCGTACGCTAATGCCTCAAGCTGCTCACTTGGCAGTTCACGTAACTGGGCTGGTGAGTCCACTTGATCTAATAGCGGTGTTGTGGGGCGTTCGACAGGAATTTCGGTAAACATCTGACTCATAACCGCTCTAAAAACAAAGGGCTCATTCTATCGTCTTAATGCACATCTGTCTTCCTTGAAACCCAGAAGCACCAAGCTAAGTTGCGCCCCTTTTATGGCTAACCGAATTGATTAAGGACAAGCTATGACGCCCTGATTTGAAAGAAAAACCTCAATAGGTCCGATGGACAATATAATCTGCTAATGATTCCAATGTTTGGGCATTCCCTGGGGCTTTTGAAAGAGCTGTTTTAGCCGCTTCGTGCAATTCTCGTAATTTACACCTTGCCCCTTCTAACCCTAACAAACTGACATACGTCGGCTTATCTAAAGCTGCATCGGCTCCCTGATGCTTGCCAAGCTCTGAGGTATCGGCCACCACATCCAATATGTCATCTTGCACCTGAAAAGCTAAACCGATGGCTTTCCCATAGGCCATCAGTGCACTTAAAACATCAGTATTCGCACCTGCGGCCAAGGCACCAAGCTGAATGCTGGCTTGAATCATGGCTCCCGTTTTCAATTGATGCATGCTTTCGAGTTCTTCCAAAGAAGGGGCTGAAGACACTAACGACAAGTCAATTGCCTGCCCTCCCACCATGCCGACAGCACCCGATGCCCTTGCAAGCGCAATCGTCATTTGAGTTTTAACATCGTCGGGGTATGGGCCCATAGCAAGAGTTTCAAAGGCTAAAGACAGGAGTGCATCACCCGCCAGCACGGCCGTCGATTCACCAAAGGCAATATGGCAAGTGGGTCTGCCACGACGCAAAGCGTCGTTGTCCATCGACGGCAAATCATCGTGAACCAAGGAGTAGCAATGGATCAATTCAACCGCTGCGGCAGCTGCATCAATGAGCCTTAAATCAATTTCTGTTTTCGACACTGCTTGCGCTGCACCATAGGCAAGCAAAGGTCGAACACGCTTACCGCCACCCAACACCGTGTATTCAAGTGCTGCCTGCAATTGAGATTCCGAGGCAATATTGGTAGAAAGAACCGAGGCTAAATAGGCTTCAATCCTCTTCTGAGACAACGAGAGGAACGCATCAAAGCTCACAAATTTATTCCTCTTCTGCATCAAACGGCTGCATGTGCAGCTGGCCCTGCTCTTCGATCAGGACTTGTACCTTTTGTTCGGCAGCTGTCAAAGCACTTTGGCATTCACGTGTCAGTTTTATCCCTTGTTCGAACGCTTTAAGGGACTCTTCCAGGCTAAGCTCGCCATCTTCCATCTGCTCAACGAGTTCTTCAAGGGTTTGCAAACGCTCTTCAAAATCAATTTTCTTACGTGCCATAAGCCTGCCTCAATTCAGTCAGGGCAAAACTACCTAAGCTCAAGTTTGGGGTCAACTCATAGACCGTCTTGGAGTTGTCGGATTTCACCCTATTTCTGCCTCAGAGAGTGAAGGATGAACGTCTAAACTTCCTTTAATGGAAGCTGTAACCCACTGGCAAGGAGTCGCGCGGTGGATTTAGCCACACTCGTTGGCATCATACTCACCTGGATCATCGTCATCATGGCCATGGTAATGGGTGGGGATCCTGGCATGTTTGTCAATATCCCTTCCTTATTGATCGTGGTTGGGGGGACTATTTTCGCCTGTTTGATGAAATACGAATTGGGGCATTTTTTACAAGCGGGAAAGATGGTCGGCAAAGCCTTCAGTTTTAAATTGGCAAAACCCGATGCATTGATTGATGAAGTCGTTGAACTCGCCGGAGAGGCACGGAAAAACGGTCTACTAGCTCTTGAAGGTAAAGAAGTCAGCGACCCCTTCTTAGCCAAGGGCATTCAACTGCTTGTCGATGGCCACGACCCAGAAGTTGTTAAAACCCTCCTGTCAAAAGATATGAAACTTGCCATGACCCGCCACGATGTAGGCGTCAGTATTTTCAAAAACATGGGCGACATTGCGCCTGCAATGGGCATGATCGGTACTCTTATTGGTCTCGTCGCCATGCTTGCCAACATGGACGATCCAAAGGCCATTGGCCCTGCCATGGCGGTGGCTCTACTGACCACACTTTACGGTGCCATGATAGCCAACATGTTCGCTATCCCTGTAGCAGACAAATTATCACTTCGTAAGGATGAAGAAGGCTTGCTGAAAGCCATGATTATCGATGCATTGATATCCATCCAAGCCGGGCAAAACCCACGAGTAATTGAGTCCATCTTACAAACCTACTTAGCAGAGAGTAAACGCACCGCCGCGGATGATTAGCTAGAGGAGTAGAAATGGCTGACGAAGACGAAGACGAATGCCCGCCGTGCCCGGCAGGACTGCCCGCCTGGCTGGCAACCTTTGCAGATTTAATGTCTCTGCTGATGTGTTTCTTTGTCTTGCTGTTAAGCTTTTCAGAATTAGACGCGATCAAATTTAAACGATTAGCAGGGCAACTACGTAATGCCTATGGGGTACAAACCCTAATTAATGTGGAAGACCCTCCTAAAGGCACCAGTGTCATCGCTCGACACTTCAGTCCGTCGATTCCAGAGCCCACCCCTATTGACGAAATACGGCAAAAAACATCTGACGTGACTAAAAGCAGCCTTGAAGTACTCTGCCAAGACGAAGTCACCCAACAAGAAGAAGCTCAGGGGGATACCGGCAAACAGACCCGAGAAGTGGCCATCAATCAAGCCGAAACTCAAGAAGAGACCCCTAAAGCGACTGAGGAGCAAGCCGTCGAAATCGCCGCCGAGCTAGATCAAGAAGTGGCCAGCGGCCAAGTCGAATTGGAAACCCAAGGCAAAAAAATCGTCATTCGCATTCGTGAAAACGGCTCGTTCAGACCCGGATCAGCCTACGTTGAAGATCGATTCTTACCCGTTCTTGATAAAATTCGCCAAGTCCTAGTGCGTACTCCCGGAAAAATATCCGTTGAAGGCCATACCGACAGCTTACCCATTCGCAGCGGTGTGTATCGCACAAACTGGGCATTAAGTGCTGCCAGGGCCGTCGCCGTTGCCGAAGAGCTATTCATCGCGCCCGAGCTAGACGAGACAAGATTCATGGTGGTTGGCCATGCCGATGCCAAGCCTCTAGTGGAGAATGACACACCAGAAAACCGTGCCCGCAACCGACGTGTGGAACTGGTCATTTTGCAAGAAGGAGCTGGCGATGATGATGATCAACCCGATATTGACCCTAGCAATCCACAGTTTGATGGCGAGCTTAACACTCGCCCAGAAGATTACGAGTTATCTCCTGATGAAATATTCTAGGTAAGGAAGTGGACAGTGGAACGCAGACGCTTTTTCAGAATTGATGATCGTTTTTCGCTTTCAATAGAGCGAATTTTAGATGACACTGGGACAGACTCGGAATACGAACAGAACGTTGAACGTCTTCAAATCGATCAAGAGCTGAGTCACATCATCACCGACTTAAGGGTGCATCACCCCGAAATAGCCCATGCCATTGAACTTTTGAATCGAAAACTCCATTTGTTGTTTCAACCTCAAGAAAACACCCCCGAATCCCAAGCCGTCTTAACCGATCTCAACATCAGCGCCTGTGGCATCGCGGTGCCTTGGCCAGAAACCTTTCAAATTGGTGAAGAATTAGCTCTACATTTGTACCTTCACTACCCTTCCAATGAATACATTCGAGTTAAAGGCAAACTGATTCGCATCGACCCACCAGAAGCAGAATCCGATGTAACCGGAGTGCTTAGAATTGAGTTCATCGATTTAGAAGAATCCTTGCAAGAACGTCTCATTCAGTACGTTGTACAACGGCAAGCAAAACAGCTTCACAAGCAACTTGAGACCAAAGCAAGCAGTAACAAACAAAAAGATGACGATAAATAATAGAAAAAATGTGCAGCAATCAGTGATTTTTGGTCTGTCAATCCCTACAATGACCTCCAAAATTGATTGCTTAACTTAACACTTAGAACAGAACAAGGAGTTCGCCATAAGTAAGCGCAAAAAAAATCGGATCAAACAAGATCCTTTTGCAGATCGTGAAGCTCAAAAATACGACAACCCTATCCCTAGTCGAGAATTTATACTAGCCCACCTTCAACAGCGTTCAAAACCCGCATCGCATGCAGATTTGTGCCAAGAATTATCGATGCACAGTGAAGAACATCATGAAGCTTTGCGACGCCGTTTGATTGCGATGTCACGTGATGGGCAACTCGCCTCTAATCGCGATGGTACCTATTTGCCCATTGACGAAATCGAAACACTCGTCGGGACAGTCATTGGCCATCGAGACGGTTTTGGCTTTGTTGCACCCGAGGAAGGCGGCAACGATTTAAGTCTCAGCCCAAACCAGATGCGAAAAGTCTTTGATGGTGATCGTGTACGCGTCCGAGACATGGGATTGGATCGCCGTGGCAAACGCGAAGCCGTCATCATAGAAGTCTTAGAACGCAATACACATGAAATCGTGGGTAGGCTCTTCCACCAAGGTGGACAGTTTTTTGTATCCTCTGAAAACCGTCGACACCCCACGGACATCTTGATTCCTGAAGACGCTATCGGTGGTGCAATCACCGGACAGTTGGTTTCCGTTGAAATCACCCAACAGCCCGATCGTCAACGCCTTCCTGTTGGTAAAATTAAAGAAATTCTGGGTGAACACTTAGACCCAGGCATGGAAATCGAAGTCGCCATTCGAGCGCATAAAATTCCTTATTTATGGCCGGAAGCGGTTCATCACGAAACCCAAGCCATTGCCGATGAAGTCGAAGAAACCGACAAAAAGCATCGGGTGGATTTAAGAGCCCTTCCCTTTGTCACCATTGACGGCGAAGACGCTCGAGATTTTGATGATGCGGTCCTTTGTGTTCCCAATAAACGTACAGGTGGCTGGCGTTTATACGTTGCCATTGCCGATGTGTCTCACTACGTTGCCGTTGAGTCTGCACTGGATAAAGAAGCCTTTGTTCGAGGTAATTCCGTCTATTTCCCTGGGCAAGTGGTCCCCATGTTGCCGGAGAAATTGTCCAATGGCCTCTGCTCATTAAATCCCAAGGTTGATCGTTTGGTGATGGTGTGTGAAATGACCATTTCCTCTCAAGGCAGGATGAGCGGTTTTCAATTCTACGAAGGGATCATTCATTCGCATGCACGCCTCACCTACACTCAGGTTGGGCAAATGTTGCAAGAACGCAATACGCCTGAAGGCAAAGCACAACGAAAAGCCTTTAAGAAATTGCTGGACCCGCTTGAGCACCTTTACAAGCTCTACAAAGTTCTGCGTAAAGCCCGAGAGCAACGCGGCGCAATGGATTTCGACACCGTTGAAACGCAAATTCTCTTTGATGCGGATCGAAAAATTCAAAGCATTGTTCCACGAGAACGCAACGACGCGCACAAGCTCATTGAAGAATGCATGCTTTCAGCAAACGTTGCCGCAGCACGATTTTTAGAAAAACACGAAATCCCTGCACTTTATCGAGTGCACGAAGGTCCGCCGAAAGAGCGGCTTGAAAACCTCAAAACTTTTTTGGGTGAATTAGGGTTATCCATTGATGGTGGCAGTAAGCCGAGTCCGAAAGATTACAATCATTTACTGCATCGTATTGAAGGCCGTCCCGATGCACATATTATTCAGACGGTACTCCTGCGCAGCCTGAGCCAAGCCCATTATCAGCCCGATAACCAGGGGCATTTTGGCCTCAACTACACAGCGTACGCGCACTTTACGTCACCGATTCGTCGCTACCCAGACTTATTGGTGCATCGAGCCATTCGCTCCGTCATTCGGGGTAGAAAAGCCGATGCCAAGCACATTCAAAAAGTGTCCGGTGCGAAAGCGATTGCTAAAAAGCATATTTACCCTTATGACATGGCTGCTGTACTGGCAATGGGCGAGCACTGCTCTGTCACCGAACGTCGTGCTGACGAAGCAACGCGTGATGTCGTCAGTTTCTTAAAGTGTGAGTACATTTCTGATCACGTCGGTGAAACCTATCCAGGCGTCATCTCAGCCGTTACCGGTTTTGGTATTTTTGTCGAACTCAAAGATTTGTATGTCGAAGGTTTGGTTCATGTCTCCAGTTTGCATGGCGATTTTTACCAATTTGATCCCATTCGACATCAACTCGTTGGAGAACGTTCAGGACGCGTCTTTACGCTGGGTGACGAAGTCGTCATTCGAGTTGCGCGAGTCAACCTAGATGACCGAAAAGTGGATTTCGAATTGACAGAAGGCGGTATGAATCGCCGGCAACGTCGAAAAACATCTGCACGTAAGGCCTCTAAAAAAACAGCTCCGAATCGTAACGCAAAAGGGAAAAAAGCGGGTTCGAACAGTAAAACAGAGAAATCGCGCGCGGGTAAAAAGAAAGGTCCTAGTCGTCCGTCAGCTAAACGTTCAAAGACCTCTGGATCAAGTTCAAGTAAAACCGCGAACACGGCACCCAAACAAGGCAAAAAGAAGCCTAAAAGCAAACCCAAGAAAAAGCGTTAATACTTTATATGAAGCATGACATTGTGTTTGGCATTCATGCCGTTAGCACCTTAATCAAAAAGCAGCCCAAACGGGTTCGAAATATTTGGGTGCAAACCGGTCGAGATGACAACCGAATTCAACAATTGATTGAGCAAGCGCAAAAAGAAGGCATTCAAATCGAGAGTGTTCCTCGCAAAGCGCTTGACCAAAAAGTCACTGGCCGGCATCAAGGTGTGATTGCCTTTACCGAAGCCGCTCAATCTTTAAATGAACACGCTTTGGACGAGTTGCTTGAGCGCATTCAAGAACCTGCTTTTCTTTTGATTTTAGATGGTGTCACAGACCCCCATAATTTGGGAGCTTGTTTGAGAACGGCGGATGCCGCTGGCGTTCATGCCGTCATTGCCCCAAAGGATCGATCAGCGCCCTTGAATGCCACGGCCAGTAAAGTAGCCTGTGGAGCAGCTGAATCGGTTCCTTACATACAGGTGACTAACTTGTCTCGTACGCTTAAAGGCTTACAAGAGCGAGGGATATGGGTGTTTGGGACTGCGGGTGAAGCGCAACAAACGCTGTTCGAAACCGATTTAAAGGGCCCCATTGCTGTCGTCATGGGTGCAGAAGGTGAAGGCATGCGTCGATTGACCCGAGAACATTGCGACCATTTAATGAAAATTGATATGGCCGGTGAGGTTAGCTCATTGAACGTTTCTGTTGCCACCGGTGTTTGCTTATTTGAAGCCGTAAGGCAAAGGCGTTAAAGACAGTTCTGTCACTTGCTATCACAAGAAGTGAAGGTGTGCGACGGCACACCCGTTACACTGCTCTCTAATGTCCGATGAAATGATGACTTACATTCCAATAAAAAGTGTCCTGTTTTTTTAGACAGAACACTTTTCCAAAAGGTTGCACAACAACCCAAGTCTTTGAGCATTTTAAGTGTTTAAATACCGCTCGCTACATTTCAAGTTGTTGGATATTTCGCACTCTTATCGAATACGATATTTGACCTATATTTTAGACCTATTTTAAGATTAAAGACTGCCTCTCTTTTGGCTTATTTTACGACGCGTAATTTTAAGGCTTCCCACTCTTGAGGGTGCTGATTGCTTACCCAGCCAGCTTTAAAGTTCTCAGGTACTTTGCTTAAGATGTTGTCTACCTTAAATGAAGCTGGCATCATGGCACCTGAATTTTCTTTATCTGCTTTGTAAGCATCATACAATTCTTGTTTATGGGTTTCTAAGAATTGATTGAGTTCTTTTTTTACTTTGTTTAATAATCCTCTATCATTTTTGAATTCATCTAAGGGTTGAGCGTCTAGCTGTACTTTCACTTCAGACTTGGGCAAATATTCACTCAAAGCATCCGGGATAGTTCTAAATTCAAACAAAATCGCTTGCTGATTATCAATCTTCGCTTCGTCAATACCATGACCTGCAACTGCACCTCCGTTGAATAAATATTGATTCACCGCGTTTCCTAACGTTTTGCTGATGTTAGGGTTGGCTGCCATTGCCTCTTTAAGAGCGTTTTTAACAAAACTTCTATCCGATTGCTCCAGTAAATCAAACATGAGGCTTGTTTTGGTTCGTGGTAAAATTTCCCAAGCATTTTTGACTTTTGGATCTGTTAGACCGCCTCTTGCATTGGATTGAATGTTTTCCGTCTTTGGATCCCAATCCCCAATGGGTATGCCAAACTCTTTAGCCAAACGCGCTGTATTAGAAAAAATAGAGGTTGTATAAGCGTATACTTTTGAGGCTGTTTCAGGGTCTTTAAGCTCGCTTGCTCCTTCTTTTATCAACAGTTCTTCTTTTAATTCCGACTTGTACCAAGGTGCTTTTTCTAATAACTGCATTTCTTTGGATTCGCTACTGCCAAAGGCATTTGCTCTGACTGCTACCGTTGCTTGTTGGCCACTGGGTGTCATGCCAATTGTGCTGCCATTGCCTTCTAAAGCAATTCCATTACCTGCCGCAATTAAGTGTTTTTGTGTAATGTTTAAAGAAAAACGATCATCCTCAATGTTGCTCATGCCAGAGTGATTGGTTGATCCACCAATATGAGAAGTGAATATATTGGCTAACCATAGCATGGCATCCTTACGAGCTTGTACGGCTTCCTTGTCATTCATTGCGCTGGGATAGCTAACTAACTCTACAGTATAAGTTTGCCAAATATGGTCAGGTTTAATCTCTCCAGCATTTTTAGGGTTGGTATAGGCCCCCTGATCCATATCTTTTGTCAACATAAACAATGGATTGCCCTGCTTATCCTGTACAAAACCAAAGGCTTGCGTTGCTGATTTTGGCATGGCAACCACTAAGCCAGTTAGCTCATTTTCAATGCCTATAGAACTGCTTGGAAAGGCTTTTGGAAATTTAGGTACTTGCATTGTTGATGATGGCTTAGCTCCTCTTTGTAAAGGTCTCGATTCAGTTGCCTGAGTAGAGTAGTTATTAACTATGGGGGGTGGTGGAGGGGGGGCTGTCGGAGCAAATCCACCAGAGTTTGAATGTGCTGGGGGAGCTAAGGGTGAGCTTGCTTGCGCTGTGCTCAACGTAGCCTGTGTCGACTCAGCTTTAGTAATACGACTAGGGTTTTGATTATCAGCGCTCTGGCTTAATGCCTCATATTGCTGAATCAACGATTTTACACTGGGAGTTTCCACAACATTATTCATGATTAAACCTATACAAATGCGATAGAAGAGTGGGTATGTGTATTTAAATCAGAGACAACCTTTTGCTCTGATGGCTGGTAAGTGGATACGTCTCGACGAAGTGCATGCAGGTTTTCAAATAAATGTTCGAGTTGAGTTTCATCGATGATTTCTTTAGGGAGCGTAATGCCTAAACACAACTGATTACTTTGGTAGGCAATCCACGCACAACCAAGACGATCTCTTTGACCATTCAAACTTAACCAGCTTTGGTAATCCTGTTGATCGTCTAACCGTACATCTAAATAGGTATACAGGGTAAAGACAGATGAGGATGTTGGCTTTTCTAAAACCCAGACACTCCCATCCAATGCGGTCAGTTGTAACGCATCAGCCTCAACATCAAGACTGACACCCCACTTTTTTGCTAGTGCCAATAAGGTTGATTCAAGCACCGTTCTTTACCCCGCATGACCAAATGAAACACTTCGTTACTGATTGAAGTCATCCTATAGGGCTATGGTTCATTAATTAAATTGATTGCATTAACCAACCTTATAGGTGATGGCAATCGGGTAATACGGATAAAGGGGTGATTGCGAGTATTTACTCCCATTCAAGGAGGGAGCTTTTGTAATATGAGTGGCAGTAGAATCTCAGTAACGGCTTTTTATAGAAAGCTGAAAGAATACTAAGGGAAAATAGAGGATATATTCTGAAGCATTGATTTAATGTGAGAAAGACTATCCGTGGAAACAAAACGGAAGCTAAGTGGGAGGATTAAGCGCCGACTCACTGCCGGCGCTAATACTTAAAGTGAAATTGTTCTTTTAATTAGGGTAATGTTAAAACTGGTTTAAATCACGAAAATAGCAATCCAACCAAACACTAATAATGGTAAGTTATAATGCAACATGGTTGGAATGACGGTATCGCGAATGTGATCGTGCTGTCCGTCTAAGTTTAACCCCGCCGTCGTTGCCAGAGTGACTTCTGAAGCGGGTGAACCCGTGTCACCTAACACGGCTGCCGTTGCTAACAAACAGGCGATGACCTCAACGGAGAAGCCTAACTGCATACCAATGGGGACAAAGATCACAGCCAGTAAAGGCACCGTTGCAAACGAAGAGCCTATGCCAATGGTGATTAAAAGCCCAACCAGCAGCATCACTAAAGCCGCCATTGAACGAGAACCTTCAAATAAATTGACCGCCGATTCCACCAGACTTGGAATTTGTCCGCTTTGCTTCATCACTTCAGCAAACCCAGCAGCGGCCATCATGATAATACCGATGGTTGCCATAACCTTCATGCCTTCGGTAAAAAGGTCATTCCCCTCACCCCATTTAAAACCTTGCCCCAACATCACGACCAAGAAGCCTGCAATTGCTCCCATCGCCATGGAGTTCATGGTCAATTGAACCACTAAAAAGACAACAGCAGCGACCGCAAACAACAAGGCTAAATAAGTGTTCATTGCCTTAGAGCGTGTATTGGCTTCGGGAACGGGTTTAATCTCAGAAGCCGGATGCAAAGCATAAGCTCTTGGAGCGCGATAACTGACAAAAATGGCGAACAGCAAGCCCAACAACATGCCCAGTGCTGGTAACGCCATAACAGTGGTCATATTAACCCCTTCTGCGACAACCCCTTGCTGTTCAATTTGAGGAATAATTAACTCGTTGAGGAACATTTGTCCAAAGCCAACCGGTAAAAACATATAAGGCGTCACTAAGCCAAAACTCAATAAACAGGCAATTAAACGACGATCGAGTTGCAACTTATTGAACAGCCCTAGAAGCGGTGGAATCAATAGAGGAATAAAGGCAACGTGAACTGGCAAAACATTTTGCGAACTCACGGCCATCAACGTAATTAAAGTAATCAACGTGATTTTAACCGTTTGCTGCTCATGTTCTATTTTTTGAGTGATGCGAGCGGCCAGTGCATCCACTACGCCTGAAGCAGACACCAAATACGCAAACCCACCGATCAGGGCATAACTTAAGGCCAGCTTAGAGCTTGCGCCCAAGCCCGATTGGAAAGCATCCCAGGTAGCTTGGAACTCCATATTGGCTAGAAGCCCCCCCACAAAGCTGGCTACCACCAGCGAAATGATGATGTTCAAGCGTAACAACGTTAACGCAAGCATCACAATGACGGATAAAACCACTGCATTCATTGGTATTCTGAGAGCCCCGTTCTAAAGAAATGAAATAACTTAATCGCCAAGCGCGCCTAAGCCTAACCGATTAAGGGGCTACCCTGAAGAATGGCAAGGCTCCCAACACTTGATAGGCGTTTTATGACTTAGCGCTTTAGGGACTGAGATTTAACAAAAGCGGAAAGGAATCGCAAGGGCAACTGGATAAATTAGCGATTTTTTGACTCTGGCACTAAAGAAGCATTATTCAGGAGCATCTCATCTATTAACCCCAGTCTACATAAAAAAGCGTGCACCCACTGCCGCATGCAAGGAGAGGCCTGTTTCAGGGAACAGGTCGATCATAGGCACAATCTCAGCAAATACATCAACGGGTGCCTTGGCGGGTTCAAAGACAATCCCCAAAGGAATCCGCAATCCTATCAAATCGTCATCATCCTCATCATGGAGAATTCTCAGCCCAGCGCCAAAATACACCGGGAGTTGCTGGCGTGCCTGCGGTTGTTGGAAGATGTTGTATTCATGGAGAAGATAATCGGCATGCAAATGAACTTGGTGTTCTTCCTCAAATTTCCAAGCCGCACCATAAGCGATGGCTTCACGCTTGTTTAATCTCGTTTTGACGCTCAATCCTGTTGGATGACCCAGCATGACGCCAAAACCGAAGAAGCGGGTTTGCGCGGGTGAGTCTGCCCAAGTAGCCTGAGCGTACATCAAGAAAGATACAAATAAAACGCAAACAAGCTGTATGCGATGCGTCAATTTTCTGGAGCGACAAGACATAAAGTGCAACCTTAAGCGTGCAATTCCTTCAACATCCTAGCACCCAATTCTTTTAATTGCTCGTTATCCAGAAATAGTAGATTGATTCTAAGACATAAGATGCAATAAATTTTAATATTATTGCTCCCTTTGGGGGACAAGCCAATACAAGTTGACGATCTTGGTCTTCAACTTGGGTCTGATCTTTTCTAGCAAATGAGATGGTTGCTTAATGACTAAGCTGTTCCTTCAGCTTTTTCTACCTAACGCCAAATCTCTGGCAAACATAATAGCAATTGAATGCATTAACAGCTTAGCCATTAAGCCATTCAAATATAGGCCGTCATAGAACTCTCCTTTCCAATCGCTAGAAGTCAGGAGTGTTCTGTAAAAGGCCTGTCATAAAACCATAACAAGACTGTCAGCTTAAGCCTTTTTAGTTATCCATCATTTATGCATTCACTGGAGACCTCATGAAGCTCAATAGACCACTCATTATTATTTTCTTCTTACTTAGCATAAATACGCCTGCATTAGGGCAGACCTACCTTCCCCTGAATGTCATGACGTATAACATATTTCAGTTACCGGCACCTGACTGGGATCAAGATCAGCGCGCTTATCGATTGGATACAGCCATACGTAACATGAAACAAGCGCCTGACGTCATCGTGTTTAATGAGGTGTTTTCAGATAGCTCTGAATCAGCCATTGAAAATCTCAGAGATCTATACCCCTATCAAACCCAAAACGTCGGACAAAAATGTTTCGTGGGGTGGGACAAAATTACCGGTGATTGCTCAATTTCGCCTTTTATTTCAAAAGGAGGCGTAGTCGTCGTGAGCAAATACCCCATCGAATACCAGCACGCTCATATCTACAAAAGCAGTATGAGAGGTACGTGGGACTTTATGGCCAACAAAGGCTTTGCCTACATACGCATCCGCAAAGAAGGCGAACTGTTCCATATTTTTGGAACTCACCTGCAAGCAACTCACGATGATGTTTCAGATGATGAGCATAACGTGCGTATGAACCAACTGAAAGAAATGAAAGCGATTCTAGACGGCTATAAAATTCCAAAGACAGAAGCAGTCATATTTGCAGGCGATATGAATGTAGAATGGAAGCTTAAGTCACAAGTTCAAGATATGCTTGGTATATTAGATGCTAAAATCCAGTTTAATCCAAGCATACATTCTTACTCATCAACTAAGAACTGGCTTACCAAACTCTATTATCGACGTTTTGGTGGAGATGCCAGTTTTGATGACACTTTAGATTATGTCTTAATTAGCCAGTCGCATCGCCAACCTACTGAATCCGCTGTACAGAGAGTCGTGCAATTACGATCAAATAATGAATGGTTCTGGCATACAATGGAGGGCACTTGGCAAATGCCCAATGGCAATATGGAACACAACGGCTTTTATAATGAATTATCTGATCATTATCCGGTACAAGCTCAATTCCAATTTTGATTTAAAAGTATAACAACGGTGGGTTTTTCTATTTACGCATGAAAAACCCTTCCCAACTTCTTTAATTAAGCCATCGCTTTTATTAAGGGCTTTAAACGACCATACACATCATCAGCAACCAACGACCGTATAACATCAAAACTGGCTATTTCATTATCTTTATACTCAAAGCCTGGAATCACCACTTCACTGATCAAAGCAAAGTCTCCTTGAACCAATCTGGCGGCTTTCCAAACATGACCTGGCACTAACAATTGAAGCATTTCTCCTTGCATGACATCATTTCCTAATCGACAAACGTTCAACGCACCTTGATCCGTTAACGTCGTGTATTCAAGCACGCCTCCCAAATGATAGAAGTGCAAAATATCAGACCGATTTCGATGAAAGAAATTAATGGGGCTATCCGTCGTCAAACAGTAATAAATAGAAGTACCTAAGAAACGTTCTTGTCCCTGAACCAGTTCCATGGTTTGACGAGACTCATAAGTGCGACGGAAATACCCAGATTCAAGGGGGTGAGGCTCCAACCCCAACTGATTCAGCAATTGATCAGCAGTTAAGTTAAGCACAACGCTATCCTTATTATTGGCTTATTCTTATAAGCACTCCACATCCTTAGAGTGCGATGATTATATAGATCTCACTATGGCTTTGACTCAAGAACCTTATGAATTGGCGTGCCCACTACTTCGTGATAGAGTTTAGACATAATTTGATTGTTATAATGTTTTACAAGCGTCTGAGAGCGAACAAGCTCGTAAAGCTCATAGATCGTAATACCGACTATAAGCCCAGCACCAATCAACACAGCCCCCTGATACAATAAAATAACACCCGCCCAGAATATTCCTATATTGATCAGCCCCAACACCCAGTGTCCCAAATAAAAATGATGCAGGCCTGCAATAAAAATATAATTCAGCGTTGCATAAGTATCGGGATCCTTCATTCTCGGCTCGAGCAAGTGATAAAATTTTTGGCGTTGTTCTTCAGATAAAGATCGCACCTGTTGTCGAATAAGCTCTTCTTGCTCTTCAACGAGGGCTTTTTGCAACATAAATCATTCCTTCAGACTCAGATACAAAGAATAGGTGAACAGCTCTCTATCGTAACAAGCATCAATATCGTTTATTCTGATCATCTGATAGAAAGCCCGCGTTAACATACATCAAATGATCACTAACGTCCCAAAGTGACAATCACCGCTTCACGTTTCCAAAAAAGCAAGAAACGCTTTTGTTCAATCACCTGAAAGACTACCTGCCATCCATCAGCGGCTTCTTTATTCAAAGTAATTTCCATTTTTTTAATGGGCACGCCAGAAGCACCTAAGAAAATGGTTCCTAAGCCGCCTTCAACAATATGAATAACTTTATACTCTGTATAGCGTCCAGCTTGCATAGTGACTTCACCTCTTTTAAAAATGTATGTTACGAATTTGTATTCAACAAAACTTCAATATTAAAAACAGCTTGATGCGAAGATTGGTACTTTTCATCAAGATAGGGTAATACCCCTAAAAAAGGGGCATTAATGATACGTTTCAATGTGTCAATATTTTCATACTGAACAGCCATGTCTGGGTCTAAGCCATTCGCAACCCAACCAGCCAGTTTGAGCCCATCGTTTTGGATTGCTTCAACAGTCAACAGCGCATGATTGATGCAACCTAAACGCAACCCAACAACCAACACGACCGGGCAATCTAACCTTTTAGGGATATCTGAAAAATATTGATGGTCATTTAAAGGGACCCGCCAACCACCAGCACCTTCAATTAAGATGAGTGACTCATGCTGATCGATAGGGTTCAACACCTGTTCAATATGATCACGTATATTTTCAGCGGTAAGAATAACTCCTTCTTGTTGAGCGGCTATATGAGGCGCTATGGCCGGCTCAAAAACATAGGGGTTGACTTGTTCGTAGGTTAATCTATGACTGCTTGCACTGATTAATGACAACGCATCTTGATTGCGTAACCCACTGGCCGTTTGCTCTGCATCAGACGCGATGGGCTTTAACCCAAGCGTTTCAATTCCTTTCGACTGAGCATATTTTAGCATCTCTGTCGCAACGGTTGTTTTCCCTATTTCGGTATCAGTCCCTGCAACAAAAAACATCGGCATTTAGTTCCCTACCTACTTACATATTTCTTCTCAAGGTGAAGTGACGGTCAGCTCTCAAGGCTTAAAGATGATTTAAACGTGCATATAAAGATAAGCAATTTCATACGTGACAGGCAACCCTTGAGGTCGACGCTTAGCTTCATAAGCTTCTTCTAACCGCCTAAAGTCCGAACGAGTTGTCGATTTCGTTTGATTTCTTTTTACAAAATTAGCACCAATACCTTTAAGCGATTTCAGTATTTCTTTTACAGAAGGGTAGTACAAAGTGTGGTTTTCTCGCTCTATGGAATATTCACTCACCTTACGACCTGGATATTGGGCACCCAGTAAATTCAACTGATTTTGCAATGCTCGTTCGGTGTTAAAAACATTCACATGTTGTTGCGCATCAACGCTTTGCCAAGCAACGCTTAATTCATCCAAGCTTCCTGCTACCAAAGTGGAAAATGCAGCAACGCCTCCCGGCTTTAATACCCGTACCGATTCATGCAACACCTTAGCGGCATCACACCACTGGATCATTAAATTAGAAAAAACACCATCTAATTGCTGAGTCTCGAAAGGCAATTGCTCTGCATCCGCCCATTGATAATGAATATTATTTTCCCCATATTTAGCCTTCGCATTTTGCAACATAGCGTTAGATAAATCGGCCGCAATTAATACCCCTCTCTTACCAATCAAAGGCTGCAGCATTGGCAAACAAAATCCGCTTCCACACCCAAGATCTAACACTTGCCGATCCGTTGTCTCAGCAGGCAATCGTTGCGTAAAGCCTCGCAATAATTGCTCAGCGCAATATTGCTGGACGACTGCAAAGTCATCATAAGTCGATGCGGCTTTTGAGAAAGCTCGTGCAACGGCTTGCTTGTAGGCTGTAGTAGGGAATCTCTCCAAACAACTCATCATTTCGTCACAATCATTAATCGTTTTGATTTAACGCGTGCATCACTTGAACAGCAAACACATCAAAAGCGCTTGCAACCTCTTCGATTCTAGAAATCGGAAATAGATGACTACCAGAGACAACCTGAACATAGTGCTTAGGGTTTAACTGTTTTACTTGAATGGCTAAATCAGGGCGAATAATCGAGTCTTTAGAGCCGAAGAGGTGCAAACTTGGGCATTGAATATCGGCATATATCGAACGTCCATCCCACTTTCCTAACCACTCGAGCGAAGAAACCAAGGTTTTAGAGGTTGGCAACGTATTCAAGGCTGTGTCTTTTACCGCTTTGATCAGGGGTAACAAAAGCTGGTCTTCCCCAACAGCCGTCAGCGCTGCAAATCTTGATACAGATTTTTCTGGTTGTTTTTGGGCCGTTTCCAAAAAACTGTCAAATAAATCCTGAGGGATTCCCAATGGCCAATCCGGCGACGCTAAAAAGTGAGGCGTGCTGGCAAGCGTCACTAACGCCGTTACCCTTGCTGGGTATTGATGAGCAATGTAAGCAGCAAGCTGCCCTCCCATGGACCATCCCATCCATAGCGCTTTTTGAGGTGCATGGTCCAGCAATATCGGAGCAATTTTTTCTGGACGATATTCTTCAGGAGAACTGCCCCCAAAACCAGGAAGGTCGACCATATAGACTTGGAAGCTCTTGCTTAATCCAACGGCCAATGGACGTAATATTTCAGCGTTCATGGCCCAGCCATGCAATAACACCAGAGAGGGGTTTTCCGATTCGCCTAAAATTTCAACGTTGAGATCCGACATCCCACTACTCTGTTCCAAGGGTTGGTTTGATGGCCTCTGATAAGGCCTCCAATAATTGATCAATTTGAGCTTGTGTATGCTCACTGGTGAGCGTTATACGGAGTCGTGCCGTTCCTTCTGGTACCGTTGGTGGCCGAATGGCTGACACCCAACAACCTTTGGCTTGTAATAGTCGACTCATTTCTACCGCTTTTTTGGCATCTCCAACGATCAAAGGCTGAATCGGGGTTGCTGAAGGCTGCAAAGGCAGCCTTAATTCATGAGCCATTGATGTAAAGTAGTTTAGGTGATGCTTCAAACGAGCACGACGCTCTGGGGCTTGAGCAAGCTCAATACTTTTCAACGTCGCATAGGCAACGGCCGGCGGAGCGCCCGTTGTATAAATATAAGGACGAGCGAATTGTCGCAAATAGTCAATCCAATCTCGTGGCCCTGCCACAAAAGCGCCCGCCGTTCCTAAAGCTTTGCCTAAGGTGCCAACCAACAATGGGATACTTTTTTGGCTGATACCAAGATGGTTGAGAGTACCACTGCCATCATGGCCGATCACACCTACACCATGCGCATCATCGACCATGACACGAACCTGATCGGCTTGTTTAAGCAGCTTAAGCATGTCCTTTAATGGCGTAATATCACCATCCATACTGAAGACTGCATCCGTCGCTAAAAGTGCCCTTTTATGAGGGTGTTTTAATTCGATGTGGCGCAACCGCTTAACAACGTGATCAATATTCGCATGCTGGTAACGATAACAACGAGCTCCCGATAACCTTGCGCCATCAATCAATGAGGCGTGATTCCATTTATCCTCTAGCAGTACGCCTTCTTTATCTAAAAAGGTTGAAAGCACTGCCAAATTGGCCATGTAGCCTGTCGAAAACAATAGTGCGTCGTCTCGTTGGAGCCAAGAAGCCAATCGTTCTTCAAGCGCTTGATGAAACTCATGATGACCCGTGACAAGATGAGCCGCGCCACTACCCACCCCAGATAGTTTGGCCCCCTCAATAAAAGCGGCCTGAACCTCAGGGTCTCCAGCAAGCCCCAAGTAATCGTTACTGCTGAAGTTGATGTACTCCCGACCATGGGTGTACAAACGCAAACGGTCTTTCCCCGAAAAGGCCTGTGTCACTCGATACTGACCTTGCTGCTTGCGATCATCTAATCGCTGTTGAAACGCCCACAGCATAAGTTCAGGCTTGCGCCTCGCAAGCATCATAAAATAAGGGGGATTGAGGGCTAACAGGAGCAGACTCAGGCAACGTTTCATCCGGTTTTGAACAATGAGCCGATGCTGCTAAGGGCTCAGGTTCAATGCCTAAACGCTTAAATAGAAGGCGATCTGCATCGGCATCTGGGTTGCTCGTCGTCAGTAATTTTTCACCATAAAAGATTGAATTAGCACCTGCTAAAAAGGCAAGGGCCTGCATCTCATCACTCATATTCTCTCGCCCAGCAGACAGGCGCACATGAGATTCGGGCATCATGATTCGAGCAACGGCAATGGTCCGAATAAAATCAAAGGGATCAATAGGGTCTGCGTCTTCGAGTGGTGTTCCTGGTACAGCCACCAACTGGTTAATGGGCACACTTTCAGGATGCGGCTTTAAGTTAGCCAAGCTCACCAGTAAACCGGCTCGGTCATTTTGGGTTTCACCCATCCCCAATATCCCGCCAGAGCATATTTTCATGCCTGATTTTCGAACGTGATCCAAGGTATCCAATCGATCCTGAAAGGAACGGGTGGTGATGATTGAACGATAGTATTCGGGCGAGGTATCCAAATTGTGGTTGTAGTAATCTAGGCCCGCTTCAGCCAGTGCATCCGCCTGCTCTGGCTGAAGCATGCCTAAAGTCATGCAGGTTTCGAGGCCCATCGCTTTTACCCCTTTGACCATTTCGATCACATAGGGCATATCTTTTCGGCTGGGGTGCTTCCAAGCGGCTCCCATACAGAAGCGCGTGGCACCCGCTTCTTTTGCTTTTGAGGCTTGTTTTAGGACTTTTTCTACTTCAATCAGCTTTTCTTTATCCAAACCCGTGTTGTAATGTCCACTTTGAGGGCAGTACTTACAATCTTCAGGACAAGCGCCTGTTTTGATGGACAATAATGTGCTGGTCTGCACTTGATTTGGAGCAAAGTGTTGGCGATGAAGTCGTTGCGCCTCGAATACTAAATCCATTAAAGGTTGTTCTAGTAAGCGAGCAACTTCCTCATAGGACCAATCGTGGCGGAGTGTCATATGCAGTATCCTGATTGCGCCATTACTGGCGATTGTCTTAGGGTTTGGGCGCAATAAACAAGGCGCATTCTATGGAAGGAGTATCTTAGTGTCTGTTCTCCGCAGGTCAACTGCTGCAATATCGAAAGTAAACATCAGATCAATTATTAATCAATCACTGTGCGGACTTTGTCAATCCTCCATGGATTCAGGCCTTTTCTACCAACCACCAACCTATCAAAATAATGCTGTCTCTCCGTTAAGCAACATCGTATGCCCGGCTTGCGCCCGTTGGTTTGATTACCCCAAGTCACGGTGTCAAAAATGTGCCCTCCCACTCCCTGCATCTACAGAGGCTTGTGGGCACTGTCTCACACGTCATCCTTATTTTGATCACGTCATCGCGGGGAGCTTATATAAAGGACCAACGAAAGCCTTAATGAAAGGTTTTAAGCAAGGAAAGCTAACAGGCTTAGCGCCCTTAATTGCGTCTCTTGAAAGCCAAATAAGGTCTTACTATGGAGACAACATTCAGATTCCTTTGTACTTATGCCCCATCCCAACGCCTTTCTTTAAGTGGTGGTATCGTGGCTTCAATCCCACGCATCAAATAACTCAACAACTTGTACGTCATCTAAGCGAATGGCCTTTGCACATTCACTGGAAAGCACTCACCGCAACCAGAAAAAATCTAGGCCAAAAACATCGCTCTCTTAAAGAACGCTTGCTGCCTAAAAAGCAACGCTTCGCATTAGGGAAGAAACACATTCCTTCACCAGCACCTCATTGGGTGTTAATCGATGACGTCATGACAACAGGGGCAACCTTAAGTCAATGCGCCGCTCTATTGAAAACAGCGGGCGCACATCAAGTGGATGCCTGGGTGCTTTGCCGCACACCCTTAGCGCAATAAGGCCTGATATGAACGACCAATCCTAACAAAAAAATGTGATGATATTCTTAATTCTGATCTCATGGCTTATTTGCATCTACGAAAATATCAACAATGCCGTCAAAGTATTACAAGAGCCTATTTATACAAAGCAGTCGGTCATTTAGAGGAGTGATTGGCCTAGAATTAGGTATGATAGGAAAAAGTACATCTTATTTCAGGGCTGGGGTATTAACCATATGCTGTCTGTTAAAGCTACGCCTACATTCGAAACAATCCCTATCGACGATAGTGCTGCCACTTCTACTTCTCAACCTAATTCCAATCATTCAACAAGGCGCCGTAAACTAGCAAATACCCAAGCAACAAACTCAACTCCCTTTCTATCGAGTTCCGTAGAACCCTTACCCACTCGACGAATCAGTTTGCCGACAACCGCACCCTATCGGACACATTCCAATGCAAGAAGCCATTCAACGACTGTCTTGCCCTTTTTGTCCCCTTCACTTGATGAATGGATTAAAACCCACCTTTGCTTCAAACCGCCACTGTATTCTGAAGCTTTTCAAGAAATCGCTAATCGCTATAAAGTCATCATTGGTTTACGTGAACCCAACACCAGCTGCCAACCCTGGTTAATGAGAGGTTACCCCACAAAAAATTTTCACAACAAGGCTAAAACAGCTTCTACTGGACCTGCAGCTGGGTTGGTTTGTGAAAAAGCTGAATATTCTAAAGTGCTACCCGTCGGATTAGAGAGTCAAAAAAAGGCCATTAATAGCGCAATAAAAAAAGGCGCACAGCGAATGTCTCTAATTCTGCATGCTGAGCATCTGGATTTCTTACTGTCAAGACAGTTAATAACGGTTGAACGCGCTTTAGTGAACGGTGATTTAATCGTCAGTTGTGATTTTCCAAGCAACGTTAAAGGCAGTTTTATCATCAAATCCAATGGACAGGTACTTGAAGAAAAAACCCTAGAACCCGTTATAGTACTTGGCAACCCAAAAGCCGAATCTAAGTCAATGTTTTTACCCGTGACGGCTGACTATGATCTCTTTGCTATTTACCCAAGATCGAGTCAATCCATAAACCCTAGAGCCTTAAATGTGCCGCCTTCCTCCACAACTAAAAGTTCAAAACTAAAAGAAACGCTAGCCCAACTTTTCCCAATCCAAGAAAAGTCAGACGATGAAGACGAAGATATGGGCAACATTCACCCTTTTGGAAAAACCATTATTAAAGCGCTCAATAAGGCAACCCAACAATCTTCTAATCCTTACACGGGAGGACAGCTCGTTTGGCATAATGATGAAACAGGGAATCCATTTAGCCATGGATTTAGAAAAGATGATAGACCTATTTTCTTCATTCCCGGAAGCAACGAACCTGTTCAAATTTTCTCATTAAAGGAACTCATTCAGCTGCAGCAACTGGCAAGAGAAGCAGGCTACAGCCCAGAATACAGCGCTCAATTTGGTTTCTAACGACTAATAACGATTGGCTTGAGTGAGTGCTATACTACTAATAAGTTAATAATAGATATTTTAGCACTCGTTATTGTAAGCTCATGGCATCAGCGAATCATATGCCTGGCATATTCAGTTCCAATATTCGTTGGCCAAACAAACTCATAAGACGATTTTCAGGATCCCACTGTTTTTTTAGTGTTTTCCAATCTCTTAATCCTGGATACGCTTTTAGCAATTGCTCATCTGTATAATGCATACGATAAGGTAAATAGAAAGTACCCTTATGAACCAATAAGCGATCAATCAATTCCCGTGTAAAACGTTGCATCAATTGATCGGAACTCTTCGATTCATCAGTATTATACAAACACACAAGCGCAAAAACATCTTGCTGTGCATACGGCCATTTGGAGATGTCATCTTTAAGAACCTCACGTATGGTAACGTTCAACAAATTAACATCGTACTCCAACACCAAGGCTCTAAAATCAGATAAAAATTCAGCCAACTTGGATTTAGGTATAAAATACTCTTGAAGAAAATCTCGAGTGCCTCCAAAAAGAGGCCATAAAACATGTATATCGGCATTCATTGCATTATTTCTTGACAATTGCCCTGTATCTTTCAGAGCGTTTACATACCACTTTTCAGCAGCCCATCGCACAGATTTACCAACATCTGAATACTGTGATTGCCTAAATACCGATCGTTTCAATGCAATGAGCTTTTCTGATTGTAGGGGTTGTATCGATTGTTCAGACACATTTTCAAACCAAAACAACCCAGCTTCATTAAATAAATTTTCTTTAGATACATCCAGCCGGCCATAAGCCAGTTCAACCGAATCTGATAAACTCACGTTTCTTTCATATTCTATCTCAAACTTGTCAATTGGAATGAACATCGAATTCATAAGCAACCCTGTATTTGGGGCTGTTCTAAGCCTAGCTTCTAAAATAATCCCAAATTGACCATAGCCACCAATCACTGCTTGAAATAAATCCGTGTTTTGATCAGGACTGACTTCTATTACACGCCCGTCCATTGTTGCTATTTTCATAGACACAACACTTGAACTGATAGGCGGCTGTTTAACTTGCCAACCATGAACATTTACGCTAATAGAGCCCCCAACGGTAAATATATTATCGGATTGCATAATAAATACAGAACGTCCAAACTGATCAAGCATCACTTGCACTTGTTTCCATGTTGCACCTGCTTCTGCAACAATTTCTTGAGAGTGCTTATCATACCGAACGTTGTTAAACCCCATCATATTGAGATGAATAGAACCATCAAACAAGGTTTGCCCGCCCATTGTATGACGCCTACCACCGATACTGATTTTTTTATTATTGGTTTTTGCATACGTGATCGCATCCAATACCTCTTGGGTATTCGTTATATACCGAACGTCTTGTTGAGATACAGAGGTGCCTCCAGCATCCGTCAATTGCTTTGAAAATGGTGAAAATTGAGATGTCATTGATTCCGGGATATTTGTTTGGATACTTAAAACACCCATTTTATAAAATTTCTTCGCTTCCTCATTAGAGTCTAGCGTCCATAAAACAACCGGATATCCATGTGCTATCCAATTGTCTATTTTATCAGGAGCTATATTAGCCCGAACACCAAGATAATCTGGTCTCAAGATTCGTCTAAACTGTTTTTGAATAAATGGCATTTTCAGAATGGCTGGTATTTGATCAAATTGTGTTTGCTTTTCTTCACCCAAAGCCTCACTATCAAAAGTAAAGCTCATCATGGCTTGGATATCTCTAGAGACGAGCCTCGTACTTAACAACACTATCGGATTCATAGATTCAACAACAACCGTTTCGTACAGCAAGTATTTTCTTATCAACGAATGAAGTGCGGTGGCGAACCTTTTATTCGCTAGTGATTTGCTTTTAATATCCAAAAATATCCATTTCTGTGACCCAACCAATTTAAAGAGGTCTTCCAAGGCAACGATATGTTCTGTTGGCGATTTCAAATAATGAATTTTTTTCAGATCCATCCAACTATAATCTTCAGGCACCCCAACGCCATTCGTCGATTCTTCTAAGCGGTCAGAGTGAAATAGAAAAGGGACTCCGTCAGAGGACAAACGCACATCGACTTCCAATCCACCAACCGAACTTGCCAGCACCTCCCGTATCGCTCCCATTGTGTTTCCGGGATTATGCGATCTTTCTAACTTACCCTTATGAGCGAGTACTCGAGGCATACTCAGTTGAGCTTTCGGTAATGGGATGGCGGTAGGTAAATAAGCGGGTTCTGTCATAAGGTAAAAGACTGTGAGAATGAATACCCCTAAGCAAACCCTCGACCACCTGCTTTTCATTACATTCATAGAGTACTCTTCTTCATTTGAAAACAATTAAGCTACAATAGAGCAATTTTAACCCGCTCTAAAATAAGCTATTTGGGTTCAAAGCGCCAGGCACAAGTAAAGCTCTAATTCTAAGGGTAGCTCCCAATATCTAAGTTCAAATACACAAAACCAAGTTGGTAATAAATTGTGTCGATATATTCAGCACCAGAATGCATATATTTATTGGTTTAAAACTATCTGGAATTATTGAATTTTTGGAAAAGTAAAATGAGTTTTATATTGGTTTCATCTTGATCCAGGACGGATGCAAAATAACGCTTACTTTACGCACAAAAAAATTGATTACTTAAATTATTTAGGGAGCAAAAAATTCTACATACTCATACAATATTGTCACGGACTTGTTTTTTTAGAATACAATATCAACACATCAACCGTCATTTTTATCTTAATAACTGACCATCAAAACCAACCATTGATTACCCGACAAACTCACAACTCCTATCTAATTTACAGTGACACTTTATAAGTCAATATTTGCCTACTAACGCTCTAACACTAGCAATTCTATATTTAAGTTAGGTATATTGGAATTAAAATGTTTAGAAAGTGGCATACCTGTTCTAGCCACTCACTGAGCTTGACTGATTGCTTTAATTCAACACATATGCCCAACCAGTGTCAGCTTAAGCCACTATCATTTCTATATATACTATAGGTGCCATGGATACTATTATCGTTTTATGCTCATTTTTAGTTGCATTTGTGGGTTTATATTGGATACCTGCTGTCGCTTTTTTTCCTCAGCTACTTAATTCACCAAGAACAACAACGGCGATACCCATCTTAAGCATATTGTTTATATATACAAGCAAAGAAATCTTAACTTTATTGGATATTTATTCTCCAACCACAGTCAGATCTTTATTAATTGGATTAGCCATTATTGCTTTTACTAGAATGGTGCATTTCAACAAAAATGAATTACACTACAGATGCTGGACAAAACAAGAAACTTATTTAGCCGTAATCAACGGTATCATTTCAACTGTTTTTATTTTTCAACTAGGAGACTCAGGATTTGACACCCATGATGAAATTTGCAGCTGGAACTATTGGGCAAATCAGCACTTCTTCAATGACAAAATCGACTATTCTATGCAAGGTGGCGCATATCCACAAATGCTACCCATCATCATCAGTTACGGCTATCAATTATTAGGGGATAACTCGCTCGAAATACCGATAAAAAGTTCCTTATTTATTTTTTCATGGGTTACATTAAATGCTATCGGGTTTAGTCGAAAAGGAATCACAACTCCTTCTTTATGGCTTTGGACCATTTTCTGTTTAGCTATATTATTTGCAATGAATTTGCAAGATGTTTTCAAAAGAGGCTATGCGGATGGTTTAATGGTAGGATGCTTGTCCTCATCTATTATGTTTGCCTTAAATTATAGACAGAATAAAAGGTATGCTTTTCTTGCCTTATCCTCTTTATGTGCAATAGCTGCAATTTTATCCAAGCAAGCTGCTATATTATGGGCTTTCTTTGCATTACCCGTCTATTACTTATTAGGAAAGCCGAACTATAAAAACAATCCATCCGAATTACTATGGATTATTTTGCCCATACTAAGCGTTATACTATGGATACTTACTGAAGGCAGCGAATTTTATAAAAACACAGGCCCAATACAAGCCTCAATTAATGATAGAACTTGGATCGAGCAAATCATCTTTTCCTCTAACAAACTTTTAATTGGCAATCCATTATTCTTAATAATTTACGCTGCATCGATTTACTTTGCATGTAAGTTTAAAGATGCTAGGCATTTACTACTTCTTTTCTTAATACCATCAACAATACTATGGCTCTTGTTTGGCGCATATAGCATTCGACTTGGAGCTCATTGTTATGCAGTTGCAGCCATAATAGTATGGGGTTATATCAAACTGGATGACATTATCGATTTTGCTAAAACCCACACCTCGCATAACCTCAAAAAGATACATGTCTCACACATTCCAATCGCTTTATTTATCGGAGCCAGCATAAATGCAGCAACCGTTATTATAACGAACTCATTGGATTCTAATCTACTAATTAACGGGCCAAAAAAAAACCTAAAGAAATATTTCCCAAAACACTATTTAGAAATCCATGATGATGTATTTAAATCAAGCACACCCATTAAGCTGCTAACTAACTACTGTCACATGTATGCATTTTTTTACCCAGGAAATCATATAAGAATTCTTGGCAACAGCATACCCAACCCAACTGAAGCCTTAAAAAAAATAAGCAGTGAAAATATTGAATACATTTTTATAAATGGCTATAAAAATTCAACCTCATCAGACACTCATTTAAATGCTGCCATAAACGACTTATGCCCAAAAGGATTCCAACAAGTCGCACACCCAAACGGCTCAATTGTTAAAACACTATACAAAGCAAACAATGATATTTTAAAGAAATGCATTAAAAATGGATCTTGAGAATGAACAATCATAGAACTTGGGAAGATTTTGTCGCCTGTATCATCCCAACATATAATCCATGCCACAAGTTTGAACCTTTAATATACGAATTACTTAATGCCGGGTTCAAACACATCATTGTCATCAACGATGGTTCAACAAAAAATACTATTTACTTTAAAAAAGTAAAGGAAATACAGGGCATTACATTATTGACGCAACAAAACAATAAAGGCAAAGGAGCAGCTATAAAGTTAGGTTACAAGCACTGCTTATCGGATCCTAGACTATCAAACATTCGCACGCTAATCACCCTAGATGCCGATGGTCAACATGCAATTTCCGATGCCATAAAATTAGCCAATGAAGCAGAAAAACTACCCAAAAAAATCATTTTAGGCGCACGTACTTTTTCCAACAACACTCCCCTTAAAAGCTTTCTCGGAAATCAAATTACAAGGAAAGTATTCTCCATTTTTTCAGGCGTAAAATTACTGGATACACAAACAGGTTTAAGAGCCATTCCCATTGAATTTGCTAAAAAGTCTCTAGATATTAAATCCAATCGATACGAGTTTGAACTAGAATCATTGCTGCTAGCAAGGAAATTAGGGTATCAATTCCATGAAGTAAAAATAGAAACCTTATACTTTGAAAATAATGCCAACTCACATTTCAGGCCAATTTTAGACTCATTAAAAATCTACTATATATTCTTAAGATTTTCTTTTATATCCATTCTATCTTCCATTTTAGACATATCCTTATTCTCATTATTATTATTATTTTCGAATTCAATTACCATAAGCACATTTTCTGCACGAGGAATTTCTGCAATTTTTAATTTTCATATGAATAAATATAATGTATTCAAATCTTCCGGCCAAAGTTCTTTAAGTACGCAAGCACTGGCTTATTCTCTGTTGTGTATTTTTATTGCTTGCTCATCAGCTTACCTTGTTGAACATCTATCAAGTATAACAGACACTCCCGTAGTTATCACAAAGATCCTTGTCGATGGGTTCTTATTTGTATTTAGCTTTATTGTTCAGAAGTACTGGATCTTTGACAATGCTACCCAGCCTTCAAATACTGCTGGCAATGTATTAGATACAAAAAATGATTTTTAATCCAACAATAGGGCTTGTTAAATAACAACTAATTTAGCAAGTTATACTTAGCTTAACTACAACCATAAAAAATATGGAATAAACATTCATCCAATCACACCCTATCGATAACAGGATTACTTGAAAAAAATCGGTTAAATTATAACAATTTCTTCCCCAACTATTAGATTTTGCTATCGAGGTCTTCGTTAATGGACAAACCATCAAAACATGCCCCTTATGATTATATTAACTAAGCACCAAGATACCTCTACGGTCAAACGACTGCCCCCTACCGCTTGTTTCCTCTAAATTACCTGCCAAAGATCCTCGATAAAGGGTACCATAGGGTTGTTCCTAGTCCGGATAGAGATATCGCCCAATGCAACACCCTTATGCCTCACTGACGCCAGAACGTGTTTTGAATATGGTCGATTCGACTGGGCTTATCACCGATGCCCGCTTGTTGGTGTTGAACAGCTATGAAAACCGGGTGTATCAAGTGGGAATTGAAGACAGCCAACCCGTCATTCTAAAAGTGTACCGCCCGCATCGCTGGAGTGATGAAGCCATTCTTGAAGAGCATGCGTTTGCTCAAACTTTAACAGAGGCTGAGTTGTCAGTCGTCGCCCCAATAAGTATCCAAGGGACAACTTTACATCACGAAACGCCTCGCGACGACGAAGAAGACCTAGGATTTCGATTTACTCTATTCCCAAGACAAGGCGGGTACCCTCCTGAATTAGACCAAGAAGACACTTTGCTCGTGCTTGGCAGAACGCTTGCCAGAATGCACAACCATGGTGCTTTAACCGAGTTCAACCATCGACCATCGATGTCAATTGAGCGTATGGCGATTGAAAGCCGCACCTTTCTGCTTGAAAACAATTGGATACCAACTGAGCTTCTGCCTGCCTATGAATCTCTGTCAACCGAGCTGATTGATTTAATGCAGCAGCGCTGGGTTTCATCAGCGCATTCCATTCGATTACACGGAGATTGTCACCCGGGCAACATTCTTTGGCGAGATGAACCCCACTTTGTTGATTTAGATGACGCCATTATGGGACCTGCTGTTCAAGATCTTTGGATGCTTATTCCTGGAGACGAAGAATCGAAAGGTCAAGCCTGGCAAATTCTATTAGAAGGATACAGCGAGTTCAGGGATTTCGACCTAAATGAGTTAAACCTCATTGAACCTCTGAGAACCCTGAGAATCATGCACTACAGTGCCTGGTTGGCCAGGCGCTGGGAAGATCCCGCCTTTAAGCAGGCCTTCCCCTGGTTTGATTCCATTCGGTACTGGTCAGAGCATATATTGTCTTTACGGGAGCAGCGCGCCGCTCTGGATGAACCCCCTCCTCGCATTTGGTTGTAAAGATCAATTAATCCTTTCAGCGGTTCAAAAACGTAGCGATCAACCGGCTAGTGAACCGCTCTAATGGGTTAGGTATAATGCCTTCTCTCTAAGTAGGTCAGAAGCGCATGAACTTAACGCCTCCCAGTCAGTTATTTATTAGGAACATCGACCAATTTGAATCGGGCGTGGCACTGATAAATCCACCCAATGATGCGTTGCTACGGCATCCCGCTCCCGCCTTGAAAGCCGTCTATGGGTATGATTTCCGCTTGGAGCAAATGGCAAAGCCTGAATTACCCATTCGCGTTCAAGCCAGTTTTAATACATCCGCCGAGAACGTTTCACACTTGATACTGTTCTGGCCCAAGGCCAAACAGCAAGGGATGATGATGCTTGAGAATTGGCTGGATCTGCTGCAAAGCAATCAGTCGTTATTCCTCATTGGCGAAAATCGCAGTGGCATCAAATCGATCAGCAAACCCCTGAAAGAGAGAGGCATTCAACTGTCTAAAGTCGACAGTGCACGGCATTGTGTTCTCTATCGCGTTCAATTAGAAAGCGCTGTTCAGCCTTTTGAGTTATCCGATTGGTACAAAGAGTATCAGATTGCCTACGATGGCTCAGCGCAGGAAGTGAGCGCAAGCAAGTTGAGCATTATGAGCCTTCCTGGTGTGTTCAGTCATGGTTCCTTAGATTTAGGCACAAGGATTCTTCTTGACTCACTGCCAACGAAAATAAAAGGCAAACGCTTTGCCGATATTGGCTGCGGCTCTGGCATTATTTCAGCTTACCTGGCTCGCCAATACCCGGAAGCCCAGATGACGGCCAGCGACATTAATGCGTTGGCTTTAGCTTCAACGCAAAAAACAGCAGAGGTAAACCAGCTCGACAACCTCTCAGCTATGCCCTCTGATGGCTTGAGCGTCTACGAGCGCAGAAGTTTAGACTTAATTATTACTAACCCACCTTTCCACGAAGGGTTGAATACAGAATACGAAGTTACCCTGAATTTATTGAGAGAGGCACCCAAGCACTTGGCTATTGGCGGACAGCTTATTCTGGTTGCCAATCAATTCTTAGATTACGAATCCACGTTAAAGCAAGGCTTTCGTACCGTGAAGTCTTTAGCAGAAACTCAAGGATTCAAGGTTCTACAAGCCTTCCTGTAAACCTTTCTGAGACTTTTCAGTCTTAAGTTTTGAACTGGATTTGAAAAGTCTCGAATAACCCCATCAAGGACGACAAACATCCTATATGATGCAAGGCAAGAAATTTTTCATATAGTGCGGAGTTGAGTAACTCACAATGAACATTGAAATTGAATTTTGGTATTGGATTGTCTTGGGCCTATTACTTATCGGCCTAGAAATGGTTGTCCCAACGTTTTTTCTACTGTGGATTGGCGTCAGTGCCACCTTGGTCGGTGTTTTGTCAGCACTGACTCATTTAAGTTTCATTGCACAATTGGGTTTGTGGGGTGGGTTAAGCATCCTGCAATTACTCGCCTGGTTTAAATGGATTCAACCCAAACTCAAAGACAAAACCCAATCAGGCATGACACGAGAAGCCGTTATTGGGATAGAAGGCTTAGTATTGTCTTTCAACAATGACACCCAACAAGGCCGAATCCGTTTCACCGTTCCTATCGCGGGTAATGATGAGTGGCACATACGTTCAAACGATGTTTTAGAAAAAGGCGATCGAGCCCAAGTCATCGACTTTAGTGGCAATGACTTGCTTGTCAAAAAGTCACAACCAAAGCATTAAATTCATCCAATTAATCTTATATTTTAAGGAGTCCCTATGGGTTCGCTAACAACGATGATCGTCCTCACGGTGATCATCTTAACCACCATTTCATTAGCCGTCCGAATTGTTCCTCAGGGACAAAAATTTGTCATTCAACGCCTAGGTAAATTCCATTCCACATTAACGCCCGGCCTGAATATGTTAATTCCCTACGTTGACCAAGTCGCTTACAAGTTATCAACGAAAGACATTGTTCTGGATATTCCATCACAAGAAGTCATCACTCACGACAATGCTGTCATCATCGCCAACGCCGTTGCGTACATCAATATTGTTTCTCCCGAAGAAGCCGTTTATGGTGTTGAAGATTATGAAATTGCTATACGCAATCTGATTCAAACGTCATTGAGATCCATCATTGGTGAAATGAGTCTAGACGATGCCCTTTCCTCTCGTAATTTCATCAAAGCCAAATTAAAAGAAGACATTTCAGATGACATTGCAGGCTGGGGTATTATTCTTAAAACCGTTGAAATTCAAGACATCAAACCCTCTATCACCATGCAGCAAGCCATGGAAGAGCAAGCCGCTGCTGAACGTGAACGTCGTGCAGCCGTAACCAAAGCAGAAGGTGAAAAACAGGCTGCCATTCTAGAAGCCGATGGTCGCTTGGAAGCCTCGAAACGTGATGCGCAAGCCCAAATTGAATTAGCGAAAGGTCAAAGCCAAGCCATACATCAAGTGACACAAGTGTTAAGCGATAAAGGCGAGTTACCTGTTTTGTACTTGCTGGGTGATAAATACGTCGATTCCATTGAGAAGATGGCTAGCTCCGATAATGCCAAAACGGTTGTATTGCCAGCTGACTTGCTCGCAACAGTTAAAGGCATGCTCAGCAAAACCTAATCGACTACTACCGGCTTTGTTATTCCCTTAGCGACGTTCAATTTTGATTTCGCTAAGGGAAGCGATGCGTCTGCAAACCCTCTTCTTTCAACATCCAACTCTTAAACCATAGATGTAACGTCGTCTTGATATGCATCGTTATTGCAGACAATTCCCTCGGTAATAACCAAATCGACTTGCTCCCCGATAAAATGCTGTCAACTCAACGTCATTGTTCCCATAGTTTGGATGGTCACCCGGCAAAAAGTGTTTAGACATATACCCTTCAAGCAAGCAAAGCCTGTCATGCGGAAGAAGCAACCGGAATAAATACCAGCGGCTTGATGCTGAATCTGCTGGTTGTGCTGCAAACCCCTGAGGACATTTGAGTTTCGTTATTTCGGTTACGTTCATGCTAAAAAATTGCAGCGTATAATGCTCATCAACAGCAAGTCTTTGCCACTGTCCATTCACATGAACAATTTCTCCTTCATTATCGTATAACCAATGCCAAAGGCCGGAGTCTTGTTGACTAACGCAATATACAAAGGTTGTATCGGCCCACGAATAAATCGGCAAGACAGTAAGGATACAGACCCCAAAAGCTCTTATTGTATTGAATTTCATCTACAGGTTTACATCGACTGAATTTAGAAGGCGGTCACGTCGAATTTCGGTTAATAACCGTTACTCAGGACCCACCTTGTTCAAGAAGGGTCCGAACACATTAGAGAGTGCTCAACTGGTTGCTGACCTATTATGAGAATCGCAACCTCGTTCTCTGCACACCCGATTGCTTTCATGACGACCAGCCATGATGGCGAAGTGAAAAAAGGCGAGGTCTTGGCTTCGATGATGCGCACAAACACCTGTCTTCACCCCCTGCGAGCCGCACTGCTTCAGATACCTTTTAATGATATCTTCAATACGAGGCCGGTAATCAATACCCGCTGACAAAAACTGGGTGGCGCATTCTGTAATGGATTCAGAACTCAGCAGGCAATCTTCCTCGAAGGTCATTTGCCCATTATTGAGCGGCGCAGTGCTCAGTGAAGCCATAAGAATTAAACTAGGGGTGATCATAATCATACTCTGTGTGGGTTATTGTTAGAGTGAGCGATTAAGGGCTCCAGAGTATTATCTCAAACCTTTAGGCCTATATTGACTAGCCTACCGGCTAGTTCAGTCTAAGAAAATTTTATTCAATGAAGCACAATCAATGGAGAGCTGGACAAAAGTCAGCTCTCAAAAAAAAGGCGCCGAGGGCGCCTTTTTTTTGATGATCATTTCTACTTCGTCTCATCCTGAGGAGGGCGTTTATGCAGGAAGCTCTTACAGCGGGTCGTGACTTGAGTTGTAATATCTTTCAACTCCATCCAGGCCTCTTCGCTTAGCTCCATAAAACTTTCACGTTTTATATCATCGCCCTTAATGTAGGGATCTAGGGTCTCTATGATCTCATGTTGAGCTTCCTGGTTCATTGCATCTAGCTGTTCTTCTAAATGACTCAGCATACGACGTAATGCTTTAACCCTGCTCTTTAATTCTTGACGCTTTACTTCATCCACACTCATTGGCTAATCCCCTTGGTCAAACAGCACTCTTCAAACAGCAATCACAGTGTTGAAGATACGAACAAGCAAAGTCCTGGCACGCCAAAGAAAACAACGAACACGTATAGGGCTGCCAAAGTATGCTTTTCACTAGCAAAGTTAGCCAATTTTTGTGCCAATTTTAGGGGGATTTCTCTTAAAGGTGATCCAAAGATGACCGCAACACCCAGAAGATTGTACAACAGGTGAACAAGTGCGATTTGCAATGACAATACAGCCCCAGGTCCAGTGACTGCAGTCGATGCCAAGAGAGCCGTAATGGTGGTACCGATATTCGCACCCAAAGTGAAGGGGTAGATGTCTCTTGGCTTAAATACACCAGAACCTGCCAAAGGAACGGCCAGGCTGGTCGTTGTTGATGAGGACTGAACCAGTACAGTAACAATTGCGCCTGATGTGATACCCGAAACAGGGCCTCTACCAATGGCAGCGTGTAAGATCTTCTTCGCACGGCCAACCATTGCGCGTTTCAATAAGCGACCAATCATTGTGATAGAAGCGAAGATCATTGCAACGCCCAGCAAAATCATCACAACAGCAGCAAAGGTTTCAGGGAAAACCGTACTGAGCGCACCTTTCATCTCACCAATCACAGGCTTGGTGATGGGCTTAATGAAGTTAAAGCTCTTAACGCTTAGAGAGTCACCACCGACCAGCAAACCCGCCAAGTAATGACTGGCTTTCTCTAAGAAACCAAACATCAACTCGAGTGGCAAGAAGATCATGACACACATTAGATTGAAAAAGTCATGAACGGTAGCCGCAGAAAAAGCGCGCTTGAATTCGTTCTTGTCTCGAATATGACCCAAACTCACGAGAGTATTGGTGATGGTTGTACCAATATTGGCGCCCATCACCATAGGGATGGCAGACTCAATCGGTAATCCACCCGCGACAAGGCCAACAATGACGGAGGTCACGGTCGATGAAGATTGCACAAGAGCAGTGGCTAAGACGCCGATTAGAAGGCCAAGAAAAGGGTTGGTCGCAAAAGCAAAGAGTTCGGCAGCGCCTTCGGCTCCACCTGATACCCATTTGAAGCCTGCTCCTACCGTCCCAACAGACAACAAAATCAAATACGTAAAGAAGGCTACCCCAATCCAGGTTACCCAGGGGCTCGTTTTACTACTTGTTGGAGCCGCGACTACGAGGCTCTCAGCAGAAGAGGTCATACCTACACCTTGCTCTATTATGCTGAGGGCATTGTATGTAGCCATTATTACAGTTTTGTGAACTTTTACCGGCTTTCGGTAAGCATCCCATTTATCTTGATATAGAGCATGAAAGAGTGTCTCTGCATTGTCCCTACCGAAGGCAATAAACCCAATAAAAACAATGGTATACAAGATTGTTTTTACTTACTGACAATCACCAAAAAGGCCTTAAAGCCTTTAGAAATAATTGACTATTTTAGGGCTCTTTGATCCCTTTCTGTTAATAAAACTCACGACCAGGGTTACTTTATGATCAAACCGACTGACCCACCCTCCGCTATTAGGCCTCGCTTGGAAGCTAGCCCCTACTATAGGGAACAAAAACAAAGGCTTTCTAAAGCACAGCAAGCGCCCGCAAAATTGTCACTTTTAAAATTCAGCTTGACCACATTGCAACACTGGGTGAAGCAGTATAAATCTCGAGGGCTTGGAAGAAAAACTCACCCTACCCACTCAGCCCCTCCTAGCTCCCTTGCGTTTCAGGGCATGATCACACCCGACAACCTTAAAACCGTACATCGCCAGTTACGAGTCCTAAAGTCAGGCAGTACCCCTCAACTTGGGAATTTAAGATTTGAACGGCTCCCAGACAAACTGCAATCAACCCCAGATTTTGTTGATTTTATTGGAAGCTGTCGTCGTGATATTTCACTACTGGCCACAACCCCAAGTGGAGAAAAACTGATTCATTCCATTAACCGACAAACAAGCGGCGAAGTTGTGCTCCAACCCTGTGTGGAAAATACCCCTGTTGCTGAATCATGCGCAGCCGTATCCCCTAAAAAGAAGCGATCCAATGGGGCTTTTGACGCAAAAATACACCACCAAACTCGTCTGACCCAATGGACGACAGACCCATCAGGCCCAAACTGTTTTGAAGGTGTCGGGATCAATAGCGGTATCGCTCTAGGGCATGAACTGATTCATGCTGCACATTATGTGAATGGGGAAGTCTCGAAAAAAGAAAGGTGCTTAGCTGAAGAATCGCTTGTCGCGTTGAAGGAAGAAGCGAGGGTCATTGGTAGCCTGGAAGCCAAAGAACGCCATCTGATTCCAACCGAAAATCAACTGAGAAAAGACTTTAATCAACTGTATAGGTTCAGCAAAACGGGCATTCAGCCAAGAGCCCACTACGACGGACTCTTATTAACAGACATAAAAGGATGAAACTGAGAATGACTGGCTCAGGTCGTTTTACATCTGAGTCGCTATAAACTCATTTCAACCATAAAACTCATGTTAAATGAAACGGTTGATGCCGATGCTTGCTAACATCAAAAGCCCGCCAGCAACGCCGCCTGCCAACAGATCATCCGCCATAATACCGAGGCCACCCGATAGGCGTTTATCCAACCAACCAATAGGGCCTGGCTTGGCAATATCAAATAAACGAAAGGCGGCCAAGGCTGCTAGCCACCATACCCAATGAGCAGGCACAAGACTCATGCATAACCACATGCCAACCCACTCATCCCATACGATACCTGGATGGTCCTTAACCCCTAAGCGCTGTGCACTTAAACCACACACCCACACGCCTAACCCAAATGACGCTGCGATAAGGGCCCATTGAATCCACAGGGGTAATGGAAGCAGCAACCCAATATATAAGGGCATAGCTGCGATACTTCCCCAAGTACCGGGAGCCGTTTTCGGCAGACCAGAACCAAGCCCAAAAGCCATGATATGGATAGGGCTTTTAAACACGGCTTTTGGAGAGTGGCTCCATAACCTTTTCATCGGATTAACATCTCACGGACGTGGTTCATAATTGCATCAAGGGCCTTCCTGATTTCACCCTTGCTCACTCTTCATCTAAAAGTGCTGAAACCCTAAAGAGTTTGGCAGGTCAAGCTCATGTCCCTGCTCATCACGAAGATACAACCAATGTTCTTGCCCTTTTTTCTCTTGCATCACACCCACTTGCCGACCGGGTAATTGCAAACCATCCAGCAGGCTTTCTGCTTCGGATACCCGTTCTGGTGCAACCGTAAAACAAAGTTCATAGTCATCACCACCGGTCAACATGTACCCCAACCGAGTTGTAGCATCTGTCGATTCATGCAGAGCAGTAGAAAAAGGCAATTGATGCACGTTAATTTGTGCTTGAGTGCCACTTTGCTGGCAAATATGCTCCAAGTCTTGCAGGAAACCGTCTGACACATCAATACAAGCGGTCGCAAGGCTTCTTAGTTGCTCTCCTAATCGAAGACGAGGTTCCGGACGAAAATAACGATGTTTTAACGGACTGTTAGGTTTTGGGTCTTTGAGTACTTCCGTTAAAGCAGCCGAAGCATCCCCAATGTTTCCACTTAAAAAAATCAAATCACCGGGCTTTGCTCCACAACGCAATAATGCCAGTCCTTTTGGAACCAAGCCCTGAACATGAATGCCAATATTTAAAGGGCCCCTTGTGGTGTCACCACCTAACAACGGAATTTGAAAGGCTTGAGCTGCATTCAACAGCCCATCGGCGAAACCACTGATCCACGATTCTTGAGCTTTCGGTAAGGTAAGAGCCAAATAAAAACCCGCGGGGGTAGCGCCCATCGCAGCCAAGTCACTAATGGCAACGGCCAACGCACGATAACCAATATCAAAAGCTGGGCTTTCTTCTGGAAAATGAATACCAGCAACCAAGGTATCAACTGAGCACACCAAATCTTGTCCTTCGGGCACTCTAACTAAACTGCCATCATCTCCATTATTGGTCATCGTCCATTGATGAGGATCTGCTTGAAACTCTGGTATTTGGAAGTAGCGTTCAATCAACTCAAATTCTGTGGGCATATGTCTTGGTCTTCACACTTAGTTGATATGCTCGCTTAGGGTTAATGCTAAAGACCTTAAGCAACTCAAGGGGGTTTTGATATGGCTAGCCAAGACAAAACCGCCCCTTGTTTTACCGGAGATTTTGACTTGGAACCAGCCAGAAGAAACTATCGAGCTGAGGATTGGCGAATTTCATCCGCTCTTAGTTTTTTTGATAAGCGATCAAGCACGCCATTTACGAATTTATGGCCATCGGTAGCACCAAATTTTTTCGCTAATTCAATGCCTTCATTAATCACCACTCGGTAAGGCACTTCAATGACTTCTATCAATTCATAAGCACCCAGTCTTAATATGGCTAACTCTACTGGGGTAATTTCATCAATAGAACGATCCAAAAGGGGTTCCAAGTGTTCATCAATCACTTTGCAGTGTTTTGGAACGCCGTGCAGCAGCTTACGAAAGTAGCTCACATCGACTTGTGACATATCATTATCAGCAATAAATTGAGCCTCAATTGCTGACAAGCTTCCTTGAGCAAGATGCCACTGATACAACGCTTGCATCGCCAATCGGCGAGCACGTTTGCGGGCCGACATACTGGGTTTTTTAGGATGATTCGGTTTGACAACTTCTGACACTTAAACCTCCAGTGACTTTATTAAACCGACCATCTCATAGGCGGTTAGTGCAGCTTCTGCACCTTTATTACCGGCTTTGGTACCTGCACGCTCAATCGCTTGCTCGATGGAATCAACCGTCAATACACCAAAACTCACCGGAATTCCTGAATCCAACTGGACACGGCTTAGTCCCTTAGCACACTCACCCGCCACGTAATCAAAATGCGGGGTTGAACCGCGGATGACGGCACCCAATGCAACGATGGCATCATACTTACCGCTTTCAGCCAGTTTTTTAGCGATCAAAGGCACTTCAAAACCGCCCGGGCAACGTACCGTCGTGATGCGATCTTCTGACACGCCGTGCGCTCTCAAAGCCCCTTCGGCTCCTTTTAATAGCGGGTCAACAATAAATTCATTCCAGCTTGTGTGAATGATGGCGTAGCGACCACTCGCATGCGTCATGTTTGCCTCGACTCTTTGTATTCCAGCCATCAGTGCTCTCCTTTGGGAACGCGCCTCAATCAACCCCATTAACGAACGTCAGCAGGTGCCTGTTCAAACGGAATAAACTCCACCACTTCCAACTCAAAACCGGAAAGGGCGGTGTATTTTACAGGAGATGACAATAAACGCATCTGTTTAACACCCAAGTGTCGCAGGATCTGCGACCCCGTCCCAACCATCAGGTAGTCCCCAGAAGTGCTAGAGCGTTTTGCCTTGGCTGGTTGGTGTTGATCTTGGTGCTGAAAAAAGTGCGAGAAGTGCTCCTGAACACCCTCTTTTGAATCCAGCATCACCAATACCCCCTTCCCTTCTTCTGCAATACGCTCTAAAGATGAAGGTATAGACCAACTTTGAAGTTTGGACTCAGTCACTTGAAGGCCATCACGCACCCAGTTGGCGCTCGTGACACGAACCAACGTAGGGTGAGCATCTAGCTCACCCAGCGACATCGCCCAGTGTTCACAGTTTTGAATGAGGTCTTTAAATCGCCACAATTCGAAAGGCCCAAAAGCTGTTTCGACAGTCCTGTGATCAAGAACCTCGACCGTTTGTTCTGTCGCAATACGATACTGAATTAAGTCAGCTATCGTCCCTATTTTTAAATCATGTTTTTCTGCAAAGGCTTCTAACTCTGGACGTCTTGCCATGGTCCCATCGGGGTTCATGATTTCCACAATGGCCGCGGCTTGCTGCAAACCCGCCAGCCTCGTTAAATCACAACCCGCCTCTGTGTGTCCTGCACGACTCAAAACACCGCCAGGCTGAGCCCGTAAGGGGAAAATATGGCCTGGCTGCACCAAGTCTTGAGCAGTGGATTGAGGGTTAGCGGCCACTTGAATGGTTCGTGCACGATCCGCTGCAGAAATACCCGTTGTGATGCCTTCGGCCGCTTCAATGGAAACTGTAAAGGGAGTCCCATGTGAGGCACCGTTGGTTTGCGTCATGGGCAATAAGCGTAAGAAGTCACAGCGCTCAGCAGACATCGGTAAGCAAATGAGGCCTCGCCCTTCAGTCGCCATGAAGTTAACAATGTCTGGCGTGACTTTTTCAGCGGCAACAATCAGATCGCCTTCATTCTCTCGGTCCTCATCGTCCATCAAAATCACCATTTTGCCTTGGCGAATATCTTCGATGAGTTCTTCAACACTGCTTATTGCCATAACCTTCACTTAAGACCAATGGGTCTTCTACGGGTATTCCAGTCGATAAGTGCTTTTTAAATCTTGCCCTAAGCGCTGCTGCTCTTGTAACACTAGCTTGATGCAATCTGATAAATGCTCAAAATGGCAGGCCGCCAAAGGTCGTCCGCCCGCCCCAATCAGTAGCGGTGCTTGATAGTGAATCCATTCGTCCACCCACTGGCCTTCCAACAGGCTGCCTATCAAGGTTGCCCCGGCTTCAACCATCAGGTGATTCACGGAAAAGGCCTTTGCAAGGTGCTCCAACAGGGGGCGCAATTGTACTCCTTTAGGCGCAGCAGGCAAAGTCAGACAATGCAAACCGGGTCGCCCCTCAATATGTGAGTGATCACCTTCACCCCCTGTAACCCAAAGTACCGGTGCTTGCTCAGTGCAAGTTTGCAGTATTTGGGCGCTTTCGGAGAGCCTTGCTTGAGTATCAAGCACCACTCGAAGGGGTTGTCTGGACCCAGCACCTAACGTCACTAAATTTTCTGGGAGCTGTTTCGTTCGAACATTCAGCCCAGGATCATCATCCAATACGGTTTGAATGCCCGTGAGGACAGCACAAGATTGCGCTCTTAATATCTGAACGTCCTCTCTCGCTAAAGCTCCCGTAATCCATTTCGATTCCCCCGATTGCATCGCGGTTCTGCCATCAAGACTGGACGCAACTTTTACCGATACCCATGGCAAACCGGTCATCATGCGTTTTATGAAACCTCGATTGATGGATTGTACTTTTTCGGTGTCATCCATCACCGTCACATCAATACCTGCCGCACGTAACCGCTCAATTCCTTGCCCTGAAACTAAGGGGTTAGGGTCCTGCATGCCGACAACCACTCGAGCCACACCTGATTTAATGAGCGCATCAGCACAAGGAGACGTCCGTCCAAAGTGGCTGCAAGGTTCAAGCGTGACATAGCAAGTCGCACCTTGTGTCTCTTGAACACTTAATTCATTTAGCGCAACACGCTCCGCATGAGGTCCACCGGCTATTTTGTGAAATCCTCGAGCGAGTACTTGATGGTTGTTAACGATTAAAGCGCCGACGTTTGGGTTGGGTGTTGTAGTAAATCGCCCAAGCAATGCTTGTTCAATGGCTTGCTGCATAAAAGTGGCGTCATCATCCACTAAATGTGTTGAGTTGGATTGCATATTCACATACCAGAGAATTCGCAAGCAAAGGATGGCTTTCTACAGCATTTCTAAAGATTCTAATGCTTTTTATGAAAGTTTTGTTGATAGGAATGGATAGGGGTCAATCATCCAAGCCTATTTTTTCTGCTTGCTTTTCTTTATTTGCATCACTGTTCGAATCTGCAGTACCAACACCTGATAACCAACGTGAAGATGACTTGGATTCTGAACGTTGAATATTTTCAATAACCTGCTGGAAATCAGATAAATCTCGAAAACTTCGGTAGACCGAGGCAAAGCGAACGTACGCCACCTCATCCAATTGCTTAAGCTCATCCATCACATATTCGCCAATCTGTCGAGAATGTATCTCTCGTTCACCGCGAGCTCGCAATAATCCTTGAATTCGATGTAATGAGGACTCTATTGCTTCAACGCTAACAGGCCTTTTTTCTAACGCGCGCTGCATGCCGTTCCGCAATTTCGATTCACAAAAGTTTTCACGTGAACCGTTGGATTTTATGATTTTCGGCAGCGCCAATTCTGCGATTTCAAAAGTCGTAAATCGCTCATGGCATTGCTGACATTCCCGCCGCCGCCGAACTTGGTCCCCCTCGCCAATCAAGCGAGAGTCCACCACTTTGGTATCTTGTTCTCCACAAAATGGACAACGCATGCGTCACCTACTCTAGAAAATGGGTGCGCGCTCATTGTAGCGGGTATTAATCTAATTGCCTATCCATCAACAGGAAATTAAGCAGGCTGGAAAAATATGAAGTGAATGCACGCTACGATGGTTTGCAAGCCAAGACCTCTTCAGAGGGGAGTTTAAGTATTAAACGTTGCTTCTCATTGGTCATCACTTCAATGGAAAGCTCCTCTTTTACCCTAGGATTAATCGGATCTTTTAAATCAAACACTTTATCCCAGATTAATTTGGGTGATTTCCACGAGACATATCCACCACTTACAAGTTGTTTTTCTTTTTTGTGCATCCAAACCATGTTTCCTTTTGACAATTTCAATAATAACTCAGGTCGTTGCGCGCATTGCCAATCTCCACTTGGAGCACCTGATGGGTGTTTAGAAAGCGGCTTCAATCTCCGTAATACCCAATTACCTTTAACGCTGTCCCCGCCATCTCGAGAAAGCATAACCAACCCTTTAGAAGGCTCAAAAAGTGTCCAGGTGGTGGTTTGAGATCTTAACGAAGCATTTTTGTGGAAATTATAACTGGTAATCAACCTACCCGATTGAACTTCATAATTAGCCAAAAAATAAGGGTGTTTGAGTATTTTTCCGCGTGAGTCCCTCAATGTATCAAAAAGTACATGATTGGCCTTGAACTCTATTCTGACGGTCGCATCCCCATCTTTAGACCACCAGACCCCTTCCAGTTTTTTCTTGATTTTCATATCTTTAGGGGAGCTTTTGATAGGAACGGTATTCGATAAACTCGGAGGCGTCGTAGTAAAATGAGTCTGGCCTTTATCATCTACCCACTTATAGATTTTGCTCGCTTCAACTTGAACACCAAGCGCTAGCAAACATATAAAGGCTATCGCCACTCCCTGGAGTCTACTGATCTTATTCCTATCGCCAAACATGCGGGATTACCCCTTACTAACACAAGAGCCTCCTGTTAAGTCTGGCAAAAGAAGTCGCATATTATCCAATAGCTTTGGAATTAAAAGAGGGATATTCATTACTTCTGGTTACAGGTCGGCCTTTTATAAGAAGGCTAATGAGGTCTTATCGGCATGAAAGAAGCGAGCACAGAGACAAAGTTAACTCCTCCCTTTCTGACAGGAGGAGCCATTACAGCAAAGCTAGGCTTTTGTTTCTATTCGGTCTAAATACCGAGCAACCCCCTCTTCCACAGAGGCAAAGGGAACATCATAGCCAACCTTTCTTAATGCACTGATATCAGCTTCCGTGAAATGTTGATATGCACCTTTCAAATGCTCTGGGAAGGGAATGTAACGAACGTGCCCACGTTGGTGCCAGCGAATGACAGCATTGGCTACATCATTAAAACTTTGGCTGCGACCTGTCCCCACATTGAATACCCCTTTGGCTTTGGGATTATCTAAGAACCAAAGGTTTACCGCCGCAACGTCTTCAACGTAAATAAAGTCTCTCCGCTGCTCCCCATCGTCGTAACCGCCGCTTCCCTCAAAGAGTTTCACGGTATCTCCGTCTTTGAGTTGTTCATTCAAATGGAAAGCCACTGAGGCCATGCTGCCTTTTCGTTGTTCGCCAGGGCCATACACATTAAAGTACCGAAAACCGGCTACCTGACTTTGGCTGTTAGGCAACAAGCGGCGAACGTATTGATCAAATAGAAGTTTGGAGTAGCCGTATACATTCAACGGATTTTCAGCTTCGGGGGCTTCCACAAAACGCTCGCTCCCACCGTAAACAGCCGCACTGGATGCGTAAAGGAAAGGCACTCCTCGATCCAATGCGTAATGTAATAAAACTTTAGAGTACTCAAAGTTTGTTTTCATCATGTAACGGCCGTCCCATTCGGTTGTGGCCGAACAGGCACCCTGATGAAGAATGGCATCTAACACTGGAAACTCATGCCCACTTTGAATCAAGGTCAGGAAGTCCTGATAATCCATGTAATCAGCGATATGACAATCGGCTATGTTCCGAAATTTGTGGCCATCCGTTAAATCATCAACAACCAAAATATCCGTTCTGCCTCGCTGATTCAGCGCCCGCACAACATTCGAACCAATAAAGCCTGCTCCACCAGTGACAATTAGCATGTCGATTCCTACGATATCTTGTTGATCAATTAACTTTAGGGGTGCTCATTTGGCTATTCCAGCCGAATCCAAAGACGTCTATGGATCCGTATCGTTTTGCCCCAAAATGGTCTGAATCATTTGAGTCGTTGAATAGCCATCTTCAAAGTTGAGGACCTTAACCTCTCCTCCACTCGCTAAAACCGACTGTGCCCCAGCAATGCTCTCAACGTTATAGTCTCCTCCTTTGACTAAAATATCTGGAGAAAGTCGAGTGATAATGCGCTCAGGAGTATCTTCCGAAAAGGGTACAACCCAATCTACAGCTTCTAGCCCAGCCAGGACATCCATTCGATGAGTCAAATGATTGATCGGTCTTTGCGGCCCTTTTAATCGTGCAACAGAAGCATCATCGTTAACAGCAACAATAAGATGATCACCCAATTTTTTAGCATTACGAAGGTAGGAAACATGACCCGGGTGAAGCAAGTCAAAGCAGCCATTGGTCATGACCACCTTTTCACCACGTTGTTGAGCTGCTCTGACATGAGCGACGAGCTCATCTTCAACCAACACCCCCTTACGAATCTGTTGGCCCTGGGCTAAGGCTTGTCTTAACTCAGAAGGACTCACGGTTGCCGTCCCCAGCTTCCCGACCACAATACCAGCAGCCATATTTGCAAGTGCCATGGCATTGGGTAATGGACTGCCAGCCGCTAGCGCTGCCGCTAACATCGCAATCACGGTATCCCCTGCTCCGGTCACGTCGTACACTTCTCTCGCCCGTGTGGGCAGGTGCAACGGCGGTTGCCCTGGCTGCAACAAGGTCATGCCTTTTTCACTGCGAGTAATCAATAGGGCTTCTAAATCCACGTCCTGCATTAACTGATGGCCACGCGAAATCAAGGTTTTCTCGTCAGGACAGTGCCCAACAACCGCTTCAAACTCACTCAAATTGGGCGTAATCAAAGTTGCACCACGATATCGAGAAAAATCATTCCCTTTAGGATCCACTAGAACGGGAATACCGGACGCCTTCGCTTTTTGGATGTAAGGCTGAGGGTCTGTTAACACCCCTTTTCCATAGTCTGATAGCACGACCACACCAGCCGTTTTCAAAGCATGCTCAAACTTGGGTTCTAAACCCGCCGTATCCTCTGTCGAAAAAGGCGTCTCAAAATCGAGCCGGATCAGTTGTTGTTGGCGGCTGAGAACGCGCACCTTAGTGATGGTCGGATGGGTAGCAACAGGCTGTAAGTCACAATGGATAGGATCGAGCGAGAGCATTGAAAGCAGTTGCTCGCCCGCTTCATCCTCACCAATAAGCCCGATCAAATTCACCGAGCATTTAAGGCTTGCCATGTTGAGCGCAACATTGCCAGCACCGCCAGCTCGCTCTTCACGCTGTTCAATCTTAACAATAGGAACCGGTGCTTCTGGAGAAATACGAGAGGTGGGGCCGCCCCAGTACCGATCCAACATCAAATCCCCCAATACGAGGACTCGTGCCTTGGAAAAGTCGGGAATTTTCAATGTCATGGATCAACCTACAACTGTATAGATTGGTCCATCTTAGCACAGCCTGGAGCAGCAAGTTCAGATATACTCTGCAACCTGTAGAAATTGACCAAATGATACGCTGCAACCCACAAGGCACGGCATGATGTCCAGACACAATTCCAAGGACAGTATTAACAACAGCCCCCCGCTCTACCAAGGGGTAAGAACTCTGTACAGCGTTTTATTTACCTTGGCGCTGCCAGTCATTTTTTTATCGAAAGTTTGGCGTTCACGTAAAGCACCTGCATATCGACAACGGTTTGCGGAGCGAATTGGCATCACCACGGTAAAAGGCCCCTTTGATCTTTGGGTTCATGCCGTCTCTTTAGGGGAAGCCAATGTGGCGATTCCTTTAATTGAGCGAATACTCAATGATCAGCCCGACTGGCGAATTTTAGTCACCACCATGACCCCAACGGGTTCGGCACGTGTTACTCAAATCTTCAAAGAGCGAGTATCTCATTGCTACCTACCCTATGACATTCCCTGGGTATTAACTCCTTGGATGAAGCGCATCCAAGCCAAACAACTTGCGATTATTGAAACTGAATTGTGGCCAAACCTGATCCATATTGCGCACAGACTTGGTACTCGCATTCATTTACTCAACGCACGCCTTTCTGAGAAATCGGCTCAAGGATATGCAAAGGTTGGCTTCATCACCAAGCCCATGCTCGAACGCATCGATTCCATTGCAGCCCAGGACGCCGAGACTCAAACACGCTTAATACGCATTGGAGCCTTACCCGAATGTGTAAAAGTGACGGGTTCCATCAAGTTTGATGTTTCACCGCCCGCTGATATAGAGGCATTTTCTCATCAATGGAAATCTTTGTTGAATGATCGCCCCGTTTGGATTGCTGCTAGCACGCATGAAGGTGAAGAGGCTCTTTTGTTAGAGGTCCAGAAAGAGCTGTTAAATTCTCACCTATTTCCCATCATGATCATTGCCCCTAGACACCCAGAACGATTCGAGTCTGTAGCTCAATTACTGAAGCAAACAGGTAAAACTTGGGTTAAGCGCTCAGAGGTCCATTCAGTTCAAGAAACATCTTATCGTTTGCCAGAAGACACCCTTTATTTACTGCTGGATAGCCTGGGAGAATTACTCAATTTCTACGCATTGGCAAACGTTGCCGTGATCGGTGGGAGCTTTATTCCCCAAGGCGGCGGGCATAACCCATTAGAAGCCATCGTTCATGCAACGCCTACGATAACCGGCCCTAACGTCCGTGATTTTAAAGCAATCTATCAGCAACTGGGTTCTGTCAGCGGTTCTGAGATTGTTGAAAACCAACAAGCGTTATTCGAGCAACTCAAAAAGGCTTTCCTTAACCCAAGCGATACGAAAAAACGCGGGGAACAAGGTCGCGCATATTTGCTTAACAACCAAGGGGCCACCCTAGCCCAAGCCTCGATGATTTTAAATTCATCAGTGAATAAAAATGTTTAAGGTGATCGTTTATTGTTTGCCTAGGCAATCGATGTGTATTACCTAGGCAAACAATAAAGTTAAGACACGTCTAAGGAATGTCAGACGCCTTTGATTTTTGATCGCTTAGCGTCTTTGCAAGCACATCACTGTCTAGGTTCTCTATATTGATGCCTTTTAACTCTTCTTTTAATTCTTTCACCCACTCTTCTTTTAAGGCTTTAGCAAGACTCACACACATCATCAACAGCACAACCGTGAAAGGCAAGCCTGTTAAAATTGAGCCGGCTTGCAAAGCCCCAAGACCACCGGCGAATAACAAGGCTGCCGCAACAAAGCCCTCTGCACTGGCCCAAAATACTTTCTGCTTAACAGGAGGGTTCGGGTGCCCTCCAGAAGTAATGGTATCAATAACAAGAGAACCTGAATCGGATGAAGTGACAAAGAAGGTGATCACAACAAATACGGCTACCGCTGAACTTATCCCAGAGTAAGGGAAATTTTCCAACATAGCGTAAAGCGCAGTCGCGACATTCTCATTCACCGCCGCCAAAATGCCTGCCTGACCTTCTAACTCAAGATGTATAGCTGTTCCACCAAACACGGTTAACCAAAGCGCCGTCATTGCGGTGGGCACCATTAGAACACCGAAGACAAATTCGCGAATGGTGCGCCCTTTAGACACCCGAGCGATGAACATCCCCACAAAGGGACTCCAGGCAATCCACCATGCCCAATAGAAAATGGTCCACCCATGTTGCCACTGAGTTTGCTGATAAGACTCAGTCCAAGTACTCAGCTGCATCAAACGTTGCAGATAAGCACCAATATTTTGGACAAAGGAATCCAGTAAAAAGACAGTAGGCCCCATGACAAACACGAACAGCAGCAAAGCCCCCGCAACGTACATGTTGAGTTCTGATAATCGTCTTACCCCTTTATCCAAACCCGCAACGACGGACATGATGGCAATACTGGTAATGAAAGCAATCAACCCAATCTGCACAGTGGTGGATATCTCAACACCGGCGAGTTTTTGTAAACCGGCATTCACTTGCTGTACACCCAAACCAAGAGAGGTCGCCAAACCGAACATAGTTGCCACAACCGCCAAAATATCAATCGTATGACCTATAGGGCCGTGTATCTTCTCGCCCAGCAGAGGGTAAAAAGCGGAACGAATAGTGAGAGGTAACCCTTTATTAAATGCAAAAAATGCCAACGCTAATGCGATGACTGCATAAATAGCCCACGCATGGAATCCCCAATGAAAAAGGGTAATGGTCATGGCTTGGCGGGCGGAGGCCGTTGAGTTGGGTTCAGCGCCTAAAGGCGGTGAAGCAAAGTGATACATTGGCTCGGCCACACTCCAAAACACCAAACCAATCCCCATCCCAGCACTGAACAACATCGCAAACCAGCCCCATCGAGAAAACTCGGGTTTCGCCCTTGGGCCACCAATGCGAATATCACCATAACGACTGAACATCAACCAAAGGGCAAAAACGAGAAAACAGTTTACGCCGATGATATAGAACCATCCGGCATAGGTGGAAAAGAGTTTCTGTGCACTGCCAAAGGTTTCACCTAATTCCTTGGTGTAGCCAAAGCTCAATGCAACGAAGAGCGTAATCAACCCAGCAGAAGCCCAAAAGATCGTGGGCTCTACTGTTTTTTTTGGATCCGTATGCTGATGCGTATTCACATGGCCTCCCCGCCAACCGCATTAAAAGCTTGGATTTAACATACAGACCCAACACGTCATTATCAAATTAGGGTACTTATAACCAAATAAACTGAAAAAGAAACATTTGACTAAGCCTAAACAAAGCTCAATTGCTCTTAAAAACCGATAGATCTCATCAAGTTAATTCAATTTGAAATTGCAAAAATAGGTATTAGACTGACCGTCATAGTGGACGATTTCCCCCGCTTTTTCATAGGGATAACGTATAAAAACTCTTTAATTGATAGCGAATTCTAATATTAATAATCGAATTGTTTATCATCACTATTTCGACATGCCCTTAGCGAGTGAGAGTGATGATTCATAAAATACGACGTAAAACGAAAAAACGCCCAAGGGCAATAAACCCCGGGGCGTTTAAAAATAACGTCAAGATGCAGAATAACGGCTCAAGACACTCTTGTTAAAACTGCCAATTTAGCTGAGCCGACAAACCAAAAGCATTCGTTTCGTACTCGGCTTTAAAGTTTTCAGCTGTCTGCCCACTGCCGTCATCGTTTTTCAGCTTTTCAGATTCAACTCGATCACCATTATTGTTGTAGTTGTATTCGTCTAGAGTCACTTTATCCATAAAGAGATAAGCTGCCCCAAAATCCACACTAGCAGCCGGTGTGATGCGGTATCTGAATCCAGCGGTTATCCAATGGCGATCGGTAGAAGGAATACGCGCAGTGACATGATCATCTTGAATAGGGCTTTCATCATAAGCATACCCAGAACGCAACATCCAATCGTCGTTTAATTGGTAACTGGCCCCTACCGCAACACTGATCGTGTCCTTCCATTTCTCTGGAATGTGGATAATGTACCCAGGATCCGTTCCGTACGCTTGTGACGCTATAGTCGAGATATTCCCCTCTCCATCACTTTTAACGTCAAAGTTCTCAAACTTTGACCACTCGGTCCAGGTAACGCCTGTTTGTAACGTCCACTGGTCAATGCGATGCGATAAACTCACCGTTAGGTTTTGAGGCGTCGTGACATCAACTTTGGCGTCTTCTTCCATCGACTCTTTAACAATGCCAGGTGTTGCAGAAGAGCCTATGGCGACATTGCTAGGATCTTGCTGATCAAGTCTCCCGCCTGGGATGGTCATTTTCGCTTTACCTTCCAAGGTCAAATCAATGGCGGAGCGATACACAACCCCCAAGTTCGTATTTTCCGTCATTTTCCAAAATAATGAGAGATTATATCCATACCCCCAATCTTGGCCTTTGACTTCCGAGGTGCCCTCATAACCTCTATATTCGTCTTTATCCCAACCGGCAACTGTGTCGTCCTCTCGAAATCCACGGGTATCGACCGATTTGGTTAGCTCACCCTTCATGTGCAGAATATCTAGCCCAAACCCGACCGCGAATTGATCGTTAAATTTGTAAGCAATGGTAGGCTGTACCTCAACGCCTTGAACTAATGTTTTATCCGCAAAGTGTTGTCCAATGAAACCGTCTTCATAGTCTGACGCAGCACCGAATGGCACATAAACACCGACACCTACAGCAATCTTATCCGTTACAGGCGATGTGGCATAAAAGAAAGGGATAACGGGATCCGGAACAAAATCGCCCCCGTCGTTAAAATCTCCATCATTTTCAGTCGAGACGTTTCCATATTTACTCGTACTTGTACCACTTTTCATTCGGGCATCAACATTGACGTAACTCAGCCCTGTTGAAATTTCGGCTTTCTCCATAAAAGCCATACCGGCCGGGTTGTAAAAAACCACGGAGGCATCCTCAACAACAGCCGCTCGACCAGCATAGGCGTTACCGACACCACTGGCACTTTGTTCATTAATCTTATAGCCAGATGCGAAACTCATGCTGGTTGGCGTCAATAGAGCAATGAGAAGACTTGATCTGAGGCGATTTGGTTGCATTCTTGTTCCCATCATATTCGCAATTCCCCCAATCTGTCGCTGGGGCGCTTTTTAGAATTCCATAAGCCTTCCGACCCATCCAAAATATGTCGGAGCGGACCTTACTATGAAGCTTGTTTGCCAGACTGGACTCCACTCCTTGTGCCGCAAGGGGAAAACGACACTGATGGAATCCAATCATACTACCCATCAATCAGTAAGCACTTGAATAGGTGGTGAATAATATTGCTCGAGTATGCCACGTCCAAAAGGTGCCATTTATCACTTTATCTAACTAAAGATTCACATTTTTTTGCAACACCTCACACCTCACCCTGCATCTGGTACAGATGTATCACATATTTTCTGTTTTCTTAGGAATGAAACTCGCATGGGACTGGCGACCTTACCTATGACATCAGAACAGTTGCTAGGGGCCTCTCTCGTATGCGCATTTATCAGATTGGATTGATTGTTACGCTCACACTGTTCACCCTAAACGGATGTGTCACCGCTCTGTTTGAAGAGGAATTTAGTGAACATAGCTGGAGTTCAGCACTTAGAGGTGAGCACCGTTCAAACAACAACAAGGAAAGGGATAAATTTCGCCACCCACAAGACACCTTGACGTTTTTTCAACTAAAACCTGATCAAACCGTTGTTGAAATATGGCCAAGCACGGGCTGGTATACCGAAATTCTGGGGCCTCTACTGGCAGGCAGAGGCCAGCTTTATGCAGCCCATTTTTCGAAAGAGACTAAGGTTAAATATTTTGCAAAAAACCGCCGGGATTTTCTTGAGAAAATGCAAGCGTTTCCTGAGAAGTTTGGACGCATCAAAGTCACGGATTTTGAACCCCCTAAACACGTAGACATCGCCCCAGCAGGCACTGCCGATCGAGTGCTAACCTTTCGAAACGTCCACAACTGGATGAAAAACAAGCAAGAACTCCATGCATTTAAAGCGTTTTATAAAGCGTTAAAACCAGGTGGGATGCTGGGTGTTGTTGAACACCGCGCTGCGCCATCGACTACCAGGAATCAAATGGTTAAATCTGGGTATGTTACGGAAGAGTATATAAAACAGGTAGCTCAACAAGCCGGGTTTCAATTTCTTAAATCAAGTGAGGTCAACGCTAATCCAAGAGATCAAAAAAATCATCCCGAGGGTGTTTGGACATTGCCACCAACGCTGCGTTTAGGGAATCGTGACAGAACAAAATATTTAAACATCGGTGAAAGTGATCGTATGACGCTTCTGTTTTTAAAACCAGAGTAACGTTATCTCCATAATACCCATCTTTCACGAGTCATGAAGATTCCTGATAGGTGGGCTAGGCTGCGCTCGATAAATCCTCGCCTTCCCCTTTAAACTCTCTAATTAACTGTATCATTTGCCTTGGCGTTAGCTCATCACCCTGGGTTTCAAAGCTGCTCTGGATAGAGCGCATGCTCTGTTTCATTTGGCTGTCGCTCAAGAAAAATTTATGGAACACGTCATTGGTTTCGACAATCGCAGATTCAATAATTTTCTCAAGGGCCGTTTCTTGGTCTTCATGTAACGCACAAACCACGATTACCTCATGTATTCTTTCTGACATATCTTCAACAACCGTTGCAATTTCTTTCATCATATCTTGGTAGGTTTCATCCATATCTTGCATCAATTGCTGAATACGACCTGTCATTAACTTCACAAGTTCTTTTTCTAGTTTTAATGACTTAACGTTATCGATAGCTGTAATACGGGCATCAACCCCTTGCAACAAGGAAAATAAATTATCTTTTAATGCGCCATAGCGTCCAGGATCATCTTCTGGCATATTTTTCACCAAAAGAGAAACCTTTCCATAATTCATAATGGAGCGCCTACCAAAATCAACGTAACGGCCTCGCTCTCTTAGTTCCCATAACAAATTGGACTCTAAATGCTTTGCCATGCCATTGGCTTCCATATTTTTCATGCCATAATGACTGCGCATTTGTAAGCTGCCAGAAACACCGTAGTGCTGTAATGTCTGAAACAAGAGCATGCCCAATTCATCCAAATTATCGCAGTGGTGGCTATCTAACATGAATTGAATATTGACACCCAAATCACTGGTATTACTCATCGCCGTAAAGGCCATACCACGTGCTTCTTGCAGTTGATCTTTTAATTGATCATTCGCGACTTTATTGAAAATTAGACGTTGAAAACGATGGACAATCGAATCGCTTACCATGCCCTTAATGAGATAATCATCAAAACCCGCTTCAAAGCTTTGCAAGCGTTTTTCAAGGTTATCTTCTTTGCCCATCAAAACGATCGGAACTTCCTGAAAATCAGATTCATTTCTTAACTCTGAGCAGAGTTCACTGGGTTGAGGATGAGTCAGAGCATCATCAATAACAATTAACTTGCAATCGTTAGAACCCACAGCTTGTTTGCACTCTTCCAGAGTCGTGCACCCAATACAGGAATAGCCGGCCTCTTCCAACTTGCTTTTCAGCTCGGATGAATTTAACTCAACTACGGCAATTGCGTCCACATCCCCACCTCCCCTTCGATAACCTGAAGACTTCCGCCATCCATCAAGTTTGCAAAGGCAAATCCATCTATTACTTTCCTTTCTAAGTCTAGGTAGGAGTCGAGAAAGAGTACAACCATCCAAGCCAAGGATTCATTGATTCAAGATATAAAAAAACCCGCATATGGCGGGTTTTAAAAATGCAGTTACGAATGGGTTGCTAGAGACTAACAAGAAGAAACTCTAATAAAACCATTGATCACATAGATTACAAAATGGCTAATTTTTGAGCTTTCAGTATCGCCTGCGTACGATTTTTCACACTGAGTTTCGTATTAATACGTCGTGCATGCGTTTTAACAGTGTTTAACGAAATATAAAGAGACTCTGCAATTTCTTGGTTGGACATCCCTTCTGCCATTAGCTTGAGAACTCTAAGCTCACGATTACTGATCGTACAGGTTTTCGTCTCCTCAGATCGTTTATCCATATCTTCTTTGGCTTTACCAACCAACACGTCCAGCATTTCTTCCCACTTCTGATTAGGCACCAACTGCTTCGCCAGGTGCACAGCATCTTCACCCAACTCGACAAATGGCATTGCACAAAATTCCTTTTCAGCAGTGGCAAGTGCCTGTTTTAAATCGGCAACAGCAAGGTCTCTCAAACCCAATTGATACCTTAATTGGGCTCGAAGGGTTTTAACTAGCACCTGATTAAATCCAAGACCGGTTGCTTCAAAGTGCTCGACCCAGTGATCAAGAATCTTGACGGCTCCTTTCAGGCGCCCCAAATTGGCTTTCAAACGCGCGTAACTCAGTTCAATGAAACCCGCCATTTGAGGGAAGCTCTCAGGCGTCGGCAAGCCATCCCGTTGTTTGGAAAGCTGATACAAGTTATCTAATGTCGGTTTTGCTAAAGACAACTTGTTTTCATCCAGCAACAGCAATGCTTTCATTCCTTGAAGCCAGTATTTATAGATGACTCCTGATACCTTCCAATGTTGCAGCAAACCTTCGATGCGATCCAACACAAAACGTGCTGAATCTATTGCTCCCTGGCTGCGGTACAAAGCCGCCAGTATGACGTATCCTTGTAAGGCATAGGGGTCTCGGGTTTGCGTAATCAACGTCAATGACGTCTGTGTCGCCCTTTCCGCTTGCGCATGATAGCCTTGCAACCAATACAAATACCCACGATACATGCCTACGCGCCCAGCAATCATCGGGCAATCATTCGCTAAACCATTAACAATGCCTTCGGAGGCTGAGAGAAAGCGATTAGCCGATTGCAGCTGCCCCTGACATTGAGCTAAACGTGCGCGGTAATAGAGAGCTAACGCCTGCATTTCATTTAACTCTTCATATTTTGCTATCTCTAAAGCTTCCGTAAAGGCTTTTTCAGCATCCAAGACTCTGTATTCAGCCATGAATGCATTCCCTAAAGCGATTAAGTTATAGATTTTGAGCACAGGCAGCGCTTGCTCAATGTTTTGAGCATCTTGGCAAAGCTTAATCGCATTGGCCGTTTCCCCCTTTGCTCGAGCAATAACGGCTCTCAGCGTTAGCCACAAGTGTGATAATGCTGGAGCGTCTCGCACAAAAGGAGCTGAAGCCATCAAGTTACCTGCTTTTTCCAGCCAACCGGAGAATCCGGCAATCCAACTGAAAAATGCCAGTGCCCAAGGCGATTTTTTTATGACTTCAATATCCAACTGATCAAGCCACTTTAAGTAGCGATCAAAATCACAGTAGGATAAAAGTATTTCAATGTTGTCTTCTATTTTTTGAAGTGCAACCCTGGGTTGGTGTGTTTGCAGGGCCGTTTCAATTTGCTGCTGAATAGGATGAACCCGTCCATCAGCATCTAGCTTGATATCCAATTGCTTAAACCAAGCTCTTGCTATTTTATGTACATGGCCTTGTTGATCCCAACCCTGCTGAAATAAAGCCTCTTTTCGATCCAAACCAATATCTTTTAAAAAACGTCGGACGCTTGAGCTTAAAATCAGTTGTGGAGATAACGCTTGGGTCCAATTGTGTTGGATGGCATCTTTAAGCCAAAGACGAATAATGGCAGGGTGTCCCTCTGTCACGAAAGATAGCTCCCAGCATAACCCTTGACTGGGGTGATAATTGGATTCCATGCGTTTCAACATTTGTTGAATATCCATTGCGGATAACGCTAAATGTTGTTGCTCTAAAACAATTGAAGGATGATTCAATAAAACACGGGATGGCAACTCAAATGAACGTCGACTGGTGATACAGTAGCGGAATTTCCCTGTATTTAACGTACTTTCGATCCACTGCCACAGCAATTGCAAACTGCGTTCATCTGAAATTTGGTTTAATCCATCAATAACAAAAGCGAAAGGTTTTTCTTCAAGCTTTAAGCGCTCTAACAAAGGCTGAATATTCAATTGGCCATTAACCAGCATTTGCTCCGCTTTAGGCCAGCCATACGGTTCTACTTGACTCAGGGAGCCAATCAAATAACGCAATAATCTGAGAGGATCATTCTCTGTCCCTCCCAACGTCAACCAGGCTAATTGAGCATCCAATTTACGCTGCCAATAAGCAGCCAATGCAGACTTCCCATAACCAGGGCTTGCCGAAACCACCATCACATGAGCGTTAATATGCTGGTCTAAAATCGACTTTGCCGCTTGAGGAGGGGAATAATTTTGAGTCAAAAAATGCGGTTGCATTTTCATAGTCAATAGCTGTTGGCCATCAATAAATGACGTACTTCCAGCACTTGTGTCCCCAATCGAAAACTGAGCCATTACGCAACCTCATGTAAAGCAGGCAAATTCATAGTTGCAGTAGGAAATGGTTAGACATTAATAGGTAAAGTTTTGAAAATCAACGCAAATACTTGTAATAAAATAAAACGCACGTTTGCCCCATTCGAACCCATGAGAGTCATATTGAGCCAAATGTATAGCCTAAAGAGAGAGCAAACGCTTACTTATTACGCATAATAGGGCTGAATGTATTCTAGGTTGAATGAGTAAATCAAGGGCAAAGTGGCGTACATTCATTTTCAATTTCAACCTTTCATCCGGATTATTACAGATTAATTGGTTAACCTAACCGTTGAAAGATGTGTTGAATAAGAAGCAGTATTCTGGTTGAGAGTGCAAGGAATATGAACAAATGCAACAATAATTTTTGAATCTATCCCCTTCAAACCACCTTCAAAACGTACTTTGAAGTTTCCATATCGGTGAACACGTTCGACTGTTATTTGCTAGATATATACTGTCGCTGAGCAAACTATTTCTTTATAGGGTACGTCATTTTCATCATTGACACTCTCGCCCACTCACTACAAATAATTCATGTGCAAATGTAAATGATATTTAAATAAGGGCGCTTGTTAATACTGCATATCATTTATCAAACAATGAATTTCAAAACCATGAAAGCTATTTTCAAACCAAAACATTCGTCTATTTCAACTTCGCCCCGATTTTAACGTCGACCAGAACGTCTTAGTGCTTGAGGCGTATAATCTCGTTCTCGGCGTCTAAACCCAAACTGGTATGACCCTTTTTCTTCGTTATTGAGACCTAATGCTAAATAACGGCCTGACTGTAAATCATACAAAACCTCAAAGGCATACCAGGGGACTTTTTCTAAGTAGAAAAACAATGCATGTGCTTCTGCCACTCGCCATAATTCATTTCGAGCATCGTAATGATCGATAACGGCCGCCTGCCAACTGTCCTCATCTATATAAAATACTCGTTTTGCATATATGTGACGCGCACCTTTTTTTAGAGAGGCTTCAACAACCCAAACCCGATGTAATTCGTAACGTGCATGATCTTGGTTAATATGCCCTTCTTTAACGATATCAGAGTAACTAAGATCACTGCTGGTTAGTGCATATGCATTGTAAGGAATGTAAATTTCTTTTTTCCCAATCAAACGCCAATCATATCGATCGGGTGCACCGTTATACATATCAAAATTGTCGGATGTTCTTAAACCATCAGATGCCGTTCCAGGTCCATCGTAAGAAACCTGTGGGGCTAACCTCACACGACGTTGACCTGCGTTGTAAATCCAAGCTTTACGTGGCTCTTTCACTTGGTTAAGTGTTTCATGCACCAATAATACATTACCCGCCAAACGCGCCGGAGACAGTACTTCCTGTTTGAAGTAAAACAAAATATTACTGTTTTTCATTTTGTCTGCGTCAAAGTCTTCAAGATGCGTATTGAAAGTGAATTCTTCTTGAAATTTTACAGGGACAAAATCTCCATTGGTTTGAGGCGTAACCTGAACAATGGTCCTTACGGCACTGCCTCCCCGGTAGCGTACAATATGATTCCAAATAGCCTCTAATCCACTTTGTGGAATAGGAAAGGGAATGCCTTCTATATAATTTTCTAAACCATTACCCGTTGAGATAAGCTTTGTTGCTGTTGCATTCTTTTTTGTACTGGCAACCAACTTATCCGGATAGCCCATCGTACGATGAGTTTTATAAACTGGCATTTTATAATTATTATACTTGGCAAACATTGCTAATTGACCAGGGGTCATTTGCTCTTTGTATTTTTTTAAATTGCCATGTGTAATGGTAAAAAGTGGCTTTTCACTTTTGAAAGGGTTAACTAATTTTTGCCCTGCTTTATACCCTGAAGGTGCAGAGAGGGGGCCAGACCAATCAGGAATGGTTTGACCGTTTCCTTTTTTCTCTGCTCCCATAAAAGTCAATGTTGATCCCAACGCTTTTGCTTTATCAGTACTGATCTCTGCAAACGTTTGTACTGAGCAGCCTAACGCGCAAATGACTAAACCTAGTTGGAGCCTTTTGCTGGAAGTCAGTGTCTGTTTCATCTTTATTTCCTCCTGCTCAAACTAGAATGAGGCCCCAACCGTCAACGAAATATTGTCACGATCATGTTGTACGTAGTACTTACCTTTTCCATGAAAGCGAGCATAATCCATAGAGGCGTAATAACGATTTAAATAGTTGAATTTAACACCTAAACCTAAGGTAAACCGTTGATCAATAAATTGGGCGCCAGGTTCGGGAGCATTCCCAATATCATAGCCAATCGCTGTATTCGGAATCATATTGACGCCAGCAAAAGCATTGTTATATTCCCAATTAATTCGCATGCGTATACCGCCGGACCACTGATCTACGTACCCATCATCCGTACAGTTCGCAGGTGTAACGTTTGCAAATGAGCCACTGCCAGGTCGTCCGGCTAAACATGCATCTTCACCAACCACATAGACATCATCTGTTTTACCTACACCTAATGAGCCCGAGCGGCCATACCGCGCATCGTCGTAATCGGGTAAATCCTCCACATAGATAACACCCACCTCAGTCGCGACCGATACTCGATTAGCGCCCATCACTTGATCGTAGAATTGAATCCACGTCATTTGGGCTTGCCACACATCATACAGATCGTACCCTTCAGCGGTTGATCCCTTTAACTGATTAATGGCTTGAGATTCCGTTAAGCCATTTTTTTGCAATTCTGCTAGTCGATCGAGGTACAATTTACTGACTTTTCCGTTAAGGCCTGCGATTAAGAGATCGAATGAGTTCCACTGCAATGGGACATCTTTCTTATATGAAATTTCTCCGCTTAACGTTGCACCGCTTTCTAAACTCCGGCTAAAACTGATGCCGTAATATTTAATATCTTCAGGATACTCAATAAAATACTGTGGATATTGACTTTCAATGCGCCCAGCCACACTGCTAGGCGAACCACTTGGGTTCGCGACCACTCCGTTGATTAGGGGTAAGCGACTATGCAAATTCATAAAATAGAAGCCTAAATCCGTGTCCCATAACGCTTCTGCGTACCAGCGTAGGGCAATACCGTATTGCCCATCATTCTTCGCGCGATTATCGGGTAAGCGTTCAGCGACGGGTACCGAGCGTTGCGAAAATGGCAAGCCGAGTTCAGCATCACGTTGCTCATCTAATAGCCGTTCATCAATGGACCCTTGTAAATAAACAGGCGCACAACCGTCAGCAACAAAATCAGCTGTTGCGAATAAAGTTCCACAAGAATCTGGTCGAGTTTTTTCCCACTGTATTTGATAAAAACCCTCCAAAGTGACGTTACTCGTTACGCCTAAAGACGCATAAAACAAACTGACCGGCAAGAGCACCTCTTTTAATTCCACACCCGGTTTACGTGCAGCAGAGGCATCAATGGGGTTAACACTATTGATACCCCCTTGTATAAAAGTACTCTCTCCCCAACTAAGCACCTGTCGACCAAACCTTAATGTTAAAGGCATTTCTCCGGCATCAAAATCCGCCCAAATATAAGCATCAAGAAGGTCATACCCTTTACCGGCACTTTCTTTTGTTTCATCTGAATAGCGTTTAAAATTGGGTACTTCATTCTCTATCACTTGATCGTAGAACCCGCGCACTCGTGTAAAAGCTCCATAGTTTTGGTATTCCAATTCCAGTTCAGCGGTGCCTTTCAATACACTCGTATAAACGTCTCCAGCTTCATAATTTAAATTGCCGTCATCAAAGTTATATGAGGATGCTCTACCCCCTACTTTATTAGCACTGTAAACGTGGCGCTGATCCGCTGCTTCTAGTCGCCAACCAATCCCATAACTCACACTAAAATTTGCACGAGCAGTCAGTTCATCGTACTGCCATTCAAAAGCTTGTACCTGCATTCCCCCGGTGACTAACCATAGGCTCAAGCCAAGTACATTACGTTGGCCAAAGCTAAGTGCTTGTTTCATCTTATTGCCCTCCTTGGCCAAGATTTAAGGTGCTAAAACGGCTGTATTAGTAGCGCTTACGGAGGCTGGATTAACTAAGAATTGTCCGACTTCTATTGCCATTTCCGTAAAGGCTTCTAATGCATCATTTGATGAAAAGGTTGAATGCGTACCTGCCCCTATTTGCAAAACCCCTCCTGATGAAAAATCGAAGGGTGTCGGGCTGGTAGCAGAATAATTGGGCGGAAGCGTTGAAATAGAACCGGTTAACCCTGCAAAGCCACCCAGCGGGGAATAAGCTGTTTGACGGCGAGCAATGAATGAAAAAAATTCCAAATTAAAATAAGCACCAGAGATTGCATTAATTGGAACAACTAAATCTGATAAAAATTCAGGTAAAAAAGGTGTTTCACCGCTATATAAAGATGGGAGTTTTGTTCTATTACTTATCGCTTCAACTTGACTACCCCCAACCAATTCAATCATCATAGTAGGTATTGCCGGTGAAGACCCTGTTAATGTAAAAAGATGATCAATAAAATTAACTGGGTCAACAGAATCAATAACCGCTTGATAGCTACTAAAATAACTTTCTAAATTGCGCGTTCCTTGGGACAACCCACTGCTTGCCAATCCTGGCAATAAGCTTAATGCAAACGTTGGACTATTTTCTAGCAATTTGGTTATTTGCCCACCAGGATTGCTTAATACAACTTGATCAATCTTGGGCAGGTTTGAATTACAAGGTGTCACATTAGACCTATGCTCACAACTCACAGCATTATTGACAGCTACAAAGGTTGAACCAATAATTGCTCCGAGAGAATGCCCTAAGAAATAAATAGTGTCTGTATTAAGCGTCCCACCTGCTAAAGCACCATTTAAATCTATACTGCCTAGTGAAGCGTTTAAGTGCAGTAAATCCATAACTGATTGATGTAGATTGTCACGGGTTCGTTGGAAATTAACCAAATCAATAAAATAACTTCCTGATGTTCCTATCAATTCCTCTACGTTTGAACCCATAAAATCCATGGGTAATATCTGGAGGCTGGCATTCTTAAACCAATTCTTATGACGCTCACGTAAATCCGAAAACAATGAATTAGGGGTTGCAGCTGCCGTCGCTTCAATGGCTTGAGCAAAAGGCGTAGCAGCCCCCTCGTTAGGGTAAACTTGAAAGGTTTGTGCAGTTTCGTCAATTATTAAATTGTTATTTGCATCCCTCGTTAAAGGTGCCATTCCATGTCCAGGTAAATCCATTGCTACCACAACAAAGCAATTTGTATTAGCCGTCAATACTGAAGCCATATTCAAAGCAGATAAACGATTTGCTGTAATACCATGCTGATAAATAATGGTGCCATTGTAATTTCCGCCGCAGTCATCATCAGCAACTACCAAGATGGGGGCTTTATCATCAGTTCGTTTAACTGCAAATGGAACCCTGTAGGTTACATTTGAATAGCCATCAACATCTTGACTAAACACGGCATTGGAACGCCATAGACTATTCAAATGACTCGGATCACTATCAGTAGGAATGTCGTAATAGGAAGGTAAATTAATAACACCCTGATACGCTTTCACTGAAGTATCAAGTTGATTAAATGCAGCATTAAAACTCGTAAGAATCTCTACGTTTTGAGCAACGGGTTTAGTATGAGTGGCTTTAATACTGTTTGCGGCAGTAGACAAAGCGGCCGAATAACTCGGATTGTATGTTTCGGGCTCCGCCATCGCTTTCAACACCACTTGGGGATCTGTAGTGGTAAAGGTTTGCGTCATCACTGGCGTATTGGTCACGGAATTCGCAGCCAAAAAACCACGTGCTATTTGGTCCCAGGCTTGAACGGCCGACCTTGCTGCAACCAATCCATTATCGTATAAAGTATCGGTTCCCTTTAAGAAGCTGTAATCAGGAGAAGGAACCAAAGGCGTTCCGCCTGTATTGGTGATGCCATTGGTAAGCACTGCCAGGTATTTCGTTCTTCCCCTTAAGGGTTTCGTCGGAAGGATTCTGATGAGGTTATCCGTTCCACCATCAATATCCACCACTCTCACTTCAAAAGCCGTTACGGCTGCTTGTGGAGCATCAATAAATACCCCACCAGATGCAGTGCCTATAGCCGCCAAATCCAAGCTATCCACATTCGCAAACTTTTGTAAGGGAATTAAAAAAACCGTCATGTTGGCAATCACAGAAGCTTCGGCAACACTGCCACTGATTTTAAAATCAATCGCCGCATTAGTAGAAATACCGTCAAGATCATCAATAGCTTCGGTGACCGATGAACTGCCTGTCGTTAAATAAGCGCCGGTTTCAAATGTGCCATCTGTGGTGGCCGCCTTGGCAAACAGAAAATCGCTCATTAAGGGCACTTCTGAACGAGTCGGTGAAAATAATGGGTACGTGCCTTGCGCTGAAAGCGTTGTCGCATCGCCCGTTGCGCCAAACTCAGTACCTTTATCGTCAACGCTGCTGTTTCCAGACGTGCTGCTAAGATTACACCCCGCCAACATCGCTGCTAGCAAGCAAATCAAACCCGCGTAGGTTAGGCCCCTGAGCATGGCTACCCTCCCTGGTTCACCAAAATGTCTAAATAGAGGTATGGCTTATAGCCAATAGTTTTTACCAACTTAGAGTATGGGTCAGCTTTTGATTGCCGCAAGCACAGCGTCGGAAACGAACCAATAAATAGCTCATTGAAAACTGGTGGGTTTCTATTCTGGCTTCTATTACACTCGAACAGATTTTATTGTCATCAGTAAGGAGACTCGCGTGCCAGACCTCAAGGATCAAGACATCATCATTCTCGGCGCAATGCGAACCGCCATTGGTGGCTTTCAAGGAGCATTAAGTTCGCTCAGTGCACCCGATTTGGGAGCAAAAGCCATTCAAGCTGCGATTGAACAAGCCAAGCTATCGCCCAGTGACATCGAAGAAGTCATTATGGGAAATGTTTTATCCGCAGGGTTGAAACAAGGTCCCGCTCGTCAAGCCTCACGCCAAGCAGGCCTTCCGGACAGCACCGGCTGCACCACCATTAATAAGCTTTGTGGATCAGGCATGAAAGCCGTTATGTTGGCGCACGATCTGATAAAGGCCGGTACGAATACCACGATGGTTGCAGGAGGCATGGAAAGCATGACCAACGCCCCCTATCTTCTGCTTAATGCTCGTAAAGGCTATCGCATGGGGCACCGTGATCAAGCCATGGATCACATGTTCTACGATGGGCTCGAAGATGCCGAAACAGGTCGACTCATGGGCTCTTTTGCTCAAGAGACGGCCAACCAAAAAGGGCTCTCTCGGGAAGCCATGGATGAATTTGCCATTCGCTCACTGAGCCGTGCGCAAGCGGCCATTAAAGAGAAGCTGCTTCAGGACGAAATCATCCCCATCGAAGTTGTTGACCGTAAAGGCAGCACCCTGGTCAAAGACGACGAACAGCCTTTCAACGCGAATCTAGAAAAGATACCCCAGCTCAAACCTGCTTTTTCAAAGGACGGCACAATCACCGCCGCCAATGCCTCCTCTATTTCCGATGGCGCCTCAGCTCTGGTTTTAATGAGCCAACAAGCTGCAGCAGACAAAGGTTTGAAAGGCATGGCCAGAATCGTTGCTCATAGCACCCATTCTCAGCACCCATCTGAATTCACCACCGCTCCAGTGGGTGCGATCCAAAAGGTTTTAGAAAAAGCAGGTTGGTCCGCTAAAGATGTGGATCTGTTTGAAATCAACGAAGCCTTTGCCATGGTCGCGATGTTACCCATCATTGAGCTTGATCTAGACCCAGAGAAAGTAAATATTTACGGCGGTGCCTGTGCTCAGGGTCACCCTGTGGGTTCCACTGGATCGCGTTTGCTGGTCACCCTTGTTCACGCGCTACAGCGTAAAGGCCTGCAGCGCGGCGTTGCTTCACTTTGCATTGGTGGAGGAGAAGCAACGGCTGTCGCGATAGAGCTCTGTTAGGGTCTATGCTGATTGAGAGCCCCCTGAGATTTCTCGTTAGGTGGGGCTCTTTGAATCCAAATAAAGCCCCTTTGGCTATCGCCTTGATGAGTAAGCGCTTATGACTGTCTCCACTTATGATCAAGTGATCAAGTTTTGGTTCGAAGAACTCACACCAGAGGAATGGTGGAAAAAAGACCCCGAGCTGGATGCTAATATCCGAAAACGCTTCGATGCAACCCTCACCGCTGCAGCACTAGGCGAACTTTACACATGGCGGCAAAGCGATGAAGGCCGCTTGGCAGAAATTATTGTCTTAGACCAATTTTCTCGAAATATTTTCCGTGGGCATGCACAGGCGTATGCTTGTGATGGTATGGCATTGGTGTTGGCTCAAGAAGCCGTTAATGCGCATATAGACCAAAACTTATCTGTTCATCAGGCCGTTTTCTTATACATGCCTTTCATGCATAGCGAATCCAAAATCGTCCATGCACAAGCCGAGCAGCTATTCAATCGGCCAGAACTGGTTGAAAACTTCGAATTTGAATTAAAACACAAAGCCATTATTGATCGGTTTGGTCGATATCCACATAGGAACGCTGTGTTGGGCAGAGTCAGTACCGAAGCGGAAATTGAGTTTCTTAAATCGGGTGAGTCTTCCTTTTAGCTTTTGATCGACCAACGGAGGCATCTGGCTGAAGTGGTATGGATGCAGCGAGCACTCAGCAATTAAGCAAGCAACGACAAGCGTATAAGCGCCGCCTATTCTGGACCATCGAATCCATCCTCCTCATTGGCATTGTATACGGCACTGCTGTTTTTTCTCGCTGGCTGTCTTCAAACACGGTCGAATTTTCACCTATCTGGCCTCCAACAGGCATTGCTGTAGCGGTCGCACTACTGCGCCCCTCTCAGCTTATTTCGATTGCCGTCGGTCTCTTTTGCTGGGCATTTTATTCTATCAATGCCTCTTGGGATTGGTCTTTATTAATCTGCTTAACACTGGCAGGCCCTCTACTGGTGAGAGCGGTAAAAGTGCGCTGGGGATTTAGGCAACTGTCCTATCAATCAGGAAACATCAAGCAACTCAAATTTAATTACATCGCTATTTTTTTAATTGGTATCATTCCTTCAAGCTTGATCGGTTCCTATTTATTCTACATACAAGCCATTGATACAGCCTTTGTCGATATTCTTATTGTTTATCTGATTTCTGATGCAGCAGGCATCATGCTGCTTTCTCCCATTTTCTATGGTTTATTAAAAAAACCAACCCTCAACCTCACTGGGGTTTCGTTCCGATACATTTGGTTTAGCTGTGTCACGCTATTCTTTGTCATGATGCCGCCCTTCTTTGAATACCTGGATTACTCCAAATACGCTCAGTCCAGCTACCTTTTAATATTGCCTTACCTAGCATGGGTCGCCACTCGAAATAATTTACACAAATTAGCCTGGGGCGTTTTTATCGTTGGCCTTGCACACCTCAGTTTCGTCAGTATCGGCATTGGCTTTGAACTTAGCAATTTGACCCCAAACACATTGATTCAAGAAACCTTATTGATTCTTGTCGCCGGAATTTTCGGTTATTTTTTGCTGGCCAACAGCTTAGAACGTTTACAACATTTTGAACAAGCAAAATGGCAAGCCCTGCATAATGAACATACTCAGTGGTTGAATGAACGCGGCTTGCAAAAACAATTAGAACACCTTCCTAAAGATCAGCAGCATGATATTTTATTAACGCAAGTCTGTCGCCGAGATTTACTGCTCTCTTCTCTGTCTTATGAAGAGTTGAAAGCCATTGAGCTGCATTTATGCCAAACCCTACATGAGCGTCACACTTGGATTGCAACAGCTCGCCTTTCCGATTTAACGCTAGGTTTTATCGTACCTTCCAAATCTGAATTGGCATTAGACCAACACGATTTCCAAACCATGAACATTCAAGGCCTTGGCATTGCTTTAAGCCTCGCCTGGGCACGCGTTCCTATTAAAGAACGACCTGAAAGATTGCTAACCGATGCGTACTCAGCGTTACAGCTGGCAAAAGAGCAACCCATGACACGGGTTTTTGAAATCTCTCGTAGTGAACATCAAACGAAGACTTCGTCCTTTTTCTCTCTCTATCAAGACATTATTGAATCGATTCATCATGAGGGTATTGTGCTTTATGGGCAAAAAATATTAGGAACCAAAGATTCTCAACTCACCATTGAGGTACTGTCACGGTTAAAGAACAAAGAAGGAAAGATCCTGATGCCCGGGGAATTTTTACCCATTCTCAGAGCGTTCGACGATCTTGAACGTTTAGACCGACAGGTCATTCTTACCTTCATCCAATACGCTCACCATTTTAAAGCTCATTGGCCAAAAATTGAAAAAATCAATATAAACCTCTCCGGCAGCACTCTCTGTGACCCTGAGTTCGAAGGCTGGTTAATGAAACATTGGCAAGAAGCAATCCCTAAAGAAAAAATCTGCTTTGAAATCACAGAATCTGAACTCATTCGCAATTGGGACTTAGCCGTTTCCATTGCCAAGCAGTTAAAAACCTTGGGGTTTAAAGTCGCAATCGATGACTTTGGAAGCGGCTTAGCCAGTTATGAATACATCGAGCGCTTTAAAGTAGACCTGATCAAATTAGATGGTCAGTTTATTCAAGAACTTGCAAATAACCCCATTCATCAGGCCATGGTAAAAGCCACGGTCAACATTGCACGTTCGATGGATTTAAAAGTCTGCGCTGAATTTGTGGATTCTGAAAACACCCTACAGCTCCTGCAAGCAGAGGGGGTTGATTACTTTCAGGGTTACTACATTGGGAAGCCCGCACCTCTGGATCACTTTTGGGAAGCCTTACCCACTCAGTCCAACTTACAATCGGATGGCTCCGATCCACAAAACAGCTCCTATCGATACAAGTCCTGAACCGAATGGCATTTTTTTACTAATTATTCTACTGTATTGAATAGCATGGGGCTTTCAGAGGGCTAAATCATGGGCCAGTTGAAATCGGACGACATCCTCTACATTCGAGATTCACGCAATCAAATGGTGTTTCTGCACCATCGCGCTGACGGCGACTATTATGGATTCCAGTTCGAATGCCCATGGGACGGAGAAATTTGTTATTTGTTTTGCGAAACAAGTCAGTCCTTACTGACAAAACAACACCCTCAAGACGACCCTAAACATCTGATCGAACAATACAAAGATCTACTCGCCGAAAGGGCCTTTGAAAAACACACTCATGGTGACAGCCAATTACACCCTTCTAAACGTTCTACTGCTCTTAAACGTTATGATGTCACCCTCGACGAAGACGACTGGGCAAGCATTTCCCATCACTGACGTTTTGCTCACTTTATCATTCGTTTTATTTCAAATGCCTTGCTGACCGCGCAAGGCTATGTGTGTTGAATTGCGTTAGAATCCACAACAACCCAATAATAATGTTTTGCTTGAATGAGCTTTATGATGAAACCGTTACAAACCCCTTCCGCAAACACTGCTCCAATCTCAATCCATCAATACGATTGGGTATTGTTCGATGCTGACGATACCTTGTTCCGCTTTGATGCATTCAAAGGGTTAACAGCTCTTTTTGCTGGTTATCAAATGGAATTTACCCAAGACGATTACGACCGTTATCAGCATAAAAACCTTAAACTGTGGCAAGCTTACCAAGCAGGCGAACTTCACTCTGACCAAGTAAAATCCAAACGTTTTGAGCACTGGTCACAGCGGCTTGGTATTGATCCCATGCAATTAAATCAAGAATTTTTAGACAGCATGGTATTAGTAACAGAGCCTATGCCTCATGCGCTCAATTTGTTAAACAAACTCAGGCCGCATGTAAACCTTGGGATTATCACAAATGGGTTTACCCACATTCAACGTGCGCGCATCGAACGTTTGGGCTTGCAAGACTGCTTTAAGCTGTTGATAATTTCAGAGCAAGTCGGAGTAACGAAACCCCACATTCGTATTTTTCACCATGCGTTAGAACTTATGAAACATCCACAACCTTCAAGAGCCCTCATGGTGGGAGATAACCCCGACACCGATATTAGAGGTGGCCAAACAGCAGGCTTTGATACCTGCTGGCTCAATACAGAATTTAAAAAGGCCCCCAACACCATCAGCCCCACCTATCAAGTCGCCTCATTGTTGGCCCTTGATAGATTATTACTAGGTAATATCCAGGATGCTCTCTCACCCCACACGAGTGGTCGTAGGATCCAAAAACCCGGTTAAGCTCCATGCCGTTTCTTCCGCATTTTCACAGGTGTTTGCAGATGACTCTATAGAATACGAAGGTGTTAACATCGATCAGGTAGCACCCAATCAACCGATCACTGAGCGTGAAACCATCCGAGGTGCAATCAGTGTTATCCATCAGTGTCAAAAATACCATGACGCCGATTATTACGTGTCCATTGTGGGTGGCGTTGAAAACTTTGATTATGGACCGGCTACTTTTGCCTACGTTGCGATTGCCGATAACCATCGTCAAAGCGTCGGACGCAGTGCCAACCTCCCTCTTCCGCCAGCGGTTTATGAGGATATTTTACAGGGAAAGGAGTTGGCTTCCGTTATGGATGGCCTCTTCGGGACTCGCAACCTCAAGCAACACGGAGGCGCGATCGATTTGCTCACCAATGGGCTTGAATCCCGAAAAAGCATGTACACTCAAACGCTTATTCTAAGCATGGCTCCCTTTCTTCATGGGCAACTTTATGATTGTTGAGCCCGGCTTGCTCGATAACAAGCCGGATAATCTATCTTATTGACGAATGCCTTTAATGACGACGATTGAAACGCTTACTCTGCGGTCAGCGTTTCAGGCACTTGCCGCCTGCTTCTGAAATTAATCACAGCCGCGAGCAGAAAAGCGAACAGAACCACTGGCCAATATCCCAACAGCATAAAGGGTGTATTACCCGTCATCAGTTTTGCTTCACCTACAAGCGTGCCTTGCTCATAGGTGGGCAATGCCTTCAGTATTTTCCCTTTGGGATCAACCAAAGCCGTGATACCTGTATTGGTCGATCGAATTAAATAACGCCCTGTCTCCAATGCTCTCATTTGTGCCATCGCCATATGTTGCTTTGGCCCTATGGATCGCCCAAACCATGCATCATTACTGATGGTTACCAATATCTCGGATTGTGCTGCGAGCTTAGCCACTAAATTGGGATAAACTATTTCATAACAAATAAAAGGGGCAACCGAATACCACTGGCCATCAACCTTGATTTTCAACGGGCCTTGATCGGATGAACCTCGGGAAAAACTCGACATAGGCAAATTAAAAAAGTCAATCACGCCTCTAATATACTCAGCAAATGGAACGTACTCCCCAAAAGGCACTAATTTTTGCTTGTGGTAAATGCCTTCCGCCAAGCCAACACCGATCACAGAATTATGATAAGGGCTTGCGACGGTTTTCAGTGGGCTATGCAAATAAGGAATGCCGGTTATGAGGTTGGTTTCATCTGCCTTTGCCTGTTTTGTCAGCTGATCCAGAACGTATTGTGCGTCGTTCAATAACAGTGTAATTGCCGTTTCTGGCCACACCACCAGGTCTGCGTCGGCAACGGCCCAGGTTGCGTAACTGTAATCTTTGAGAGTTGGCTCAATGGCTTCCGTTTTCCATTTAAAATCTTGGGGAACATTTCCCTGAATGGCCGCTACTTTAATGGCTCTTCCTGTTGGCTGCGTCCATTCAATAGAAGCCAACAAAGGGCCCAGAACCCAAGGCAGCAACACCAACCAATAGCCTTTATGCATTTCGGAACGTTTTTGAACAGCTTGAGCCAGCACTGCCCCCGTCAACGCCACCATAAAGGTAATGCCCAGTGTGCCAACAACAGGCGCCCACCCACTGAGCGGGCTATTTAAATGCGCATCGCCTAAAAATAACCAAGGGAACCCTGTCAAAAACCAGGTACGAAACCATTCGCCCAGCACCCATATGGCAGCAAAACCCAATGTGTTTCCCAGTGCATGCGATGACACCCAGCGCTTGTAGGCGTATCCAAATAGGGCATAAAAAAAGGCAATAAAAGCGGCAAAGCTGATCGTCATCAAAAGACTGAGCCATACAGCGGTATTGCTGTGCTCCGCCATACTGATGTAAACCCATGAAACGCCGGTAATAAACAAACCAAAGCCGTAGCTCCAGCCCCGCCAAAAGGCTTGCTTCACATTAACGTCATTTAATGTAATCGCCAGCACAGCACAGCCGAGCACACCCAAAGGCCACCAGAACCAGGGCGCAAAACTCAACGTTGTTAACCCGCCAGCCAGCATGGAAACAAAAACGCCCAGATAACCTGGGCGTTTCAGTGACTCGATTAGGTTCTTCATGATTCGGCTCTTGTCACCTTTAACAAGTGAATCCTACGATTATTGGCATTCACCACTTTGAAGTGGTGTTTGCCAATTTGAATTTGTTCGTCTCGATCAGGCAAACGACCGAATTTATTTATCACAATACCCCCAATGGTATCGAAATCCTCACCGCTAAAGTCCGTATCAAAGTAACGATTAAAATCGTCGATTGGGGTAACGGCTTTTACCATATGCACACTTTCATCGACCGGCTTGATCAAAGACTCTTCTTCATCAATATCGTGTTCGTCTTCAATTTCACCGACGATTTGCTCAAGCACATCCTCAATGGTCACTAAGCCAGCGATGTTGCCATACTCGTCAATGACGATGGCCATATGATTGCGGTTTTCTCTGAATTCTTTCAGCAAAACATTGAGTCGTTTGCTTTCAGGGACAAATGCCGCAGGGCGTAACACTTCTTTCAATTGAAATTTGGTGTTGCCATTATTCAATAACAAAGGCAATAAATCTTTCGCCAATAATATCCCTAAGGCTTCATCATTATCATTAAGGACAGGAAAGCGAGAGTGGGCAGAAGTGATGATAGCGGGTAAAAAGGTTTCTAGGCCATCACCTGCTTGTACGCATGTCATTTGCGAACGAGGGACCATAATGTCGCGCACTTTCATGTCGGACACATGAATCGCGCCTTCCATGATGTTTAACGCGTCTTCGTCTAGCAAGCCACCGTCTTGGGCTTCACGAAGAAAGTCTTTTATATCGTCTTGTGACTCGGGTTCGTCGCTGAACAAACGTTCAAGCCACGATTTTGCATTGCCTTTGGTACTGCTCGATCGGTCTTCGCTCATGGTATTGTCTCTAGCAAACCGTACGGATCGGGATACCCTAAAGACGCCAAAATGAGGCGCTCTAGATTTTCCATCTCCTCGGCTTCATCATCCTCTATATGGTCATAGCCTATTAAATGCAGGCACCCATGAATCACCATGTGTGCCCAGTGTGCCGTCTGTGTTTTCGCTTGCTCGATGGCTTCGAGTTCAACAACTGACTGACAAATCACAATATCGCCGAGCATCGGGCAGTCCTCTGCCGTTAACCCAGGTGGAATATCAAAAGGAAAAGACAGCACATTCGTCGGTTTATTTTTCCCACGAAAGCGATTATTTAAATCCTGAATTTCGGTTTCATCCACGATGCGCAGTGACAGCTCTAAGCCCTCCACACAGGCGTATTGAGCACCCGCTAAAGCTGCCTTTACCCAGCTTTCAAACGATTCAACATCGGGCAATTCCGCAGGGGTCAGCCCTTCTGCTACTTGAACATCAATGCAGAGCGTCATTCGGCGGTTGGCTCCTTAGTCGAGTGACCAGGAGCGGCGTCCGAAGCTTGGGCCGTTTGACGATTGTTTTCTTCTTGCTCTTCGAATTCGTCGTAAGCATCAACAATTCGTTGAACCAAGGGATGCCGCACTACATCGCGATTCTCAAATTGGGTAAACCCAATGCCTTCAACGCCTTTTAAAACTCGAATGGCATGTTTTAACCCTGAGTATTTCCCTCTCGGCAAATCGATCTGAGTGACGTCACCTGTAATAACCGCTTTTGAACCAAAACCAATGCGCGTCAAAAACATTTTCATCTGCTCACGTGTGGTGTTTTGGCTTTCGTCCAAAATGACATAAGCGTTACTGAGCGTACGCCCACGCATGTAAGCCAAGGGAGCGATTTCAATCACGTTGCGTTCAATCAAACGGCCAACCTGCTCGTAACCCATCATTTCATACAGTGCATCGTACAATGGACGTAAATAAGGATCGATCTTTTGAGCCAAATCACCTGGCAAGAAACCCAGCTTTTCACCTGCTTCAACCGCAGGGCGCACCAGCAAAATGCGTTCAACGTCATCGCGCGTTAAAGCTTCAACCGCACAGGCCACCGCCAAATAGGTTTTTCCAGTCCCCGCAGGGCCAACACCAAAGTTAATGTCTTGCTTACGTATGGTGTTCACGTATTTAACTTGGCTTGGGCCTCTGGCTTTGATTAACGCCTTAGGGGTTTTAATGACCAATGATGGGGCATCAAGCCGTTCCTCAACGGCATCGGCGACCGACGTTGACGAACCGTCTTCCTTAGGGCCAGACGAACCTGCCGCCTGCTGTTCTTGCTCCACGTGCGCTAACTCCACTGAGGCTTCTTGTAGGAATAGATGGATAAGATCTGGGGTAATCTGTGTGCCCCGGTGTGTTTCGCCGTACAAACGCTCAAGTAAGTTTTGAGCGCAGTGAGCCTGGGCCGGGTCGCCTACGATCTTGAACTGATTTCCGCGGTTGAAAATTTGCAGCTCAAAATGATCAGCAATTTGTTTAAGGTGACTGTCCAACTGGCCACAAAGGTTCGCTAGACGCTGTACGTTATCCGGTACCAATTCAAAGGACCGGGCGGTGACAGGTTGATTCAAATTTGCGGTTTCTCCAAATCGCTCGTCATAAGTGAAATATATACCGAGTTGCGAGGAAGAGGAAGGCTTAGTACGCCTCCTCAGGATTAAGCACCACGCCTCTTAGGCTGTTAGGCAGCGCTTCTTCGATACGAACTTTGACAAATTTTCCGATCAGTGAGTGGTCATCAGCCCTAAAATTGACCACACGATTGTTCTCAGTACGCCCTTGCAACTGTCCAGGATCACGCTTAGACACCCCAGTTACCAGAATGGTTTCCTCATTCCCCACCATTCGACGACTGATCTGCAAAGCATTTTGTACAATGCGAGACTGTAGAATTGCAAGACGCTCTTTTTTCACCGCCTCAGCCGTGCTGTCTTCAAGCTCTGAAGCCGGCGTGCCTGGGCGAGGGCTGTATATAAAACTAAAAGACGTATCAAACCCGATTTCGTGAATCAAATTCATGGTGTCTTCAAAGTCTTGATCAGTCTCACCAGGGAATCCGATGATGAAATCGGATGAAAAGCTAATGTCAGGTCGCAAGGCACGAATGCGGTTCAGCTTTTCAACGTACTCCTGAACCTTATGCCCCCGCTTCATGGCTGCCAATATGCGATCAGACCCGCTTTGAACCGGCAGGTGTAAATGGCTAACAAGTTCAGGGACTTCTGCGTAAACATCGATAAGCGAATCGCTGAATTCAACTGGGTGAGAAGTCGTAAAGCGGATGCGGTCAATGCCTTCAATGTCAGCCACTTCTGTGATCAACTCAGCCAGATCAACCACGTCGCCATCATCCGTTTCGCCCTGATAAGCATTCACGTTTTGACCCAAAAGATTGACCTCACGAATGCCTTGTTCGGCCATGACTTGAATCTCTTCAAGCACGTCGTTGAGCGGGCGACTGACTTCTTCGCCACGCGTATAGGGCACCACACAGAACGTACAGTATTTTGAGCAGCCTTCCATGATCGATACAAAAGCGGTGGCGCCTTCAACCTTAGGTTTTGGCAGGTGATCAAATTTCTCAATTTCAGGGAAGCTGATATCCACCATAGGGATCATCTTGGCCGCTGCATCCACCATTTTGGGCAGTCTATGCAGGGTTTGCGGCCCAAAGACCATATCCACAAAAGGTGCACGATCACGAATCGCATCGCCTTCTTGGCTAGCAACACAGCCGCCCACCCCAATGACCAACTCAGGGTTTTTCTCTTTGAGCTTTTTCCAACGACCCAGTTGATGAAAGACCTTTTCTTGTGCTTTTTCTCGAATGGAACAGGTATTTAGCAAAATAACGTCAGCGTCGTCTGGAGAGTCCGTCATCTCCATTTCATGAGAATCGCCAAGCAAATCCGCCATGCGTGATGAATCATACTCATTCATTTGACAGCCATGGGTCTTGATGTACAGCTTCTTGGTCATAGCTCCTCAGGAGGCAAACGTCTGAAAAAAGGCAGGGAATTATAAACGGATTGGAGCAACCTGCCCAGTGCTATGAGAGGCGATCACCCAAGATATGGCATGCTTCAGGCAGGCTGTGGTAGAGTCCTTGAGGTTATGGTGGAGTTAGATCAGATATGCCTAACGAGAGTCTCTATAAAATTATTTTTCATAACCAGGCCCAAGTTTATGAAATTTACGCAAGATCGGTGGGGTCTGCCGATATCTTTGGGTTTCTGGAAGTGGAGGAGTTGCTGTTCGGTGAGCGCTCACAACTGCTGGTAGACCCTGGTGAAGAAAAACTAAAAAGCGAGTTCTCTGGCGTGAAGAGAACCTATATTCCAATGCACGCCATCGTTCGCATTGATGAGGTCGAAAAGGAAGGGGTAGCCAAAGTCTCTGATTCTAAAGGACAATCGAACGTCAGCTACTTCCCAACACCTGGGAACCAGGCTCAGAAGCCTCCATCTAAATAGGTGTTACGTACCTCTTTTTATGGCTTTTTAGCCATACCGACGCGTTCTCATGGCGTTATTGAGGGTCGGCTCGCTATACTTTTAAGCGGGACAAGCCGTGATGTGATTCCGGGGGGTCTTGGGACCACCCCTTCCTCCGAAGCCACAGAGGAGCATTGCCATGCAAGTAAAGAGTGACTGGCTATGGCGTTTAACGGAAGCCCATGACTCTGGCCTGGATAAAGTCAGCATGGTTCTCCCCTGTGCGGGCGACTTTGAAGAAGAGATCCAACTCGAGACCGAAGTCCACCTCCTGACCAGCCGTCATCACCCAGCCCCTTTGGATCTTGAATGGACGTCTGACGATCTCGGTCTTTTTGTTGTGCTGGTCGAGAAAATACTGGGGATTGATCTATCTGCCCCTAAAGTGTCTCTCAATTTAGATGATGATTCCTTGGTTGGCGTCGTTCACATCGTCGCAGCCGCCCGCTTTGCTACCCCCCTCCCTGCCGAGGAACTTCTAGACAAACCTATCTCCACTCCCCTGCAAGAATTCGATGTCGGTGATTGGATCTCTATTCACACCTTGAACGGCTTTAAAGTCGCCATCATCGTTGAAATGGACTCTGTAGATGCCAAATGCGTACTCCTGGATGAGGTGTTAATGGATGACCCAGATGTGTGCCTTGAAGCCTACGACGTGTTGATGGTGAACCGTCACGACCTACTCATACCCGAGTTCGGAGATGTGATGCCCAGTGCGGAGGCTATCATCCATTAATAGCCTCTGTTCACAACCATAGGTAATGCTTTTCTATGTTTTCGCTGAGGGGTCAATACGCAAAAGCCATCGTGGGTGGCCTTATTGCCTTACTCGGCGGTTCTTTGGCCATGGGAGCAGACACCAAGCCTAAGGTTGTTCTGGCTGCTTATGAAAACACTGGCTTGCACACCCCCCGCCTAACCGGTGTTTACGATCGCATCTTGCTTGGCCCCTTAAACAGCTCAACCGTTAACCTTGAGATCCGAGTATTACCCGGAAAAAACCCTGGCACGGCCATGCGGCATTATCGCGGCACTTCATTTTGTGAAATGCCTTCCGAGATTCGGTACTGGATTGATGATGGCTACAATGAGTCTGAGTTCGTTCAAAGCTTCCCCATCAACCGCGCCCGAATGCATGCGTTCACCCGAGTCAACGATAAAAAAATCAATAGCTATCAAGATTTATCCTCACCGGTAGGGGCCGTCATTGGCTTTGGAATTCCGACCTATCTACAAAATTGGTTAGAATATCGTCATGCCACTTTGATCGAAGTAGCCTCCATACATCAACTCGCCCAGATGATCAGAGACAAACGTATTGCAGTAGGGATTGCTTATACACCTGACATGCTGTCCGTTCTTTCACAGCCCAATCATGGACTTCATTACAACCCCAATTTTATGCTGGTGACTGTTGAAGATCGCATCGTTTGCTGGAAAACTGCCGACACGCAACGATGGCTGTTTGATATCAATAAACGCATTAAAAAATCGACTGAGAATGGTCAACTACAAAAAATGCTCGGGGAGTATTATTTACCTCCCTAAGGCACTCCCGACTCAGGGAATTAAAGCGAGCACCACCTAACCTAGCCTCAATAAGTAATGGCTCACATGAGTCGTACTTCACACCAAAAACAAGACAATCCTCTTAGTTCTGGTTAAATGTTAACCTAAAACTCAATAATTGTGCAGATCATCACGCAGCCCTACTGCCCCAACTTCTATATTGAGCAAGATCAGGTCAAGCAGCTAAGGTGGCTAACGCATGCAAATACAGAAGTCTTCACTTGTTTTATTCAGTGTATTGTTTCTGACAGCATGTGGCGGCAGTAGCAGCAGCGGGGGAAGCAGCAATAACCCCAGCACACAAACCAACGGCAGCACCACGACGGATTCCGGCGACGGAAGCTCTGGAACAGGCACCACCACAGATACAAGCAGCGACAAGCTTGAGATGGTCACGATCTGTGATGAAAGCGGAGCCTTCGCTCAAACCTTCCTTAAATTGGTCAATGAAACGCGTACCAAAGGCCAGACTTGTGGCAACACTCATATGCCCTCTGTTTCAACGGTTACTTGGAATGCCAAGCTTTGCCAAGCCGCTTTAGCACACTCCAAAGACATGGCAATTCAAAATTACTTTGATCACCAATCACTGGATGGAAGAAGCCCAGGGGACCGCATTAAAGCGGCGGGTTACCAATGGAATACCTACGGGGAAAACATTTACGCTTCTCACAACGCAGACCCAGCTGCAATCCACGCGGGCTGGGTGAAAAGCAGCGAACACTGCAAAAACATCATGAATCCAAGCGTTGATGAAATTGGGGTTGCCATGGTTAAAAGCAAAGCAGGTGTATCAAAATACCCTCAATACTGGACCGAAGTCTTCGCCACTCAAGGCCCTTAAACCTCAAACCCCATTATAACAATGGCATACAGACACAACATCAGGGCGGATAAGTATGTCCCCCCTGAAATAGCAGCAACCGATGTGCCTGATTTAAGGTAATGGGTTTCCAACACTAAAATATTCGCTGCCGGCGGCAGTAAAGGCAACATCATCAATACCCATCCTTGTTGACTCAAGATGAGATACCCCATCCCAACTTGCATCAGCCCTCCCAGCAATAGCATTAATGCACAGCCACATAACACGCGCACCAACGTCAACTTGACCGACTGTTTCATCGCTGCGCGAACAGCCGGGGCATCATGCAGCCACATCGCCAGCAACCCCATACCCAAAAGGCTCATCAACCATTTCAGAATGGAGTAAACGAATTCACTTCCGGGCAATTGCTGAGGTGACCAGCCAACGGCATAACAACAACATCCCATCAATAATGAAAGCACGATGGGCGAACCCAAAACCGCTTTCACAATCATTGCTCTCTCGACCTTAGGTTGAAAGCTGATTACGCAAAGCACATTTCCGACGATGGCTGAGCCTACATAAAAAGCCATAACGAACCTAACTGCCGCATCATCAAATAATAAACTCACAACCGGTAACCCTAACCAGCCTACATTTGTATAACTCAACAACAAGGCTTCTAAAGGCTTACTCGTTAACCATAAACAGCCCCAGTACAAACACAGGCAGTAGATCATCGCCAGACCTGTTATTGGCAGACTGTGTGATTGCCCCTGTGAGGCATTCCAAAAAATCAAGAGTGGAATAATGGCTTTAGCCAAAAGCGTTGCTAAAAACCCTTTCAACGACGGGTAAATCTTACCTAACCAAAAGCCCATTGAAAGCGATCCAAACAAGGTTATCGCTGAAAACATACTATGCGCCCTCACCTAGAAGCGTTGATCCATTCAATAACCGACTATCGCAGGAATGGGAGAAGATTGTCGAATCAGCAATTTCACTTTCAACCAAAAAATTCTTAATAACAATACTGAATACAAATATTTTATGTACTTTACTTATTATTTCCCAACCATTCTTGCATTAAGCAACTTATTTCAACCAATATCTGCTCGTATTCATAGCAAGTCTTTACAAAGGTGATTTAGAAAAAGCTGCGACAAGGGCCCGATTATAAACCGCTTGAACCCTTAGCACCGATAGCTAAACATAGAAAAAAGGGGATGATGATTGGTATACTAAGGTTAAACGTAGAGATATTGAATGAAAACCAAGCAATCCTTCAATCGATCAATTTATAAAAGCTTATGACAAATGTACAGAACTCTACTCTTTAAACGTAAAATACTTATTCATGATTTTCTCCCCACATGATAGATCTAACCCTATACGTGCAATCAAATCTATAAACCAGTCAATAGCCACAGTTAGCTCATCGTGATTTTCATGAGCACTGAGCAAGTTAAGACCCAATCGATAAATCAAGGTTTCCTGATCAAAATTCCTGAATCCAAATTTTTTATCAATATAATCAAATGTATTTTCATAGCATTCATTATATTGCTCCAAGCTGATTTCTCCACTAGCAAAAGATTTCGCTATTATTAATGGATTATCTATATCTTTTGGGAAGTTTACATTTAACTCTTCAATTACTTTTATCTTATACGAAAGAATTAAAAAGGTGATGTCTTCTCTTCTTTTTGGCCATTCTATATTTTCAATCATACGACTCATTCTATTTTATCTCGACGCCCAAACCGTCTAATACATTTCTCGCGATCTGCCAGAGAGCTTTAGACTTTTTTGAGCATTGTTATTTCCCACATTAGCCTTGTAGAAAGCACCTCATTTCAACCAATCTCTGCTTGTATCTATAGTAAATTTTTACAACGGTAACCAGGGAAAATAATCGGCTGCAAAAGAACAAAATCTTTCAACCGATAATTTGGAAAACGCTACAACAAAAGCGCAGAGCTCTACACTTATAACCAAGCCTCCCCTACCAGCTCATCGAGCTCTCTAAAAACCAGATGCTTATTTTGGTTGAAGTGCGCAACATATTCTTTATCTTTTACAGCACTCTTTTCTATCTTCCCTTTTACTAGTTCTTCCGCTTGGTATAGATCATAGCGTAAACTGATTAACTCCTGTCGGTTAGGGGGTTCGTGATCTGATAAAATTACAGAAACAGACTGTAATCGAGAATAAATAAAAATAATTTCATTTTCAGTTAATGTATTCAAGCGAGAAAAAAAACTTGGCAACAGTCTTTTAGGCAAGCTTCGTTTTGAAGAATGGAGCCTGCTTTTTTTCAGGTCTAATTTGCTGATACTTATGAGCCTTTCCAAGACATCTTGAATAGAAGCCTTGGATTTCAAATACACAGCAAGCTTTTTCCAATCATCATTTAGTGATCTATCAATTGATAGTTGCAATTGCCGTATAAACAAAAACAAACCTAGCAAAAACTTTTGTTCAAACAACACTTTCATAGCATTCGTTACCAAAACTTAAATTTAGGATGACTTGCTGTTATTTCTCAAATTGATCTTGCAGAATTCCTTTCACTTCAACCAATCTCTGCTCGTATTCATAGCAAATCTTTACAACGGCAATTAGGAAAAAGAGAGTCGGCCGAGAAATTACAAAATCTTTCAGCCGACAAGTTGGCAGAAACCATGACAAAAACTCAGTACTCCACACCTACAAAGATTAATAGGTATTATTTTTTAGGATTGTCTCCTGGTCTTCTCCAGACATCAACGTCTTGTAAAGCCCTCTCTAAATCATCCATATCATCATTACCAACTGATAGATCGAATTTTCTCGAAATAATACTTCTGATCTTTGCTAGTCTCAAAACGATTTTCCAATTATCTATAAAACGATTTGTTTCCTCGGCATAAGATGTTTTATCTTTATCAATATAATACCATCCGATCTTATCAAGCGAAATCAGCATTGTTTCTACCTCTTTTAGTATGGCTACAGCTTCTTTTCCCGATAAATTAATTTTATTGTTGCGTTTCATCACGGATTTATTTATTCCTCTGAGTAAATGTAGGATTGGTTAATAGTAAGTCGCCCTTGACAGTTAACTCTTTTGTGCCATATCGAGGAATTTTTACCCATTCAAGCATGGAATCAGGAACATCCGTTTCGACAAAACTTCTTCCTCTTCCTTTCCCTATTTGATATTTGCTCTCAGCTTTAATAGAATTTAAAGGCTTTTTATTTGCAGGTTCCACATGTTATTTCCCAAATTAGCCTTATAGAAAAGTCTTCATTTCAACCAATCTCTGCTTGTATTCATAGCAAGTCTTTACAACGGCATGTTGGAAAAAGCACAGGGTCATTATGAGTAACGACAAAATGCAGGAAAATCGGCTGAAAAGCTACATAATCCTTCAGCCGATAATATGAAAATAACTGAGACAAAAGCGGAGTGATTTATAATTTCATTTACTCTTTGATTTTTTCCAACCAATATTCAGGCAGAACTTTCATCTTAACCCAACCTTCAGGTAATTTGATTTTATCTAATTTTAAATCTTCAAGCATTCGTTGAGCCGCTAAATCAAAATTTACTTTTTCTGGACATTCCGGATAATATCCAGAACGTGTAATGTTATCCCACTTACAGATCAATTTATTTAGAAAAGTCTCCAGATTAGAACTCAAGGTGTTAATATTCATATAAGAAAGCTCAATTTCCAAGCCACCTTCATCATACCCATATGTATTAAATGCAACAATCACTTTATTATCATTTTCAATTGAAATATCTCTAACAAATCCTGGGTAATAGCTAAATAAAGACCTTTCAATACAAATAGTTTTGAACTTACTCACGGTAAGATAATTTTCTATATCTTGTATATTCATGACTTGCATGCTCCAATAATAATTGCAGATTTGTTTCCGTTTGGCTGAATTATGTTGAAATGAGGAAATTCAGCATGATTTTATGGGAGCCGTCAGCGTATTTTGAGACTTTATCACTGATGTTGAGATCGATCGAGTCCGTCCAACCTTGACCTTGCACATAAAAGGGGTGATCTGTGGTTACGGTTAGCTTAACCGGCGCCTGCCCTCCTGCGGCGAGTGTTAACTCGTAGTAGGGGCGATCGTTATATATATGCAGTTGGGTGATGGGTTTCCAGTCAATGTCGCCCGTTGTTTCATCTTTGGCAGCGAGCAAATCCCCAACGCGTAGGGTTTCGATAGGCTTTTGGCCATCGGGCGTTAACACCAAGGTACCAGCAGCAAAGCAGCCACAGGGGTTCTGTTTAACTTTTTTAAGGTCAAGAGCCGCATCTGCAACACGTTTTGCTTTAATGGCTGTGCCTGCACCTCCTGGAACGAATGGCACTGCGGTGGCTACGGTATCAGCAGCAACACCCACTGCATCAAGAGCCGCATCGCCATAATTACCAGCCGAGATATTGGCCGCAAAGGAAGCCACTCCTATGGCGATGTTGAAAATATCCCAACCAGTTTCAGCCGCTTGGCCGGTGGGGTCAGTGTATTTTACATGGATTTTTTGATATAGAACAATAATTAAAAAAGCACCCAGCAGGGTGCTTTTGACACTTGAAGATACATCAAATCAAACCGAAATTAATGCTGATTCGTTTTAATGAAGGTTTTAGAAGCTGTTTTAGTCGCTCCATCTTGTAAACGCGTGACAATGATCTCAACTTTGTATTCCCCTGCAGGCCATTCAGGCTTGATCTCAAATTTTGAGTGATGAAAACCACCATTACTGGATTCTACTCGGGTCTCTGATACTGGAAAGCTTGCTCCTGTTGGCAAGGTAATAGTACTCCATACCGCAACATCTTCGATTGCATGAATCATCGGCGCATGGAAATCATGCTCAGCCGACTGAACATCAATGCTAAAATCAAGATTGAACTGACCGCCTTGCGCATCTATAACAGTTGGAAGAATCGGCCCTTCCCAACGAATATTAATCCCTTTTGAAATCGGCTGAGGCAAGCCTGTCGTTAGGCTCACAAGCTTGGCTTTTATAAAACCATCTTTAGGCCCTTCTGGTGTCTGAATGTCTCTGAACTCTACATTCAATAGAAAGCTTTGGTCACGCTTATCTAACGTCAAATGAGCAGGCACTTCAGCGCCCCAGGGAGCATCAAAACCGGCTTTGGTTGCAATGGCATTTTGCAAAGTAAGGCTAAGTTGCTTAATTTGTGGCCCCATTCCCTCTTCGAGCTCAACTTCAAAAGGGGCTCCGTTGTGATCATCACCATAAGTGAACTGCACCAAGCCTGACTCAGTGATTTTAATATAACGCTTCCCTCTAGAATCCTCTCGGCTCCATATGTATTCTTGATCACCGCATTTTAATGAAATAAAGGAATAGGGAGATTCATCTTTAAAAGTATGTTGGTTAGAAGCATTATTCAAACTTTCAAATGCTGAATAGTCATTACTGTTTATTGCTTGGGTAAAATGATCAAAGGGATCTGGTCTGTATTGATTGGAGCGCGTATTTGCATTGTAAGAAAGGGTTCCTCTTATACGATTGTCACTGCTTTGACAAAAGGAAATGTTTTCTTTATCAGTAATTTTTGCATCAAAGTGATAGGTAACCTGCTGAGCAGAAGCAGTACCGGCAACTATAAGAGATAAACTTAAAAGTGTTTTTTTCATGTTACAACCTTTGTTATTGCCTGTCGTTGGCAAATAATAACTTAGCCAGTTGCAATCCTAAATTCTTTTAACTCCTTCATGTTTTATCATTCAAAATCCAATTTAAGGTTTTATTTAATATCTGCTTACCATTTTTGACAGGCCATTATTTTAAAATAACATGCAAATATTGACACCTCCCACCCACATCTAATTTTTTTTGACTCTGATTTACAATGCAATTTACTGTATGTCCCTTTTATTTGCATATTTAAATTTTTAGCATAAAAAAACCGCACAACTGTGCGGTTTTTTAGGTAACCATTTAATTTGTATCTTATTTACACAGAATAAACCGGAAAGTCTTTGCAAAGAGCAACAACTTTATCTTTTATTTCTGCAACCACTGAGTCTTTGTTGCCTGCATCCAAGCTGTCCAAGACATCACAAATCCAAGTGGTGAGCTGCTGACACTCCGCTTCTTTGAAACCGCGAGTCGTGATCGCAGGCGTACCTAAACGAAGGCCAGAGGTGACAAAGGGTGAGCGGGGATCATTTGGCACTGAGTTTTTGTTAACGGTGATGTTGGCTTCACCCAGTGCAGCGTCTGCATCTTTACCGGTGTATTCTTTGCCAATGAGATCAAGCAAGAATAAGTGATCTTCCGTTCCGTTAGAGACAATTTTAAATCCACGGTCTTGAAAAACACTGACCATAGCCTGAGCATTCTTTACGACTTGCTGCTGGTAGGTTTTGAATTCCTCAGACATTGCCTCTTTAAAGCAAATCGCTTTGGCTGCTATCACATGCATCAAAGGACCGCCCTGATTCTCTGGGAAGACAGCGAAATTGAGCTTTTTATTCAGCTCTTCATCTTGTTTAGCCAGGATCAAGCCACCACGAGGGCCTCGAAGGGTTTTGTGAGTCGTTGTGGTAACGACATCAGCGTATGGCATTGGGCTTGGGTACACACCAGCGGCGACCAAACCTGCAACATGCGCCATATCAACCAATAAATAGGCACCGACCTCATCGGCGATTTCACGGAATTTAGCCCAATCGACGATTTTTGAATAAGCAGAAAACCCAGCAACGATCATTTTAGGCTTGTGTTCACGCGCCAACTCTGCCACTTGCTCGTAATCGATCTCGCCGGTATCAGGCTTAATGCCATATTGAACTGCGTTGTAAATTCTGCCAGAGAAAGAAACCGCTGCACCGTGTGTTAAGTGACCGCCATGCGCCAAGCTCATCCCCAAAACGGTGTCACCTGGCTTGCACAGGGCAGCATACACAGCTGTATTGGCTTGCGAACCAGAGTGTGGCTGAACGTTGGCATAACCCGCTCCAAACAGCTCTTTAGCTCTTTCAATGGCGAGCTCTTCAACGGTATCAACATGCTCACAGCCGCCGTAATAACGCTTTCGAGGATAGCCTTCAGCATATTTATTGGTTAACGCTGAGCCTTGGGCTTCCATTACCGCTGGGCTGGTATAGTTCTCTGAAGCAATCAGCTCAACGTGCTCTTCTTGACGATGACGTTCTGCTTCCATGGCTTCATGGAGGGCGGCATCAAACTGGGCAATCGTGGTTCGATCAAACATGGGAAACCCCTTTTCGAGTGCGAAAAACTACCAACCCTCGCTGATCACCCCCAGCTTGCACCTGAACTTCGCTGGCTGTCATGATTCAGCAGTGGCAGGGATGGGCATTGTAGCCCAAGCCTACCGAATAAGACATGGCTAATTGCCGATTGATGCCTAACCTGGTGCTGTATAGCGGCTCTGTTCTTCTGGTAGGATATCGCCATAGTGCTTACCAACCCAGAAGATGCCTAAGAGCTTAATGCTGAGGCTTTGTTCTGGTTATGGCATCGACAAGAGAAACAGACGTACGACATGACGAATAAATCAAATAAAGACCAAGCCGTTGCATTGATTCAGAGCTATTACGATGCATTCAACGCTGAGGATATGCCAAGCTTCTTGGCGCTATTGAGTGAAGATGTGATTCACGACCTCAATCAAGGTAAAACTGAAATTGGCAAAGCCGCTTTTGCTGATTTCATGGCTATTATGGTGGAACATTACCAAGAACGCATTTCAGACTTAATCATCACAGCCAATGAAGAAGGGACTCGAGTTGCAGCCGAATCAATTGTTACCGGCCAATACCTGAAAACTCAAACAGGCCTGCCTGAAGCAAAAGGTCAGACCTACAGCCTGCCCGTTGGCGCCTTCTTTGAAATTAAAAACGATAAAATCTCAAGGGTAACATCCTACTACAACCTACAAAGCTGGATTGAGCAGGTTTCTGCTTAACCATTGAAAAAGCCCCAGCATCTGCATTGGGGCTTTTTACGTAAAAACCTACAGGTTAATGCTTTACATCAAGGTTTTTTATTGGGGTCTTGAGGGGGCTCAATGAAGTTAAAAACATACTTACGATAAAAATCCAACTCGGCCAAGGATTCGCGAATGTCTTCTAGGGCCAAGTGTGTGCCTTTCTTTTGCAAATATTGCTTAAAATCCGGACGCCAGCGACGGACCAACTCTTTGATCGTTGAAACATCGAGATTTCGGTAATGGAAGTAGGCTTCTAAATTGGGCATATAGCGCTCAAGAAAACGGCGATCCTGATGGATGCTGTTGCCGCACATGGGCGAAGCACCTTTTGGAACCCACTTTTGCAGAAACTCGATGGTAACGCGTTCTGCTTCGTCGTTGGATGTCTGACTTGCAAGCACACGTGACACCAAACCCGAATTACCGTGGGTCTTCTGATTCCATTCATCCATACCATCAAGCGCCGCCTTTGGCTGACGAACAGCCAGGTTGGGGCCTTCCGCTAACATATTGAGGTCGTTATCCGTGACCACCGTAGCGATTTCGATGATGACATCGTTGCTTGGGTCAAGCCCGGTCATTTCCAGGTCGATCCAAATGAGGTTATCAGGACTGATCATGTAACTCCTACGTTTAAACTAAGTCCATACTGTGACAAAATGACTTAGGTCCCTATTACAACACACCTCTATGAGCAAACGTAAGCTTTCCAAGCAACAAGCCTGGCGCGTCCAGAAGATCCAAAGCGAACGAGCCCTAAGGGCCCTACGTAAAGAACAGCAAATTGAGCAGCAATTGCAAGGCGCTGAGTTAGGGCAGGAGCAAGAAGGCATCGTAATTGCCCACTTTGGCACTCAACTCCTGGTCGAAAGCCGCACGCCTGATGGCATAGCCCAACAGGCTCGCTGCCACATTCGGGCCAATTTAGGCAATCTCGTGACCGGCGACCAGGTTATCTGGCGTGCTCAATCGAGTACTGACGGTGAAAGCCAGGGGGTGGTGGTTGCCCGCTTAGACAGGCGTTCAGAGATTCTCAGGCCTAGCCCTCACAGCGGGCTCAAACCGGTCGCAGCCAACGTTGACCTCATGGTTCTGGTCATTGCACCGGAGCCAGAGGCTCACGCCGAGCTAATTGATCGCTACTTGGTGGCAGCTGAGATCAGCGGCATTCGTCCTCTATTATTGCTCAACAAATCGGATTTGTTGCACGAGAACGCACAGGGCGAGCGCTTGGAGGCTTTACTCCAACTCTATGCATCTTTGGGCTACGAACACCTCAAGGTGTCGAAAAATGACCCTGAAGCCCTCATTCAACTGAAAGAGACGCTTAAAGAGGATATTTCTGTCTTTGTGGGGCAATCTGGTGTCGGTAAGTCTTCTTTAATCAACGCTTTGCTGCCCGAAGAAGAGTTAAAAGTGGGCGCACTTTCAGAAGCGCGCAAGACTGGCAAGCACACGACAACAACGGCTCGCTTATATCACTTCCCCTCAGGGGGGGACCTTATCGACTCGCCAGGTATCCGCGAATTTGGCTTGTGGCATATGAGTGCAGAGCAGGTGTTATCCGGATTTGTCGAGTTGAACGCTCTCAACGGGCAGTGCAAATTTAGAAACTGTCAGCACCAGAACGAACCAGGCTGCGCCGTATTGAAAGCCCTAGAGAACCAGCAGCTGCATCCGTCACGTTTTGAAAGCTTTAAACGCATTTTGAAACAAATTGAAGACAACCAGCGGCCTTACTGAAACCCAATCAGTACTTTTCAAATTGGCCATAGGTATCTGCTCGAGATAAGACTGAAAGGTTGTATGAACATACTGAAATTTGATCAACACCCAGACTGGTTAGGCTTTACACTCGCAAACCCGTATAACACACCGTCAAAGTGCCAAGAGGGCATCACTCAAGCAGACGGCACTTTGGTTTCAGCAAGCTGGTTAGCGCCTGGTGTCCTTAAACTGCTCCCTCAAGAAATTCTCCATAAAGAGACATGGGTTCTTTCTGCAGGTATACACGGCAATGAGACGGCTCCAATTGAATGGTTAAATCAACTACTTGCATCTTGGTGCAACGGTGATTGGGTTTTGAAGGAGCCCTTGCTGTTGATCATGGGTAACCTGAAAGCCATGACTCAGCAAGAACGCTTTTTAGAAACCAATATGAATCGTTTGTTTGGCCCCGATACGCCCAAAGGATCAGGCTACGAAATAGAGCGTGCGAAAACCCTAAGAAAGATTCTTTCAGAACACTATCAACAACATCCAGCTCACTTTGTTCATTATGATCTGCATACGGCCATACGGGGTTCAAAATACGAACGCTTTGCAGTATGTCCTTTATCGTCAGGCAAGATGTCAGATACCCAGCGGAATTTTCTAGAGACTGCCGACATACAAGCCGCACTTCACAATACTACCCTATCGGGCAATACTTTTTCTTCCTTCAGTGCCTACCAATACGGGGCTGAAGCGGCCACTCTTGAACTTGGGAAAGTACATCCATTTGGTGAAAACAACCTCAACTCGCTTACTTCACTCACAAAATCGATACTCAAACGTCTTTCAGGGGAATCGATTGATATAACAAGAACCCGTGAGAAGCTTCTTCATTTCAAAATCAAAGGGGAAGTGACTCGAAAGACAGAAGCCTTTAAGTTTTATGTGACAGATGAAGTAGACAACTTCACGGCTTTTAATCCCCACACTCTTATTGCAGAAGATATCGATTATGAATATAGGGTTGGGGCTCAAACGGAATACATACTCTTTCCAAACCCAAAGGTTCAGCTCGGCCATAGGGCAGCACTAATGGTCAAAAAGATGGCCTAGGAAAATCACTCTCGCATTCGATGTAAATAATCTATACATTTGATTAATTGTTATTCAAAGTTGACTCTATCAATTTCAAACCATTGCTCATCTACACTAATGTCTTAATATGGAACAACATCGGATAGCATAGGAAAATGTAAGTTAGGATCAAACTCTACTGACAATTGATCCAACACGTCACTGTCATAGGCCTTATCACCAATAAGCCTGCAAGGTTGCGCCAACGTTGTTCTCGCTTCCAATGTTAATAACACGAGTTTGACTTCGTGAGGCGTCGCTGATGTTGCTAGGACTGAGATCGGATAACCCTTGGCATCTGCGATGGCCATCACTTTGGAACCCTTGCCCCGCTTGGTTTTGCCAATGCCGGTGCCCTTTTTTTTGCAGCACTGAAACTTCCGTCAATGTAACATTCGTGAAGCTGAACACGATGTGAACATTCCAAATATTGATTTAATGCCGTTTAAAGCGTTTTCATAACACCCGCTTCTCTTCATTGTTGGAAGCGACGGCGACAGGTTTGATAAGGGCGGATATTCTTTTATTTTTATCTTACAATAGGGTTGGCGTAGCTTGTCTCTTTTAAGGCAATATGAGATAGCTTCTAGTCTTTATTTGAAGTAGCTATAGCCTACCTAAGAAAGGGTTTAGTTATCACCTGCAAATAGCTATCAGCATACAAGTCAATATTTAATGCTTTCAAATTACTATAAATTGAAAGATCTGAACTAATTGGTAAAGTAATTATATATTAACTTTCATGTAAAATGAGAAGCAAGATTATAGGAGTTACACAACTCAACAAAAAACATCCTCAATATTAAAATTCATTTAAGATAGAAATGTTAATATTAAATTGAATAAACTGTACTATTAATCAAGCTTTCAACTCACCTTTCACTTTATTTAAACGCTGAAGTCTACAAAAGTCAACAGCCGCCACTTTGTCATTAGCACTAAAATGATGAGTTGAAACGATACCTTTCTTAAAGTTTGGATTTACAGTAGACACTCTTCTTTCCTCAAACCCACTCTCACTCAACTGAATAACTTCATTAACTCCGAACGATTTACCATAATGCTCCTTGCCATGAATTTGGTTTACGCGATACAATTTATCATTAAAATAAAATGCACCTCCATTTCGGGCAGATAAAGAATCAAAAATTACAGGGTTTTGATTCTTTATAGGCTTCCAATTATTTGAACGTAGTTCATCAGACCAAAAAATATGTAACTCTGATTGAAATTCACCAAAACCAGCACTGCAGATATTTGTCAACATAAACCATTTGTTATGATTATTTATCATAATCGTATCTGCTGCATAGATATTTTTCATTAATACTTTTTCAAGCTTCCAAACCATTGGAAATTCATAACATTTATAAAGCCTTATATCTTTAGCATCATGAGTTTCTGGAATCATAAAAATTTCACCATCAGACTCAAATATATAAGGAAAAGATAGATGAAAATTTTCTTCCAACACCACACCTAAAAACTCGTAATCATTACCATTAAGCTTCACAACTGATATTCGGCCTTTATTATCACTAAAGAATAGATCCTCAACAAATATGTAATTAGAGCTTTTATAGGTAAAAACAAAAGGATCTGCTAAAAACCTTCCTTTAGGGTTCTTTATTTCCGAATAACGCCAAAGTGATTTTCTAAAGTCATTGTGATTAGCAAAGCCAACACTCCATCTAGCTACTTTTGGTCCCAGTACCTTGGATACTAAATTCATGTACATTTTTGGTATAGATACAACACCAAAATATCTTAACAACGTTAACGATGATTCAATCTTATATAGCTTATTATCATGTAATCTAGGTCCTTCTTTAGAAGGTAATTTTCTATTTTTAGCGACGTATTCAAGTATTTTTTTTAAAAAATAATTTGATTTTTCCAACAATTGAGCACTGTTTGACAACCAATACCCGCGGGACATCAAATTACCTCTAAACAAAACATCACCACCATCCAACTCGTTAGTAAGTTTTTGAATGATAAAGCCAGATGTTGGGGTGTTATCTAACACCTCCCAAAACCCACTAGGCCCACCACGATTTACACGATTGTCTCCATGATGGAAAGATAAAATACCAAAGGCAGGTATTTCTAAAATTTTTCCTTTTATAATGCCAGTGCCACATCTAATTATGCAATCCAAGCCAAGAGCCTTAATCTTTTCAATATCTTCAAATGTAAAATCCAGATAAATTCCAGATTTAGACCTAGCTCCTTCAACCGAAACTATTTTAAAATCATTATCACTTTTAAGGTCAATTAATTTCCCATAATTTGGGAACTTTTTAGTAGCAGGGCCGTATTCAATTGATCTTATCAATCTATAAAGCAGAGATTGAAAAGTTTTCTCAAATAATTTAAATATGCTACCTTTGAATAATTTATTATTTTTTGTATCTTTATAGTCAGTTATTATTATTGGGTCATGAAAAAGATCATTGCTATCAATGTACATAATAAGATCATAAACATAATAATTTACACAGCTACTATCTACTAAAAAACCCACCCTAAGTTTTTTCATATATTTCCCATAAAGTCAACACGCAAAGCAATAGCGGATATTTTTTATTTGCAGTAATTAAACAGACCCGACAATGGGTTTATATTAAATCATAATTAGATAAAAATATACTATGGACAAAATAATGTAGATGAAAAGCACTTTAAATAGATACGTATGGCAAAATACTTATATAAAATACAAATAAAGAGAGTTACATATTTATATGTTTTAATGAATTTAGATCAACATTCAAATATTGATCATTACCAAGTAAATTAAGCAAAAGAACAACTCTTTGCTCCTTACATGAGAGGACATTTGCGCAAACTCCTTTAAATGGTCCATCGAGAACTTCAACTTTATCACCAACAGTGAATGGCAATTTTTCCGAATTTAAAAGTTGCTGAGTTTCTAGTTTTTTAATTGATATAACAAGTGCGTCAGATACCCAGGCAATTTCAGAACCAAATTTAACTAGCCGGCTTACTCCATATGTTGATCTAATACTAGAAAAAGATTGTTCATCATATCTAGATGTAAGGAACAAATACCTGGGAAACATTGGTGATTGCACTTGTTTCCAACGGCCGTTTACTCTCCTATTTTCATACCATATCGGTAAATAAACTTCATATTCTTGGAGCAATAAATTTTTTGCTGCGGAACTTTCCATGCGTGGTTTAGTCATTACAACAATCCACTTTTTTGCTGCAGGAATATCTTTCATAAGCAACCATTGATATCCATAAAATAAATTGGTATTAAATTAAATTTTACATATTACATTCAATGCTAATACTAAAAGCTAGATCTGAGCATCATAAAGAATCAAAATAGAATTTCAAATGCAAATAACGAACCAATTATGGCCTCAAACCGAATTAGATAAATGAATATTTAATTATTCGTATATTAACTTCCATTCCATAATCATAAAACTACTAAAACATATAAAAATGAACATATGGCGCCATTTTTTCATAAGGGTTGCTTTATATGAATGTAACGGGAATATTAAATTAGATTATTTCAAGCATATGATTGTTATGTTATTAGTAATATGAAAACATCATAACTAAAAAACTAATAACTTAAATACGGCTATAAAAACCTACCAAAAATCAACCACGCAAAGAATTTATAGCAATTTTCATATAATCTAAATTTTCATAAATCAAGAAGTAGATTTAAGTGTGTAATTATGCTATGTGGCGTTACTTACAATCAATCAATCAATCAATCAATCAATCAATCAATCAATCAATCAAGGATGATAAATTCATATATTTTTTATTATATTTTTTAAATGCAAAATATATCAGATTCTTTTTTAGAGGTATTACATATAATCTCTGAAAAATGGTAAAATATAAGCTTGCTGTACGTTATATTTTTTTGGTAATGAGTTATATACCACGAAGGCATATCAAGTAAAAACTAGATATTTTCAATCAAACGTACTTGTTTGGTAAAAATTATATCTGAAAGCATTAAATCAGGTGTAAACTCTGGGACAAGTTTTCTCAATATAGCTAATATCACTTCGACGTTGTTGTGCTTAATTAATATATCCAATACATTTAGATTAGTTTCTAATGCACTCCAATTAATAAAATGATCTTGGGCCTTATATATTTTAGAATGTAAAGTAGGTTGAGGATTGTCACCGAGCAACAATTCTTCATATAATTTTTCACCAGGACGCAATCCAGTTATAACGATTTCAATATCTCCATCTGGATTAGATGCATCTCGTAACTTTAAACCAGAAAGTTCAATCATTTTTTTAGCTAGATCAAATATTTTAACTGGCTCTCCCATATCTAAAACAAACACATCTCCACCCTTTGACATTGCACCAGCTTGAATAACCAACTGTGCCGCTTCAGGGATTGTCATGAAATACCTTGTTATTTCAGAATGCGTTAAAGTAACTGGCCCGCCCTCTCTAATTTGTTTCCGAAACTTAGGAATTACAGATCCAGATGAATCTAGAACATTTCCAAATCTTACCATTGAAAATTTTGTTTTGCTTTTGTCTTTATCAAACAAAGCTTGCAGACACATCTCTGACAATCTTTTGCTAGCCCCCATTACATTTGTTGGCCTAACAGCTTTATCTGTTGAAATTAAAATGAATTCATGTACTGAATATTCGATAGCTAACTTAGCAATATTTAATGTACCAAATACATTATTTTTAACACCCTCGGCTATATTTTGCTCCACAAGTGGTACGTGTTTATATGCAGCGGCATGGTAGATTATATCAGGCTTCCATATATCAATTATTTCACGGATTCTTTCTTCATCCTGTACAGAAGCAAGCAAAGGAATGATCTCGGTTTTATTGCATTTATCGTTATATATTTCTAATTCAGAATTTATTAAATATAGAAAATATTCACAAATTTCAACAAGTAATATAATTTTTGGGGAGAACTTAATAATTTGACGGCATAGTTCGCTTCCAATTGAGCCACCAGCACCAGTTACAAGAACGATTTTAGATTTAGAAATTTTTGATAATAACAAGTGATTTGGCAATACTGTATCACGTCCCAAAAGATCATCTACATCCAAATCACATAAATCGGAAATTGTAACTCGACCCTCAGCTAAATCGGTAACACTTGGTAAAGTTCTCACAGCAACATGATATTTACTAATATTCTTGATTATTTCATTACGCCTACATCTACTTGCAGATGGAATCGCTAATAGCACATGTGTAACGCCTTTTAAGTCAATTATAATAGGGAGGTCATCAGGAGAAAAGATTGCCTTTCCGTTTAAGACATGTCCATTTAAGCGAATATCGTCATCCAAAAATCCCACAACGCTCATCTCATGACTGTTATCGAGAGCTGATACAAGCTGTCTTCCGGCACTACCTGCTCCGTATATTAATGCTTTTGGTAGAGTACCAGTTGATGTGTTATCTTTATTTAATCCTGTTAACAAATACCTAGCTATAAATCGTGAAGCACCTACTGAAAGCAAAAATAACAATGGCTGTATAACACCAACCGTTCTTGGAATTCCATCAATTTGAATCGCTAAAATAATACTAGAGTATAAGATTCCATAAACAGTTACAGCTTTAAAAATAACAAACATTGTTGGCCAACCTGAGTATCTAAATAACTCTTTATATAGGCCGAATGTTTTAAATATAGGAATTACTAGTAGAATAGATAAAAGTACTGCCAGTAATTCACTCTCAGTAAAATTGACAATTTCACCAATTCTCAAGCACAATGAAATCCACGTTGTAAAGATGCATAAACTTACATCTAATAATATTACAATAATTTGTTTGGCGAAGCGTGGCATGGAAAGTAAAGACCGCATTAACATCTTTACATGATCTATCAAATACATATTTACGGATACTATCTGAGTATCATTTTTTTTTATAATCATCGGCTATATCTCACTCTATCACCAGATCCATAACCAATAATTGTAAGGAGTATAAATTTAAAATAATTAAATATATTCAAATTGGTAAGCATTTTATTTTCTGTTTCTGCTAGCAACTTAGGAGTAGACATGTCTATACCCTTTATCTGAGCCAAACCTGTAATACCTGGTTTATAATTATAAATATTATATTTGTTTCTTTCATTTAAAAGCTCAATTTGCGTAGGCAAACAAGGCCTAGGGCCAACAAAACTCATATCTCCAAGAAAAACATTAATAAGTTGTGGAAGTTCATCGAGCTTTGTTTTTCTCAAAAAAGAACCAAAACGAGTTAATGATTCTGAATTAATGTAATGTGAAGGTTTTACTGGTGTGGATAAATGCATTGTTCTAAATTTAATAAGTGTAAATTGATTATGGAAATGTCCAACTCTAACTTGGGTATAAATAGGTGAATTTGACTCGAATCTTAATACTATGTATATAAAAATAATAATTGGAAGCAATAAAATTATTCCAAATACAGAAAGCACAATGTCAAATATTCTCATATATAATTCACCTTAAGATGTTTAGTATTTATGTTTTATTTGAATATAAATATTCCAAAAATAGGGCATATACAATCCCAACTAAAAATGCAACAATAAATGTAAATAAAAACAGCAGAAATCCATTCAGCGAATTTTCAATTGGTTTTATTGGCAAGCTTACTGAAACAATCGAATTTTCTATACTCCCATAAGATATGAATCTTTTTAAGGCCAAAATATTACTAACAGCAACATCTGGAATTATATCTTTAGATGAGTACCTGCTTTCAATGAACAATAAATCCTCATCAGCTAATTTTTTATATGTTTCTGTGAGCTTTTGATTTACAAATTTTGCATACTTATGAAAATCTATAAACGAATTTATATCGTCAGACAGCATGTGTAACACAAAAGATGAGTTTGCATTAACATTTAATCTAATTAATTTATTTTCATTTGAAATAAATATATTGTTTGAAATCTCTACTATACTATTTATGGATCTGTAATCTATATATTGCGAATCAAATTTATCTAAATACTCAGCTATTACCTCATCATTATAGAAATAATATTTGAAATCACGGATAACTTTCTGGTCAGTAATTCCTGGCGGAAGACTATTAATTTTACATATTACTGAAGATTTATATACAACAGGATTGTAAATATACAAAGCAACTGACAACAAACCAAATATAGAGAATATTACTAAAAATGATTTATAATGCTTGTATAAAATATATATAAAATTAATTACGGAGCTAGTATCAAAATCTTTATTGTTAATATATTTCAATATATTAGATGTCATTGCTAAATCCTATATACAATATATGTGGCATGCATGCTTTCAAAAACACACTCTATTTGTTAACTTCAACATTCACCATTTTACTAATTTGGTAAAAACTAAAATTTTATTGATATACGCACCCTGTTTAATGAACAGTGGCTATACCTAACATTGAGAAAAATTAAATACTAAATGCATGATAATTTCATGCTACCAAATACTTTCATACTTATTGAAAGTATTTGGTATATTAAAATAAATTTGTAAATACTAATTGTTCTTTAATATTTAATTAATAACCTCCAAAAAGCTATACCAATCACTCACTGTCTTGTGTATCGGTACATTCAAAGCTTTCTTAATACAGGCATAGCGTATACAAACAATTAAGATCAATTCAATTATATTATAATAAGACAAAATTGACTTTAATCGGTTAAATTATAACTAATGAACAATTATATTTTGCTTTTCCCATATATCTGAATAAGAATAGAATCGATAAATCTTTTTTCTTCGGTCAGTTTTGATGTAAAGATACGTTTTATAGATTTTTTTTATTTTGATCACTACATTACACTTTGGGTCTTTATCAAAAGGCTTAATTCAATGTCCGCCTTAATTTATTTCAAAACAGATCTTCTATTAGTAAAATCTTTTCAAAACTCAGCAATGATCGACTAAAAATATACGAAACAGTCAGCAAGTAGGATTGAACTAAATTTGTGGATTCTTAGTCCTTCAATTAACACAAACAAATGTTTTGGGTTAAATGGTAGTTGGATAGATCATACTATCTTGCACCTGATAGCAGCGTCCATCAAATACCATTTAAGTAAACATGTAATTTATAACTTTAGACTCATTACTAATCAGCAACTATGCGTCCATAAATTTAAATCATTAGTTAGATATTGTTTAATGTAAAATTAATAAACTTATTAAGTATCGCCTTATAAAATTAATTTGTAATTAACGTTCTATATATATCAATATGCTTGTTAACAACATCATGCACATCATAATGTTTTTCTGCAATAAGCCTTGCATGTAGCCCCATCTTTTTTCTTAGAGCTTTATCATTAATAAGTGTTGCTATAGCACCTGCAAGTTTTTTAGAGTTTCTGGGTTCAACTAAAATGCCTGTTTTATTTTCAATAATAGCATCCCTACAACCAGGTACATTGGTCGTAACAATAGGCAATCCTGCAGCAGATGCTTCAATGAGTACTTTTGAGAACCCTTCTCTATAAGATGGTAAAACCATAACATCAACATCTTGTAACAATTTTGGTACATTATCTACATAGCCTAAATAATTTAAATTATCTATGCTTTTTATTAAACATAATTCTTTTTGTGTAATAGCACTAGGATTTCCAGAATCAGGTAATCCTGCTAAGATAAATTCTGCATTAATATTTTTCTTGTTAAGGCACTCTAAAGCCTCAACGTATTCAAACACCCCTTTTTCTCTTAGGAGCCTTGAAATCATTAAAATTTTTACAACTTTATTATCTTCCTTTGGGACAGAGGGCTTAAATAGTTGCAAATTAACTCCTGAGCCCCTTATTAAGGCGATCCTATTTTCCGGTATTCTAAATTTTTTTATGAAAAAATTTTTATCTTCGTTATTTTGGAAAATAATGATAGAATTTTTGATTTTTAAAGATACAGAATAAAGTAGATTAATTATATATTGTTTAATATGCGAAAATCTGCTGTCATCAATATATACATGCCCCAAACCACTAATTGAATATATTACTGAATCAATCATGGCTAACCTTGCAGCTATACCACCAATCAAAACAGGTTTTATGCTAATCAAATGCAGGATTCTTGGTTTAAATCGTTTTATAAAAAAATATACTCTGGCAAATAAAATTAGATTTTTAAAAATACTCCATGACTTTCTATCAAGATTGATATTATGAACTATTATACCAAGAGACTCTAATTTTTTCTTTATTTCTGATGTACTGGACAACAAGTGTACTTCATACCCTTCATTCAGCAATTGCAATGCAATTTCAAGTCTGTGAGAATATAAAAATTTATCTTCATTTACAAACATTAATACTCTATCTTTCATTTTCTAACCATGCCTGAAACATCAATATATTCCATAAAGGCAAACCGAAATCTCGTCTTCCATTACGGTGTTCATTCCACATACTTTGCACTTTATCTGCATCTAAAAAACCTTGATTTTCAAGTAATTTTCTATCAATTAATGATTCAGCCCAGTCAACTAGTGATGTTCTAATCCACTTACCAATTGGAATAGAAAATCCCTTTTTTGGACGATCTGTTAATTTTTTAGGGATGTGCTTGTTAAGTATTTGCTTTAAAATCCACTTACTTTCTCTGTCTTTGATTTTATAAAAGCTAGGCATTCTTAGTGAGAACTCAACTATATCCTTATCTAAAAATGGAACTCTCGTTTCAAGTGAATTTGCCATCGCAGCTCTATCAATTTTAACTAAAATGTCGTCTGGTAGATAAGTTAGAATATCTAATATCATCATTTTTTCTTGAAAGTTCATGTTATTAAAAATATTATATTCGTTTGTTACCTTATTAGCAGGTTCGCTAGATGAAATAACCCAATCTGACGGATGTTGAAAATGAGATATTAGAGATAGATACATATCTTGCTGATTTGTATTGCATAACATAGAACAAACTCTTTGGATTTTATCTCCAATATCTCTTTTTAAGAGACGACTTGGCATTTTATTGCCAATTTTATTTAGGATTTGTGGATGTATATAGTTTGCACTTCTTCCAAGAAGAATCTTAATCACATATGGTATTAAATTTAATTTATTCCAGAGCTGATCAATTGATAAATAACGCGTATAACCTCCAAATAGCTCATCACCCCCATCGCCAGATAAAACCACTTTTAGATTCTTGCTTGCTAATTCAGATACAATAAAGGTTGGTAGTTGAGATGAATCAGCAAATGGTTCAGAGTAAGTGGCAGGCATCTTATAAATCATTTCTTGAACTAGTCTCTCATCTACATATAGTTCCGTATGGTCAGATCCAATATATTTAGCAATATCTTTAGCATGTTCAGCTTCGTTAAACGATGGGTCATCAAAACCAATTGTAAATGTCTTTACTGAGTTACTTTGACATTTCTGCATAATTGATGCTATTAAACTTGAATCCACACCACCTGATAAAAATGCGCCAACAGTAACATCAGATATTAATGATTTTTTAACTGATTTAAATATTAGTTCTTCTAATCTCTCTATCCACTCGTTTTCACTAAAGGTACTTTGTCCTATTGAACTTGCTATATTAAGTATATCCCAATATTTGAAGACAGAATATGTAAATTTTGCAGTATCGAAGCATAATATAGTACCAGGCTCTAATTTGTAGATGTTTTCATATATTGAATTAGGAGAGGCTATATAATTATGTCTTAAAAATTGACAAATAGATGATTTTGATATATTTCTTTCAAATTCATCATTTATTTTTATTGCAGATAAATCGGAAGCAAATACAAATTTATCTTTTTTGCTATTTAGCCAACCATAATACAACGGTTTTTCGCCTAAACGGTCTCTTGTAAGGTAGAGGGTGCCTTCTATATTGTCGAATACAGCAAATGCAAACATTCCTACTAAAGCTTGCAATGTCTTATTGATACCGAACTGATCAATTAAGGCTAGAATCGTTTCCGTATCGGAATGACCATTCCAAGAGATGTTGAGTTTACTTCTCAACTCTAAGTGGTTATATATTTCACCATTGAATACTATAGTATAACGACCACTTTTAGAGTGCATTGGTTGATGACCAGATAATGATAAATCTTGTATTGACAACCTGGTGTGGCCAAAAATTATTTGTCGATTAGATGAATGCCAGATACCCCTATCATCAGGACCCCTAGATTTTAGTTTATCTATCATACTTTCCATCTGAAAAGCATTATTTTCATTTAATAATTTTGATTTATTTGAAACTAAGCCTACTATGCCACACATTTATAAAACCTATTATTTGCCGTATTTATATACAGTGTTTCATATTCAAGTATGACTTTTTCAATAGAAAAATACTTTTGAATAGTCAAATATGCATTACTACATAGTTCTTTTTTTATTGATTCATTCATTTCAATAACTTTTATTAGTCCATTTGCAAGCTCTTTAGGGCATTCACGCTTAACAATTACTCCAAATCCCTTTAAAATCTCCCTGCAATCACCCACATCAGTTACAACACATGGCTTCCTTAATAGCATTGCTTCTAGAATTACATTTGGAAAAGCTTCGAATCTAGAGGGTAAGCAAAATATATCGAATAAATTTAGATATGTGTATACATCTCTTGCTTCACCAACCAATTGAAAATTATCAATTACGCAATTCTTTTTAAGACTATTAATCAAAATATCATTAGAATCATCAACATTTCTACCTACCAAAACAAATTTCGTTAATGGATACTTATCTATTACAAATCTAGATGCTCTGATAAGATTTTCATGATCCTTTTCGTAGCAAAATCGGCCAATAGAACCAATAGTGAAATTACTTATAGTAGGATTATTGGATGTAGAGGTATTAACTACACAGTTAATTCCATTAGGAATAACTTTAATTATTTTACCATTATATCCAAACTTAATATGAATGTTTTTTGATGATTTAGCTACCGAAATAATTTTCTCAGGAAGAGAATATGATAATCTTGCACATAATTTTACAACAATTTGCGTCATGAATTTACTTTTCTTCACATTGCATGACCTTATATTCCATATCACAGGAATCCTAAAAATATATTTTCCAAAAATCCCACCAATCAAATCGGAATGATACAGCCAAGTTTGAATTACATCTGCCTTTGATGATTTAATAAAAAAAAATATTTTTATAAAGCCAACAATCCAAGTAAAAGGATTTTTTGTTAACTTTGCATAGTATAATTTTATATTTAGTTTCATTATTGAGTCTGAAAGACTGCCTATATCTTTCAAACATATAACTTCATACTCTAATTTATGCATGCTCTTGTATTTTAATAGCTTAATTAGATTCTTTTCAGCTCCTCCAACATCTAAACTAGTAATAATATGTAGTATTTTATATTTTCTTTTATTCATATTTACATACATCGCTAACTTTATCTTGATGCATCCCTTTTGAAATCATTATTAGCAAGTAGAAAAAATGGAACTGCATCCACCAGAATACAAAAGAGCTGATGTATCTATGTCTAATTCCTGCCAAATCTGGCACTAAAGTGTAAAACATTATGTTGACAACAAAGAATATTATGCAGAAAAAAAATACTTTGTTTTTAATCAAAAAAACAAATGAAATTATGGAAGGTATATATAGAGCTGGATAAATCACGGCATTAATATATTGGAAGCCATAGTTGCCTAATTCTCCCCAAAACAAAGGCTTAAACATTAGAAGTTTAAATCTACCCCACAAACCATCAAAAGAAATAAGGTCTTTATTTTTGAAAAGCCACAAAATATCTACAGGTGTAATGTAGATTAGTATCAATCCAGCTATAGCTATAGGTATAAAATTACGGACTAATTTATTTTGATTAATAATAGCTGCATATATAATACATGCTGATATTATTAGGAAAGGCATATAAAATCTAGTAAAGAGCAAAAGTATAAATGCTATTACCAGCTTTAAGACATTTGCCTTAGTAGTTATTTTTTCTATATAAAATTGACAGACATAATATATTATTATCAAAACCAACAATAATACTAATGTATCTTTTAAAGCTGTGAAAGTTGACCAACCCATAAGCTCTGGGTGCAGACAAACAAATATAAAGATGCATTTGCAATATAAACCATTAAAACCACTTATATAAGATAGCTTAGAAACATAGCTTGCTATTGAAATACTTAACAAGATATTTAAAATAGTAATTACTACAAAAGAATTGTTAAACAGTTTTTCAGCTACTGAAAAAAAATAGTAAAATAGAAAATTACCAGAATTTATGTTATGGGTATTGAAATTAAAATACTTGATGCTCGGTATTAGATCATTCCAATACTTATTCATTTCAATTGCTACTGATATATAATGAGTTATATCAACTTGGTGCCATTCAGATATTTTTTCCGGGTTGAATATGAATACAGATCCAAATGTTGCTATTTTTACTAATGTTACTAAATATGCACTTAGTGCATCAACATACATTCTTGCAGTAAGAAAGCATAAAAATGCTAAAATAATTATAACTGAACTAGTAATTTCCATTATTAGTATTCATGCAAGGGCCCGTTAAACATATTTTGTACATATCTTCATATGCAGCAATACACTTATCAATTCTATATTTTTCATTGGCTATTTTTTTTGAGTTTTCACCCATCAATCTTCTGCGGCAAGGATCAAGCAATAATAGTATTTTATTTCCTATTTCTTTTACATCGCTTTTTCTAACAATAAATCCGTTATAATTGTTTTGAACAGCTTCAACATTACCTCCCACATCAGTTGCAATAACAGGCAAACCAGCGGACATAGATTCTATAATTGCGTTAGAAAACCCCTCTTCATGTGAGCACAGTAAGCTTATATCAGCGCATTGTAAAAATGGCTTTATATTTATTACATTTTCGATAAATTCGATATTCCTACCTAAACCACATTTCACTGCCTCTTTTTCTAATATATCCTTGATTCCATCATTTCTTCCTATCATAAGGCAGCGCCACTTATCTGGTAATGACTTGTTAATTCTTTCAAGTGCTTTAATTACGTCAAGATGGCCTTTATATGCTATTAAATTAGCAAGAACTATAATTGTAAAATCACTTTTCTTATAATAATTTTTTTTGTATCTGTTTATCTCAAAGAATGAGTTATCTCTCACACCATTATATATAATCTTGATTTTATTTATACTTACTTTTTCAGACATTAAATTATCTTTTATTGCATTGGAGTTTGCAGTTATGTAATTCATTTTTCTATGGAGCAATATTTCAATAGGTCGTAACAAATAGGTATTTTCACTATATTTGTTTAAACTTCTCCTACTCATTATTCTTATAGATTTCGGAGAAAAAATTGATGCAATACCACCAATTATGTAAGCTGTGGGCAAGAAATAATGAATAATGTCAAACCTATTAACCCATTGCAAATATATAAGATGATTGAATATATAGAAATATTTCACTTTTGAATTTACGTTTACATTAACAAACCTTATATTTACATTTATATTTCTGTATGACTCATATAGTGGCCCCCTTTTATCAAAGACATATAGAGTTATATCAAATTTATCCTGCAAATGTTCGCAAATGCTATACAAATGTAATTCAGCACCACCCCTTCTCATCGACCCAATAATGAATAATATTGATTTTTTTTTCATTTTATATTGTCATTAAGGCTTTCAATATAGCAATCATAACTATTTTGATTTTCAATGAATTCACTCCACGCAGAGAACTCGTTAATTTTTTTGTTATTTATATTTATAATTTTATTTGAGACTTTACTGTTTTCCAACCTATGAGAAATCATAATTAAAGTAATATCTTTATTCTTTGCTAGATTACTAATTATTTTGCTTTCAATTTCATAATCTAATCCACTTGTAGCTTCATCAAGAATCAATATGCTTGGCTGTATATACAACGCTCTTGCTATGCATATTCTTTGACGTTGTCCACCAGAAATGCGTGCGCCATTTTCAGAGATGATTGTATTGACACCTTCATCTAATTCATCTATAAATTCATGACAGCAAGAGGTTTGACAGGCTTTTATTAACTTATCATAGTCTCTTTTTTCTCCAAACATCTCAATGTTTTCGGCTATTGTTTTATTTAATATCATCGATTCCTGCAAAACTAGACCAATTTTCAATCTCCATGAGTTTATATCTATAGATTTTAAATCTAAATTATTGATTAATATTTTTCCTGAGTTAGGCGTCAACAAGCCTAATATTAGATCAATAACTGTTGATTTACCGCTTCCCGATGCACCAGAAATTGATATTTTATCTCCGTAGGAGATTGTAAAATTAACATTCTTAAGTATTATATTGCCATCATCAGCAATATAAGTAACATTTTCGAATGAAATTGTACTTCCGTATTTCCATTCTAGATTGTTAATTTCATAATTTTTTTTAATATTTTCTTGTGTATCTTTGATGGTAATAGATTTCAACCTATCCTCATAAGTTCTAATCCAAGTCAAATGTGTCCTAGCTTGAAAGAAATAACTCTTAGCATTTATTAGTTTTGGTATCATTCTATAAAATATTGCAATAAAGACCACGGCTTCTGATATATTGTTTTTGTTTAACATTAAAGTCATGTATAGAAACATGGCTACCAAAATTGAAGCTAGAACTTCTATTGTTGATTTTAATATTGGTGGAAATATTTGGCTAAGAAAATATGTTTCTTCGTATGTAGTAAAATTTTCTTCACTTCTATCTTTAAGTGTTTGCATGCGTCCTGAAGCAGCAAAATATTTCATGTTGCCATATAATTCATTAGTTTTATCTCCAATATCACTAACGATAGATGAAAGTTGGTCTGAATATTTTTTAGCAAACTTCAAACCTACAATATATATAATGGCAGCGAATATGCCAAAGATTAACGTATAAAAGGTTAACTCGTAAGAAAGGTATATTGTCCATACTAAATAACAGATTGACGCAGAGATCATACTAAATCCCATTATTAGATACATTACGCCGCTACCAATCTGCATTCCTTCCACAACCATTGCTTTGGAAATATCTCCAAGTTTCAGTTTTATATAATCTTTCCATTCCATATTGATTAATATATTAGTTAATTCATATCTAATATAGGATTCAACTTTTGTTTTGATTTTGAGTGACATTATCTCCGAAATGCTTCTAAAAATCGCTGAGCAAAGTGCTAAAACTACGAATGTAAATATGCAAAATAATCCAAATTCATATTTATCATTTATATTAACTATTTTAGTCCATTGATATTCAGAGTATTCCCTACCGTTTACGAGTACATTGAATAATGGTATGAGTGCAGTTAACGCTATCCCTTCAGAAAGAGCAGCAAAGCATGAAACTATAATCGTGACTATGCTTATCGTTTTAAATTTGTGGAGTAATTTTTTATAACTTTCTATCATAACTTTCTCATATCACAATTTGGGACCACATTTTAAATATCTTTTCTTCATTAAATTGATTTGTTATTTTGTAACACTCGTTTGACATTCTTGTATGTAAATCATTATTTTCAATTAGCAATAGTGCTTTTTCGCTCATAGCGCTTATTGAACCATCTTCAACAAGAAATCCGTTTACATTATCTGTAATTAAAATTGATGGGTCTGAGACGTATCTATATGATACTACAGGCACTCCTACACAAAGCGCTTCAAGTATAACCATTCCAAATGCTTCATACTTCGAAGCAAATAGAAACATATAGGCTTCTTCTAGGATTGGAAATGGATCATTTATCCAACCTGTAAATTTGACTTTATGTAAAATCTTGAGTTTTTCACATAGTTTTTTTAAATTGCTTAACTCTGGTCCAAAACCAATGACAATTAACTCAAAACCATCATGTTTTTCAACTATTTTCGAAAATGCAGAAATCACATGGTCAACTCTCTTTGATTTAATGAGCCTAGACATGCAAACGATAATTTTTTTTCTTAATTTATGTTTTTTTATGTTTTTGGGCTTTTGTACTGCATTTGGTATATATGCACATCGCCATTTAGGTTTATAACTCAATGCATCTTGAAAACATGGTTTTGATAAGCAAACAACTTTAGATGCTGTCGGATACAAAATCCTTCTTAAAATTTTCCATCTTCTATTGATTCTGTGTATTCTCCAATCAGTACGTTCTGAAACAATTATCTTTACTTTAGAAAAAATCATTGATATGAGTACTTGTAAGTTGCAAGTATCGATAAAAGATATTACAAGATCAGGATTATTGGCTATTATATCGTACCGAAGGGATTTATACTTTTTGTACTGTTTTATAAGATCAAACCATCTATGTTCGATAGTAGTTTCATCACTAGCTTTTACTCGAGTTATCGAGCTTGGTATTTCATAGGCTTCATTTTCATTGTCGCATATAGTTAATATGCGTATATTATAGCCAATATCAGCAAATTTTTTTGCTAGCCAAATTATATTCTTTTCTGCACCACCACCTCCAAGGCTTCCTATAACAAACAGAATGTTCATATCAAATATCACTTACTTGTAAAGTTTAGTTTTATTTTTGTATACCTGAATATTTCTTTTAAGAATATGGTATATATTTCTCATTTTGAATGGCATGTATTTGTAAATTTTAGATTTTACTACCTGAATCTTTCTTTCGTAATAAAACAAAAGAATAATGTAGATTAGACTTGCATTATTCCTATTTCTTTTTATTGCTTTTGCAGCTGTGTAAGCTAACCTGATCTCGGGGAATGGTGCAAGTTTTGTCATAAAATTTTCATAAGCTCTTTCTTTACTATTCTTTAATTTTTCTTTCTGGTAATAATAAAACCTTGTATTACTTGTTTTTAGAAATTGTCCTTTTGTAATTAAATGCATTAGTAATGGGATATCTGGACCGTATTCAATTTCATACCAATCGTAGTCAATTAAATATTCTTTTCTTATAAGTCCATATATATGCAGGCAATTAAAAGTTGCATATTTTTTTAATATATCAGATATCGTTGATAACCCATTTGATTGGAATTCATATGATATATTTTGATACTTTGTCCAGGAAAAATGGTCAGGTATAATACTTACATTTGAAAATATCAGAGACGCTTCTTCATTCATTTTATAAAGAAGCTCTTCTATAAAATTTAAGTCTCTTCTATCATCACAGGCTGCCCACATAAAGAAATTACCAAGTGAATTCATAAGCGTATACTTAAAATTCTCTAAAGCAGTCAGATCACACTTATGCTCATATATTTTCATTCTACAATCAGCAACTTGATAGTATTTTAATATATTTAAAGATTTATCTGATGAATTATTATCACTTGCTATTATCTCAATATTGCTATAGGTCTGATTTATCAACAACTCAATTGCCTCAGGAAGAAATGCTTCTCCATTTTTCACAGGCAATCCAATGCTAACTAAATTATTCATAGATTTTTTTTAGGTATCCATCTGGCGCGACTGTAATCATTAATTTTGATTCAATATCAAGATCTATTTCAAATTGATTGTTTTCTTTTAAATACTTATGGACAGCCTTTTTAGGGTTGTTATCTGGCCCCCAATCTCTTTGTGGAAATTTATTTTTTGGTAAATCATTAACAATAGTATCAAAAACAATGCAATAACTATCTTTTGTTACCAGTGGTGCGTATAATGTCAATTCTTTATAAACATGTTCAAATGTATGATTACTGTCTAATATAACCATAACACGCTTATACATTTTTGAAATTTCATATACCTTACTAGCTATTTCATCTGAAGTGCTAGAGCCTTCCAGCATTTGAATTTTATATGATAATGGATGATTTTCTATCATAGATCTATTGTGTTTTCTTATATCAATATCGATACCAATCACTTTACTATCATTATAATTTATATTTTTATTTTTTAATTCGGAAATTTCAATCAAAGCTAAAATTGACGCGCTTAATATCAATGAACCACCATGAGCTATACCAGTTTCAATAATCAAATCAGGTTTAATATTCCAAATTAATTCCTGAACTGCAATGATGTCCTGTGGGTATTGAATAATTGGTCTTCCAAGCCAAGTAAAATTATATGTATACTTATTATCTAAACTTTCTTTTAACCACTCGAGTGATCTTTCTTTTAATTCTTTATTTTTCTTTAAACCTTGTATATTATCTTTCACTTCTTCTTTAAATTTTTTTATCTCTAAACTCATTATCTAGATTCTCCTTGCAGGATTTCCTGCAACCTTACAATTAGAATTTATACTCTTTGTTACAACTGACCCTGCCCCTACTATAACGTTATTGCCTATTTCTATACCTGGAAGTACTACAGATCCAGCACCAATAAATGAGTATTGACCAACATAAACCTCTCCAGTTAGATTTGCTCCAGGTCCAATATGTACGCCATTTTCTATTACACAGTCATGATCAATTGATGCTGATGTGTTAATGATTACACCCTCACCAAGTTTTGATCCGCTACAAACTACAGACATAGCTAAAGCTTGTAGTCCTACACCAAATTCTACACCATCAGCAATATATGCAGTTTTATGTATTATATTCTTTGGCTCTAAACCTAGACTTCGCATTTTATTTTGTATCGATATTCTATCAAAGCCTTTAAAACCACCTATAGCAGATACGCAATAAATACCTTTCTTATTATTTTGACATATCCAATCTTTGAGATTTCTTTCACCAATCAAAAATTGTGTATTTTTGATTGGTATACTATCTAATTTTCTATTATCAACAACTGCTGAAACTCTATACTTTGTCTTATCAATAGCTTCATTTACTACTCTGCACTGACCCGTTCCACCCCATATTACAATTTCTTTCATTTTTCTGATAACTCATTAACAATAGAACATACTTTGCAAATTTGTTCATATGTCAAATCATGGTATGAAGGTAGATTTATGGCTCTATTGTGAATATCATAAGCTACTTCATTTTCTCTTTTCTCATTAAACATCGGTAACATTGTTAATGGATAAAAGAAAACTCTTGCATCGATATTATTTTCTACAAATTTACTCAAAATTTTATCTTTATTAAGATTTAATTCTTTATTGAAAACAACCGTAGGCATCCAATAGCTATTTCTAGTGCTTTCTAGTTCTGCATTAAGATGTAATAATGAATTACTTGAGAGAATCTCTTTATACATATTGAAAATTGATATTTTCCTAGTAACCAATTCATCAATTCTTTCTAATTGTGCACAACCTAAAGCTGCTTGCATATTAGACATTTTATACTTATATCCAATCATAGATGACCAAAATTGTTTACTTTCTCCAATGCATCTTCCATGATTACTAAAATTTAGAACTCTTTCATATATTTCTTTATTGTTAGTTACAAACATACCTCCTTCACCAGTAGTGATTGTCTTAGTTCCATGAAATGAAAAAACTCCAAAATCACCCATTGAACCAGCTTTTTTACCTTTATAAATTGATCCAATTGCTTCAGCTGAATCTTCAATTAAATATAGTCCATATTTTTCACATATATACATCAATTTATCAATATTAACTAAGCTACCATATAAATGAGTTGCAATAATTGCTTTTGTTTTATTTGTTATTGATGATTCAATTTTGTTTGGATCTATACACCATGTATTTTCTTTTATATCAACAAATACGGGTCTAGCATTTGTTCTTATCACTGGCGCTACAGTAGCTATCCAGTTGATATCTGCTAATATAATTTCATCATTATTTTCAAAATCTAGTGCTCGCAACCCCATCTCAAGGGCACCTGTACAACTTGAAGTTGAAATTGCATACTTTGTGCCAATATATTTAGCAAATTCGGATTCGAATTTATTTATATAATTATAACATTTTTTACCCCAGCCAGTTGATACAGCATCATTCACGTAACTAATTTCTAAATCTGTTATTGATGGTTTAGTATATAGAATATCCATTAAACACCTATTCAATAATAAGCTCTGGTATAATCCTTACAAACTTGGTACCGGTGCTTCTTAAAAATGATAAATTACTTGTGATTTCATCATATATATTCCATGGGAATATTATTGCGTAATCTGGTTTTATATCTACAATTCCATCATATGGATGGATTTTTATATGACTACCAGGCAAGTATTTGTTCTGTTTAAATTCAGAAGCATCAAATATTTTTGAAATCAAGTCGTTTTTAATACCGGCGTAATTTAAGATAGTGTTCCCTTTAGCTGCCGCACCACAGCCAACTACTATTTTATTTTTCTTTCTTGCCTCTATTAGAAATTCTATAAATTCGAATTTATTTTTTAAAGCTTTATTTTTTAAATTTTCATATATTTCTTCAGATTCTAATCCAAATTGTTTTTCACAATTTATTAAGTCTAACACGCTTGATGAAATATCTTTCTCTCCAGCATGGCTAGCATATATCCTAAGACTCCCGCCATGTGTTTCTAGTTTTTCAACATCATAAATGTCTAAGCCAGCCTTGTTAAAAATATTACTTATGGAAATTAATGACAAGTATGAATAGTGTTCATGATATATCGTATCGTATTGATTATATTTAATTAAATTCATTATATGAGGGAATTCCAAACACGCGGTACCCCGGTATGAGAGTAAATTTTGTATTCCATATACAAAATCCACTATATCCGGAACATGCGCTAAAACATTATTCCCTATAATTAAGTTTGGTTTTTTATTCGTTTCCAGTATTTCTCTTGATAACTTTGAAGTAAAAAATTCTTTGACTGTTTTAACTCCTGATTTTTCTGCCAGTTCCGCAACTTTTCTGGCTGGTTCAATACCTAGGCATGGTATATTTTTTTCCACAAAGTTTTTCAGAAGATATCCGTCATTAGATGCTATCTCTATAACAAATGAATTTTCACTTAGCTCTAGTTTTTTAATTATTTTGTTTACAAATGAATTTGCGTGTTCTAACCAATATGTTGAGGTGCTTGATTGATATGAGTAGTCTTCTTTAAATAGATCTTCAGATTTTTCATAATATGCAGTTTGTACTAACCAGCATGAGTTGCATAACATAACTTTCAACGGATAATGCTTTTCGTATTTACTTAAATCTATTTCATTAAGGTACTCATTTGAATATGGCGCAAATCCAAGATCTATAAATGTTTTTTTAATTTCATTCTGGCAATTTCTACATATCATTTTGATACCTGCACATTTCATTGATGCCTTTTGCATTTAAATCTCTATCAGATATCATTGATAGCTTTAAAGGCCACTTAATATTTAATTTCGTATCCAAGGGATTTATAACGTCTTCAAATTTAGGCATGTATTCAGTATCATGAATATACAATAGCTCACAATTTTCTGTTAGCGTCTGAAACCCATGTGCAAATCCAGGTGGTATATATATTATTGAATTTTTAGATTCGCTGATTTCAGTATAACTCACATGTAAATAACTTTCTGAGTTGGTTCTTATATCTACAATAACATCACATACTGTCCCCTTTAAACAATATATAAGCTTCCCTTCTGCATACGGTGTGCGCTGATAGTGCATTCCTCTAATTGTACCTTTTTGCGTGCTATAACTTTTATTTATTTGTTTTATTGAAAAAGATTCATTTCTTATATTTGTATTTTCAAGTGGAAATACTTTTTCAAAATACCCTCTTTTATCAATATATTTGAGTGTTGTAATAAGATCTGGGTAATATATATCTCTTTTATTCATTCAAATACTCAATGATTTGCTCACACGTAAACTTTTCTATATTTTCTTTTTTTATCCACTTTCCATACCACTCAATAGTTTTATCAATTGTTTGCTCTATCTTCCATTTGCTAATCCAATTAAGCTTCATGTTAGACTTCGTACTATCTAACATTAATAGATTTGATTCGTATTGCGCATCGTTTCTTTTAATATCCCACTTCAAATCAGGCATACACTTTTTTGTATGCTCCAAAATCCATTTAACTTCTTTAAATGAAGATGCTTCAGGTCCAAAGTTCCAGGATTGGTTGTAATCACAACAATTGAAATTTTTTTCTGCTAAGATTAAATAGCCAATTATTGGCTCTATTACATGCTGCCAAGGTCTAACTGAACTAGGATTCCTGATTAATAATATATCTTTATTGTGAATCGATCTTATCATATCTGGAATTAATCTATTTTCAGCCCAATCCCCACCGCCAATTACATTACCTGCTCGTGCTGTAGCTATTTTCATTTCGTTTAATAGTACATTACTATAAGTTTTACTAATTAACTCTGAACATGATTTGCTACATGAGTAAGGATCTATGCCACCAATTCGATCATTTTCTCTATAAACATAATCCCACTCCATGTTTTCATAGCATTTATCTGAAGTTATGTTTAATATTACACTTATGCATTTATTATTCTTGCATGCTTCAAACAGATTGACTGTTCCCATTATATTTGTATCAAATGTTTGTAAAGTCTCTGTATACCCTTTACTAACTAAGGATTGTGCTGCCAGATGAATAATTATCTCTGGGCTACACGCATCAATAAAATTCTTTAAATTCTCTTTATCTCTTATATCACTTAATTCTTCCCGACTCATTTTTTTATATGCATGACTTTCAGTATACATATTTATTTCAGTTGGAGGCTTTAATGAATATCCAAATATATTTGCTCCAAGTAAATCTAAGGTATGTACTAACCAGCTTCCTTTAAATCCAGTATGACCTGTTATAAGTACATTTTTTCCACTCCAAAAACTTTTATTCAATCCCACTTTTTCCATGGTGCAGTTCCAGATTCCCATAGATTGTTAAGTAAATTTTTCTCTCTAAGTGTATCCATAGGCTGCCAAAACCCTTTATGTTTATATGCAACCAGTTCATTCAATTTACATAATGTAGATAAAGGTTCTGCTTCCCAACTGGTTGTATCTCCATCAATGTAATTTAGAGCTTCTGGTTTTAATATAAAAAAACCACCATTAATCCAACTATTATCACCTTCAGGTTTCTCTTTAAAGGATTTTATAAGTAATTCATCTTTATGTAATTCAATTGCACCATATCGACCTGGTGGTCTTGTTGCAGTTAGCGTTGCTAATTTGCCATGTTTATTATGAAAGTTTATTTGTTCTTCTATATTTACATCAGACAATCCATCTCCATATGTAAAGCAAAATGATTTTTCATTTTTTATAAAATCATAGACACGTTTTAGTCTCCCTCCTGTCAGTGTACCTTCACCTGTATCAATTAATGTAACTCTCCATGGTTCAGCATGATTGTTATGAATCTGCATTGCGTTATCTTTCATATGAAAAGTAACATCAGACATATGTAGAAAATAGTTAGCAAAATATTCTTTTATTATATAACCTTTATATCCACAACATATAATAAAATCATTAACTCCATGATATGAATAAATCTTCATAATATGCCACAGCATTGGCATTTGACCTATTGTTACCATTGGCTTAGGCTTAATTTCTGTTTCCTCTGATAGACGAGTCCCATATCCACCAGCAAGTATCACAGCTTTCATATTGACTACAACCTCTCGACATCCAGTTCGTTTTCGAATGTATTTTTTATGTCATAAATCAATCCGTTTGATTTAATCATTGTTTTTACTTTGTCACAGGTCATCTCTTTGAATTGATCATGCCCTACCGCTACAATAACTGCATCGTAAAAAAGTGGTTTCAATTTTTCTATTAACTTGAAATTGCACTCTTTTTTTATGTCGTTAATTGTTATCCATGGATCATAAGCTTCAACTGCACATCCATATTCTACAAGCTCATCAATCAAATCGAACACTTTACTATTTCTTAAATCTGGACAATTTTCTTTGAACGTAAGACCTAACACCAGAATCTTTGAACTATTTATTATGGTTGATTTCTTTATGAGTTTTTTTATTATTTGGTTTGCAACGTATTTTGACATATTATCATTCAATTTTCGTCCAGAAAGAATTATTTCAGGGCTATACCCTACTTCTTGTGATTTATGGGTTAAGTAATATGGATCTACTCCTATACAGTGACCGCCAACCAAGCCCGGTTTAAAATCTAGAAAATTCCATTTTGTTTTAGCTGCGTTTAGAACCGAATGTGTATCAATATCTAATTTATTGAAAATAATTGCCAACTCATTAATTAAGGCTATATTTAAATCTCTTTGGGTATTCTCAATAACTTTTGCCGCCTCTGCTACTTTAATACTTTGAGCTTGATAGGTTCCGGCTGTAATTATATGCTTATAAACATTATCAATATTTTCTAATGCACTCACATTTGATCCAGATGTTATTTTTCTTATATCCTTTATTCTCAGATTTTTATCGCCTGGATTTATCCTTTCCGGACTGTACCCGCAATAGAAATCTTTATTTATTTTCAATCCTGATGCATTTTCAAGTATCGGTATACATATTTCTTCTGTTGCTCCTGGATATACTGTAGATTCATATACAACATAATCATTTTTATTCAGTATTTTTCCAATTGCTTCACTCGCTGATATTAGTGCAGATAAATCTGGTCTTTTAACTACATCAATAGGTGTTGGTACGGTTATTATATAGAAATTACAATCTTCAATATCTAATATATCGTTTGTGAATTTTATATCTATTGCATTATTGATTTCTTCTTGATCAACTTCACAGGTATTGTCTATTCCAGATTTTAAGTTACAAATTCTATTATTATTAATATCAAAACCAATTGTTTCGAATTTTGATGAGAACGCTATAGCCAGTGGCAATCCAACATAACCTAAGCCAACAACCCCAATCTTTATTTCCTGTAAATTAATCTTATTTTTCATGCGTTGTAATATCCACGATACCATTCAACAAATTTTTTTATCCCATCAGCAATACCTACATTAGGCTTAAATCCTATTTGATCATACAATTCTTCAACATCTGCATATGTATTAGGGACATCGCCTAACTGAAGTGGTGCTAGTTTTATGTTTGCTTTTTTTCCAACAAATTCTTCTATGTTTGCTATTAACTCAAGTAGTTTTACTGGCTGATGATTTCCAATGTTATATATCTTCCATTTATTCATGCTTGAAGATGGATTAGGATTTTTACCATCCCAGCTAACATCCTTTTCTGGCACTTTACAAATTAATCTATCTATTGCTTCGACCACATCATCAATATATGTAAAATCTCTACTATGATCCCCATAGTTATATAAAGTAATTTCTTTATTATTTATGATCTTATTTGTGAAATCAAAAATTGCCATATCTGGTCTGCCCCACGGACCGTAAACAGTAAAAAATCTTAATCCAGTTGTTGGGATATCGAATATATAACTATAAGAATGTGCTATCAATTCATTTGATCTTTTAGTAGCTGCATATAAACTTATAGGGTGGTTTACATTATCTAATGTAGAAAAGGGAAGTTTTTCGTTGGCACCATATACACTTGACGAACTTGCATAGATTAAATGCTTAACTTCAATATTTTTTGATGCTTCAATAATATTAAAGAATCCAACTAAATTAGTTTCTATATATACTTTTGGATTTTCAATTGAATATCTAACACCTGCTTGTGCAGCTAAGTTTATAACGACATCAGGATTTTCACTGTAAAAAACCTCATCAACACTATCTTTGTTTGATATATCAATCTCGTAATGGGTATAATTTTGTTCATTTATAATTTTACTTAATCTTGCTTTCTTGAGATTTACATCATAATAATCATTTAGATTATCAATACCTACAACCTGATAATTATTTTTTAGCAATCTTTCCGTTACTGCTGAACCTATAAAACCAGCAGAACCAGTAACCAGAACCTTCATAACCTGCCTCACGATATTAAAAACATACTATGGCTTTCGTGTATCACAAATATTATTATGGACTTTTTACTATAATAAATTTTTATAATTTAATGTTTTTTAATAAATCACGGTAGTATTTAGATTGATGTTATTTTTTATTAACATTAAAGCTTATTTCTATAAGCACGCTACCGCCATTTAGCCTATCTTTAAATAAGCTATTTAATCGCTCTTACTTTTACTAGCATATATATTTAAAGTAGAGCAAAAGTATGCACAATATTTTAAACCATGAACTGATCTTTAGCAGTCAAATTTATAAACAAATTAGTAATTATAATTTACTTTACATTACTGAGTTCATTCCCCAACGACCCAAACCTCTATCGATATATTCTGTTCTTGCTCGAGAAATTCCTTTATTAGCTTGATCAAAGGTAACCGTCAAAGCTGAGCTAGGAATATTGAAGAATGCACCGGTAACCGTTTTGACAGTTTCCTCACCAAATTCTGAGTTACCCCATACCAAACCTTCTTTTCCTTGAAATGATAAGAAAACACCTTCTGCTGGTTCAAAACTCCCATCATCAAGTTTTTTTCCTATTGGTATCGATCGATATTTAGATAATTCAAAACAAGTATTTACCCAAAGCGCCTTGCAATTGGATGTTGTGACAGGAATGCCAGCAAAGTAAATTTTGTCACCGTTTGGAATTCCGATATGGGTTGCCCTGATATCATCAGCACTTCCTTCAGGAGTAATAAGTTCTGCTTTAGAACGAACCCAATTGATGCTCCCGCTATTGGTTTTAATTTGTACATCAATATTACCGGTTAGCTGGTCTATATCACTTGACAGGATACCAATTGACTCACCAAATCCGAAACGAATACCAACCACTGCTTGCTTCCCTATAACGTCCTGGGTTGCGTACTCAAAGAACGGCCGGTTCATTTTAAATGGCTTGATTTCTCCAGATGGGCCAATATACCCTAATGCAAAGTTACGAAATGATATATCGGCAGGTAAACTTTCATTTGTTCGTTTATAGCGACCAAACTCCATCCTATCAACGTTTGTAATGGTCTCAATCTTTGCATTTAAAGTTATTCGAGTGAATTGGGTATCAACTCCAGATAGAGTGTTTTTATATTGGTCTAGAAGCAACAGTGATCGAGCTTGAACCATTCGCAAGTCTTGGTCGGCCAAGGTGGCAAGCTGAGCAAATGAATACTGTACAGAGCAAATCCCACCAGAGAATACCGTAATAGCGATTACTCTACTTACGTTTATTTTATTAACCAAGGTAAGCAGCTCTTCGGTTTTAGAATTATGTAAATTTGAAGCACATCCCCCCCTCAAACAAGACACAACAACGCCAATCTTTCATCAATATGTTCTTGATAAGCCAACCTAGTCCTTTTATGGCACGATGGCGCTAATATGCAAAATCGATGTCAAATGCAACAGCACACTAAAAAAATACCATTGTTTTTTCTATCTAATGCGTATACTTTGCGCCTTTGTCACGCACGTTTCAAAGGAGCGGATGCTTGTGGATAAGACCCCTCTGTACACTCAGCATGTAGAAGCCGGCGCCAAAATGGTCGATTTTCATGGTTGGGAAATGCCCATTCACTATGGTTCTCAAATCAAGGAGCATGAGGCTGTAAGAAGCCATGCTGGATTATTTGATGTATCCCACATGACCATTGTTGATATTCACGGCCCCGAATCTAAAGCCTTTCTTCAGTTTCTTCTGGCAAATGATGTAGATAAGCTTAAATCTCCTGGCAAAGCCCTTTATACAGCCTTACTAAACGAAGAAGGCGGTATTCTTGATGATCTTATCGTGTATCAACTGGACCCTGGGTATAGGCTGGTTGTTAATTGCGCAACCAAGGAGTCTGATCTTCGCTGGATGCAGGAGCATGCCTCTGATTTTGCGGTAGAAGTAAGGGAGCTAGACAATTTCGCTATGATTGCGATTCAGGGCCCCAAAGCAAGGGAGCTTACCTCGCAGGTGCTGCCTGAGCAATCTGAACGCATTCAAACTCTGAAGCTATTTGAGGGCTTCGCTAAGGGACGTTGGTTTATTGCAAGAACAGGTTATACAGGGGAAGATGGCCTTGAAGTTATGCTCCCTGCAAAGGATGCTTCAGACTTTTGGAGCCAACTGGTTAACAGTGGTATACAACCTTGCGGGCTTGGAGCACGTGATACCCTTAGACTGGAAGCTGGTCTTAATCTATACGGGACAGATATGGATGAGTCGGTAAGTCCTTTAGCATCCAATCTTGAATGGACCGTTGCTTGGGAGCCAGCAAGTCGTCATTTTCTTGGAAGAGAAGCCATAACGTCTGAAAAGGAAGCCGGAGTAAAACAAGTTCTAGTTGGCTTAGTCATAGATGAACGGGCCATCATGCGCTCTGGTCAGAAAGTGCTAATCAATGGCGAAGAAATTGGCATTATAACCAGCGGAACATTTTCCCCAACACTACAAAAGTCTATTGCTATGGCTCGTATTGAGAATACAGCAACAGAAACAGTAGAAGTTGAAATTCGTGATAAGTCATTCAAGGCAAAGGTTGTAAAGCTGCCTTTTGTACGCAAAGGAAAAGCAACCTTTTAATTAAGTCTCTCTTACAATTAATAGCTGAAAGGGATTAGTTTTCCTTTTAGCAAACCTCAAATTTTACATGCGTAATGAGGAAACGTTATGAGCCAAATTCCAAAGAATCTTAAATATACTCCCGCCCACGAGTGGGTTTTAGATGAGGGTGAGGGTGTATATGCCGTTGGCATTACTGACTTTGCTCAACAACAACTTGGTGATGTTGTTTTTATCGAATTGCCTGAAGTAGGTAGTACTATTCAATTAAATGACAGTATCGCCGTTGTAGAGTCTGTAAAAGCTGCCTCTGATGTATATGCGCCACTAACTGGCGAAGTCGTTGCTGTTAATGAAAAATTAATTGATACTCCAGAAACCCTCAATAACGATCCATACCAGGAGGGTTGGTTTTTCAAGGTTAAGGCTACAAGTGATACTAACTTTGATCATTTACTTGATGCCGATGCTTACGAGCAAGAGTGTCAGTAGTACCAACCAGCAAACCTACACTGGTGATGTTTGAAAAACGCTCATGTATCACTGGTGTAGAGAGTCTAAATACAAACCAACCATTCTCCAGTTACGATCGATTCTCTTGAGGGTTCTCACATGACGATGGATCAATCTCTTCATCAACTCGAACATAAAAATGCATTTGCTGAACGTCATATAGGGCTGAAAGAGCATGATATCCAAGCTATGTTAGCTGCTCTGGAGTTAGGTTCTTTAGACGAATTAACGTCGCAAATCATTCCTGCTGATATTTTAGAAACGCCCTTTCTCTCAATTGGGCCTGGCATGCGCGAAGAGGATGCGCTTGCATACTTAAAGACACTTGCAAAGCAAAACGTCATTTGTAAAAACTATATCGGACTTGGTTATCATGATACTTTAATGCCTGCCGTTATTCAGCGCAACGTATTAGAAAATCCAGGTTGGTATACGGCCTACACTCCCTATCAAGCCGAAATTGCACAAGGACGATTAGAAGCTTTATTAAATTTTCAGCAAATGGTCATTGATTTAACTGGATTAGAAATTGCAAACGCTTCATTGCTAGATGAGGCGACCGCAGCAGCGGAAGCAATGGCAATGTCCAAACGCTGCAGTAAAAATACATCAAATGCTTATTTTGTTGACGAGAAGATTCTTCCTCAATCTTTAGATGTTGTGAAAACTCGAGCAGAACATTTTGGTTTTGAATTAATTATTGGTCCTGCTACAGATGCTATGAATCATCATGTTTTTGGTGCTTTATTTCAGTATCCTAGCTATGAAGGTTCGATAGACGATTTACACGATATTGTTTATGCTTTACATGAAAAGCAATCTCTCATTACCTTTGCTACTGATTTAATGGCTCTGGCATTGATTAAATCCCCTGGTGAAATAGGTGCTGACATTGCCATTGGTAATGCTCAGCGTTTCGGTGTTCCGCTTGGTTTTGGTGGGCCGCATGCTGCCTTCTTTGCTACCCTAGATCAACATAAGAGATCGGTTCCAGGTCGAATCATTGGTGTTTCAAAAGATGCTCACGGACGCCCTGCTTTACGCATGGCATTACAAACTCGAGAGCAGCATATTCGTCGTGAAAAAGCAAACAGCAATATTTGCACTGCACAGGCTCTACTGGCTAATTTATCAAGTTTTTATGCCGTTTATCATGGACCAATTGGCATTCATCGAATTGCTTCGCGCATTCATCGATATACCTGCATTTTAGCTGAAGCTTTAATCAGCAAAGGTCTACAACTTAAACATAACACAGCTTTTGATACCTTAACCATAGAAACAGATCAGCTAGAATCAATTAAAGCAAGAGCCGAATTGGCTAACATTAATTTACGTATTGATTCAAAAACCCAACTAGGGCTTTCTTTAAGCGAATTAACTCAACGTTCGGACTTAGATGAGCTGATTGAAATCATTACAGGAAGCACTTCTAATATCGATTGGGACATTCAAGAGAAAGGTGTAGCTGACAATTTCTCAATCAAGATACCTGACAACCTGGTACGTACATCTTCGTATTTAGAACATCCAGTATTTCAACAACACCATAGCGAACATGAAATGTTGCGCTATATGAAGTCTCTAGAAAATAAAGATCTATCTTTGAATCACAGCATGATTTCCTTAGGTTCCTGCACCATGAAATTAAATGCGACTTCAGAGATGATTCCTATCAGCTGGCCTGAATTTGCTTCTATCCATCCTTTTGCACCAAAAAATCAAACCCGTGGTTATGAGAAAATGATTAAGGAGTTGGAGGGATTCTTAAAAGACATCACAGGATTTGACGCTATTTGCATGCAGCCCAATTCGGGAGCCCAAGGGGAATATGCTGGCTTGCTTGCAATAAAGGCTTATCTTAAATCGAAAGGTCAAGAGAATCGAAATATTTGCTTGATTCCCAAATCGGCACATGGCACAAATCCAGCCTCTGCTCAAATGGCAGGGTTAAAAGTTGTTGTCGTCAATTGTGATGAACAAGGTAATATTGACCTTATTGATCTTGATAAAAAGTTGTCGGAACATTCTCAAGCGCTTGCTTGTATCATGGTCACATACCCTTCAACGCATGGTGTTTTTGAACCCGGGATTAAAACTATTTGCGATAAGGTCCATGATCATGGCGGTCAAGTGTACATGGACGGTGCCAATCTAAATGCTCTAGTAGGCATCACTCGAGCTGCAGCCATGGGTGCTGATGTTTCACACATCAACCTTCATAAGACCTTTGCAATTCCACATGGCGGCGGCGGTCCTGGGATGGGTCCAATTGGTGTAAAAGAGCACCTATCTCCATTCATAGCCAATCATAGTGTACGCCCCATTGAAGGAAGTTCTGAAGGGCAAGGATCTGTTTCCGCAGCACCATTTGGAAGTGCTGGCATATTACCCATCTCTTGGATGTATATCCGTATGATGGGGGCTGAAGGATTACGGAAAGCGACCCAAACAGCTCTTTTAAGTGCCAATTATATTGCCCACTCTCTTAAAACCTTTTTCCCTATTTTATATACGGGTATGAATCATCGAGTTGCGCACGAGTGCATTTTGGATTTACGACCTTTCAAACAAAGCGCAGGGATAACCGAAGTTGATATTGCCAAGCGATTAATGGACTATGGCTTTCATGCTCCAACCATGTCATTCCCCGTTGCGGGTACCTTTATGGTTGAACCCACCGAAAGTGAACCTAAGCGAGAAATTGACCGCTTCATTTCCGCTATGCGTGCTATTCACCATGAAATCAAACAAGTCGAGTCAGGAAGCTGGGATTTAAGTGATAACCCACTGACACAGGCACCCCATACCTTACAGGATCTTAACCAATCCTGGACACATGCTTACTCGGTTTCACAAGGGTGCTTCCCATCCCCTGAAACAATCCATAATAAATTTTGGCCGTCTGTGAAACGTGTCGATGATGTGTATGGAGACCGCAATCTAATGTGTTCCTGCCCACCACTGGATGCCTACGTATAGAGACGAATTATATACGCCTAAAGATGTTATTTAGCCTCTTCATAGAGGCTATGTAACAGTTAATAAAGAGGTGTCACTTTGATGCCTCTTTTTATTGATCATGAATATAAACAAACGTTATCAGGTTCGCATTACGCTCATTCACAGCGGGATACCCTACAGTAGAGATTTACCGACATATCTTTTGAATAGCTTGACTAATATTTTTTTCATTAGAACGATTTATCTAGTGGAAATTGATTATGTCACGTTTAACTTCCATCAGTGTTAGCCTCCTCTTCATTGTTTTGGGTTTATACATTCTAAAAACTGAAACAAACATCAATAATTCTCGACATTTTCAAGGCAGTTCCACTGACCTGAATTCAGAAAGAGAACCCATTCTTAAAACCACACCTCACAATCTAGGCAACAATATAGATTTCAAGCCTCAAGACAAAAACTCAACACCTCAAATAAGCTCATCGAAACCTAATAATACGGATCTATATGTCAAGCGCTTGGATAATGCACAACGTCTATGGAGACACCAGTCATCTGTTGAGGTTGGTGATGATGGTATTAAAAGATATCAACTTCTTTCAGAAAAAAGTTTACTCAATGATCTGAATATCAATCAACGTATAGAAATAGAACTTCCAGACCTCAACCTAACCGCGGAAGCTCAACTTCTAGAGCACTACAACGTACTGAATAAAGTGGATATTTGGAAAGGCCCAATCGTTAATTTAGGACAACATGACAACATCACTCTCGCTAAGGGTACCTTACAGACACATATCATCATAACAACCGAATACGGTACTTTCTCTGGTTATATCGATAACGAAACCGGTGAAACGTCGCTGGTCAATGAAAATGATGCAAATCCAGGCATTGGCCATGAATCAGACTTTATTCATGGCGAAAAGGAAGATCATGAATCTCTGTCACCCACACCTAAGGAGTTAAACCAGTCTTTTTAAATTCACGGCTCACTGATAATGATGAGGTTGTAAAATGAAATCTATATACCCCCTACTCATTGGAACGGCGTTATTCCTTCCATTCGAATCAAAAGCAGTGGAAACATTGGATGTGATGGTGGTGTACTCAAACACTGCTCAAGAACACAAAAATGGCAAAGATATGGCCGCAAGAGTTGCGGCTTCAATCGAGTATACAAACCAAGCTTACCAAAACAGTCGTGCCAACATTCGCCTCAGGCTCGTTAAACTCCAAAAGGTTAATGGTTATGATGGCAATCTGACCAGTAATGATTTAAGTCGACTCAAAAGTGACAGCCAAGTTAAACAATGGAGAGAGGATTCTGGTGCCGATTTTGTTGCCCTCTACGGTGCATCAAATCAGTGGTGCGGTATTGGATATGTTCCTCCAGGTGACTCAAATACCGGCCGTTTCTATAGCAACGCTCCTTCTCTAGCCTACAGCATCACTGCTATTAATTGTGGTCATGTCACCTTTGCACACGAACTAGGGCACAATATGGGATTAGGTCATTCCAATGCTCAAAATAGCTCAGGTGGTATTTGGCGCTGGGCTCGTGGCCATGGAGAGTACGGAATATTTGTTACCATTATGGGTTATCAAAGCGCTTTTGGGTATCCCGATCGAGTTCCATATTTTTCTAATCCGGATATTTCTGAATGCAAAGGAAGGCCTTGTGGAGTACCCATTGGACAGCCAGACGAAGCCAATGCAGTCGAAGCACTCAATCGTGTTGCCACTCAGTTAGCTGATTTTAGAGAAAGCAAATCCACTCCAGGAGGTAAGTTTCAGTATCTTGTTAATGCCAATCAGCAATGCATTGGTATTGATCCAGGCGCCTCTGGCTTGATCCCGGTTGCCTGTGAATCTGACGATACTTTGCAATGGCGATTAGATGACAAAGGTCAGCTTGTCAATAAAGCTTATCCGGATTACTGTGCCGATCCTGGAAATAATATTGAAAATTACTCACCGCTTTACATAACCAGTTGTGGGCAAGGATCACATCAACAATGGCGTCAATCAGGATCATCCTTAGTGAATGTAAAAAATACAAAATTACTACTGACTGTTGATGCTCAATACCGAAATCTGGTTGTAACATATTCAAATGGTGATAATGGGCAGAAATGGATGTTCACTGATACCGTACCAGGAGGTCCAGGTAATAATGATATTATCTACAATTTTGAAACCTCGCTTGATGGCTGGAATGCTATCTATAATGGTTCTACTCAGAGAAGTAATCAACGCGCATCAGAAGGAAGGTACAGTGCTCTGAACAGTAGTCGTGACTATTGGTATTCAGGTATGGGGTTAGATATTACAAAGCTTTTAAAACCCAACACCTCTTATAAACTAACATTTGATGCTTTTATTGAGGGTTCTGGGAATCAAACTATTGATGTTCGTATTTTAAGCAAAGATAGTAGTGGATGGAAATGGAGCAATGTCTATAGGCAGGGAGTTGATAGCGGAGCTTGGAAATCACATCAAGCTACTTTAAAATTTAATGCTGATGCAAATAGCTTAGACCAAGCTACATTAATGATATTTGGACCTAATGCTGGAATTAATTTCAGTATTGATCAAATGATCATTAAAGAGTAAGGTCCAGATTGAACAAAAAAAAGGGCGCCCAAAGGCGCCCAAAAAATATAATCATAAACGAGGCCATACTAAATGGGTATGGCCAAACCCCATCAGAAAAAAGAGCAATGCTCTCCCACACTCCGAAGGTCTCCCACAAGACCCTTGGATGTGGTGCATTATGCTAAAAGCGATTCTTCATTTCAAAGTAGTCATTAAGGGTCATTGCATAGTACCCAGTATTTAATAGCGTCAATGCGGGCTATAGAGAGAGATTATCCTTTAGAAAGCAAATATGGCTGTTGCTAACTCTTTAGTATCGTTTGTCTTATTCAACAATAGCAGAGGTAAGAAGCCCAATTAACATTTATCTTACATCCATGTAAGATATTGCTTACATAGGCATCCGACAATCTCATCGAACAAAAACGCCATGGCTTTATTTCGTTTCGATTGAGTGAGGTTTCAAAGCAATTTTCAATCTACTTTGACGCATTAGATCCACGAATACTCTACTAAATATGCAAGCATATGATCAATATTGCCAACCTATAAAGCCATATTGCAATGCACCTAGACCTAATGCTACTAAATCCTTTAGCATCTTAGTCTTAAAAAGAAGACTTTAGATTCCTAATTTAGATAACCAACAACTCCAATTGGAAAAAATTGCATATAGCAATTTGAATATTCAATTAAAATAAAAAAGGCGACCTTATGGTGCAATTCCCGCGCATTCACCGAAATCAAAATATTTCTAAATGGTTCATAGCTTCAAAAGGGTTTTTTCTGCTTCCATATTTGTTGCTTGGCACCATCATGACGGGATGTGGTGGCTCTTCTGATTCAAGTACTAGCGTAAAAGATTCTACATTAAACCCATCAGCTGAAAGTCAAAATAATCCGGATTTACCCAAAACAGACAGTAATTTCGAAACCAAGCATTTAGATATTCAAATCGGCATTTACGATAAAAATCGTAAATTAAATTGTGGCGATAGAATTGAAGGGCTAGGCCAGGAATCTGATACGCTCGTACTGTCTCAGTTGAAATTTTACCTTCATGACATTGAATTGCTGGATTCCTATTCAAATCAATGGTACCCAATCAATCTGAACAAGACCGACTATCAATTTGTTGAAGATAAAAATAACGCTAACAAACAACAAATTGCATATTTGAATTTACTTAACCAAGATCCATGTGATGTTCTAGGTTCAGACAGTATAACGAATAAAAAACTACAGACCTCTATAAAAGGGCAGCTTAATGTTCCATTATCTGCTCAGCTTACATCAATAAAATTTAAAGTTGGCATTCCTGAGCGTTACAATCATATTGATATTAATAACACACAAACAGATTCTTTCTTTGGTTACGATCAAAATACTCACTGGACTTGGCTTACAGGCTACCGCTTTATGATGATTGATCTTTGGGATGCACAGGCGCCAAAATGGTGTCTGCACCTTGGTTCAAAAGACTGCACAATCAATTCCGAACGCAAATACAGTTGCTCTAAATCTAACCGACCAGAAATAATTCTTGATAACTTCAACCCATTTCAAGACGACATTGCTATTGATTTGAGAGGTTTTTTTGAGGGTTATGCCTATGGAAGTCACAATTGCCATGGCAATATCCCTGAAATCATTCTTAATCGACTAGGATTAAATAATAATGGTTATACAGATCACGCGTTAGAACAAAAACTTTTTAAAGTTAAAAAGCCATAATAACTATATACAATCAATAAGCATACGAAGCTGATGTTATTTAAATATGACATCAGCTCTTATTTTTTCTAGTAACAGGAATACTAAAACCATATCACTCATCATTTTGGTTGATTTATGAAAAGCAGTAATATCCTACAAAAATATCTACGTCCCATGTTTATTTTAAGCTTATGCCTTTTACAGAGCTGCATAGACAAAAGTAGAACTAATATCCACGACAACACTTTAAAAATTCGAAAATCATTCAATTGGGAAGTACCTGCTAACACTAGGCTTCCTTACACACCTGACAATAATCCTGTTACAGAAGCCAAATTCCAACTAGGGCGACATTTATTCTATGACAAGCGCCTATCAATCAATGAATCTATTTCTTGCAGCAGCTGCCACAAGCAGTCTTTAGCCTTCACTGATGGATTAGAACGATCAGTAGGGTTAAATAATGAACATCATACCCGTAATGCTCAACCTCTTATCAATAGTGCTTATTTTTCTACTTTTACTTGGTCAAACAACTTGCTGACATCTCTAGAATCACAAATAAGTGTACCTTTATTCGGAGATAATCCAATTTTAGAACATGGATGGACCGCGCAATCCTTTGAAGATGTATTCATTCCATTTTTGCAGTCAGATTCAACCTATCAATCCTTATTAGCATCTGCATTTCCAAATCAAAATAAAACAACCCAGCAAACGGTTATATATGCGCTTGCTTCATTTATCAGAGGGATAAATGCTTTTAACTCTCCCTTTGATCAGTTTGAAAATGGCGTCTCAGATGCACTTACAGACTCTCAAAAAAGGGGTTATCTTCTATTTACAAATGATGAACGTTTTGAATGTTTCCATTGCCATTCAGGAAAATTATTCTCGGATTCCTATCGAGATGCCAATATGAAAATTTTTGATACACCTTTCCATAATACAGGGTTATACAACTTATCACCTCAAGGGGATTATCCAGCAGAAAGTAATGGCTTAATAGACGTAACTGGCAGGTCTAGCGATAGAGCAAAATTTCGTACACCAACTTTGAGGAACATAGAAGTGACAGCCCCTTATATGCATGATGGGAGCATTGCCACTTTAGAAGAAGTCATTGATTTTTATGCTGCAGGAGGAAGGAATCTAACATCAGGTCGATATAAAGGCGATGGTCGTCAAAACCCTCAAAAAAGTCAATTTGTAAAAGGCTTTTCTATTTCTCAACAAGAAAAAGAAGATCTTATTAATTTTCTAAAGTCACTGACCGATCAATCAGCGTTAACAAATGAACGCTTTTCTGATCCCTGGCTCAAAGAGTGATTTTGATTTAGCCAGTACATTTGGGTGGAGTACATAATATGCCTAATTACTTTAAAATGTCTCTTTTATGGATTTCCTTGATTCATAGTGCAGGGGCTTGGGGTCACCACGATGATGATTTGTTTGATCCAACCTATGGTACTTTAACCTGGGGTGTTGAAGCCTCTGGTGGATTTCGATCAGGTTCCAGAAACAACGAAACTTGGCAGATACCGGGTCTATTGATGGGAGGTGAATCTGAACGTCCAACTTCTAACACTTCCTTAGATAACCTTAATATAAATCTCGATTTTCAGCATCTCTCAGGTGTTTTTCTAGGATTGGATATTGGTCAACACCATGGGGATACGCTAAGTCTTGAAGAAGGGCTTATCGGTTGGCAAGATCCTCAAAAAACAACAACCGCTCGCTTAGGGAGGATGAAAGCAACCTTTAATCAAACATTGATGTCACACCCTTCTAGTCGAACCTTTAGTCGAAATACCCTGCTCGATGATGCATTTTGGGGCGGTCACTATACTGATGAAGGCATTAATGTTGAACACAAGGCCTTGCCCTGGATAGCCGTAGGAGCAGATCTCTGGCAAGGAAATGCATATCCCGCCACCTCAGGAAAAAAAGGGGGTGCTCAAGACGTATATGTACAATTGAACCCTAATTTCAATCGCTTAAATGCCCTAGTAAAACTTTGGGCCTGGAAGGGGGCTTCATATGGAAGATTTGATACACGAGTTGGATCATCTGGGCATAATCATGGAGGCGCTGCATCTTCATCCAATGAAGAAATAAGGTTCAGTGGTGATTTGGTTGCCTGGGGGGCCTATACACAAGGTACAGCACCATTATCACCTTCCGTTAATGGCAGCGTTCAAGCAGGGTGGATCCATATAGAATCTGATGGTGATTTAGAAGATCCAACTAGACAAGTTGATCTTGAAAGTCAACACCAAGGATTTTGGATTTCTACTGCTGTCAGCTTTAATGAGAAGCATCGTTTTGCGCTTCGATACAGTGCCTTAGACCTTGATAATGAAGTTTCTGGAACAGGTGCTGCTAGCCTAGCAAAAGATAGCTACTTATTGCCGATTAAAAACACACCAGACATATGGGAAGCAGCTTATTTGTATTTTTGGCGGCCAGGTATGGGTATCAGATTCGAATGGATCAAAGACCAAACAACATTAGAATCGGATGAATATGTTGGATTAGGGGTATTTTTAAGGTTTAGTAATAAGCCTACGTTTTGAGCAATTGCTCAGTGCTTTTCAATTTATTATAAAGTATTTGAAAGCAGTGGCTGTTCAATCACAGCCACTTCATTTACTTTTGTTCGGGAAATGAATCAGTCGTATCACCTTCCAAAACTTCTTTTTCCAGCGGTCTAAACACCAACACACGTGCTACCATAAAATTAAAGCCCATTCCCATCAATACACCCACCATCAACGCAGGGTATTTATGTTCCATAAAAAATGGGACGTAGTCTGTAAGCAATTTATAGCTGCCAAAATTCAGGACAAACCCAAACCCTGATGTGGTTACAAATGACGCCCATTGCTTGAATTTACTGTCTTTTTTGCGGTCAGTGAAGGTGATCGTTCTATTCCAGAACCAGTTCCACGTAACCGCTGGCCAAAATGAAATGGCTCTTGCCATGTCATGCGTTAAGCCTGCCAATTGCAAACAAAAATAGAACAGGGAATCCAGCAAGAAGCCTGTGCCCCCAACAAGACCGAACTGTACAAATTCGGATGCCGCAGGAAATTTAAACGTATAGAGTCTTCGCAAATGCCGGAGATAACGAACCTGCTCTTTCAAATCAAGCTTACTTTCACCATGTTGGCGATCACTGAAATGAATGGGTACCTCTTGAGGGTTTTTAAATCGGCCTTTGACCAGAATTTCAAGACCAATTTTATAGCCAAGCGGTGAGAGCAGGTGAGTTTTAGGAAAATGGCTTCTTTGAAAGCCAAAAAATCCTGACATAGGATCTTTAATGCTGCACAAGGGAAGTGCCAGCCATGTGGCAATTTTGGAATTCAATAATCTAAATATGCCCCAATCTTCATCAAACGACCCTCCTTTGACGTAACGGCTACCAACGCAAAAATCCGCCACGCCACTTTCTAGTTTTGAAAGCATTGGCAGAATTGCTTCTGCTGGGTGCGATAAATCCGCATCCATGACGATGATGTACTCCCCTTGAGCAGTACTAATGCCATGAATAACAGCTGTACTCAGCCCTCGTTCTTGAGTACGTACTTCAATCCGTACAGGATACCCCTGCTGTTGTAACACGCTAACCGCTTCGACGGATCCATCTTGAGAGTTATCATCAACAAAGATCACTTCATAGGAACAGTGTTGCCCAACAACTTCCCCAATTTTTTGGGTTATCAGTGGTATATTGAGCACTTCTTTATAAGTAGGAATCACCACCGACAGCTTCAATGCATCAGACATGTACGTCCTCTCGAATTCTCAAAACACGGCGAGAACAGTATTGAGTACTGAACCATAAACCGATTAAAGCCGTGCTATATTGCAACCACCCAACATTTGGGAACCCAGGGTTATGAAGCCAGAGCGCTTGGCTGCCTAAATACGTAACCAACAATAGGAGAATCCGTTTCCCATACCCCATACGTCCAATATAAGGGTCTACCAATAACATTGAAACGCCAAAAAACCAGCCTATGGCGGCGCCAAATAAAATATCTTCCGGCCAGTGTACTCCAATCGCAACCCTTGATAAGGCACTCAAAGTTGCCCACACCCAAACCAACGTAATGAACCATTTTGAATGCACGTATACCGTGAGAATACCGGCGAATAAAAACACGGTGGCCGCATGACCTGAAGGAAAGGCACCCAAACTCAAAGCATCACCTAACATATTGATACTTTCGGGTTCTATAATTGAAGGAGGCCGCATTATGTCAAGAGCTCTTTTTAGAACCTGAACACATGCCGTAGTAGCTATGGCCGACAAAGCAAAGGCAAAAACCATTCTTTCTTTAAATGCTAGGAAAATGGATGCAATAGCCGCCACCCACAAAGCGTCTCCTGAAAGACTTAGCGCTTGCCATACCCACTCTGGAGCCATGGCTTGTAATCCGTGGTGCAGTTCCAAAAATAGCGCTTGGTTTTGGTGCGTGACCCACACCACAAACCACCCGATCATTAAGCAACCACTGATTAAGATAAGCCGCAACCAGGGCCTAATCTCTGTTTTGCAATCCTTCACACCGATAGACCTCAAACTCATGAATTTTAACTGACTGATAAGACCATGACATTTGTGCTTTAGGTTGGCATTTCTGAAAATAGGACAATGCCTCTCGATGCCAACCAGAGTAATCTCGGTAAGCCAGCACAATACCCGCTGAACCTTTGGGTGCATCGCCATACCAAAGATCAAATTGATCATATCGATTATCTAACACATGAACCGGTAGAGGCCTGGCGTACCATGCAATGCGGCTAGCATGTGACCAGTTAGGTATAAAGAGTGGCAATGGTTCAGCGGAGTCATTGGCTTCTTCAGCAATCTTTTGCATCTGCTCAGCAACTTCTTTCCACCCTGTCACATCTGCAAGCGGATGTTGATAGTTTTGATAGGGGAGCGGTGCTCTGAATATCACAAGATAAAAAACCATCATCAAGAGGCCTGATATCACCACCAATAACGCGCTTCCCCATTTCTGAAATCGACTTAAGCCAGAGGTCAGCATGGCTGCTATTAAAGGCAAGGTGAATACCACGCCAACGGCTGTCCAGTGAGGTAATGAGCGCCCTTTCATAGCCAGCAGACTGAATAGCAGCAATATGGGTACAGCAAAAATCAAAAGTAACTTATGTTCAGCTTGCCCACGCAGCAATGACCAGCCAAGTGCAAAAAAACCTAAAACGTAGATACCGGGTGTGTAGGCCAGTAGCTGTACCAGCTGCATTTTTGCACCATCAGACACGTCTAGCTGGTTGCGCCCTGCACTATGATCAAGCTGGTATGCAAAGGAAATCCAATTGTGCTCAGCATTCCAATACAATATGGGGGCAATACATATCAACGCAAAAGCACCTGCTACCCAAAGGCCAGGCTCTCGTAAGATTTTGAATCCTCTATATTGCATTAGCGCGAGCAACACTGAAAATGCCAGCGTTATCGCGGTATATTTGCTTAGAGCTGCCAACCCTAGCGCTAATCCTAATAGCACCCAATCGACCGCCCGATTTGAACCTACAATAGTCAGCTTGTAAGTTTGAACAAATGTCCACCAAGCACAAAACAACAAAGGAATTTCGGGTACCAAGGCAAAGCCCAGTAGCTTCAAAATGGGAGATAGCACCCATAATCCTAAAACAGCTACCATACTGGAACGACCAAATACTGCGTGAGTCCACTGACAAACCCAACAAATCGTCCCCAACATAAGCAGCTGTGGCCAAAGTCTTAAGACATATTCAAACTCACCGAGCTCCAAAGCCAATGCCTGCAACCAGCCAACCATTGGTGGATGATCAAAATAGCTCCAGTCCAATTTCAGTCCGTATAAAGCGTAGTGAGCCTCATCGGGCGTCAAAGGTGTGAACCAGACGAGAACGGAATTCGTAGCAAACCAAACGATGGCGAGAAGCCATACCGTCACTTCGATAGGCGTTCTTAAAAATGGGGGCTTTTCTTGACTAGAAACAGATTGGGTCACGCATCAACCTCTTATCAACGTCCAAGCACCCATGAGGATGAAACCAATACCTGCTATCAGTTTCAGTGTCTTTTCATTCACTACTTGGCTTAGCCATTGCCCCCCTAATACACCCAACGCACTCGCTAAGATCAAAGCGACGGATGCACCTGCAAAAATAAGCCAAGGGCTAACCCCTCGATCGGAAGCAAATAACAGGGTTGCAAGCTGTGTTTTATCACCCAATTCCGCCACAAAAACAGTGGCAAAAACAGTGGCAAAGACTTTCCACTCCATATTGAGCCGTCTCGTGATTAAAAGGCTGACATGGTACCTTATTTGTAAATCATTCCCAACGACATCCTATCGAAAAAGAGCTACTTAAAGGCAATAATGTGCCAAGGAAAACATCAATCATCAAAGACAGGGTCATGTCTTAAAACGGGTATCTCGCACCCTAGATCAACACTTGAAGCGAATGCTCGCAGACTAAACAGGAAGGGTTCCGCTGCAAAAATTCTACTTGGCCTCATATGACTTCTGAACATAGCTTCCCTCGAGAGAGGCGCCAATGCCACAATATCCAGGATCTTTTCCCTTATAGTAAGTTACAACAGCCTTTTCATTCTCGAACTCTATCAATAGGGATTGAGATTGCTGATCTTTTCGGTCGGATGCATATACAAAGTCAAAGACAGACACAACATTATCCTTGTTACCGAATAGTGTGGCTATTCCTGAAAAACTACAGGTCACAGCAGGAGGAGTTATTGAAGAAGGCCATGCTCCCTCAATTAATACAATGAGGTTTTTAGAACTTAAACGAGCCACACTGAGTGTGTTGCTTCCCTGCCCAACAGATAATTCATAGGTGCCGACAAACTTAGAAAGAGGATCTTCAGGGTCGGCCACCATGCGCAGATCTTTCAAACGTTTGGTATAAGCATTTTCAATACAGGTTTCCTCAATACACTCATTTCTCGCTCTAAGCCATGCTCTTTGGGAATGAATAAGGAAGCTCTGTGCTTCTACAGGCTCTAGCTGAAAATGCCGTTTCCATACCTTATACTCTTGGTGTAATTCACTATCTAACTTAGAAAGCTTTGCCTTACTGCAAATCAGCTTCTCAACAGCAGATGAAGCTTGCTTACAATCAAAGCTCGCGCTGTATAAAGCTGGAGCGAAAAAAGCAATTACAAGCTGTAATATTCTCGTTATCTTCACTATATAAAGTCTCTTTGAAATTAAGCCTTACTGTAACTTGAGCCAACAAAACTGGCTTTTCAACCAAACGTCTAGTGCCTGCAAACATGACGTTTCAACCTGCTCCCACTTTTCTAAATGAATGGCAAATTTAGAAAAATGGGTATGGATATCTACTTACTGTTTCACTTCAAAATGATCTTCACGAAGCAGGGCTCTACCATCAGGTTGCAAAACCCACAGCTCTTTTGTTATGACGCCTTCAGCATTGTTCATTTCCCAATCGGCAGAGACTTGGGCTTTATCATAACCTATAACATTTATTACAGTGTTTTTGTATATAACGTCATCAAACCCCTTGTTAACTAAGTCAGTCCAAAAAGCAAGAATCGCTTTCTTTCCTTTAAAAGTGCCAAATGGCTTAACAACCATAATGGCATCATCCTCATAAAGTGCAGCAGCACCAGCTGCATTGCCAGAATTAAAAGCGTCTTTCCAAGATTTACTTGCTTTTGCGACGGCAATTTGAACTTTTTCATCCTGTATTGCGGATACGTGAGCTTCAGATGCTTGAATATGTTGAGTCAACATGGCACCAGAAAATAATAGACAAGCTACATGCTTACTTAATTTATATGCGTTCATTTTGCTTCCGTTTGTTAATGTCAGTTGCTATTTACATATGCAAATGACTCACAGTGAGCATCTACTTAATCAGACAGGTGCTTTGAGTCATCCACGTTTTGATGATCAGCCTTAAAAAGGATGGTGGTGATTTTATGGTTGATTAATGTTTAGATAAACACTTCAATAAGGAATGACTGTTAAGTAAGTTTGAATAATATGCAGGACCTAAATAAGATAATGCTGTTTATGGCAGTGGTGGATGCAGGGTCTATCACTAGAGCGGCAGAAAAGTTGAATCTATCAAAATCTGCGATCAGTCAAAGCTTAAGTAAGCTAGAAGCGGAGTTGGCAACCACTCTTATCAAGCGAACGACCCGAAAACAATCTGTCACTTCCTCTGGTCAACAGCTTTACGGGCACTGTTTGAGATTGAAAGCAATACTGGATCAAGCTTGGGATGAAATTTTAACCCAGCAGCATCTTCCAAAAGGCAAATTTACGGTAACTGCACCGACTGCTCTGATGGATATTTGGGTCTTACCTGCACTTACTAAAGCTTTTTCAAAATATGAGGACCTTTCCCTAGAAATCATGTGCTCTGATCGCAGGCTTGACCTTATGGATCACGGTATTGATTTAGCCATAAGAGTTGGTGAGCTGCCTGATAGTAATTATCGCCAAATGCGTTTGGGCAGTTTCAATGACCTTTTATGCCAAGCAGTTGATGCAGGTAAGCATTATGAATACGCACCCTATATTGCTAATCATTGGGAATCTGAATCGGTCACACATGAAATTGGAGGGCAAAAAATTAAGTTTTCAGTTAAGCACAAAACAGACTCGATATTCCAAACAATTGCTTTAATTAAAGCCAAAATGGGTGTTGGTCTTGTACCTGAGTTACTGCTTAAAAAGCAAGAGGGTATTGCGCCTATTGGAGTAACTCAAAAAGTAAATGTGTATTGCCTGCATCCATATGGTGAGATAGTGCCAATCTCCGTGAGGATAGCCCAAGCAGCTATTAAAAATGAGCTGCAAGAATTATTAAGTCATTCTTAACTTTGCTATAGGAGCCTTACTAAAAGGCTCAGTTGGAAAAAAACACTGCTCAGCTAGACTACCCAAAAATCCTTTGAGCAATACTCATGTCCGACTTCAAATGGCGGCACTATACCGGCCACATCATTCTTTGGGCGGTGCGTTGGTATTGAAAGTATGACATCATTTTCGGGAGCTGGCTGAGATGCTGAGTGAACGCTGCATTCAGGTCAATAACACGACTGTTTATCGGTGGGTGCAGAAGTATTCACTCAGGATGGATCGTTACCTGCGGTGGTACTGGAAACCCAGTTGGAGTTCCAACTGACTGATAGATGAGGCCTATGTGATAGTTAAAGGACGGTGGATGTACCTCTACCGGGCCATCGCGAAAACAGGCAAAATCGTTGACTTTTACCTCCCGCCTACCCTGAATCATAAGGCCGCAAAGCTTAACTGAGCAAAACTCTTCGCAGTCTTAAACCCTTTGATCGTCCTTCAAACTTGATATGGATAGAGCTCCACCCTACGGCCCGACTATTCGTAAGTTGAAAGAAAATGGTTTGTATACCGACAGCGTTGTGCCTCACTGCATGAAGTATCTCAACAACCAAATTGAGAAGATTATGGCAAACTCAAACGATTAATCTAACCAGCGTGTACGTGGATTTAAACCCAAAAAGACAGTTGACGCTACGATTATAGTGCTCAAAGTGAAGCGGATATTTCGCAAAGGCCAGATAGACCTTTAGTGTTATGGTCAGGGCATTACAGGCTAGATGCGTTTCGTTGAACGGAAATTTGGGTTGTAAAGATTAGCAACTAGCGAATTATGAGGCCCCTTAGAGTTTTTGCAACGGGGCCTCGAATAGACTAAAGGGCATTATCGACTGTTAAGAGGCTACAATTGCATCTGCCATGGCTTTGTCAGCAACTTGCTCCAACCAATCTATATCTAACGACTCATGGGCCTCGCAAATAAACCAAGGTTCACGCGAGTCAGGTTCAAGCATGACGCCCGCCTTGATTAAATTGAGTGCAAATACCGTATATAAATCACTATTTGTTTGTTTCCAATCACGGTAGTTGTGCGGGACTTCCCTGCCAAAGTGAACCCCAAACATGGCATCAGGCCCAGCAAACCTGTGTTCAACACCGTGTTTTGTAAATACCTTTGATAGAACCTGTTGAATGTCAGCGCCGACCCGGTTGATGGTCTCGTAAACGTTGGTTTCGTTTAGAATTGTTAACGTAGCCTTGGCTGCACTAAGGGCGATCATATTTGCGGTGTAGGTACCGCCGTGAGTTACGCCATTTGGGTTAAAGCTAATCTGATCCATAACATCAGCACGCCCCCCAAAGGCAGCAACGGGGTAACCATTGCCCATAGCTTTTGCGTACGTGGTGAGGTCAGCGTGAATACCGTAAAGCTCTTGGACGCCACCTTTTGCCACGCGGAAGCCGGTTTTGACTTCATCTAGAATTAAAAGTGATCCATGCTGATCACACATGTCACGTAGCTTTTGCATGTACTCTTGGCTTGATGCAATGCTGCCGCAATTACCCAAAATGGGCTCTATGACAATTGCAGCAATGTCGTTTCCAACTCTAGAAAATACTTCGTCAATGGCAGCAAAGTCATTCAGAGAAACTGTCTCTAGGTGTTCTCGCGTGTTAGTCGGGATTCCGCAGCCAAAAGACTTAATCTCAGGTGCCACAGAGCTGGTTGGGTCCCACTTATCTACATCTGGTTTCCACATCATTTCGTCATAAAGTCCGTGGAATCCACCTTCAATCACAACCACTTTATTGCGCCCAGTGAAACCACGCGCCGTGCGGACCGCTCCCATGACAGCCTCAGTTCCGGAGTTAGCGAAGCGCATCTTTTCAATATTTGGGCACATGGATTTAACCAGCTCAATGACCTCTGAGTCTAAGGCCGTTGAAAACCCTGATATCGTGCCGCAGCCCTGAATACAATCAATGACTGCCTGATCAACCCGATGGTCTCGGTACCCCAAAATGATAGGGCCGTACGCAAGCCGAAAGTCTACATATTCTTGCCCGTCTTCATCCGTTATATTGCCGCCCTTCATATTCTTAACAAAGATAGTGTTCTCTTCGCCCCAATAGCGGTAGCTGTCGGCCACACCCAGTGGCATATGTGTGCGTGCAGCGGCTAATAATTCGGCTGCAAGGGGTTTAGTCATATGGAATTACCCTACTCATGGCGGTGAACTCAGATGCACATTACAGCGCCTAAAAATTCAATTGAGGGAGCGCTGCGCGTTTAATGAGGCAGATTATACAGAGCCAAATTTGCACCTCAAAGGAGCAAAACAAGGAGCACATACTGTATTGACGGCTCTGTCGCAAAAAAAAACAAGTGGCGTATTTATGATTAGGTTTTGCTAGCCATAGAAATCAATTGAATGATGGCGCCAACCATGAGCACTTTTGAGCCGACTTTTCGGTCAGTTTTCTCGATCAATAAATTTTGCAACAGAGCCACTTTTCTTATCCTAAGCGATAAGAGAGGCGATCACAGGTTTCTCGGCCTCTCCTTTTCCTTGTACAATTAGATGCGCTTTTCAACACATTTATACTTTTATTTCTGGTTGCCCATTGGTATCAAATGCCCGGAAGTCACAACTAGGGAATCCACTACAGCCCCACCAATAGGTGCCCTTTTTCTTACCTTTACGCCGAATAAGTCCTTTCGCACATGCTGGGCATTTGTGCTCACTGGATGGGGTAAGAGCTGGCTTTTTCTTTAAGTTGGGCCTTCCTTTTTGATCTGGAAATATCGCTTTACAGCTTGGATAAGTACTGCAGCCCCAGAAAAACCCTTTCTTACTACGACGTTTGTTGAGAGTGCCTTGCTCACAAGTAGGACAGCTCTGTGCCCTCGGGGGTCGAATGCTGACGCCTTCTGTTTTTATTCGTTGAACTTCTAGGGCAATAAAATCGGATACTCCTTGTACAAAGGCTTGCATGGTCATTTGACCGGCTTTAATTTGTTCTTGTTGTTCGTGCCAAATGGCTGTCATGTCCGGAGCAGTCGCACTGACTGGCAGTAAATCATGAAATTCTCTGCCTAAATCAGTGCTGATGACTTGTTTGTTTTTTTGATCAATGAATCCACGTTTCGTTAGCTGCTCAATGATTGCACTGCGAGTAGCAGGCGTTCCTATACCACCATGCTCTCCTTTTTTCTCTTGGTCTTTAGCAAGCAGCAGAGCTTTTATGGTGGGATCGGTTACATATTTGGCGACACGCGCCAAGTCTTTTAGTAACGCTGACATTGTGTATCGAGGAGGGGGTTTGGTTTGTTTTTTTTCACAAGTCGCTTCTTCACACACTAAAGCGCTCTGAGGCGTTACCCAGTCTAATTGATCCGTACAATCCGCATCATTGTCATGCACGTCTTTATTGTCAGCATCATTCGCGTACAATCTTTTCCAGCCTTCTGAAACCGTGTTTCTGGCTTTGGTTCTGAAGGCGTACCCAGCGACGGTCAAGTCAATCACTGTTTCTCGGTAAACATGCTTTGGCCAAAATTGAGCTATATAGGCTCTGGCAATGAGCATATAGAGTTTCGCTTCGTCAGATGTTAGTGCAGACAAGTTAGCCGTCTTCTCAGTGGGTACGATTGCATGATGCGCACTCACATTCTTTGAATTAAACGCACGGCTTTTGATCGTTGGATTTCCTGTTTGAGCGGCTTTAGCGAGTACCGGAGCCGTTGCAGCAATCGCTGAAAGGATGGTTGCTGCATCAGCATGCTGTTCATCTGAAAGGTACTGACAGTCGCTTCGGTTATAGGTGATGAGCTGATGCCGTTCCCTCAATGACTGCGTAAGCTTCAACGTTTTATCAGGAGAAAAACCAAACTTGCGTGATGCGTCAGCTTGGAGGTTAAGGAGATTATAAGGAAGTGGTGCAGAGACCTGTTTTTCGTCTGTCTTGGCTTTGATGTCAATGGCAGGCATGCCTTTTACAGCCGAGATAAGTGTGGCAGCGTAGTTTGGGTCAATGACCCTGTTCTTATCATCTACCGGAGCATTGTCAGCTGGAATATGCTTAGCATTAAAGTGCCCTCCAGTGCCTGCGATCCTAGCGACTAAATCATAATAATCGTGGGAAGCATGGTTTTCGTGAGCCCGATCTCGCCTGACGACTAACCCAAGGATTGGCGTTTGAACACGACCAACCGACAGCACTTGGCTGGCTCCAGCGGAGCGACCAGCCAAGGTATAAGCTCGCGTCAGGTTATAGCCATACACTTGGTCTGATACCGATCGAGCAAGAGCACTCTGATACAACCCATAAAACTCTTTGTTATCCCTCATTTTTTGAAGGGATTTCTGAATCACTTTTGTATTTAGATCATTGATAAGCAGGCGTTTAACGGGCTTTCGGTTGTTGATGTAATCCAATACTTCATCAACCAGCAATTGCCCTTCATCATCGGGATCACCAGCATGAACGATTTCAGAAGCTTGCTGAGCCAGTTTCTTAATCAAGTTGATTTGGGCTTTTTTATCGGAGATTGGCTTATGCTTAACGGGCCAACTTAGAGGCAAGCTTTGCATATTCCATTTGGCGGCACTGGGGTCATGATCTTCGGGATCAGTCAAAGACAATAAATGCCCAAAACACCAGGTCACTGCATCGCCATTTCCACAGGTAATATAACCATCCCTCTTCTGCACATTGCCAAGGGCTCTCGCAATAGCACGTCCCAGCTCAGGCTTTTCAGCAATATATAAACGCATTGACTTGCCTCTAAACACGAGTCTACTGGTAACTGAGTAGTGATCGGTAATTCCAATGGTTTTGATCTCGCAAGCACTGCAAACTCTAAAGGTGTGTATTAGCTCAAAGCCGAATGAGGTCCTGCTTCACTGTAATCCACTCGCCAGTGTTGGATCAGGTATTGTGCTTGAGCTACCTCACCGAACCAAGGTTCATTCAAACATTCACCCTAGAACTTACCATTAAAACGTTCAAAATACACATTCAGAGTCATTTGACCTGTTTCAATTAACAACATGACAAAAGAATAGTACTGAAAGCTAAAGATCACGCAGCAGGTATAAAATACCTATAGAACTCACACATTGAATTTGCGGTAGATTTTCTCAATTCTTCAAAAAAATGATTTTTGTCTCTGACCATCTCTAGCTCTTTATAATCAGATCCATACCAAAAAATCATAGCGCTTGCAGAATCGACAAGCTTGCTAACAACCGCATATAATAGAGTCTGCTCAAAAGGATAGTCATTTGCCATTCTTGAATGCGCATCAAGAAGTAAATCATCGATGCTTTTACCGTTGTTATTTATTACAAACAAGAATTCGTTGTTTATTCCTGTAAATATATCTTTAGCTACATGCTGCAAAAACTCATCATTAACGCTTTCAATAGACAACAAATTACTGTCTTTATTATCTGAATGAATCAAGGTAAACTGTGTCATTACTTGAGCACCTGACAATCTAAGTCAGACCAGTGCAGCCCTTGACATTCTATCTCCAACATTTCACGCCCATCAAGATCCTCATAATAATCTAAAATCAACTCATTCTTTATGTCATCGGCTATTAAAGCAACAACCCCTCCATTGATCTCAATGTTAATTCCCAAATTAGATTTGTAGAAAGGCTAATACTAATTCAGGCCAATTGACAGTGAGGCATTAGTTTTCAAGAAAGATGCTTTCGATCAGTTTTAGCTTACATAGTTCGTCTTCTTTAGGATATGGAGATATAAACTCAATCATAGTTACTTTTGGCCAATACAATGTATAGTCTTCCTCTTCTATGTAAGATTTGGACGATATATCCGTTAACTGAGCATTAAATGTAATGTTTTCATAAACCCACAATTCCAAACAAAAATAGGGAGTTTCTTTAGGGTATGGTGCAAACCCGTGTTCATCAAGAAAATTCTTACTTTCTTTATTTGGTAAAAAATATAGATTAAGATTTTTTATCGAATCCTGACTAGTTTCCAGCCATTGGTCTAATCTTTCCAAGTTAAATTCAGGAGAGATCAGGGTATAAACAACACCCCATTCTTTATTAAGAGTAGATTTAATTTTAAGTAACAGCTCCTTAATCCCGACTGTAGTCGCATAACGATACGTATATTCGTATGACATATTGCCACCTCTACTTGAAGACCAGTTAAAAACATTAAATTATGATTGGCTAACATTAAAGATACATACAATCTTAATAATTTAAGCAGCATTCAACATAATGAATTAAGAATGCATTATCTGTAGCTTAAATTAGAATCATAACAATTCACGGCAGTATTGGAGCAAGAGCATGCTCCAATACTTGTTTATATATGACGCTATTTTTTCTTATCGGTTTTTTTATCACTTTTCCTGCTGCCAGTCTCTCTTCCCGAAGCTCTTTTGGCTGCGTTTGAGTTCTCTGGAGCTTTCACCACTCTCCAACTGTCACTTTTTACTTTCACATCAGTCTTGCTATAAGCAATCGTTCTATGTCCTCCATTTTTTTCGTGAAGGCTATTTTTGGGAAGCTTCACACCTATCACGTATTCAGTTTTACTACTATGAACGCGCAAGGAGTTAGCAGCGCCATTTCCTAATATATCAGGCGCCAATTTCGAAAAATACGCACCAAACGGATTCCCGCCTTTGGGTTGGGAAGCTTTGATAACAATATCTTTGCCTGATGTTATCGCATTGAAACCTGCTTTGTCAGTGTAGTGATAATACTCTGTAGTTTCACTTTCTGTCTTTTTATTTAATTTCTTTTTACAACCGTTGTGTACCCAAACACTTTGTTCACTAACAAAGTAGCTTACATAATCTTTGACATCAAAGTTAAAAGTGGTACCGGTTTTATTTAGAGATCGCCAGCCAATTACGGTGTGTGAAGTGCCGTCATAATTGACAACTTGATCTCCAATATTAAGGCTTGATGACTCTATCCAGCCTACATTGCTGACATAAAATGGATGATCATCGGTAACCGTTAGTGTGATGGCTTCTTTGCTTTCAGCTTGCAGTGTTAGCTCAAAATAGGGTCGATCTTTAATGATGTGGAGTTTAGTGACAGGCTTCCAATCGATTTCACCTGTATTTTCATCTTTTGCGGCGATGAAGTCTCCAATACGAACGGCCTCTATCGGTTTTAAACCTTCAATTGTTAAGACTAAAGTACCTGGTGCAAAGCAATTACAAGGGTTAAATAAGGACGTAACTGACTTCATCAGTTTTCCAAAACCCTTACCAACTGCTTTTATTGTCCCTTTTATTGCCCCTTTTATACTTACATCTGTAATTGCACTGCCTACATTATAAGCCGTACTATCCTCAACATGCGCATACTTATCACCGTATGCCATGGATGTTAACTGTCCAGATAACCCCATTGAAACGCCATCACTAACACCCATCACTGTATGTGCTGTTGTTTCAAGTGCATTTAAGGCCTGGATTTTAGTTTCAACTGACCATTCAAACCCTGCCATGCCAGTAGGGTCAATAAAGCGAACAGGGTTGTTTCTGGCATAGCTATACGGAGACCATTGCTGTGGATCAGTAAAACGCTCTGGTAGTGTAAATACGGGGTCGGGCGTTAAAAACTGCCCTTGATTATGATTCAGGTAGCGCTGTGAAAAATAACCCAGACCAGACTCTTCATCTCTTTCTTTACCTGTGAATCGATATGGTGTTAATTCAGCATTACCAAACTCATCTTCTGGATCACCAAAGGGGGTATAGGTAAAGGCATTAAGTAACTTACCTTCTTTATCAGTGGTAAAAGCTGTTGATCCAAGATGCTGATTCAAATAATAGTGATCTGCTTTAAAGGCACCACCCGCCTGGTCGGAACGAGCAACCTTATCTTCTCCCACAACCACGTATTTATAGAAAACGCCATCTCTTACTTCGCTTAAGCTATTGATATAGAGCGTATGCTCAACAGCACTTCCTTTAGGGTGATTGGATTTATACAAGCGTTGATTGCTTGAATCGTATCCGTAAAGTGTGTGCCCTGAAGCCTGGTCAATGCGTGCAAGTCTGTTTTCATGATCCCAGGTGTAGAGTTGGTCATCATCACTGATTCGATTACCGCTTTTATCGTACCCGATGTTATGCCCAAAGAAGGTTAGTGCATGAGGTCCTGCTGGATCTTCAGCATCGCGACCAAATCGATGACGACTACCCTGATTATCATCGGTCGTGCTGTTACCAAATCGCATGAGCTGCGTTTTAACGCCATCAATAGGGCTCTCAACCCGCTTTAAGAGAGGGTTGCCGATAGCGTCATAACGAAAGCTATAGGTTTTTACCCCTTCAGCGCGAATTAAGCGATAGGCATCGTCGTACTGATATTGAATGTTTTGCTTTAATCGATGAATCTGGTTCTCAGGTAGGCTGAGTTCTTGGGCAATGCTCGTTAAAGTACTATTGATACGTCGATCATCAATGCTGGTCAGATTCGACATAGCATCAAAATGATAGCCGTTGTCTTGCAGCACAACCCCATCTGATTGCCGCGTTGATTTAAGGCCTACCATTCTATCGCGATTATCATAACGGTATTCTGTCTTAATACCGTTCGCCAAGGTTCTGCTGGCAAAAGATCCCAGGGTCGTATATTCAATGGCGTCTACAACACCTGGTATTTTTGAGAGTAAGCCTCGCTGATTGTATTCGTAGTTAACAAAAGTTCCGTCATTAAACTCATAACGTACTAATCGATCTGCACTGTCATAACGAGAGCGTGTTCTGTAAATAGGTGAGTCAATGCCAGGAGCTTGTATCTTACGTTCATGTAATGTGCTGAGGCCACGGGCATCGTAGCCAAAGGCCTCATAGCCAACCTGATCATTAATTCTTGCTATGCGGCCTTTAAGATTGCGAGAGCCAGCCCCTTCATCATACTCAACGGTTACTAAAGCGTTACCTTTGTTGAAGCCTGGCTGCCAGAGATGATCACGGACGGTAAAATCATCGCCTTTTTCTTCTGCCCAATACTTTGCTTTAACGCGATTAACGCCATCGTAATCGACATAGACGACCTTGCCTCGTGCATCTCGCAAGGCAATCACATTGCCAGCATCATCAAAGCGACTATGAATTTGCCCTCGATCAGGGTCATTCACATAGTAATTTCGACCTAAAGCATCATAGGCCATTAAACGAACATTATTTTTTGCATCTGTGAAGCGGACGAAGTTACCTAAGAGGTCATAGTCATAACGCGTATGCCACTCAGTCTCACCACTTTCATTCCCATCAATATCAAGCTTTACAATTTCATCAACCAGTCGTAGCTGATCTTGACCGTCCTGAGTCAGGCGCTTCTTAGCGCCATAGTGCGCAGAGCCAGAATCGTTTTGGGCTTGATCCTGGTGGATCTCGATGAGTGGTTCATATGCTACTGTGGAATAGTGGTCATCAGGCAGAGTCGTTTTCAGAATTCGTCCAGTTGAATCGTATTCTTTGGCTATATACGGAGAGTTTGCTGTCTCCACCCAACCGAATTGACCTACAACAAATGGCTTATATTCACGAACAGCCTGGCCGCGCTTGTTATAGGTTGCATAACCTTTAACAATGACTTCCCCTTGGGCATCACCTTCTTCTTGGGTAAAAAGCTCCTGAGCACCACCATCGTAGTAAATTCGGCTATCAAGCGTACCGCCGCCTTTGGTTTCACGTTGCTTGGTTTCTATCCAGTTGACTAACTGATCACCTTGTTTTTCACCTAGGTGATAGCTGTAAGTCAATGTCGGTGCTGCGTCGGTGTCACCCGGCTCAATCACTGCAGTTAATCGATCAAGCTCATCGTACTGGTATCGGGTTTGATGCCCATTGAAATCCGTAAAATCACTGATCAGTCCACGAGCAAAATCATAATTGGCGTGAGCTGTTAGACGCAGTTTACCTGTGTCGATTTCTTCTTTAATGGGAAAGGTTTTATAAGTGTCGTCATAGGTAATGTAAGTTGCATGGCCGGGTGCTTGTCCCCATAAGGGGCCGAAGGTTGCGATGAGATTGCCGTGCGTATCATAACGATGGCGTTCCGAGAAGATAGCACTGCTGTTCTCTTCAGGAAATGCCCAAACCTTACTCGCTGTTAATAAGCCCTTAGTAAACTGGCCTAAGTTTGAACCACTGAAACTCTCATCATCGTAGAACCACTGTTGTTTATACTTAACGCTGCCCAGTTCATCAGAAACCGTTTCTTCTACAGGCAAGTGCAGGAACCAATGACTACGACCACTTGAAAATTCAGAGGAATACCGTGTTCTGGTGATACGCTCATCAAGCCAAGTGCCATCGAGGCGGCCATGTTCGTGCTGGAAGGTTAAGTTGCCATACTCATCGTAATCATAATCGGTGGCTAAGGTAACCGGTGTTCCTCGACCTTTTTCTAAAACGGTTGTTTCTGTTCGTACAAGCGCTGCAAACTTAACTTTGCGTTTTTCGTCTTCATACCCCTCTAACAGCGTACGCGCTTCCCAGGTCGATGCTTCTTTCCAAAAGAGTTCGCCTTTTAGATTTTTCACCTCAACGGATTTCGTTTTACCTGTTAGAACTTCTTCGTCTTTCCCTAAGTGATATTGAAAAGCAGTAAACTGTGTAGGTTGACTATCATCACCGATCTGTTTTTCATCCGTTGCTGAAAAACCACGGAAGGCTTTGTCTTTACCTTTGTAAAAACCGTTGTGGTAATCCATCTCCGTGGTTAGCGTTAACCCCGTTACTGCATCTTTGAACTCATAGGATTTAAGAATTTGCATGCCTACCGGCACACCTGCGTCCCATAATTTACCAGCAGCTGTATCCCGTTTCATTTCTTCAACAAGGGTGCTGTAGTTTAATTCAATGGTTTGACCCAATCCGTTAGTGATGCTTTTTAATTGGAAGGGCTTTTCATTAGGATAAAGTTCGACGTATTCAATACTACGATCACGTGAATTATTTCGATAATAAAGGATATCAATACTTCCATTCGCATTAATATCTGCAAACCTTAATTCTTTGTAATGGACCCGGCCATACAAGCTCTGGAATTCGATCGGATCACTAAATGATGCCTTGCTTGGGTCATCCCCTTTCAGGCCTTGGTTAATTCGAACAATCGCATTTGGGGACTTTCCAATAACGATATCAGCAAGGCCATCCGCATTGATATCGGTAATGTAAAAACCGTTTCTAGGGAATGAGTAAGGTAAGTTTTCTAGGTAAACAGGCTCTCCATAGCCTCCCAATCCTTTTGACGGCATGTAACGATGCTTGCCATTGTGCAAATACAGAAAATCTTGTAGTCCATCGCCATTCATGTCAGCAAACATGACCGCTTGAGAATTAAATCGATACCAACCTGCCTCTCGAGACACTCGTATCCTAAAAGGTTCTGACCAACCTTCCTTATTTTTTAAGACAACAACATGCTCTCTTCCTGTACTGGTCACAAGATCAATACGCTTGTCAAAATTCACGTCCAATAGACGAGTAGACGATGTATTAAGATTTATTTTGGGTGTTTCAATTTCCTTACGATCAGACCATTCATTGTCTTTCATTTGCCAGATTAAGCTTCTACCGTCTAAATATTTGAAATAGTCAACACGGCCATCACCATCAAAATCGCCCCAACGAGAACCTGGATGAGCAATCTCAACTCGGAGTCGAGTATTTTTTCTCATTCTCTTCTTATTTTCAAATTCAACAATGCCTTCTGCATTATTTCCTTTATTGATCCAATAGCTGCCTGGAGTATTAGCGGTATCAACAATATCGGCTAAGCCGTCAGAGTTCATATCAAAGAATTGAACGTTTTTATTTCCTAAATAAATACCTTGAGCATTCTCGGCTGTATGAGAAACTTTGTTTTCAGGATTTGCACTTATAAAACGATATTCATAAGGAGGCAATAATGCTTTGCCATGAGCATCGACTATTTTAATTTTTCTTAACATTGACTGAGTATCCCAGACCGACATATCGGCATACTCAAATACATAAGATTTGATTAATTGATCGCTTGCATAGAGATCAATCTTTTTCCCGCGATAGGGCGTTAGTACTTTAAAACCTGGGCGATAGGTAACCAGTGAGTCGTCGCGTTTCTCATAGCTAAATCTAATTTCTCGATCAAGGTTGTATGTAATCTTGTCTAAATAAATCTGAGCGCTATCATCCAAGCTCTTATAAGTATATTCAATCACTTGACCAGTGGTGCTTTCTTCACGTGCAATATGCCAGCGAAATACTTTCGAGTCCTTTTGTACCTGACTATTTACATTAGAACCAAGATACAACTTTGTTCCGTTTGCTAGGTGAACAATCCAACCTTCATCTGTTCGCTCATAACGGTTAAAGTCTTCTGATAATCGACTTCTATAAATATTATTTTCAACTAAGACTAATTCATGTCCTAAATGGTTAATATAAGTATCAAATTCTTCAAATTCATCGATGGTGCCATTTTTATCATTATCAATGCCGTCCCCATTAGGCCAGTCTGTATAATTGGGTAGACCTTTATCCGTTTGCCGCTGTACATATGGCAACAATAGCTTTTGACCAACTCCATACAAACCATTACCAAAGCCACTGTTATAATTTAATGCCAAGCCTGGCGCAAATCCACTCTGTCCTGCAGGCACGCTAAAAGCATAAGTAAAGGAGCTAGTGCCCGTATTCAAGTGAGGAACAAAAGATTCCCCGAGCCCTTCAAAGGTACCAGGGCCTTTGGGAAGCGTTATTTTGGAAGGGTGGATCGCGGATTTGATCGTAGCAATGTTTGATGCAAGTGTATTTGCACCTGCTAAGCTAATCAGCGAGATTAACCCCAAGGACAGCAGTCTTTTTATTGGTTTCATTCTATCAATACATCAGAATTTTGTTAGAAAGCCAGGCTACAAGCACTGTAGCCTGGCAAAATAGTTTAATTGATTAAACAGATATACTTCATATTAGCGTGCAGGGTGAGTGCACTTTAAATTGGCAACACTCTGGCGCTTATACTCATGATTAATCACCAGAACAATATCCTCTATGTCAACAGGGTTTATGATGTTGTAACCATCCACCACACTTTGAATTCGTAATTTCCAATTTGTTGCTGCCACACTATGTTCTTTAAAGCTCTTATCTAGCTTAAGGCTTTTTTCAGCGTGATTATTGGATGAGCTATCTAAAATAACAGGTGCCGGATTGATGGTTAAAAAGCTTTCGAACTCTGGACGACCTCTTACTAGGGTCACGAAGGAAGCGGGTGTCGATTGTACGGTTAAAGCATCATTCACAGTGACAGGGAAACTCGGACGTCTTTGCTCCATGCCACCATAGGTCAACTGAACCTCTGGCGGAAATGCTGCTAAATCCGTCGCACCATTTTGTGTGATGATTTTAACTCCAATGGATTTAATCGTATCGGAAGCCATTCCCGCTTGGGTAATGCACGTTCGGCCGTCCTGATGCTGACGAAATGTTGGCGCTCTAAATAAGTTGCTATTCAAAGCATTTGTTGTACTAAAGTGGAATTCGATCCATTTATTATTTTGCTCATCTTCAATATTAAAGGCTTCTAACAATTTACTAAAGGTTTCTTGAGCCCCTAATCCTTCAATATAAGTTTCCTTTATTTCATCACCATTATTGGCTTTATGATTTTCAATATAACGCTTAGAGGCATAGCGCATAGGGTTTACCTTATATTCATGGTCAGGGCTATTGTTATATAAAGCAAAAGTATGTCGCTTTAATGAAAGCTCAACTGAGTTAGACTGGAAGTTATGTGTAGAATGCTCAGCAAGCTTTTCATCAACCTCTTCTACGTAGGCTTTTAAGGATTCCCAATTTCTAGCTTGTACAATACGCTTTAAATCATAGTCAATGGTGTTTTCATTTGTTTCTGAATAACTTGGGTATTCGCCAAATCGATTAAAGTAGGCATTAATCCAATAAATAGTCCATCGCTTAGCTATTTCTAAATCGTTCGCTGCTTTTACAACAGAAGCATCTAGGTTTGTTCTGTGAATAGGGTCAGCATAGAATCGTTTCGATACTTGGTTTGTAACTTTCTCAATTTCATTTATTGTGTCTTTAATTTGGGCAAGGGTTCCTGCAAACGCATTCTTTTGATATTTTAAATTCTGTTCAGCCTGCTTCACTCCCTTATTAAATGAAGGAAGCATTGCCAATAGCTTATTCAGTCTAGCTTCATGTTCTACACGATCCTTTTCATCTGCATTAGCCAGAATAGTTTCCTTATATCTTGTATTTAATCGAACTACTTCTTCCTGTGGCTTTTCTAGCTCTTTAAAAGAATTAATCTCTATATTTGCAAGCCTATACATGTATAGCGAATTTGCTTCAGCTGACATAATACCTGCTTTTCTACTACCTCCAGAACGCGGCAGCCTTGAATCCCTAACTTCTTTAGCGGCTTGCACTAACTCGTCCCCATAAATATCGACTTTATGCTTTTTTTCTTTCTCATATTTCTCTTTAATTTTATTTATAAAACGTGTCCAAGTGATAGTATCTACGCCATGTTCAGTTACAATATCCATCTCTAGATGATTAAGTCGGTTCAATTTTATGAACCGATCTTTCTCAACCTGGATTACATCTAAATGAGCGGTTCTTTCTAATCGTGCTTTTTCTAATGCGAGATCAGCTGAAATAACCAAGTTAGCATGTTGATCTACCAGACTACCTTTTAAACTTTTTTCTGCTGGTATTTCACAAGCATTACTATTAAAGCATGCAGGAGTTAATCGATATCCTGCCAACTCTACAATCTTATTATTTAAAATATTCAGTCTATTATTAAAATTATCTGCCAACTTATCACTCGTAACTCTATAGTCACGGTATATGTTGACGGCTTTTTCAAAACTTTCTTTAGCTGTCTTAAAGAAACCAAGATCCAACCTTTTCTGAATAGCTTTCACACTATTAGTATTTTCGTCAAATAAAATAATATTTGTTTTCGGATTACTACCAAAGATACTTCCCTGCTTCCCTTTATTAGCAATCAATATTTTTGCTTTTATAGTAGCCTCCATGAAATCAGCTAGTGCGAATTTGACATTCGAATAACGATTAATATTCTTATATTTCACTGTCTGGGTTAGCGTCGTATTCGATGGCAGCTTGCCTTCAAATGTTTCAAGTACTTGCTGATCAAGTTCTTCCATTCGTTCTAAAAAGTCTTTATATCTATCTAACGCTCGTTCACTTTCAATATCAAAGTGCTCTGTTTTAGCAATGAGGGTTTGTGATGCTAAGGTATAAAGCATGTCAACATCTTTATGGTGATCGTATAAAGTGACTTGCCTACTATTGTTAAGGGGATCTGTCGTTGTGACCTTTCTAGAATAACTATGATGCTTAATGATATTCGCATATCGATCATTTTTAAGCATCAACTCGTACTCTCTAAGCGGTGCTTCTAGCTTACTTAGGGCCTGCCTTAACTGTTCTTGCTCCGAACTCCAAGCTGCTTGTTCATCGTTACCATCGGTTAGCCTGGTAGCCACTCTTTTGATATAAATTTCTTCTTTTAGCTTTTTAAAGTAAAACAGCTCAGCTTTTGACCAATCGTAAAGGATATCTAAATAAAGATTGGAAAATCTTATATCTGAGAAAGTTTCTGGATTTTTGTCAATTAATTCCCTAAGTTCCCTTAATGAACGAAAGAACAAACCACGTTCTTGGCTTCCATATAAGACATTCCAATCGGTAGTTAAAACACCATTTTGATATGATTCAATTATTTCAGAGGTTGAAGAGTTATTTACAATGAGATGATTTTGATACCTAAGAGGAGCATTTTCTGATGTATGATATACTTTGTTGAAAATAGGGGCTACTAAATGCTTGATGTCAGAAAAAAACTTGATCTCGGGTTTTGGATTATTGGTTGCTTGAAACAAAGTAAAAGTTGGATATTTAAAATCAGGCCTTTTGAATACTAAGTCCAGCATGCGGTCATCATTAAAATAGCCGCTGGCTAACTTATATTGAACCTGACGCATACCAGTAGAGGCCGCATTATGTGCCCATTGCTTTAATCGTGTTGGCTTTGGGCTATTTTTGAAATTTGAAAGTAAATATGAAGGGTGTTTATATAACGGCAGAGGTGTAACAAATGATCGGAATTTTACAACATTGGTATAGCGCTTAGCTTTTAAGTACAGATCATCCTTTCCATCACCATCATAATCCCCTTCCCAAACTTCATAGCTACGATCATGAAAGGGAGAGGGTGAATTATTGGAATAAACAGAAGTTGCTCCCATGAGCAAGCTTAAAACAAGAGAAGTTTTGATATTCATAGGTAGGTAGTAAGTATTATTGGAATGCTAATTTGGAGGGCATTGTATCCAATAGCTGATATAATATAAAGCGATTAATTTCATTACACATATTCCATTTTACCCTAAATAAATTGAACCAAATTAACTTTATTGTTAGCATGTTAATAAATTCACATAACTAAAAATGACACACTTGCATGACACATCTAATCAAACATCTCAGATCAATAAAAAATCTATTTACCTGCATCGCTTGCCTGATAACTTTATTCTGTCAATCAGCCATAGCCGATGAAAAGAGAAATAACACTGGTTACCGTACAATAACTGAGATTAAAACTTGGCCTACTTACATAGATATCTACCTTGATGAAGAAAGTCAGTGCACTTCTTGGAAGCACAGAAAGGTGTATTTGTTGCTTAAAAGTGATGATCTTGCAAATTATGATGAGTACTATACAATTTTAACGGCAGCTATGATGTCTGGTAGCAAGGTTAAATTACAATACATTTGTGATAGCAATAAGGGCGGCAAAACCGTTATCACCGGCGTACGCGTTAGGCCAAACTAGCTGACTGATCCATTTTCAACCAAACGTGTAGTTTGAAAGATAAATCAATTATTGATAGCTAAGCCAGCTTGCAGAACGTCCAACAAAGGCATTCTTGAGGATATTCTGCTCTGGTTTGGCATGTCTCAGATGTTTTGCATTAAAATTATCAAATGCTTATTGATCTGGTCGTATTAAACAAGCAGTTAATGTTTACGACATTTTTTCTGTATATTAGAGTAAGATTCCAACCCCTTTATCACATGGAGCTGAAAATCACCTAATTTCAATCTATGCTTTGAAAAGCATACATTTCATCTACTGATATTTTTTTAGGCTTGAGTTAGTTAAAGAGCCTGACCCACCCCTAAACTCGAGTCTACTTGCAACTAAGCAGTGATCGGTAATTCCAATACCTTTGTTCTCACAAGCTCGGAAAGCTTGTATTAGCCCAAAGCCGAATGAGGTCTTGCTTCACTGCAATCCAATCGCAGGCGTCGAGATGCCTGGGTCACTCGATGAGAAATTACCGTCTCATAAAAATGGGGATCAGAGGAGTTTTTTGAAAGTGCAGGATTTTTCCCTACAGTATAAAGCACCCAGTAATGCTCCTCTCATGAGATAAAATTTAACCTCAGCCGATTATTGAAAAGCCTTAATAAAATAGGATATTAAGTAGCCTTCCCAGCAATGAATTTTTAAACGCATCGGTTCATTTGCAAAAACAGTCACAATATAAACGACAGGGAGAGGCTTAGGCACCTTGAAAAGCAAGGATATTCATCGGAGGAATATATCGGAATAGGTTAAACCTTAAATTGCTCCATCAAACCATGGAGATTATGAGCCAAACGGTCTTGCTCTTCGCTCGCTTCAACCAGCTGAGCGGCCCCATCTGTTGACTCATCCAAAACAACGCCGATATTTTTCATGCTGTTGTCGATTTCACTGCAATAACGACGTTGAGTTTCCATGATACTGGCGATCTTTTCGTTGATGGATTTAATCCCTGAAATCATCTCGTTAGCGGTTGAAATAGTCTTTCCTGTCCGCGTAATGTCTTCCACACAATGCTCTGCTCGACTGAATCCAACTTCCATGGCTTTGACGGCTTCCATCGTACCTTGCTGGAGTTTCTCAATCATTTTTTGGATTTCTTCGGTTGACTCTTGAGTTCTCTGAGCCAAAGACCGTACTTCATCTGCCACCACCGCGAAGCCTCGACCTTGCTCACCGGCTCGAGCAGCCTCAATAGCAGCATTCAACGCCAACAAATTGGTTTGCTCGGCAATTCCCCGAATCACATCCAACACGGTTCCGATTGACTGACTTTGGGTTTCCAATTCTTTGATCACATTGGCCGCATTTTCTACGTCACTGAAGAGCGTTTTGACAGCTCGCTCAGTCGAATCCACCGCCTGATTACCTTCTCCAGCTCGGTTCGAAGCATCGGAGGCCATCGTCATGGCATTGTCCGCGTTGTCCGCAACGCTCTCGATGTTTTGCAACAGCGTTGATACCGACTCCGCTACATGCTGAATCTCTTGACGTTGACGTTCAATGGACAGTTTTGACTGATTCGTAACCGCGGTCGTTTCGTGGCATGCAGCCGCCAGCTGGTGGGCATTTTGCCCTACCTGTTCTATGACCTTTTGTAGCTTATCGACAAACTGGTTAAAACACCGACTTAAGGCCCCTAATTCATCTTTTCGAGCTTCGCTTAACCGCTTGGTTAAATCTCCATCCCCTTGTGAGATGTCACGCAATGCTTCTGTTGCCTGGTTTAGGGGTTTCAAGACAATCTGTCTTAACATCAAAGACATAATCAGAACGACCAAAACATCCAGAATGATCACTTGACCAACCGTTTGGATCAATAAACCCTGGAGCCGCATTTCAATGCGTGTCATATCTAAGAACAAACGGGCTTGCCCGAGGGGGTTAGCAGATTCCCCTTCAATAAACTGTAATTCACCTATTTTTATGTGAGGATAATCTTCTGGAACTTCTGTTAATTCAACGATTTCACCCTCTTCATTGCGCGTTACGCCACGTACGTTATTATCGTTGTCCACAATGATAATGGCGTGTACGAAGCTGGCTTCTGCTTCAGAGGTAATAATCTTACGGATTTGTTCTTCTTCGTAGTTCCACATGGCCATGGGCAAGCTCAATTGCAACCGCCCAAGCAGTAAATCGGAACGTTCGACTAACGTTTTTTCTAGATCTACACGAGTACTTTGATAGGCGTAAAACCCGAACCCAGCCAAAATCAAGGTAATGGCAATCAGGTTCAGGCCAATAAACTTTCCACTGAGCGATTGCTTCATAGAGGCTCCCAAGCTGTACGGAGCACCACCCCTTATGAAATAGACTCGCCGCCACGAGATTCCTAAGGGCCGATCTCGTTAAAGCATAGTTCATGTGGTGTGAGACGTTACAACTTCTGCGCCTCAAGCAATGGCTGAATTCAGCGACGCGTTAGTTCTTTGGCTTTCTCGCCAAAAAAAGCTGATATGCCGGGTTGTCCGACTCCTCGCAATAGGCGTAGCCTATCTCATCAGCCGCTTCTGAGAAACGTTTTAAATCGCTTTCAGGCACCTGCAAACCAACCAAAACCCTTCCGTACGCCGCTCCGTGGTTACGATAATGAAACAGTGAAATATTCCAAGTTTGCCCCAGCCGCTCCAGGAAATTCATTAACGCACCAGGACGTTCTGGAAACTCAAATCGGTATAAGCGCTCATCCGTCACTTGCGGAGGCGGATGCCCGCCGACCATGTGACGCACATGATACTTAGCGGTATCATCATCGCTTAAATCCATCACCGAATAACCCGCATCTTGCAGCTTCTGGATCAACTCAGAGCGTGATTCGTCTCGATCGAGCTTAATACCAACGTATATTTGAGCAGCGTCTTCATCGGCAAAACGATAATTAAACTCAGTGATTGCTCGCTTACCTAAAAGTTTGCAGAACGCTCTAAAGCTACCCGGTTTCTCATTGATGGTCACCGCCAAAATGACTTCACGACCTTCCCCAACTTCTGCTACCTCGGCAATGTAACGCAAGCGGTCGAAATTAACGTTAGCGCCACTCAATACGGCTGCTAACCGCTGATTCGGCTGTTCAGTACGCTGTGAGTATTTTTTCAGTCCCGCAAGCGCCAGAGCACCTGAGGGTTCAGCAATTGCACGCGTTTCAACGAAAAGATCTTTGATGGCTGCACAGATTTCATCCGGTGAAACTTGGATGACTTCATCCACATATTGCTGACAAAGTGGCCACGTGTGACTGCCCGTTTGAGCCACAGCAACACCATCCGCAAAGATGCCCACTTGAGGTAAACGGACCAATGACTGAGCTTTAAGAGCCGCTGCCAAAGATGCTGATTCTGTCGATTCAACACCAATGATTTTCGTTTGCGGGTTCAAGTATTTAACGTAGGTCGCAACACCCGCGATCAGCCCACCGCCACCGACAGGTAAGAAGATAGCGTCTAACTGGTTTCCTGCCTGGCGCATCATTTCAACACCCACCGTTCCCTGCCCTGCGATTACTTCAGGATCATCATAGGGATGGATGTAAGTTAATCCTTCAGCCTGCACAAGCGACTGGGAGTAAGCAAAAGCCTCATCAAAGGTATCTCCGATGAGCCGCACATCGGCCCCATGCGCTTTGACGGAGTTAACTTTAATGTCGGGTGTGGTTTTAGGCATCACAATCACGGCTTTTAAACCTAGATGCTTGGCCGCTACCGCAACCCCCTGCGCATGGTTCCCGGCTGAAGCTGCAATAATGCCTCGTTTTTTTTCATCGTCATCAAGCTGACGAATTCGGTTGTAAGCGCCCCTAATTTTAAAACTGAACACACTCTGGAGGTCTTCACGCTTGATCATTACTTGCTGTTGCAAGCGTTCAGATAAAATGGGAGCCGCTTGCAAAGGGGTTTCCTTTGCAACTGCGTACACGTCGGCTAAGAGTATGCGCTTGACCACCTCGTCAGTCATGATTGATTCCTACTGCGTTTTATATGTATACAAGGTCTACTGTGTGAGTGAGGTTCAGCTTCTCATTTGAAGCGTGGTTTTTTGTCACTCACTTGTCCAATTGGCCTTCTCCCTTTCATCCCCAAATCGGTTTCATCCTGAAAGTGCCCAAGGACAGCAGACTTCAATTTCCTTTATAATGCATGTTCTTCAAGATCGGATAAAGCCCGCCGACCATTGGGCTGTGTTTATCGTCACTGGCAAAGGGAATAGGTACCATGTCGGACCATTCGCAACAGGCAGCACCCTCCCAGGATGCGCTCAAACAGCAAGTCGCTGACAGGGCCATTGAGCATATTCGCCCTCACCTAGAATCCAGCACCATTCTAGGGATTGGCACCGGGTCAACCACCAACTTATTCATTGATGCTCTGGCCAAATTTAAGGGGCACTTTGATGGAGCCGTCGCCAGTTCTGACGTATCCGCTAAACGCTTACAGCAACATGGCATTCCCGTATACGATCTCAACGCGGTTGGTCAGGTCCCTTTTTATATTGATGGTGCTGACGAAGTCACGCCCCATCTAACGATGACAAAAGGCGGTGGTGCAGCGCTGACTCGCGAAAAAATCTTAGCCACTTGCGCGTCGCACTTTATTTGCCTGGTTGATGAATCAAAACAAGTGGATGTATTAGGGGGCTTCCCAATCCCAATTGAAGTTATCCCGATGGCTCGTTCCTATGTTGCGCGTGAAATTGTTAAACGAGGAGGTGACCCGGTCTACCGTCAAGGCGTCACGACAGACAACGGCAATGTCATTTTGGATGTCTACGGATGGGTCATTGAAGATCCGGAAGCATTAGAGGCAGAACTGAATCAGTTAACAGGCCAAGTCACCAACGGTCTTTTTGCCAAACGTCGAGCAGATACTCTTATCGTTGCTGGCAGCTCAGGCATTGAGACCTACAGCGCACCTAAAGATGTTTAAATAATGGGATAGGGATTTTGGAAGCACTGGGAAAGGAATCCCGCTGTAAGCAACAATCCGTTTCTTTCTTGGGTCAATATTATGGACCTGAACTGAAGGCTTTGACCGTTTTATACGTCGCCTGCAAGACCTTCACATCCGGTTGTGCTCGATGTGCCGGCAGTTGCAAACTGGCGGCAACGTCCGCTTTGCAAATCGCCCACTGCCGACTCTCTTCTTCCGTTAACAGCTCTTCAATGGAGGCCATTTTAAACTCTGGCAATTGATTGACCTCACTGAATAACCGGTGCACCCACGAAAAGTCATAATGCCAAGCGTCAGAATAAAGGGTTTTCCCTTTCAGTTCTTGATTAAGCCACTCCGCTACTGCTAACACCGATAAACCTTCTTGTATAAGCTGAGATCGGGATAAACCATGCAAACGCTCAGCGTCATCAGACCAATGTGTCCAAGTCTCTAATGGGCAAATCAAGCACGATTCCAAGGATTCATCTTCACGAGCAAAGGCGACTTCAATCGGGTAGCTCCCAGCTCCAAAGCCTGATGCCTCCACATCAATGAACCAAGGCGTTATCAACCGAGTTGATTCATCTTTTGTCTCACCGGCTTCAGCAGGGGTCACAATAATGAGGCACTCCTAATTTAGCGGGAACATTTATTTAGGGTCATGGCGATTCAAGCAGTGTAGGAATGTAACATTCAAACACTTTCAAATATCAATGAAAGGGGCAACCATTTCGGGGGACTCTAGCCTGCATAGTATTTTAAATCAACCTAGCCAACCGGAGTGGTTAGCCAAGTTCGCGGATAGAAGCGGGCGTGACTCGAATGACCTCTGCAGCCGTAGTGACGCCTTCTGCAACTTTTTGCGCACCTGCCAACCTCAAGGTATGCATACCGTCTTTCATAGCAAGATTACGCAATCGAGCAATATCCACGTCACTCGTGATTAAACCGGCCATCGAATCAGACATGGTCATCACTTCATAGACACCTGCTCGACCCAAGAATCCTGTATTTCGACATTGCAAACAGCCAACCGGCTCAAAGACTTGCTTCGGCATTGGGACTTTCCAAGGACGCGTAATGATTTTCCATTCATCCTCTTTCAGATCGCCTGGGGCTTTACAGTTTGGACAAAGCAAGCGCACTAACCGCTGGGCCATAATGCCCAACAGTGCCGAACGAATTAAATAGGAGGGAACGCCAATATCCAATAAACGCGTGATCGCTGAAGGCGCATCGTTAGTGTGTAATGTTGATAACACCAAATGCCCTGTTAAAGCTGCCTGAACGGCCATTTCAGCGGTTTCAAGATCCCGAATCTCACCCACCATGATGATGTCAGGGTCTTGCCTCAACAAAGAACGAATACCACTGGCAAAGTCTAAATCGATGTTGTGCTGCACCTGCATTTGATTAAACGAGGGTTCAATTAATTCAATAGGGTCTTCTACAGTACAGACATTGACTTCAGGCGTAGCCAAGCTTTTTAAGGTTGAGTACAACGTGGTGGTTTTACCCGAACCCGTTGGCCCAGTCACCAATACAATACCCGCGCTGTGATGAACCATATCCTGCCAACGCTGGCGTTCGTCTTTTCGAAAGCCCAATTCGGAAAAGCTTCTTAATAAAACTTCTGGATCAAAAATCCGCATAACCAACTTTTCACCAAAGGCAGTTGGCATTGTGGATAAACGCAGTTCGACTTCATCTCCGTCCGGGCCACGCGTTTTTAGACGGCTGTCTTGAGGCCGCCTTTTTTCCGCTATGTTCATGCGGCCAAGCGATTTTATTCGACTGGTAATGGCAGCACCGACTTGTGCTGGAAGATCATAGACTTTGTGTAATACCCCATCGATCCGAAAACGTAAATGACAAAGCTCACGTCGTGGTTCCAAATGAATATCACTGGCCCGCTGTTCAAAGGCGTAACCAAACAACCAGTCCACTATGCGGACTACGTGCTCATCATCGGCCTCTAACGCCCCTCCTGAGCCCAGCTCCAAAATTGACTCAATGCTATTGAGTGCCCGTTTTCCATGCTGTTCGGTCGCACCCGCAATCGACTGGGCCAGTGTAAAAAATTCGACCGTATAACGGGCGATGTCTGATGGTGCCGCTAACACCCGGTGAATAGGTCGTCGGTTAATGTGTTCAATATCACTGACCCAGGTGGTTACACCGGGGTCAGCACATGCGATGGTGACGTGATCGGGCGTCACCTCAACCGGTAAAATATGATGTATTTGGGCAAATTTAAACGACATCGCTTGAGTAATAGACCCCACCTTAATTTTGAGGGGGTCTATGTGTACCCAGGGCATTTTATATCGTTCAGAGAGCCACTCAACAAGACCCTCTTCTGTGAATGGATGCCCTGTCATTCGATTGATGTATTGCTGATCCGCAATCCAAGTCACAGGGTGTTGGCGTTCTCGAGAAGTCGATTTGGGTAGAGACAAGAGTTCCAGTTTGTCTTCTTGGGTTATTAGGCCGTCTTTTACTAGCCATTCGGCTAGACTCATCAGTGACAAACGTGGTTCAGACACCGAACACTTCCCCTTCTATCCAAATGACGGCTTGCTCATCTGGGTGATTTAATTTTTGATGCGAATCACTTAAGTCTAGGGCTTACCCCTAGGGTTTCCATGGGCACGATGCGAAGTCTACCAAGGTAGAGGGTTGTCATGTTTAGCCCAAACCTTTTATGGGAGCCATGGTAGCCGCATTGCGCACCTTAGCAAGCAGCTTTTGTCCTAGAGCTTGAACGGCATCATGTTTTTTAAACTGATTTGACAAGCACTGATCTAATAACGACTGAATGCGATCATTGGGATAGGCCCTTACCCACTGATAAACAGGTTCATTACCCTTTTTACCTGACTGAGTGGTGGGTTGATTGTTTCCTATTACAAAATAATGGAAGCGCAAATACTCAAGCCCCCAGATGACATCGGCAATCGACTGACAAGGGGCTTGTATCCGTTCCTCGGCTAGCGCCTCCCATTGATTGATATCCATCAACCGATACCCTCTCTCGGCTTTACTTATGCTGGAGGGTAAAAGCGGTAGCTCTTGAGTCAATGCTTCTGCTGCTAACCAAATATCAGTCTCTGAACCTGCCTTTAACTCAAGCTCAATTTCAGATATGCATTCTTCATGACCCTCTTGAGGCAAAAATACTTTACCCGTATCGACAACGATTTCGATGGCTTCCGGTGATTTAGGATCAACCCAGAGCGTACGTTCAAAATCGGTCTGAAATAAGGGGACGACGTCTTCCCAATGAATCCCAGGTAGCACGCTTTCATTTGCTACCTTAGTCAGTAACTCCAGGTTCAAGGTTGGTTGATCCAATGACCATTCCCACTCTTGGCGTTGATGCAATCCTTGCTCACTGCTTCCCTGAGTTTTAAAGGTTTGCAACCATTGTTGCCCCAAACGACGAATCCTCAATGCACAAGTTGCTTGATTCAAAGCTAAGTCAGGCGTATCCAAATATTGATTGCTAACTTGGACACTGGCCTTTTGCTCCAACCCACACCGTTGAAGCCGCTCTGCTATTTGGTCTCTCGCATTAGGTGGAAACCACAGTTTTAATTCAACTTCATTTGGCATACAAAACTCATCAGAAACAGAGAATCAATCGAAGCATTAATAAGAGATGTCAATCACTTAACCGGAGGGTCGTACTCACCTTCCAACATCGCATTTGCGATCTTTTTCAATCTCCCTTCTTGCTTAAGCTTATTGTACCCTTTTTCGAAGGCCGACACCCATCGGTTTAATTCTTTGGATTTTTTTGAAAATAAGACATAGTAGTCGGCTTTTTGAACAACAAAGGGAATAACTCGCAAGTGATCTACCTTGTCTGAGTGATACTTTCTTGCTAGCACCATCATTGTCTCAGGCACCCCTATAATCAGATCCACCTTATCCGTCAATAAACGTTCCAAACTCTCTGCGTCCGATGAAGAGGTTTGTATACGAAATTTATATTCGGTCTTAGCTTTTTCAAAAGCATCACCATAGAAATACCCCAATGTTACGCCTAATCGATGAGGTTTCATGTCTTCGTAACCGTTGATCGAAAACTCATGAGCAGAGGTATGCAACAGAACTTCTTCGACCACAAATAAGGGTTGAGATAGCACAAAGTCTTGTTCACGCTCAGAGGACTTTGACCATAAAAACGTTGCATCGTATTTACCCGACTTTGTCATTTTTAATGCTCGGTTATCAGGTATAAAGTCAAACTCCACACCAATATTGGACTCTTTAAATATTTCAACGACCATGTGAGAAGCCGCACCAAAATGCTTTGCTGTCGGTGCTTGATAGGGAGGCCATTCACTGTTGGTTATTCTAATGACAGGGTCCCCAAAGGAAGATAAAATAATGGCCACCCACCCGAGCCAACATATAAAAAAGTATTTCAAAAAAGACATATTTTCTCCTTTAACTCATCCTCTCAGAAACCAGCGCCACCTCATTGATGCAATTGCTGAAGGCATATCTATTCATTATCTCCTGGAGCAGGATCATAAAAACCATTTAGCGTTTCCATCGTCATACGATCCACTTCACCAGAACGTTCTAACGCTTTTATTTCTTGATTAAACAATTCAATTAATTTATCTGTTAAAGCATTATTTTTATTAAAGAGAACATGCTGGTTATTCGTATAAATGGGTTCTTTCGATAACCTTAAAAAGGATACGCTGTCAGGGTACAATCGTCTGGCCAGGCTCATACCAACCAAATTGTTTACCAAAAACACATCAATTTTATTATCCAGTAATGCCTGAATATTCTCAGCATCAGAGGCTCTCGTCTGCGTTTTCAGGGTGCCGCTTTCTAATTTCCCTTGAAAGGCTAAACCATAGGTGTACCCATTAGTAATGCCTATTCTTAACGCTTCAACATCATTCAAACTGGCACTCTCGAGTGCCTTGTCTTTAACAAACATTAAATGAGTATTACTCTTATAAAAAGGAATACTAAATTTAAAGTCTTTCTCCCTTTCTTTTGTATAAGTCCAGGTAAAGGTTCCATTCCATTCAGGGGTTGACGCAATCAACATGGAGCGCTTCCAAGGGAAAAACCCATATTCAAGTTGATAGCCATGTTTTTCAAAAATCTTTTGCACGACGTGCGTCGCAAACCCGTAGTGCGGACTGGTTTTAGACAGATATGGAGGCCACTCCCCTATAGCAAACTTAAGGACCTCTGCCTTCCCTGTCTGTGGCAACAAACCCGATAGCACTGCAAGTGCAACTAAGGTGCTAAGACATCCCAATCTCATCACAAACACCCTTGATGAATAGGTGACCTCTAAAGCGTAGGCTGATATTGACGATTCTCGAAACAAATGACTCCCCTTTTGGGAAGATGGGATGGGTGTATTCCTTAGGTAGGAGTGCCATAATGGCTAGGATAAAGACGACAGTCTGGCAGTGTGTGCACACTTATAAGCCCACCACTGCCTAACGGATAAATCTCTGCGCAGGCCAGCTTGAAAGGGAGACACCCAATGCTCAGCGAACGCATGGTTGAAAGCCTCAACGACCAAATTAATTTGGAATTTTACAGTTCAAACCTGTACTTACAAATGAGCGCCTGGTGTGAGTTCAAGGGGTTCGAGGGAAGTGCTGAATTCTTAAAGCATCACTCTAATGAAGAGATGGAACACATGCATCGCCTCTTTACCTATGTAAACGAAACCGGTGCACTGCCAGTGTTGGGTACCATCCAGCCCCCTCCTATCGAATACAACTCACTGACGGATATTTTTAAGCAAACCTACGAGCACGAAGTTTATATCACGAAAAAAATCAATGAACTCGCTCATACTGCGTTCTCTGAACACGACTACTCCACTTTTAACTTTTTACAGTGGTACGTTGCAGAACAACATGAAGAAGAGAAGCTCTTCAAAACAGTGCTGGATAAGATTGAGCTGATCGGTGAAGACGGCAAAGGACTTTACTTGATTGACCGTGAAATGACCTCACTGCTCTCTCGGACTCAAAACAGCGTTATGAAACACAACAACACCCCTTCTGCTTAACGTTGCATACACCCAGTCAGGCAGCCTCTTTAAAAAGCAACAATGGCTGCCAGAAGTACTGCACCATCACATGACCATTTGGGGATAGTAGGACCTTAGTCATGCCAAAATACCGTTCAAAAACCACTACCGAAGGGCGTAACATGGCAGGAGCACGCGCATTATGGCGTGCTACGGGTATGAAAGATGAGGATTTTTCAAAACCCATTATTGCCATTGCCAACTCCTTTACTCAATTTGTTCCTGGGCACGTTCACCTGAAAGACCTTGGCCAAAAAGTTGCCCGCGCAGTCGAAGCGGCTGGGGGTGTTGCCAAAGAATTCAATACCATCGCGGTCGATGATGGCATCGCGATGGGCCATGACGGCATGCTCTACTCACTCCCATCCAGAGAAATAATTGCCGACAGCGTTGAATACATGGTCAACGCGCACTGTGCTGATGCACTCGTTTGCATTTCCAACTGTGACAAAATCACGCCGGGCATGCTGATGGCGTCCATGAGGCTAAATATTCCCACCATATTTGTATCAGGTGGCCCAATGGAGGCTGGCAAAACGAAACTGGCCAATCATGGTTTGGACCTGGTTGATGCGATGGTGATCGCTGCCGACAGCAACGTTGACCAAGCAACCGTCGATGAATATGAACGCAGTGCCTGTCCCACCTGCGGCTCCTGTTCGGGGATGTTTACGGCTAATTCCATGAACTGCTTAACAGAAGCGCTCGGATTAGCCTTGCCAGGAAACGGTACTCTTTTAGCCACACACTCTGATCGAGGCCGTCTCTTTGACGAAGCCGGTGAGCGCATTGTCGGCCTTGCCAAAGCCTATTATGAAGACAATAACGAAGATGTTTTGCCTCGAAAAATTGCGTCTTTTGAAGCCTTCGAGAACGCCATGACTCTCGACATTGCAATGGGAGGCTCGACGAATACCATCTTACATCTGTTGGCTGCCGCTCAAGAAGCTCAGCTCAATTTTGATATGAAAGACATTGATCGACTCAGTCGGAAAGTCCCCCAGTTGTGCAAGGTCGCACCCAACATCCAGAAATACCACATGGAAGATGTACACCGCGCGGGTGGAATCATGGCTATTCTAGGGGAGCTGGCAAGAGCGAATCTACTTAACACCAACGTACCCACGGTTCATTCTCCAACACTGGCCGAGGCCATTGCTCATTGGGACATTCGCTCGACGCACGATGAAAAAGTGCTGACTTTTTACCGTGCTGGTCCTGCCGGTATACCTACACAAGTGGCCTTTTCACAATCCACCCGTTGGCCGAGTGTCGATGGTGATCGCGTCAATGGGTGTATTCGCGACCTTGAACACGCTTATGCTCAAGAGGGCGGCTTGGCCGTACTCTATGGTAATTTGGCACCCAATGGTTGCGTTGTTAAAACCGCAGGGGTAGATGCTTCCATATTAACGTTCACTGGTCGGGCACGCGTCTTTGAATCACAAGAATGCAGCGTACAAGCCATTTTAGAGGATAAGATCGAAGCGGGAGATGTAGTAATCATCCGTTATGAAGGCCCCCGCGGTGGACCCGGCATGCAAGAAATGTTGTATCCCACCAGTTACTTAAAATCCAAAGGCTTGGGCAAATCCTGCGCGCTGATTACTGATGGCCGCTTTTCAGGTGGAACCTCCGGTCTATCCATCGGGCACGTTTCCCCAGAAGCCGCAGCCGAAGGAAATATTGCTCTGATTCAAGAAGGGGACAGTATCCTCATCGACATCCCGAACAGAAGCATTTCCATTGATGTTACAGAAGAGACGTTGTCACAACGTCGGTATGAGATGCAGAACTCAAATAAGCCTTGGACGCCAGCCCACCAACGTCCACGTCAAGTGAGCAAAGCACTCAAAGCCTATGCGTTGCTGGCCACAAGCGCTGATCAAGGAGCCGTTCGCGCCTTACCAGAAGAATAATCATTATTTTACCATCACTCACGTTCATACTCGTTGAATGTGAGTGATGTTTCAGTTGCGCTCTGAACCTTGATTATCCTCGCGATCCGTCGGACGAACCCACACCTCGTCATGAAATTCATTATGGTGTTTTAACTCGTCTTTTAAAACCGCTTCCAAACTGGCGCGATTCTTTTTACTTTCAAAAATATAGCCATTCTCATCAAGATACTTAGCGGCCATTCGCTCCATATCTCGTCGATCGTGATACTGAAAAGTTTTCACTAAACGATGCGCTTGATGTTTTCTAAAACCTAAAGTTGCTAATAATTTTTCACTCATCACCAAGGCCGAATGAAAGGTTTCTCTCACCACATAATCAGCGCCTAACTGTAACCACTCATAAGCATCGATTCTGCCTCTGGCTCTAGCAAATACTTTTAAATTAGGAAAATGTTTCTTACAGACTTCAAAAATTTGCTTATTACGCTCATGATCATCCGTCGCCAACACAATGGCCAGAGCTTGATGAGCACCTGCAGCATGCAGCAGATCTACGCGTGAAGCATCGCCGTAATACACTTTTGAACCGAATTTCCGAACCAGCTCGACTTGCTCAGCATCTCTTTCCAAAACCGTTATTTCATAACCACTGTGGCGTAGTACACGCCCAATGATTTGCCCAAAACGACCATAACCCGCCAATATCACCAGGCCTTGATCACTGGGGTAATCGTAATCGGGGCCTGATTTTTTCAGACGCTTTGAAATAATGACATTCGTCCATTTCAAGCCTACATTTATGGCAATAGGCGTAACCGCCATTGAAAGCGCAACTACCAACATAGCTACATTGAAGACTTCATCGCTAAACACATGATTTTTGGATGCGAATGTAAATAAGACAAACCCAAACTCACCGCCTTGCGCTAAAAACAACCCCACTCTAATCGCTTGCCCGGCTGAGCGTTTAAATATACGCGCAATAACAATAATGCTCAGCGCTTTTACTAACATAAGAAACAATACAAATAACAAAACTCGAGCAGGATCTTCCAAAAAGAGCTGTATATTCGTACTGGCGCCGACTGAAATAAAAAACAAACCCAGCAATAAACCTTTAAAGGGTTCAAGTTCAGATTCGAGCTCATGCCGGTATTCACTGTCAGCCAATACAACACCGGCTACAAAGGTTCCTAGCGCCGCTGAAAGATTGATTGATCCCATTAAGAGCGCGATACCCACAACAATTAAAAGCGCAAATCCAGTGAAAAGTTCTCTCAATCCGGTTTCTGCGATCATTCTAAAAACGGGTCGAATCGCGTACTTTCCTACCATTACAATGGAGCCAATCACCGCCATGACAATGGCGGCATAGGCGATATGCTCGGACAACGATTTGGATTCACCATTATCACCGCCTGTCCAGCTCAAAAGAGGTAATAACGCCAACATAGGGATTACGGCAATGTCTTGAAACAGTAAAATAGAAAAGGCGTCTTTGCCTTCAGGGGTATTGAGCAGTCGCCGCTCAGCCAGAGTTTGTAAAGTAATGGCTGTTGAAGACAACGAAAAAATCATTCCAAGCGCTAAGGCTTGAGGCCAACTTAAGTTCAGCAGTAATGCAAAAAGGAATAAGACCAGCGTCGTAAAGCCGACTTGTAAAGCCCCCATTCCAAAAATAGGGACCCTCATTGCCCACAATCTTGAGGGCCTTAATTCTAACCCAATAATGAACAGCATCATCACCACGCCAAACTCGGCAAAGTGCATGATGTCTTCTATATTGTCACCTAATAATGCTAAGCCGTTTGGTCCAATCAAAAACCCTGCTATCAAATACCCTAATACCGCTCCCAAACCTGCTCGCTGTGCAAGCGGAACAAAAATAACGCCTGCTACTAAAAAAATAAGCGTTTGAATGAGGAATTGATGGGTATCCACGCGTTAAGACTCCGACGAAATTTGAGCCAATTCATCTAGACATTCACGGTAATCGTTGGCTGCCCGCTCAAGTGTTTCTGAAGTTAGTTTATGAGCGTTATAGACAATTTTAGGTGTCTCATACTTCATGTTGCAGAGCTTTGCAGTGAATTTAAACGGCTTAAGAAAGTCTTCTAAGGAGTGATTATGAAGGCCCTCTTCTTCATAAGACGATTGGTTGCCTCCTGTTGATACCACCGACAACCAGGTCTTTGATTCCAGCGCTTTTCCCTCAGGACCATAGGCGTAATTATAAGCCAACACCAAATCAATCCATTCTTTCATGAGAGATGGACAGCTGTACCAATAAATGGGGTGTTGAAACACAAGTACGTCGTACTTTGTAATACGGTGTTGCTCCCATTTCACATCGATATGAAAATCTGGGTATTGCTCGTACAGATCACTGATCTCGACCTGTGGATGAGACTTGGCTTCGAGGATCAGCCTTTGGTTAACACGAGAATGCTCAAGGGTAGGATGACTGAGTATTACTAAAATGTTTGCTGGCATGTCTTCCCCTGCTCACTTATTCCTGTGAACAGGGGAAGCAGTTTACAAGCCAGTTATTTTTTGATTCCCTGCTGAATCAGGTTGTCTATTTCCATCCACTCTATTGTGCGAATAGGCATCTTATAGCCAAACAATATATAATGTTCCTTCAGCTGTTTCTGTAATCCGTGTAATTGTTTCGCCAAAATGGCTTTTTTCATCAAATCAACCTCTTCTGTTTGCAACATGGACAGATTGTTGATTCGATCCAGCATCGCGGTTGACGCTTCTCGTACTGCATGAGCATTATTCGTTTGAGCTTTCGTGACAAGACTTAAAAGCCTCTGTAAGAAAGTACTGGAGACTTGCAGTCCTTCCGCTTTGAAGAGGTATTTAAATTTGGCTGTCAAACCTTGAGGTTTCTCAAATAGATCTAATTTTACGCAGGATGTTTTAATTGCCCTTTCCATTTTATCTAAGGGTACATCTGGTATAGCAAGATGAGTCGCATTAAGCGCAAAGTATTGGTCTGTTTGGACCAATCTTTCTTTCAAACAAACACATTGCTCTTGTATCTTCTGTTGCAACTCTCTCTCTTGATCGTGCAACTCGAGTACTTGTGGAACCGTCGTCTCCAGCAATGCTTGAGTATCAAGAATTGCTGGAGTTTTCTTAATCCAATCAATTGATTTCAAACGCAGTTCTGGAAAGTCAAGTTGCAGTTGTTGATATAAAGGCTGTAACTGTTCAATTTCATGTAACTGCTTATTAGCCTTCTCTTGAAAACGTTCCATTTCCTGTATCATAGAGAGAATACGTTGACGCTTAGCCACTTCATACCGTGCAAGCTGATCATCTGTTTCGGACAAGCTCTCTATACTCGCTTTACGTGCAATACCGCTGATAGGATACCCATCCTCTTGAGACCCATTTGAGGGTTTCAGTCCAGCAGCATCCAGAACACGTTCTTTCAGCTTTATCATATCGTGCTTGTTTAAAAGGGCTTTTTTCGGAGGCAATACAGCCTCTTGATTTAAACGGAGTTTGTAAGATCGATTAAACTCAACTTTGCCTGTAACTTTATTGGCTCTATAAAAAGATGCAATGCTAGGATCTTTTACAAAGTCAGACAGTCCCTTTCCAAAGGAGCTATTGAACAAGTGGTGTCCACTACAGAGTGCATTCAGCAAACTTTTTATTAAAGCAGGGTCCTTAGGTATTTCATGAACGATTACCCTCTCTCGTCCCACTTCAATAAAATCAGCGACCACCTTACCATATAGGCAAGGGTGTCCAGCTGCATTTCTAACTTGTGCTAAATGTTTTCCGTTATTTTCAACATAATGATTTAGAAAGTGTGCAAGCTTATCCTTGATGGTTTGCACAGGGAATTCATCGAGTGTGCGAATACCAGTAGCATCGGCCGTATCATTTAGCATGGTCATTGACATCGACGGGTGTGCAATATGAGTGACGGTGGGCATATCAAGGTCTCCACTCGTTAAGTACTGTAAAGGTCAGCTTTAGCTCCAAAGGAAACATTTCTTATGCATTAAGTCTTATAAAATTGGCTTATTATTTTTATTGCAACCACTTTCAAAGCAAAGCCAGCCTTACTTCAGTTGCTAAAAATGATTTCATGCCTTTCCGAATAATGGTAAGCACATCACAATATAAGTAAATGCACACCCAATAATAAAAAACGCGAACTATGCAAGCACAAACAAACAAATCTGTAACATTGAGTAATATTATTAAACCGATTGTATTTTATTGCGTAGATTTTATGATCAACATCACATATCATGCCCTCCGATATTGAGTCATCTCCAGTGAGTAAAACGTGTTGTCACATACTTCAGAAAAATTATGTTCGCCTATGATTAGAGCGCTCTTCATTCTTTTAAACGCATTTTTTATCACCGTTTTATCAAACACATCAGTGGCTTCTTCTTCCGCTTCTGGGGCATGGGAAGAATTCCATCAAGCCAATCAAATAATCAAAGCTCGTTATATTGGTTTCGAGAATATTCATGGCTATGAGATGAATAACGGAGCCATGGGATATGTTAGCAATAACAAACTTTTTTATTTTGACTCTACCAGAGCTAGATCGGGTATCCTGGTAGGAGATGATCATTTTCCTAAAGGATTTTCACCTTTAACTGTAAAAGAGTTTTACAAACACCCACCTGAAACAGCGAAATCCATTAACAAGCGTGAATCTATCCAAGAGCTTCCTTCCGATCTGTTTTCCAGCTATATCAATCGGAGCTCATCAAGCAATAAAACGCAAAGCAACAAATTAAAGACTCAACAGATATTTAAAGGGAATATTCCCCTTGTGGTTGTACTGGTTAACTACAACGATCAAGCGATCACCTATCATAAAAACCATTTTCAAAGCACCGTTTTCGGTGATCAGCGTTCCGTTGCATCCTATTATCGAGAAAACAGCTACGGTCAAATCAATCTTATCCCAGCCAATGAAGCTGAAGGGGATCTTAATGATGGGTTTATAGAAATCAGTGTAAACCAACGACACCCTAACCAATCCAGTGTGAAGCGTTTGCCAGGTATCGAATTGCTGTTCAACGAAATGTCAAAATACATCAACATCCATGAGTATGATCAGAACAGCGATGGTGACATTTCTTCAACTGAGCTTGCAGTTATATTTGTGACAGCAGGTTATGAAGCCAGTTACTCAGGTTCTCCAACCCCTAAACTATGGGCACATACTGGCTATCAAAATATTTCTATTCAGAAGAAAACTTTTAGCCGTTATTCAGTCGTTGGAGAAATACACGGATCTTCCAAGAAAAGTCACCCAGCTACTAGAGGCATTTTTGCTCACGAGCTAGGGCATTTAATTTTTAATTTACCGGATCTATACCCAGCAGTGCGCACCGGCCAACTGCACAATTGGGCACTCATGTCGAAAGGAAGCTGGGGAAGACAATCAGGAGAAAAATTAGGTGAAAGTCCAGCAAATATGACGGGATGGAGCAAAAATCAGGTTGGATTCAGCAAACTTAAATCCATTCAGAGTGATGCCGGCTGGTTAAAACTTACACCTTCTCAGTCATCTAATACTTATCATCATATATGGCTTGACCCTTATCGCCACCTGGAATCTCTTATCCTTGAAAATAGAAATGATCCTGGAATCAACAGATCAGGAATTCTGCTCACACGTTCGAATATGTGGGTATTCGATAAAACTTTACTCAAACAATCACCTCCCTTAGCACCCATTTGGCAGGGGGAAAATGCTATTTTAGAAAAGGTTAACTCAGAGTTAACCTTTGGAAACAAAGCAAAAATACATCAAGTAAGAAAAACAACTCCTGATTTGCATGTCAAAATTACTGCAAAAAACAGTGAAATGGGCAGTTTTGGTTTCAATGAAATGCCTTTAAGTCGTAAGCATTATCGCCAAGAAATGAATCGAACGATTATTATGGGATTAAAGTCATTTATGGGCAAAGCAAGTTACGCAGATGGTGTTGATGTTGCCTTTGCTGAGCACACACAGGTAAGAGGCACAGCCCATATTGGTTTAGCGACCTCGCGCGAAAATGGTGACGCTAAACAATGGATTGCCGAAACGACAATAACGGGTGTCCCCCTTAAATGGCACAGAGCCATGTTTCCCTCTCCAGTCAATATTGATGCCTATGAAGACCTATATATCTACGTAAGTTATATCAATGCTTCACCTCAAATAGACAATGGCCCTGCCAATGGATTATTTTTTATGTCATCCAATGCATCGCCATTTCGACAGACACCCTTTGATTTTGGAATAAGGTTACTAGCAAGTGAAGTTAAGAATCACTCCTCTGATGATTTTGTTGTGACAAACAATGAGGCACCACCGACAGTAAGCTCAAGCACTGGTGGTTCTTCAAGTGGTTCTTCTGGTGGCTTTTTAAATTTTACTTTTCTTATCTTCTTGCTGATCGTTGGGTTGCCTTACAAAGAGTGCTTAAGATATCCAAATAGGTTCAATCTCTATAGGTACCCCGGCTCTTAACCTTTCTGCATCGGGTAAAATATCAAAGCTTGGCCATACCCCAGAAATAAGTGAATCTGCATAAGCCCATAACCGTTCTTGCTTATGCATTTTCTGCTCACTTTTCTGAACATTGTAGTCAAGCCGTTCCCATCTAACTTCTAATCGTTCATTTATGTAGCTCAATACTAGGAACCAGCCTCTAGAAGTGCCATCATTCGCGGGCATTCCAATCACTCCTGCGTTTAACCAGTACTTTTTTGAAGAAATTTCTTGCCCAAAAGGTATACCGCTGTGTCCACCAATGATACCTGTAGCAACATTACACTCTGATAAATACCTTTCCTTATCAGCTTTAGATGTGCTTGGAAATACAAATTCGTTCATACTGCTTGCGGTTCCATGAACAATCATGAACTCATAATCATGAAACCTAAGTTTTATAAGCTTAGGCAGGTTACCCATAAAGTGTCTTTGACTTTCTGTCATACTTTCACTTGCGAAATCAAACCATTGATTTGCGTAGATTGAACAAAGACTGTTTTCATTAAAGCCGCACCCACAATCATCCGAATTCTCAGCTAATGCATCTTCACAATTTCCCTTGACCCAGTGAATACCCCAATTAATCAATACATCGACTGTTTCAGAAGGATTGGCACAATAGGCTACGCTATCTCCTGTGCAAATAACTGAATTCGGTTCAATACCTAACTCGCCTGCTTGCAATTGCATCGCAAGCGTTGCCTCTAGATTGCTATAGGGACCTCCAAAAATGAGGACTTTATCTGTCAATATATTAATTTCTTTAATGGGTGATAACATTCGGTTAAGGCTCTAACTTAAATGAACTTTCTAAGCTTGCGTTAGACTTCTTTTCATTCATAAATCCAACAAAAAACAATAAACAGCCTGTAACCATTACAAATATTGTTATGCAAAGGAGCTTTGTGTATTTATGGGCCTCCCCAAGAAAACTACTATACCCCGAGGACTCGATAAAATATAAAGTAGCTCCTATTACTGCTATCGAAAAACTTCCAATATAAGACCAAACAGGTATTTGCCTTATACCCAAAAACAGAGAAAACACAACAACAGGGAATAGAAACAATGAAGCAGTTCCACTAACAGCCACTGCGCTAAATAAATCTTTATTTCCGACAAATACCAGAATCAAGCCTATCAGCATGAACGAGATCATGATCAGTCTTCCATTATTGACTGTTTGAGGCAAAAGGTTCATATCCATAATGAGTAGTTTTGATGAACTTGATAGGGTGCTATCTAAAGTAGACATCGCCGATACAATCAATGTTGCACTAAAGCAAAACATTGTAAAATTTCCAAACATCCTTGATAACACTTCATTCATCGATTCATTTTCAAGTGCATTATAACCTGCCAAAATACCAATATAACCAAATGCCAATATACAGATGATGCTTATCCAGGTTGCATGCACAAAACTACGACGAGTCACTGATCGATCACTGATAAAACCACGATCCATCATAACTGGATCATGCATTGGATAGCTCCAAACCTGTAAAACAGCTACCAACATTAATATAGGACCCGGTTCAGTTATTTTAAAGGGAACATAAGATAAAACTGATAAGTCAAAGCCTTGGGAAAAGAGGATAGAGATCAACAATACAAGTAATACGATAATAAAAATAACCATTTGCAAAACATCCGTACTCAATGACGCTTTCAGCCCTCCAAGCATGGAATAAGTTAAAGTGATAAACGCAATGCTGACAATAGCAATTGTATATGAGAATGTCCCAGCCACTCCAAACAAAAGGCCAATAACCAACAAATTAGCAAACACCTCACTGATAAGGCGTATGCTGATCACGGTATTGTAACAATGAGAACCAACTTTACCGAATCTCTCATTAATAAAACTTTGAATACTCTCGTAACCTTGACGGAATCGAACATGTTCGACAATTAATCCACCGGTGATGAATGACAAATAATATATTGCATAGGCTACAGTACCCCAAATCCCATAATAAAACCCTAATATAGCAGCATTCATGAGTGAACGAGCAAAAATCCAAGTTGTTACTTGAGAAAAGGTTAACGTCAGCAATGAAGGGCCTTGCCCTAGCGAATCTTTCCCTCGGAAAAAAGCTTCAGGTTGCTTTCCATTTATTGAAAGATACCAAGAAATGATGGCTACTAACCCAACGAGAATGGAAAGCGAAACAGTCATACAGGCTCCTTATAGGTTTTTCCATTGACACTCATTCGACTGCTTAACAAAGTGTAGATCTGCAAATAAAGCTCTTGCCTTAGTTCCAGTGTTATCCGTATCGGTTGCAACCGCAAGCTGGATTAGCTTCGCCTTTCTAGTTTTAAAGAGCTTATTAACGTCTTGATAGACATTCCGTCTTTCTTTAACCCAGCGCTTTGCTTTTTCATTACCCGTTTCTAACACTAACATCTGAGCTCTATCTGTATATACGTTTGGTTCTTGAGTACCCACAGGATATTGATTATCCCAAACATAATTAATTGCCGCTTCAGGCACCTGATCACCATAGATTGCCCTAGCAAGCGACAGCTTTATAGAAGTACCAACATCAATCAGCTCATCAGGAAGGTCAAACGTAATGTACAACCGGGCAGCATAGTCATCACCCGATTTTTTCTTTAAATCAGCTTTCTCTACGGTCGAGTCTATCCACCATTTCCAGCATAAAATAGGGTATTCGTTTAAATTTATTTCTATTGGCCTAGCCATTAAAGCCATACTTTGATCGGCAATAGTCTCTAATGCTACTTCACCCTTCCAATTTACCCACTTAAAATCTGTAGAAGGGATGTCTTCATCGAATCGGACGACTTGCCAAGGATCAACGGTATTGTTGGTTACTTCTGTGAATCGCCCTACATCAACTGACTCTGACTGAACAAAGATTGAAACAAACAATAATGTCGAAGAAACATACCTTCTCATAACCAATCTTCTATAAATGAAGTATGCAATTTAATATCATTCAGATGAATAAGATCATCAGGCGAGTCTATATCAATCAATGCTTCACCCTCCCAGCAACACCAATTTAATTGATTCAATCTTGATTTGGTTTCCTGATAAACCTTATCTGTACTCCAAGAGATATACTCAAATAAAGAAGGATGAAATTTTCTTAATCCGATTAATACGTATCCTCCATCCACAGCCGGTATAAGTACAGTATCCTTATATCGCAATTCATTGATGGCATTATCCAAATGTTCAGAAGTTAAAAATGGACAATCCGTCCCAACAACAATAACCGCATCACTTTCTAACAAAGCGTTACCTATTGCATATTTGAGCTTTTCTCCAAGATCACCCTCCACTTGTTGAGTGATCGGAAATTGAAAGAATTGTTTATAGCGTTTCCAATAAATATCTTTAGAATTAGGTGTCACTGAAAGTTCAACCTGATGAAAATTACTATTATTAGCCAAATGACAAGTATGCAATAAAAGCTTTTCTGCTAGATCGGCTGCTTGAATATCTCCCAATCTTGGAATCAGCCTTGTTTTAGCGAAACCAGGGGTAGGCTGTTTAGCGAAGACAATGAGCTTTGTTAGCATTCAAGAATACCTTTTCGCTAGCTGTTCAGGTGAAACACCTTTCCAGTAATCCCATCGCAGTGACCACATAAGCCATATGGTTTTGAGTAAACCATATTTGTCCCAACGCCTTCCAGACGTAGTGACCTTTGCCGTCAAACATTTAGGTCGACTAATGCCTTTTAAAGATTTCGACAATTCAATATCTTCCATCAATGGTTGATCTTTGAATCCTCCTACTGACTCGAACACATTGCGTTTAACAAAGATAGCTTGATCACCTGTTGCGATACTGGTTAACCTCGACCTTAGATTAACAAAGAATGAAACAATCGGGAGTCCCAAACTTCTCCCGACGATTTTCAAATCAAAACGTCCCCAGCGAGACTCTGGATTATGTATTTCTTTCTCTAGGAGTGATTTTACATTATCTGGCAAACGTGTATCAGCATGCAAAAATACCAGCAGTTTAGCTTCAGTCGACCAGGCTCCCACGTTCATTTGTTTGGCTCGTCCTTTATTAGTTTCAATCACATTGAAGCCAATTGCTTTTATGATCTCAACCGAATTATCTTGACTGCCTCCATCTACAATAATGATATCGATACCCTGCTTTTTCCAATGAAGTAAATGTTCAAGTAAATCAGGAAGCTCTCTGGCTTCATTGTAAGTTGGAATAATAAGAGCAATCTCAGCTGGCATGAGGTTTATTTCCTTTTCCTAAACGCCGTTGATGGTGTTTTTCTAGCCATTTTAATAGTTTTTCTGGCGCATGATTCTTCTTCCATTCACCTGCAGCATATTTATTTGCTTCAACCCACGTAGGATACGCATGAATGGTTCCTAGTATCTTGTTAAGTCCCATTCCATAGTTCATCGCGAAAACGAATTCAGCCAATAACTCACCTGCATGACTTCCAACAATGGTTACACCTAAGATTTCATCTTTATTTGGACGAGTTAACACTTTGACAAAACCATGATTTTCACTTTCTGTAATGGCTCTATCTAGATCATCAATACCATACTTCGTAACTTCATATGGGATGTGTTGAGTTTTTGCATCCAGCTCGTTTAAGCCTACCTTAGCCACTTCCGGATCAGTAAAAGTAACCCATGGAATTACTTGGTAGTTTGCTTTGAATTTTTTGAAATGACCAAACAGAGCATTAACAGTAGCGTACCAAGCTTGATGTGCAGCCGTATGTGTAAATTGATAAGGACCTGCTACATCACCGACTGCGAAAATATTTGGGTACAGTGTTTCTAAATAGTCATTTGTAACAATTGTACGATTCGTTTCAATGCCTAATGCATCTAACCCATAACCTTCAAGTCTTGGCTGCCTGCCTATTGCAATTAGAATTTCATCAAATCGGATTGATACTTCTTTATCGTCATTCAAGGAAATTAAATATTTCTCATTGCCTCTGCGTTCAAACCGAATAGCTTTATGGTTCAATAAAACATTTATATTTTCAGATCTAAACCGGTCTAAAATATTTAATGAAACATCAACATCTTCTCTTGGTAGGAGTCTTTCGTTGGCTTCTATTTGAGTAATCTCGACCCCGAGTCTCTGTAAACTTTGTGATAGCTCACAACCAATAGGACCGCCTCCAAGAACAATCATCTTTTCTGGAGGATGCTCAATTTCAGTAAAATAACTCCACATAGTATCACTTGTAAGATACCCAATGTCTTCAATGCCTGGTATGTTTGGTATAAGGGGACTAGCACCTGTCGCAAGAATCATATGCTTTGACGTTAGCTTTTGCTGAGTTCCATCATTCATCTTTATGTTCACGGTCCATGGATCAACTAAGCATGCATAGCCATTTAAAACCTCTACGCCTAATCCTGTATAGCGTTCAATACTGTCATGGGGTTCTACTTGTTTAATAATACTCATTACACGATTCATTACTTCTTTCAATGATACTTTTGGTATAACGGATTCAATACCATAGAGATCTGCATGCCGCATTGTTTGAGCAATTTTTGCACTTTTGATTAATGCTTTACTAGGAACACAACCATAATTTAAGCAATCTCCCCCCATTTTATGAGCCTCTATAAGCGTTACCTTTGCTTTAACGGCTGCTGCTATATAGGATGAAACCAACCCTCCAGCGCCTGCTCCAATGACAATTAAGTTCCGATCAAACTGCTTCGGTTTATTCCATCTTGAATATACTGCTTTCTTTTTTATTAACGTAACAAATCGCTTAGCGATTAATGGAAAAAATCCAAGCAAGGCAAATGAAATCAATAATCTTACTGACAAGATGTCTCCAACAGACTCGATACTGCCCAACTGAGTTCCAGCATTAACATAAACAATTGTACCTGCAAGCATCCCAACCTGACTGACCCAGTAAAACATCCAAGCTTTTATCTTGGTTAATCCCATCAGTAAGTTTATTAAGAAAAAAGGGAATATTGGTACCAGACGAAGGGTAAATAAGTAAAACGCCCCCTCTTTTTTTATTCCTTTATTGATGGCGTTCATCTTTTGTCCGAATTGTTTTTGCACCCATCCTTGCAACAAATATCTAGAAACTAGAAATGCGAGTAGCGCTCCTAAACTGGATGCAAACGAAACCAATATCAGCCCCAAACCGAACCCAAACAAGGCACCTGCAGCAAGCGTCAAAATAGCCGCTCCAGGCAGGGATAGAGCAGTGATGCACACATAAAAAATGAAATAAGCAACCATCACTAATAATGGGTTGCTGTCGAACCATTGCTTGAATTGATCTTGCCCTGATTTTAAATTGTCTAAGGTTAACCACTGGTGGCCATCAAATATAAAGAACGTTGTAATACACAACATAACGACGACTAGTAACATCCATTTTTTATTCATTTAAAACGCCCCACCACAACTACTGCCTTGACCAGCGGTACACCCATAACAATGGTCTGCAACACATATAGGCTTTCCTATACGGTCTTCAACTAGAAGATCTTTTAAATGTTGCCGATGTCCCCCTAAGGAGAGTCCAAGCTGTTGATTGAAATCACAATCGTATAAAAATCCTTGCCAATCTACGCTGATTAACGTTTTACACATAACAGAAGCGAGATTATCTTGTGAAAAATTGTCTTTTAATAGTTTCATATAGGGATCAAACTGATTTTTTGAAATCAACATGGATCCAAAACGCTGTATAGGCATATTTGCCAATGCATACAATTGATTAAACTCAATATTGAAATGTTCTTTTAAAGCTCTTTTATAATCTTCTTCTAATTGTCCTTGCGGGGGTGGCAAACTTGGCCCTTGAGGGTTGTATACGAGGTTGAGTATTAAATCCGAATCTTTTATTCCATAGCCAAGAGCATTCAACTTTTTCAAAGCATCGATACTTTTGTCGAAAACACCCTTCCCTCTTTGTCGATCTACGTTATCCATTGAGTAACATGGTAAAGAGGCTGTCACTTCGACTTTATGTTCAGCTAGAAATTCGGCCAGTGATTCATAACCTGGCTCAAGTAAAATGGTTAGATTGCACCTATCAATAATATGAACATTGAGGGCTCTCGCATCCTTTACAAGTTGCCTAAACCCTGGGTTCATTTCTGGTGCTCCCCCTGTTAGATCAAGCGTCGAAATTGATCTGGCTTTTAATACCTGAGGAATAAGTTCCAATAAGTCAGCGGACATTAATTCAGTTCTTGTAGGACCCGCATTGACATGACAATGTACACAAGTTTGATTACATAGATAACCCAAGTTCACTTGTAATGTCTGTGTCGGTTCACGTGCAATTGGTGGAAAATCAGTTACTTCTAGTAAGGGAAGCGTTTTATGCATAATGTCTCACAAGGTTATAGAGGATTGCCATGTAGCTTTAGTCGTATCTCCAATCCACTCCTTACAAGTAGTGGGTTGTTGCATTGATTTCCGAAGAGCACTTGGAAATATATTTCTCTATTCAGTGTAAGATGAAATACAGCTTTAACTGTAATCGCTTGACAAACTCAGCATCTCTTTCATTTATATGGATTTTTCCTTCACTGAGCTCTTTCTTAGAGTTATTGCTTTAAACTGCTACTCTGAAGTGTTTTTCTTAGTAAATGTGTGTGCGTACATACGTATGCGATTTAACTGATGTTCAAATCGGCGGCATCCGGTACACATAAGTTTGTGAAAGACCAAGTTCAATTTTTCCTTTCTTGTGAGAGGTCTATCTAAGCTTTCAGACATTAATTGTGTCGCTGTTCTGCAACTCATCATATCGCTTTACCTTCTGCAAACCACCCATTTTCTAAACACTCTCTAAGCCGCACCCTTGCTCGATATAGAATGACATGAAGGTTATTAGCATTGAGCGTTTCATTTTCACAAATTTCATGTGTTTCGAGCTCTAAAAACTCTCTCATCATAAAAAAGCGGGCATACTTTGCTGGCAATGCATTCAGACAAATGTCAAATGCTCGCCAAAAGTGTTCATCCTCTAATTGGCCTTCGGGCTGTTCCCAATGTTTGGGCTTTTCATCTTGGTGCCAATGCCCTTTATTATCAAATAAGGCTTCAATCTCTTGTTCCTGTTCTTCGCATATTTGACTGACTGCAACCGTTTTCTGCCCCTTACGTAAACTATCAATAATTTTATTTTTCAAGATGGCAAATACCCATGTTTTCAGTGCAGATTTTCGCTGGAAGCTTTTAGCATTTTTGAGTGCTCCAACAAGCGCTTCTTGCACGACATCTTCAGCAGTAGATTCATCTTGTAATTGCAATATTGCAAACTTAATCATCTGCTCCCTTAATTCGGATATATATGCAGCATCCCTCAATAAGTCAATACTTACTTCATAGCCAGTATTCAGCTCTCTGCTTTGTTTTTGGGGCATCGTTTATCCTTTACATCTAAAAATGGTCATCATGATAGGGGTTTTTGCTCAGTCTTTTGACCCGCCTAGAATAGGGTTCGTTACTTCGTCGTTACAGTCGGGATGATCTTACACTTTATAGATAGATGATTGACTCTCTTGGGCATTTCAACGTTCTAACACCGATTAATCCCCGCCACACCCACCACCACATGAACTGTCTCCACCAAAGAAGCCATCACCACTGTCTCCATTCCCTGAGTCACCAAAACAACCTGAAGCACAGCCAATCGCTGCAGCGCAGTAATCATTTCCCTTACTTAAGGTACAGTTTGGTGAATAGTGAAAACCATTTTCAATATTCAGCTTTTTATCGATTGAAAAAAGCAATGGCAAACCTCTAGGGTCTTGTGGGTCTATCTTTTCCCTTGCGCAGGCTAAACGCCACGCACGTTTTAAACCATCCTGTGCCAAGCTTCGTGATTTCATTGCTTCTGCAGGTTGATGATGTAAAAAGCGGCCAAAGGCCTTCTTACAAAAGGAATGATAGGGTCTTGTCATTAAGATAAATTCATGCCAAGCAACATCTACGACTTGCGAAGGCATCGCAACCAGACGCCGTTTTGATAACCGGCACAAGTGAAAATATTCCTTCAATGCACGAATGACGGTATAGGTGTCATTTTGAGTTAAGTGGGGATAATGCTCGATCAATTTCTTATGAATGAGATTGTGGAACCTATAGTGATCGATAAATACCTCTTGTTGATATCTTCTAAAGTAATAGAACAAGAAGAAAATGATTCCGATTGTCACTCCAATTGCGATATACATTCGCCATGCCCAAATCTGTCGTATACAGCCAACTGCATAGCACAATTTTTAGTTGGCAATCAATTACATACAAAAGCAACTCTATCTAAATGATCGAATGTAGGCTCGATCAATCCAACTTTTCAATTTCCAAAGCCAACTAGCGTGCCAATAACCTCTTCCCCAAGAAGCAAGAGCCCCCTTTCTCCCACAAGATAGTAAATACAGCGCTCGCTTTTGGGGTAGATAGGGCTGAAGACTCTGATTTAGAAGCATCGCTTCTAAATTTTTTGCAAGATAGGGCCCAGCACGTACCGCATACACACCGGAACGTTTCCAATGAGCTGCGTTCCGATGACACACATCTCCTGCAGCCACAATGCTTGAATGAGAGAGACTTCGATGATATTCATCAACGACGATATAACCACTGCTCAATTGAAGACCAGAGCATTGTAACCATTTAGGTGAGGATGGGCCGGTTGCCACGACAATGACCTCCGCATCTAATACATGACCGCTTTTATTTAACAAGGGCTTATTTTGTTTAACGGTCGCTCTATCCTGAATGATTTGAATATTTAAACGGCTAACAAGGCTGGCCGCTTTTTTTTGCAATCCTTTTGGAAAATCTGACAATAAACCTCGATTTCCCACCACCCATTTCACTTGAGTCTCTATCGAATGTTGCTGCAAGCAGGCTTGAATCGCACACACTAACTCAAAGCCACCAGCTCCACCGCCTAAAACCGCTATCGATTTTGGAGGAGATGCAATACACCTTGACCATGAATGCAAAAAGCTTTCTATTGGCTTAAAAGGGATAAGGACGCTTGAGCCGCCATTAAAATCGCTTAAATCCGTTTCACTGCCGGTACAAATAGATAAAAAATCGTAATGTAATGCAATCCCGGAGAGCATTTGAATGCATTTATTGTCTGCATCTAAGTGTATGACAGTATCCTGTATAAAAACCGCACCTGCTCTTTCAGCCCAAACGGATACGTCAATCTGACAATCTCCTAATGCATAATGACCCGCAATGACACCGGGTAACATACCGGAATAATACTGTACGCTCGAAGGGCTTATTAACGTAAAATCATGTTCGTTAAATAGCTTTTTATTCCGACACTCTGCAAAATGCTTCAGTACATACAATTGGGCATGCCCGGCTCCTAGCAGTACGATTCTGGCCATTTTAATCTCAACCAACAAACTGAATGAGATGCTCATTCAGACCTACAAACATGCTATATTCCCTGTAAAATCAATCAACTGTACGCAACCTTTCGTGCTGAACTGCTCTAAGACTTTAGAATGGTTTTTATCAAGTAACGAAGGGAGTACTTTGCATTTCGATAATGGTTTCTTCATCATCCTTTGCACTTGAAAACCACACTTTGTGTCATTTATTTCATTGACGATCGACTCATTCATATGAGCGGCCTGAACATCATCATTGTGACGATATGATTTTTCTGGAATCTCAATAAGCATTTCAACGTTCAGATTGACGGCAACACTTGATGAGGATAATTCAACATGACTTTCTCTGCAGCCATTGGCATTATTGGAGGCAGTGGCCTTTACGAAATGCCCGATTTAGAGATCATTGAGACCCGATCAATTGAAACACCCTTTGGGAAACCCAGCGATGCTCTTGTTTTAGGCCAATTAAAGGGCATACCCGTCGCTTTTTTAGCCAGGCACGGTCGCGGACATAAGCTATTACCAACAGAAATCCCCTATAGAGCCAATATCTACGCTTTTAAGTCACTGGGTGTTAAATACCTATTCTCTTTTTCTGCGGTGGGGTCGCTCACTGAGACATTCAAGCCACGCGACTTTGTTATCCCCGATCAGTACATAGACATCACCAAATTTAGACAGCAGAGTTTTTTTGGCGATCAAATGCTGGCTCATGTCTCGATGGCTGATCCCTTTTGCCCAGCGCTGGCTGACGTTGCCAGTAAAATACTGTCAGGCATCAGTCAAGAGCATCCGCTCAATCATCATAAAGGGGGGACATACCTATGCATTGAAGGGCCGCAGTTTTCCACGCAAGCTGAATCGCATTTGTATCGGTCATGGGGAGCACAGCTGATCGGCATGACCAATGTCCCCGAAGCCCGTTTGGCGATGGAAGCCCAAATGGCTTATTTAACGCTTGCGATGGTCACCGATTTTGATGCTTGGCACCCAAAAGAAGCCCATGTGACGGCTCATACGGCTCTCGAAAATTTGAAACACAATGCCGAAACCGCTTTGAAAGTGGCTCATCAACTGGTCATTGATGTCAGCCAACAAGAACCAACATCCAAAGCTCATACGGCATTGGCATCCAGCTTAATAACACCCGCTGATGCATTATCTTCTGAAAAAAAATCTGTTTTGCAGGTTTTATTAAAATGATCTTTATCTTTCATAACGACAAGGAGGAAGTATGAAAAAATTAATAACCGCTATTGGGCTATTATCTTGTTTCAATGTGCAAGCAGCACCCTTAACGGCTGATGATATACAGAAGCTTATTAACAGAATTGTTTGCTGCAGAACAATTCCTCTCACTGAAGAGCAATACGAAGTTGAACGCCTGTATGCATTAGAAAAAGAACTGATTACTGAGGATGCTTATCACTTGCTCAAATCCCTAAGATATTACCCCATCATAGATAGGTTTGACAAAATTAACGCTGTCTGCCCTGGTAGAACATAAATAACCAAGAAATCAGATAAGGGATATCTTATGAAAATACTAAAGTCAATGCTTTTAACGGCTACTTTTTCTGCATCCGCATCCTCCATAGCGGCACCTATGACTCTGGAAGACGTCGAGCATTTTGTAGCAAAACCTGAAAATTTTCTTATTTGCGTTAACCCCACACAAAATTTTGAATTTTATGAAGGCGAACGCTTATACGCTTTTGAAAATAATTTGGTAACCCGCAAAGCTTATCATTTTCTTGCAGCATATGATTTATTTCCTGTCATTGATCGCTGGAATCAGATCACAACCCTCTGCCCAGCTGCTCATGAAGAAGTGGAGGCAGACACTTAATCATTCATCAGCAAAATGCAGCCCTTTTTGAGGGCTGTTATCTACGATTTTCCGATCACGACCTTACAAAGGATGCTTCATGCGTTGCTTTAATTTTTCAAAAGTATTGATCGGCATATTGGTGAGTGTTGGTGTGCAGGCAGAGCCCCTAACAGTAGAACAATTGCAGCGTCTTACTTTGCGTCAAGAACAGTGCTGGAGGTTAACACCCGGTAGCGTTATAGAGCCTGACGCTGCACGCCAATATGCGCTTAAAAAGGGATTAGTCACTCCAGAAGGGTATCATTTTATGGCAGCTTACCGGTACATGCCGATCATTTCTCCCCATGATGGAGTCAAGTTGCTCTGCTACGTAAGTGACCACGAAAAAGACTTTGCCTATCACGTTCAAGCAATCTGGCCATACCTTAATCGTTAACTTTTTAGATATAATGAGCTTCAAACCCAAAAGACCTAATCAGCAGTCAGGACTTTTGGGAGCCGTATCATTTAGAAGGCTTCTTTCCAAAGCCAAGCAGCCCCGCGAACACCACTGGCATCCCCATGCTTAGCCGGCACAACCTTGATGGTGACTTCGTCGTTAAAGACATATTTAGGCAAATAGGATTGGATGCGCGGGTATATTTCAGAAACATTGGATAATCCTCCAGCAACGACAATTCTCTGCGGATCAAGAATATTCATTACGCTGGCCATTGAACGGGCTGCTCGATCGCAATACAAGTCAAACATAGCTTCAGCGTCGACGTCTCCGGCACGCATCGCACTGATCCATTCTTCACTGGTTAATTCACGTCCTGTTTTCTGATTAGACCAACGAGTCCAACCTGGCCCAGACAAATAGGTTTCAATACAGCCTTCGTGACCACAGTAACAAGGAGTACCCGGCTCGTCTTGTGCCCCTTTACCCGGAAGGGGATTATGCCCCCACTCCCCAGCAATACGGTGATGCCCTCGTATGAGGCGTCTATTAACCACCAACCCACCGCCGGCACCTGTGCCCAAGATCACCGCGAATAGGGTATCAACATCAGACCCCGAACCATCCACCGCTTCTGACCAAGCCATGCAATTCGCATCGTTTTCGAGCTTGACCGGACGGCCTAGGCGCTTTTCTAAATCGCCTTTCAGATCTTCACCGATAAGACAGGTTGAGTTTGCGTTTTTAACGCGACCATCACGGCCTGACATGGCGCCTGGAATGCCTAGCCCCAAATGGCATTGATGGCCCACCTCGCGCTCAGCCTCTTCCATAAAAGACACTAAATGATCCAGCATCGCCGCATAACCGTCTCTGGGAGTCGGTTTTCGCCCACTGAACAAGGTTTCACCTTCTTCGTTCAGTACTAAGACCTCGGTTTTGGTACCGCCCAGATCCACTCCTAAATACATGACAACCTCATTCCAACTCAGTCACTAGGGGGTTGCATTCCCATAGGTAATACACTCCAATATCGCGGCAGATTACACGGATGCGGCCTTAAAATCATCATGATTCAGCGATGCTATTGCAGTTTACGTCGTTCGTTACCTATAAAACGAGCCTTGATCACGTGCATTCTGCTAGGAATAAGCATTGGTTTTTCTTTATTCGGTCAGGCAGAAGATAAAGATCCCAAGGTGTTGGCATTAAGCCCACACATCGTCGAAATCTTGTATGATTTGCAGCTGGAATCGCAGATTCTCGCGGTTGCAGAGGGTACAAACTTTCAACCTGAGGTAGTAAAACATCCCACGATCAAGGCGCACGGACAAATCAACATTGAACAGCTCGTCAAATGGCAGCCTGATCTTATATTGGCCTGGCCCTATGGTCAGGCCTCTGCGTTACCCAAGCGTTTGAAGCCTTTCAATATTCCCGTTGTCTTTTCCGACCCTAAGACGTTTGAAGCATTAGGGGAGGAATACATCAAAATAGCGCATCTATTTCCAAAACACCCAGAGGCGCTGATCAAAGCACGCATCATTCGATCGCAGCTACAACAAAGCTTCCAGCGTTTAGCTACCCAATACGCCTCTCCTTTGAATGTTGCTCCGGTACGCGTATTTTTACCTATAAGTGACAGTCCATTACGTACGCTTAATAAAAACCACCCCATTATGGAAATCATTCAATTATGTGGCGGTCAAAATGTGTTTGCAGAAGCGCAATCACCTGCCCCTCTGGTTTCAGAAGAGTCTGTCATACAGAGGTCACCAGAGCTGATTATACTCAGTAGAAGCGTTGTCCGAGATTCGCAAGCGTTGCAGCTTTGGCGCGAACGATTAAAGGTTCCGGCCGTCAAGGATGGACATCTGGTGGAAATTCATCCAGACTTTTTGCACAGACCATCCGTGCGCACGCTTAAAGTGGCCGACAAAATATGCCAAGCCATTGCCCGTAGCCGCCAAACTCGGTGACAACGTTTTGGGTTTAAACGATTAAACCCCAATAAAAACGAGGTCATACAGATGCTTTTGAGTGATCTATGCCCCTTTTCTGCACATACGAGTGCAAGCATCTACTGTAATAAGGGCAGCGTTACAGGATATAATGCGGTAAACGTCTATTTGTATCGAATTCCCAACATTCTTAAGGTTTCCTATGGAAGTACAAGAAAAAACCGATATTGATCCGATTGAAACACAAGAGTGGCTTGACGCCATTGACTCTGTGATTCGAGAGGAAGGCATTGAACGCGCTAAGTTTCTAATGGAGCGTTTGATGGATCGCGCAACGCGCGATGGCTCTCCGATGCCTTTAACCTATCAAACCCCCTATCGCAATACCATTCCTGTTTCATCTGAAGCTCGAATGCCTGGCGATTTATTCATGGAACGCCGCATCCGCTCGTTAATTCGTTGGAATGCATTGGCGATGGTCATTCGCGCGAACGCGACGGGTGATGACTTGGGTGGTCACATCTCGAGCTTCTCTTCTAGCGCAACGCTTTACGATGTTGGTTTTAACTATTTCTTCCGTGCGCCAAATGAAAGCAACGAAGCTTGCCCTCAAGGCGATTTGATTTTCTACCAAGGCCATATTTCCCCTGGCATTTACGCTCGTTCGTACCTAGAAGGCCGTGTCAACGAAAAGCAGCTTGAAAACTTCCGCCGTGAAGTTGACGGCAAAGGTTTGTCGTCTTACCCACACCCTAAATTAATGCCAGATTATTGGCAGTTCCCAACCGTATCCATGGGTTTAGGGCCTATTCAGGCTATTTACCAAGCGCATTTCATGCGTTACATGTCGGCTCACGGTTTCGTTCCACGCCAAGACCGCAAAGTATGGGCATTCTTGGGTGACGGTGAGTGTGATGAGCCAGAATCTTTAGGTGCGATCTCATTGGCTGGCCGTGAGAAACTCGAAAACCTTATCTTCGTCATCAACTGTAACCTACAGCGCCTTGATGGCCCTGTTCGTGGTAATGGCAAAATCATTCAAGAGCTGGAGCGCATTTTCCGTGGCGCTGGCTGGAATGTTGTTAAAGTGGTTTGGGGACGTCACTGGGATCCACTGTTTGCCAAAGATCACAAAGGTCTTATGCAAAAACGTATGGACGAAGTCGTTGACGGCGAATTCCAAAACTACAAAGCGAAAGGCGGTGCCTATACACGTGAGCATTTCTTCGGTAAATACGAAGAGCTTGCGAAAATGGTTGAGGGCATGACAGATGAAGATATTTATCAACTGAATCGTGGCGGCCATGATCCTTACAAGGTTTATGCGGCTTACCATGAAGCCGTTAACCACAAAGGGCAGCCAACCGTTATCCTAGCGCACACCGTAAAAGGTTATGGCATTGGCGACGCCGGCGAAGCGAAGATGGATGCACACAACGTTAAGAAACTGGACGTTGAAAGCTTAAAAGCCTTCCGCGATCGCTTCGATATTCCGTTAAGCGACGAGCAAGTTGAAAAAGTGCCCTTCTACCGTCCGCCAGAAGACAGCCCAGAAATGCAGTACATGCGCAAACGTCGTGAGCAGTTGGGTGGCTATTTACCGCAACGTAACGAAAGTGCCGAACGTTTGCCTGCACCCGCACTTTCCGCCTTTGATGCACAGCTAAAAGGCTCTGGCGACCGCGAAATTTCCAGCACCATGGCCTTTGTACGTATCCTCAACACGCTCGTTAAAGACAAAAACTTTGGCAAACGCGTTGTTCCAATTGTGCCGGATGAAGCTCGCACCTTTGGTATGGAAGGTATGTTCCGTCAGTTAGGTATCTATTCTGCTGAAGGGCAACAGTATGAGCCAGTCGATTACGGCCAGGTGATGTACTACAAAGAAGACAAGAAGGGGCGTGTCTTAGAGGAAGGCATCACTGAATCGGGTGCATTCTCTGTTTGGCTGGCAGCGGCTACCGCTTACAGCAACTACAACACCCCGATGATTCCTTTCTACATATTCTACTCCATGTTTGGTTTCCAACGCGTGGGTGACCTTTCATGGGCCGCTGGCGATAGCCAAGCTCAGGGATTCTTGATTGGTGCAACTGCTGGCCGTACAACCTTGAACGGTGAGGGCTTGCAGCACCAAGACGGTCACAGCCATATCATGGCAGGCACCATTCCTAACTGCGTGACCTATGACCCAACTTACTCTTATGAAATAGCGGTGATCATTCAAGACGGCATGCGTCGCATGTATGAAGAAGGCGAGCGTGTTTTCTACTACATCACCGTCATGAATGAAAACTACCCGCATCACGAAATGCCTAAAGGTGCTGAAGAAGGCATCATTAAAGGGCTTTATTTAATGAAACCCACTCAGGCAAAACACAAAAAGCGTGTTCAGCTATTAGGCTGTGGCACCATTTTGCGTGAAGTAGAAGCAGCGGCAGAGATCTTGGAAAAAGACTATGGCGTTGCAGCAGATGTGTGGAGTGCAACCAGCTTTAATGAGCTTCGTCGTGAAGGCTTAAGCGTGTCGCGCCACAATTTGCTAAACCCTGATGCCCCCAAAGAAGCTTATGTCACTCAGTGTCTGAAAGACACTCAGGGGCCGATCATCGCATCAACGGATTACATAAAAGCGTTCGCCGATCAGGTGCGCGAATTCATGCCCGCTGATCGTCAATACCAAGTTCTTGGAACCGACGGTTTTGGACGCAGTGATTCCCGAGAAAAGTTACGTGACTTCTTCGAAGTGGATCGTAAATACGTCGTATTGGCTGCCTTGAAAGCACTTTCTGATCAAGGTGAAATGGACGTTAAAGACGTCATTGCAGCCCGCGACAAACTGGGCATTGACCCTAAAAAAGCTGAGCCAGTATTGAGCTAAGAGAAGGAAAGTAGAGTGAGTCAATTAGTCACAGTTCCTGACATTGGCGGCGCCGAAGACGTCGAAGTAATTGAAATTTGTGTGGCCGTCGGCGATCAGGTTGAGGAAGAACAGTCGCTCATCGTCTTAGAGTCTGACAAAGCCACCATGGAAATCCCTGCGCCTCAAGCAGGGTCCATTGCGAACATTAAAGTTAAAGTGGGGGATAAAGTTTCAGAAGGTGCGCCTATCTGTGATCTGGAAACCGGTGCAGCAGCGCCTGCACCCGCAGCAGCAGAGGCCCCTAAAGAAGCGACACCGGCTCCAGCCGCTGCGCCAGCTCCTACAGCGGCACCCACCGCTACTGCTGAAGAAATCGTAAAAGTACCCGATCTAGGCGGCAGTGAGAGCGTTGAGATCATTGAGATTTCTGTCGCCGCTGGCGATGATGTGGAAGAAGAGCAAGCGCTGATCGTACTGGAATCCGATAAAGCGACCATGGAAATTCCTGCTCCCAAAGCCGGAAAAATTCTAGAGCTGTTGGTCAGCATCGGTGATAAGGTTTCTGAAGGCGATAACATTGCTAAATTGAGTGTTCAAAGCGCCGGTTCACCCGCTGCATCAGCACCTACGGCGGCTCCAAGCACCAGCACGGCCTCAACACCCGCTCCCAGCAAACCAGCTGCTCCAGCTCCTGTCACCTCTGTCGACAGCGCATCACTTGTCCGCAGCGGCAATGTGCACGCAGGCCCTGCCGTACGAAAACTGGCGCGCGAATTAGGCGTTGATTTAGGGCAAGTTAAAGGCTCAGGCCCACGCGGGCGCGTTCAAAAAGAAGATTTACACGCTTACGTTAAACAAAAAGTGCAGGCACCACAGGCCGCAACGGGAAGTGGCTTCCAGTTGCCTGAAATGCCGAAAATTGATTTCAGCAAATTTGGTGACATTGAGCGTGTAGAGCTGAATAAACTGCGTAAAGTCTCCGCCCGTAACCTTCATCGCAGCTGGGTAACGGTACCACATGTTACTCAATTCGATGAGGCTGACATTACGGATCTTGAAGCTTTCCGTAAAAATGACGTCCCTAAAATGGCGCCTGAAGGGGTGAAAGTCACACCACTCGCCTTCATGCTTAAAGCCTGTGCGCATGCTCTTAAGCAGTTTCCAAAGTTCAACGCCTCATTGGATAATGATGGCGAGCACTTGATCTTAAAACAGTACGTAAATATCGGCGTGGCTGTTGAAACCCCTGATGGTTTAGTCGTTCCGGTTCTGCGCAACGTCGATCAGAAGTCCGTTTTTGATCTGGCAAAAGAATGCGCAGAGATCGCCAAAAAAGCGCGTGACAAGAAGCTTCCTCTGGACTCCATGCAAGGGGGGAATTTCAGCATTTCAAGCTTAGGTGGTATCGGAGGCACAGCCTTCACACCGATCGTAAATGCTCCAGAAGTGGCCATTTTGGGGGTTTCGAAAGCCCAGATGAAACCTGTCTGGAATGGCAGTGAATTCAAACCACGCCTGACCTTACCGCTTAGCCTGTCTTATGACCACCGTGTCATTGACGGTGCTGACGCTGCTCGCTTCACAAGCTATCTCGCTGGCTTGCTCAGCGATATTCGCCGCGTCATACTTTAAAAGCATCCTCAAGAGCAGCTCATCCCATCTGGCGATAGGGCTGCCAGCTACCCGTTTTCCCTGATGAAACCCTTGTTTCAAATCCCATTATTCTCCCCAAATAGGCACTGCCGCAATGAACCTTTCTACCAAGATTTAGACAGAGTTTATAAGATTTCGATAGAATTCCTTAAAGGACCAAAGATTCAATATGGAAAAGGTACAATCATGAACTCCATCCCACAGACAGCCCTTATGCTGACACTGGCGGTATCAGCCCTTACGCTAGGGGGGTGCAAAAAGAATGAGGATCAGTACGCTGGTCACCCTGAATATTTTGCCTCTAAAGAGTGTGCAACGTATAGCACGACCATAAAAAAGAGCGAAGAATATTTCAAAGTTCGCCGTGTAAATGCCTGCTTACACAAAGACAGCACCCATGAGTATCCCATCGTTGACCTTAATACAGGTGAGGAAACAAAGGTGCCTGCCCGCTTTGTCATTTATGGATTAAAAGGAAAGCCTTTAAAGTTAATTTTTCAAGACAAATATCGTAATGACCTAGCCAACTTAATAATGGATAAAATGGGTCTTGCGTACAAACCAGCCAGCCAGGAGCACAGAGATTTTATCAAGAAATCTACTGTTAGCTATCTAATAGACGGCAAACCAATTAAAACGGTCGGGAATGGCTTATATGAATTCATTACAACCTTTGAGAAGCCAGGCAATTTCAAAAACATTGAAGTGAAGTGGAAGTATGAAGGAGGATCGTCACAACAAATTAAACTTTCTAACGTTCTTCCTGCTGAGTTTTTAATTGAATAAAGCAACTGACTTGCCTACCGCCCCACTTTGATCATCCCTCTCTAAAACAGGGTGCCCATGCCGCACCCTTTTAATCTCTATTTAGATTATTTTAAATTTCTTACAGCCTATGGTAAAGTTTGCCTATAACATAATAGACCACCATGCATAACAGCAGGCACTCTCGAACCTCTCTGTCATGCATGTCAACTTATTCTAAGTATTTATTATTTGGTTATAGAAATGCTCTCAACCAACAGCACAACCAATGACTCTAGCGTTCAAATATTAAGCTGGTGGGGATATTTCAGCGACACAAACAAATTAAAAGAACTTGAAGAGATTTGTAATTCAAACATTGTAGTTACTGAATATCACAATACCTCAGAGCTCCTTGCATTAGTCAAACAGTATACTTACGACATCTATATCTATCCCTGGGGATATCACCCAGAGATTTCTTTAGTTCTACCCAAGTCAGAAGTCGATTTATCCGACCTTACTTCAAACTATCACCCAGCATTTAAAGACCGGCTTACATTTTCAAATCTCCCCAAAAATACTCTTTTCTTTCTAGATGCCATTGCCATGTTCCTCTTTGACAAACATATCTTTAGAGATTTTGAAAAATATACCTTTAAAGAAATAATAACTTTGGCAAAAGAAAAGTGCATTTATCTCCCAAAAGAAAGCAAACAGAATAAGTGGTTAATTGAAAGTCTAAACAGGCATGGCAATGCTAAATTTAATCTTGAAGAGCTAACAAAAGAAATCAAGATTGGTTTTTCTGACTTTACAGATGAAATTATAGATAACAACCTTGCTATATGTCACTTTGATTCAGGAGAAATTCTGAATATTGACCATAATCTTATTAATAAATATCCAAATTTAACTTTTGGCATTCATCCAGAACTATCATACACCTCATCGGACGTAATCAGTTTAAGAAGTGAGAAAGACAGTGCAATCACACTAGCGAGACACATAGGAAATATCGAGTTTTTAAACTGGCTATCTGAATCCAGCCTATACTTAAATCCATACGGTACCCTTTCACATTCAACCCCAGATGAAATTCAAAATGCAGCGCACTGGCTCTATTCAAATCCTCATGAAAAAATATGGATTGACCCTAAAATAGATACTCCATAGCTATAAAATTAGACAATCACCATACCAGGAAATTCAAATGCAACCCTACAAAAGTATCAAAACAATACGATTCATAGCATTCATAATATTTCTGGCAGGTATTTTTAGCATACATAAATTAACCGCAAACTCTAATTCAAATGAAAATCAAATAAAAATATTAACCTGGTGGGGATATTTGAGTGACAAGCAAAAAGTATCCGAAATTGAAATTCAATGTGGCGTTAATCTTGATATTACTGAATATACAACCGTGGAAGACTTGGTAGCAATGTCAAACGTTAACTCATACGATATTTATATATACCCATGGGGGTACAATCTAGATATCAAAGAAAATTTACCACCATCCAACTCAAACCTCACTGATCTTACAAATGACTACCATCCAAATATTAAGGAAAAATATAATAACTCAAACATTCCTGAAAACACCTTATTTTTTCAACATGCCGTAAGCATGTTTGTATATAATCAGGATTACTTTCCCACCTTCAATGAAATCACCTTAGACGATATCTTTGATGCCTCAAAAAATGGAAAAGTATTCCTTATGAATGAGCCAAAACAGGTAGACTGGTTATTATCAAGCATGAATACAACCAGCAACGATACTCTCTGGAATCAATTATACGTATCAGTAAAAGAATCGAAACGACAAGGAAGGCATAAAGAAGCAGGATTTGAATTTTCGAATTTCGGCCAAGACTATATAAACGAGAACCTCTTGATTGGATATCTTGATTCTGGAGAAATACTAAATCCCAATTTAAATTGGAGTCCTAATGCAAACAAAAAATTAAATTTAAGGTTTGATTTCCACAACAACATGTCACACGTTTCATCTGATGTCATATCACTCAATTCAAATAAACCTAAAGCAGAGTGTCTAGCACGCAAACTTGGAAGCCGTGATTTTTTAAGATGGATATCAGAAGAAAACTATTACTTTAGCCCATACCATGATATACCAAACGGCCTATCACCTGACTTAACCAGTCTCAGCAATAAATTTTATGAGAACTTGAACAACTTTGCGTGGATAGATGATTTACTGTTTAACCATGAACCCTCAAAACATGCTCTCAATACATGGAAAAAAATAAGAAAATGCCAAGATTTAGACCAATGTGGCTAATCAAAGCGTTGGGTGGTGGAACAAAGCGCCACCCAATACAAGCATGAAACTACATTTAATTTATCAATTTTAAGCCGGCAATACTATACAACTACCACTCGCAGCAATAGCAACCACAAATAGATTACCCTGGATGATTTTAAAATGCGAAAAGCAAATTTTAATATCAGATTTTTACTACAATTCACACTACTAGCATGTATAATATTTCTTATTTCAACTCCCCTTAGCAACCTAAGCAAAAACAGAAAAGAAACAAAAGTTTTAACTTGGTGGGGCTACTTAAGCAACCAAAAAATAATTGACTCAATCGCAGGCAAATGTAAAACAAAAATTATAATTGAAGAATACCTAACAACAGAGGATCTAGTCGGAACATCAAACAATAAATATTATGACATATACATCTACCCTTGGGGTTACCACGACAACATCAAAAAAAACCTACCCGACTCTGATGCTGATCTATCTAGATTTTCTCTTGACTACACACCCGAGATTAGATCACGCTTCCAAAGAGCCGACATACCTAAAAATACTGTGATATTTCAAGAAGCTGTCAGAATGTTCCTATATGATTCAAACATCTTCAACAATTTACAAGTACTCAATCCAAAAGAAATGATACAGGCTTCTGAATTTGGTGCCGTTTATTTCATGAATGAGATTAAACAGATGAATTGGTTTCTAAGCCAAATAGGAGAAAATAATCTGAGTGATAATTGGCGTTACCTTTACGAGTCTTTCCTTGCAAACAAAAACTGGCATCCTGTAGTAACCAAAGGGATATATTTCTCCAACTTCATACCCGAATACCTAAACAGCAACATTCTCATTGGCTTAATCGATTCCGGCGAATTGCTTAACCCAAACATTGATTGGGGAAAAACAAACACGCTGCATTCGAATAGATCGCTAGAATTCGGAATTCACAAACGACTTTCTCAAATATCAACAGACGTATTGAGTGTGCGTTCGGATGAACCAGAAGACGTCTGCGTTGCCAAAGAAATGAGTAGCCGTGATTTTTTAAACTGGGTAACAGAAACAAGCTTTTATTTTAATCCCTATGGCGATATTCCAAACAACATCAACCCCAATTTTGTTAAGTTTGCTGAACAATATTATGAAATGGCTGACCAACTGATTTGGCTAGATGAGCATCTAACTTCGTATGAAGTACCAGATATAGCTAAAAGCATTTGGTCTTCTATAAAAAAATGCACTAATGAAAAATCATGTACTGATAGCTTCTAGATACACATTGCTCTATTGCTATGGACAACTTATCTATAACTAGCGTTTATTATCAGGTTGAGGTTAGACGACATTTTCCAAACATCATCTAACGCGTCATTTTATTAAATACACATAAAATTCAACTGGATTAAAATTGCCATATTTTCATTATTTTATCTAAACACTTGACCTAACAACCATTCCTAATGCAAAACAGTTCAGATTTAATGGCTTTGATGGACCAACCCTAATTATGAATTGTGCATTTAAATACCTCATACCACCCTTTTTATTATCTTTGACTGTCAGTCACGGTTTCTCAAGTGAAGCGCCTGGACAACCTGGTAACGCACATCACTGGACATCTGCAAGTAAAGTGGGCATTGGTACTTCTTACTCTGCTGATTCTAAAGTGTGGTTCAGCTTGGTCGACGGGATGTTGTCTGAAGTGTATTGGCCAACAATCGATATGGCCCAGTTAACAGATATGCAGCTTTTGGTTACGGACGGCGAGTCTTTTTTTGCGGAAGAAAAACAAGATACGGAACATAAAATTCTTTCATTAGATGATTCTTCTCTGACTTACCAACAGATAAACCACGACCCAAACCAACGATTTGAGATTCGTAAAACCTATATTACCGATCCCAAAAGTCATGCCCTTAAAATACAAGTAGAATTTGAATCTTACCAGGATGGGTTACACCTTTATCTGTTAGCTAACCCCGCAGCCAGCAACACAGGGCTTTATGACAACGCAGAGGTGACGTCGGAAGCTTTATATGCTTGGGATAAACGCTCACCACCCAATGATAATGTTTTGCCTTCAAGCTCCCATGTTCAGGCCTGGGTGGTTGATAAAGGGTTTAAATCCGTATCCACTGGTTTTGTAGGTGTTAATGATGGCTGGCAAGACTTGCATCAAGATTTCACCTTAAATCATCGATACCAAAAAGCGTTGGATGGGAACATTGCGCTAACAGGTGAAATCAAGCTACCACCAACTAAAGGCTTACACCGGTTCGAAATCGTACTGGGATTTGGGCACTCTAAAACGGAGGCTTACAAAACTGCAACGAAAGCGCTCTCAAAAGACTTTGACAAAACACTAGAAGAATACCAACAGCAATGGCATAGCTATTTAAATTCACTTAATACCCCTCTATTAAAGGAATCCTCCAGCGCGCTTTATAAGCGGTCTTTAATGGTCCTTAAAGCACACGAAGACAAAACATTTCCTGGTGCCATGATTGCTTCTTTAAGCATCCCTTGGGGGAAAAGCCAGTTTGATTATCAATCCAGCGATCAAAGAGGTATTTTGCCGGGATCGCCTGCTGACGGATTTAAGGACGGGCCCGTTGGCTATCATGTTGTTTGGCCAAGAGATCTATATCAAGTGGCCACTGCTTTTATTGCTGCTGGTGATTATGCAACTGCTAAAGCCGCTGTGGATTATTTAAAATCGGTCCAATTTAATGCGAACGATGGGAATTGGAATGTCTGCAACAAAGTCATTTCTAAAGCCGGTGCCTTTCCTCAAAATTTTTGGTTATCGGGCAAACCTCACTGGCAAGGATTACAACTTGATGAAACAGCCATGCCAATCCTTTTAACTTGGCGACTATGGAAATTGGGTGCTTTAAGGCTCAACGATTATTATGCCAATTTCGTTTTACCAGCCGCAGATTTTGTTGCAAGGGTTGGCCCCTGGACTCATCAAGAGCGCTGGGAGGAAGCCAGTGGCGTTTCCCCGTCAACACTAGCATCAGCCATCGCTGCATTAGTGACTGCTGCTGACATGGCTCAGGCTCAAGGCGATGTGAATATTGCACGCCGATACAGATTACTGGCCGATCAATGGGCTGATGCGGTTAAAGAATGGACGATTACTCAACAGGGAGACCTTTCACAGGCGTCTTACTTTCAACGGATCGAAGGGGCTTCAAATTGCGGACAATGGTTAAACCCCAACGATGACGGCATATTAGACATCGCAAACGGCGGAGGTAAACACCTGGAAAAAAACGTTATTGATGGAGGGTTTTTAGAACTGGTTCGGTTTGGGATACTGGATGCACAAGACCCTTCTATTCTCAGCAGCTTAAAGGTTTATGACGACACCATTAAAGTCGATACTCCTGCAGGACCAGGATTTTATCGCTACAACCATGATGGCTATGGCGAGCAAAACAATGGTGATGACTACAAAGGGACAGGAAAAGGTCGCTTATGGCCATTGCTAACCGGCGAGAGAGGCCATTACGAAATACACAACCATCAAGCACAGCCATATCTGAATGCCATGACCGGCTTTGCAAATGCTGGTTTGATGCTCCCTGAACAAGTGTGGGATCAAAATCATGGGCCTTACAAACTGGGGGAAGGTACTGGTGGCGCAACGCCCTTAGCCTGGTCTCATGCAGAGTACATTAAATTGGCCCAGTCAATTGATCAAAAACGAATCCTAGACACACCTCAAGTTGTTAAAGCGCGCTATCAGAGCTGTAACACGGTATTGCACATTCTCCATGATGTTGGTTTTGGCAATCAGCTTAGTGTCAGAGGGTCAGGTACATTACTGAATTGGCAAGAGGGTGCAACTGCTCGCTGGACTGACGGCAATATTTGGCGGCTCTCATTAAGAGGCCTCACCAAACCGATCCAAGTGAAAACCCTGATCAATGACTCTGAATGGCAATCTGAGGACGCTTTTGAGATTACACCCTGCCAGGTGAATGTGCTTCGCCCTTCATTTTAACTTTATTGCTTGTTAAACAGATGGCCTCTCTTGAGGCCATCATTACGCTTTTATTGACAATGATAATCAATGGTTCCACCAATGTGAGAACCTGCTTGGAATACGTAATGTGCTGTTATTTCTCTATCTAAGGTTTTTGGCAAGACAAGATAACCCCACATTCCACCCCCATCTGCACCGTTTGTTACCTGTGCATTAAAGGGTTTAAATTGATAATGGTTCGTATACTTGATCGGGCGGTAATCCTGGTTTTCAGTCAGGCCGCTGAAACGAAACAACCCATAATAGGCGTATCGTTCAGAAAGCAAGCTATCCAGTGCTTCTCCTGCCAAGACATGGCCGACTCCTCCTCTCAGATAGACCTTCCCTTCACTGTTTTGATACACCCGAAATTCCAGCCTTGATTGCACAACTGCATCACCACCATTTTGACGTATTTGTCCATCAGCATGGCAAATGTATCGCGCTAAAAAACTGTCGGCTTGAACTGGCGTTGAACTGAACGCGGCACACCCAATGACCGCGGCTATCCATGTAGACTTCATATACTTCCTTCGTCGTAAAGATTAATGTTTTTTTATTTGTATGACGTATTATTGTTCTGTTGCTTATGCCACTAGATGATGACGATGACATAAACAACCTAATTAGCCTAAAAGTTGTTGAAGGAAATCACAACCGAGCATGTCGTTTAGGTACAAGGAGATTCACGCAATGACAAAGGGAACAAACGGCTCTGAAAATGAAAGCCCTGAACCTGCTCAATATTCAGTCAAAACTCTGATTCAAAGCATCTTTGCGGCAGCCTTTGGCGTACAAAGCTCAGAAAACCGCGAAAGAGATTTTAACCAAGGACGCCTACATCACTTTATCATAGGGGGACTGGTGTTCACGGCTTGTTTTGTTGGTATCGTTTATTTATTGGTTCAGCTTGCGCTCAACCTTTAAAACTGACCACTAAACCCTATTGGCCTTTTATTCATATCCACAGAATATGTGGATAACTATGTGATTTTTTTCTGGGTATATACCCACACCCCTTCATTCAACATCGCTCAGAACAAGTGATTAATTTGGAAGCAGCGACCGGTCAGTCCGTTCCGCTCAATCAAGAAGCCCTCACTCTGTCGATTGGTCAAGAGCTGTTAGAAGTACTCATTCTGACTCACGCTCTAGAGTGATTCTGCTGTCTTTGTATAAGATCGGCTGGTAAAGCCATGGGCAAAGCCAGAAAGCCTGCCAACACTCAGTGGCTCCCCAAGCAAATTCAGGGGACTGTTTACCCATAGATTTATTAGGAGAGTCACCGTGAAAGCCATGGCTTATCAAGCAAAAGAGGATGCTGATGCAGAAGTGGAGTCAATTACCTGTGGATTCTGTGGAACACAGCTTGATCCACAGGATAAAGTCTGTGCTGGCTGTTTAGAAACCTACCTGGTGAATCAAAAATTCAAAAAAGAAAGTGTCCGGTTTTTAACAATGACGCTTATCTTTACAGGAACATGGGCCATCATTGCCTTATTCCTACACTTAGATCTACCAACCAGCCTAAGCGTTGGCTTACTCGTTGCTATTGCAGGCATGATATTTGGCTTATTGTATTGTGATGCCAAAGAAGAGCCTCTCGCTTCTTTCGATCTCCCGGATACAAAAGCAACCCAGAAAGCCAAACCCTTCTAACAAGAAAAACCGGGTAACTCCCATATAAAGAAAATGGGCCCAAAGCCGGGCCCATTGTTTTTATTGGCAAGGGAGTCATACCACAGAGTCAATTCAACAATAGAGTTAGAGATTCAAAACCGTTGCTAACTCACTGCGGATGCTCTCAGGTGTCCATAGTTCCACGTTGACGGAAATGCACTGATATTGATCCCCCGAAAACCGCTTATCGACTTCAAGCAAAACATGCAACTGATCGCCTACGGGGACGAAGGAAATTTCCACTTCGCTGATGTGCATGAACCCAAGGCGTTTAGGCTTAAACTCGAATTCTTGATAACAACCCGAAGTTGAGCTGGCCATTGGCGTATTAATATAGCCTTTTTCAACATCCGCTTTTTGTAGCGTAAACCCAAGATCTCCCATGGCATCAAGCACGGCTTGCATCACAGGCGTGGGTTTTACCGATAGGTAATCTTGGTCTGTTGGGTCCAACGCCAAATCAATGTCGACTCCCGTCTGCAACCACACCTGTGTATGCTGCTGCCTCACAGAAACGGACGTTACTGGCAGTTCTGCCGGAAGCTCATACGAAAACGGAATCACTTTCTCAATACCCGCTTCAATCGCAAAATTCTCTGGGATTCTCCAGGATTGGATACAATGATTGGCTGCAAATTCGCCATCATCGGTTTCAATATCCACCCTTGTCATCAAGGCCAACTCTAAACCTGAGACCTGTTGATCAACATCCCCTCCTTTGAGGTAGATCTCTCCTTCTAACTGGCCACCTGGCTCAAGCACATCTGCGACCAAACGTGTGTCAACAGAAGCGTTTCCAATCCCTACAGAAGCTAAGAGTTTTTTAAACATGGGGTCCTTTTCATCGTTGCTCGAAATGAGAGTGGCCAGATTTGAAGCAAGTGGCCTTAAAGGTCTTTTAGCGATAATTCGTACCTGAATCAACCCCTCTATTCATTATCCTTCAAGGTTAATCCCAATTGGTACAAAGCATTTTTCGACTTACCCGTCAAATTGGCTGTCATTTGAGCGGCTTTTTTCAAAGGCAAAGCTTCCATCAAGGTTTTGAGCACGTATTGATCCTGCTGAGTTAACCCTTCGCTTTCAATGGGTTCAGCACCCGCCAGCATAACGACAAATTCCCCTTTCGTTTGGTCGGAGTCTTCTTCAAGCCGTTGTTTGAGTTCCGCTGCCCGACCACTTAAAAAGGTTTCGAAGCGTTTTGTGAGTTCTCTTGCCAGCACCACTCGTCGCTCAGGCATAAGATCGGCCAAATCTTCCAATAAATTTAAAATACGATGTGTGGATTCGTAGTAGACCAGAGTACGAGTCTCTTCCAACACTTCTTGCAAACGTTCACGACGCGCCTTGCTCTTGGCTGGCAAAAACCCTTCGAAGATGAATCGATCTGTCGGCAAACCGGCTGCACTCAAAGCAGTGATCAAAGCACAAGGCCCCGGTAAAGGAATCACATTGACTCCTTTATCACGACATGCATTAACCAAGGGATAACCTGGATCAGAAATCAAAGGTGTGCCCGCATCTGAAACCAATGCCACCGACTGCCCATCTGAAAGCAACTCAATGACTTGATCGATTTTCGAACGCTCATTATGATCATGGATAGCCATCATGGGTTTTCGAATACCTAAGTGGTCGAGTAGCCGGCGGCTGTGTCGCGTATCTTCAGCAGCGACCACATCCACCTGCTTTAGGGTGTCAATTGCCCGCCTTGAGATATCGTCGAGGTTTCCGATTGGCGTGGCCACCACATAGAGCGTGTTTTTTGTCATAATGTCGATCCAACCATACTTCAGCGGCGACCTTGCAATGTTTCGAACAGGTTTGCAACTTCTCATCTTACTTTTCCTGCTAGCAGGTTGTTCAGGCCAACCCGATAAAGCAGGTTCCGAAGATCCAAGTGCCCGCCTGGCACCCTTCGATCAGGTATATGAGCGTTTTCGGAAACAAAATCTAGAGGGGGTACGCTCAGATCTCATCGCCCTTAGGCCCCAAGTAAAAGACCCTGTCACTCAAACCTATTGGCACTTGTTGAATGCCTGGTATTCCTTACTAGGGCAAGATGCTGACCGCTCCTTGTTATGGTTGAGTAAATCCAATGCAGCCTCTTATCGATCGCTCAAGTTAAAGGAGTTTTGGCGCCCGAATTTGATCAAGGCAGAAGCCTTAGCACTGAAAAATGAATTCTTAGACAGTGCCAAAATTCGCATGTATCTCACGAACAGCTTTCGTGACGATGAACTAGAACAGAGAAACCAAGATACTCTCTGGATGCTGTTGCTGGCATTGCCAGAAGATGAGCTCGTTCAGCTGACGCAAAAACCCCTTCCAAGCTTACTGAAAGGTTGGTATCAGTTAGCAGCCATGCAGAAAAATCCCAACACAACGCTTTCAGGTCAGAGAAGCTCATTAAGACGTTGGTTAAACCTCTATCCCGACCACCCCGCGGCTAAAAGACTGCCCACTCATTTACAACGGTTGATGGCCCTTGAAACAGATCTTCCAGCCAATATTGCGGTATTACTTCCAACCACAGGCCCTTTAGCGACCACAGCTGCGTCTATTCGAAACGGCATTTTGTACGCTTACTACCAAAATGCTTCGATGGATAATCCACCTCATATTCGCTTTTACGATACTCATAACGCTTCTTTGGTCCAAGTCTATAAGCAAGCCCTGGTTGATGGGGCCAACCTCATCATTGGGCCGCTTCAAAAAGATAACGTGCAGAATATGCAAACCGCAGAAAAACTGCCCATCCCGACCTTAGCGCTCAATTATGGGGAACGAGATAAATCCGACAATCCAGAAAATCTGTTTCAATTTGGCATTGCTGCAGAAGATGAAGCGCGGGCCGTCGCGGTTAAAGCTTGGCAAGATGGTCACCGTGTTGCAGGCGCTTTGATGCCAGAAGGCGCTTGGGGAGAGCGCGTGTTTGCAGCATTCGCGGTACAGTGGCACCAGCTTGGAGGCATCATTGCTGAGTCCCAAGTGTACGCTCAACCCAACCAACTGAACCAAAAAATACAGCAGCTATTGAACATAGCCGACAGTGAATGGCGTTCAAAGCGCATACGGAACATCACGGGAGAGCGGTTAGCTTTTACTCCTTACCGCAGACAAGACCTCGACTTCATATTTACGGCATCAGTGCCACAGGACGCTAAACAAATTAAGCCGCTTTTGGCTTATCATTTTGCTTCCAGCCTTCCCATCTATGCGACGTCAATTGTGAACGATGTCAGTCATCGTAGTTCTGCAGGACGTGATCTCGAGAACGTCGTTTTTTGCGACATTCCTTGGGTCGTGCACGAACCCAAAGAGGTTCAGCAAATACAAAATACCTGGAACAATGCCAATCGAGGTTATCTTCGCCTCTATGCCATGGGATATGATGCTTTCAAAGCCGGCACTCAAATCAGTTATTTACGCACGGTACAGAATGCCCGTATTTTTGGTTCAACAGGAGCTCTACAGCTAGATCGCTTTGGCCAAATTCAGCGCCTTCCTGAGTTTGCAACCTTTAAGTCCGGCAGCATCTTACCTCTTCAGGCACCCACTTATGAGCTTTTCAACCAGGATCAAAGCACTGCATTTCGGGCAATCCGCGGAACGAGCCGTCAAAAAGCATCTCGTTCAGCAGGGTCTGAATTACCTAGACGCTAACTATCAATGCCGTTGGGGAGAAATTGATCTCATCATGCAAGAAGGCGTTAACCTTGTATTCATTGAGGTTCGCGCCCGGCAGCGGCATGCTTATGGCGATGGAGCAGCCAGCGTCACCCAACGGAAGATACGAAATACCGCTGCGTTATACCTTCAACAGAAAGGTTTGAACCTCCCTTGCCGATTTGATGTTGTTAGTGTACACAAGACGGAAAGTGGCTGGCACTTTGACTGGATTCGCGATGCCTTTTACTGACATAATTAAGGGTTCCGAAATCAAAGGTTGATCTATGTACTTCCAAGAACGTTTACAGCAGCTCTTCATCGACAGTTTGGAGATCAAAACGCTGTCAATGGAATACATTCTTCCAGCCATTGAAGAAGCCTCGGAAGTTTTGGTTGGTACATTGCTGAATGGTGGCAAAGTGTTGACCTGCGGCATTGGCAATTCCGCCATCAACGCTCAATTATTATCCACGTTATTGCTCAACCGGTTCGAACGAGAACGACCCGGCTTACCGGCAATTTGTCTCGCGTCTGATGCAATCATTCAAAGTGCTCTTTGCCACGAAGGTTATTTACAAGACGTGTTCGCGAAACAGATTCAAGCACTGGGCAACCCAGGTGATACTCTGGCTCTTTTCACCACGCAAGGCAATCACGCCGCATTGTTGCAAGCATCGATGGCTGCACATGATCGCGAAATGAACGTCATTGTCTTTTTAGGCGAAGAAGGCGGTGATCTTCACCATGTTTTACAGGCAACGGATATTGAAATCCAAGTACCTGCTCAAAATTCCAGCCGTATCCGTGAAGTTCATATGCTCGCTGTACACGCTGTGTGTGATCTTGTCGACATCAATATTTTTGGTGAAGACGAATAGTTTTTTGGTAACTGCTCTCAATGGGTTGCAAAAACATACAGCAAAGACGATGACTCCTTTATTTTTTTACCCTCTGAATTTATGTGCAACAAGGCAATCATTTTTCTAAACTTTTCTGCATTTATTTGTCGTTTAGAAAGGATTTGAAAGCGGCAACTTTAAAATAAAAATCGGTTGCTACACTCAAAATGCATTATCACAAATATGATTTTGAGGTGTATCATGCAATCTCCAAAGATAGCTATTGGAACAATCGTTACGTCTTTATACTTATTTTCCGCACCAACGTCACTTCAGGCACTCGATCTTCACAACTTTGAACCAACCCCTCTACAAAAGACGCTGACTGATAAAAAAAACACACCTATTTTTTATCAAATTGATGACGATTTCTTTGTTGATGGCATTTACTCACAAGATTTTTCTTGGGAAACCTATTTATCAAACAATGCCCCGCATCTTTTAAGCAAAGCGAATGTACTTTCGCATTGGGCAGGCATAGCAAGCATTAACCCAAAGCTCGTTATCGCGCTTATGGAGCTAAACTCCGGCATCATTACAAATCAAAACCATGACTTAGAATCCCCCTTAAGCACAGATAAAAACATAAAAAACTTCGATGAAAACATTGCACAAACACTCATGTCTTTATCGCACTATTTTTACCAAAACCAACAACGTCGAAATAGAAGCCAACACGGCCAACTCAATACAACGGCAGCGACACTAACGCTCACTGACTTTATGTTTGATAGAACGAAAACCACAAACAACAATGAGCATTTACAAACACTCTTTACTGTTTATGAAATGCTTTTCCCTGGCGAAGTTACGGATTTGTTATTGCACAATAAAAAAGGCGAGACAAGTAAGACCTCATCAACACCTCCGAAAAACTTGTTACAACTACCGTGGCGTCAAACCTTTTCGTGGATACCAAATGGAGCACATTCAACAACAGGATCAGGCTACCCCTTATCTTCTATTGACGTTTCTTATGACTGGCCAAGATGGGGAGCAAGAACATACAGCGTTACAGCTGCACACTCTGGCGAAGTAACCGTGTATTCAAGATGCAATGTTCGCATTAGGGACCCCAAAAGCGAATGGGAAACCAATTATTATCATATGGAAGACTTAACCGTCAGCACTGGGGATTGGGTAGATATCAATACGCGCATCGGAACCTATGCAAACGATCGAAACACCGCACTCTGTGAAGGTGGCAGCTCTACAGGGCCGCATTTACATTTTTCACTTTTATATAAGGGAGCCTACAAAAGCCTTCAAAATGTAAACTTAGGCCCCTATATTATTAATGTCGGCAACTATAACTATGATTCAAATTGTTACCGCTTCAATCTATACCATACGTCAGAAAATCGGAAATATTGTGCTTGGAACAGCATTTATAACCCAGGTCCTTTAAAATGAACTAACTAATGAGTATAAAACAATCAGCGAGCCCAAAAGCGAAGGATACTATACACTTTTGGGCTCCCTTTATCCTATTGCTCTAAGTCAACACGACGTTCCAATACTAAAAGAACCGATTGGGACTGATCTTCTTGACGTTCAAAAAGTACTAACTCGCCATTTTGAACCTCAAAGTCTGCGGTATCATATAGCGCAGAGAAAAATGCATTCTCACCCGCTTGCTCTGGGCCACAATGCATCAAAGTGGAGCCAATAGGGCCTACTTCAACGCCATTGTCAGTCGCCGCAATACTGCCAAAATACTGATTACAAGCACCTCGACCACCGATTTGTAGACGAGCTGGATCTTCAGCATTTAACTCCAGAAAAAGTGTGTACTGATTTTCAGAATCAACACCTTTTTTTTGCCACACAGTTCGATCTAGCTCAGAAAAATCGGGTGCAGCTAGAGTAACTGTGCTGACTAAAGATGCAGCGGCTACCATTATCATTTTTTTCATGGTTTAAATCCTTCGTAAAATAACTTTAAAAACTACTTTTTATTATTTGAATCTCTCGAAAAGATTCGAGCGCTATCTTAGCGATTTTCAAAATCGCTGCAACTCTAGATCCTTTCAGCCGCATATTCAGCCAATGTCAACTCACCTACACATACGCGACACCGCCGAACATAAAGTAATCACAAAATATTATTTAAACGCTCGTTTAATAGGTGTTGATGCTATTTTTTATATTTTATGCGCAATAATTATCTATTTAAATGAGATTATTTAGATAAAAAAATAGGCGACAATTGCCGCCTATTTTTCGTTATTTTCATTGTTTCTTGGTTAAAGAATAAAACGGCTTAAATCTTCATCTTGCGATAACTCTGCTAAGTATTGATCGACGTAGTCAGCATCTATCAACAATGCATCCGTTTGATGTTTTGTTGCATAATCGGCTGCGTTAAATGAAACCTCTTCAAGCAATCGTTCCAACAACGTATGCAAACGTCTCGCACCAATATTTTCGGTTTTTTCATTCACATCAAAAGCAATTTCTGCAATACGCTTAATCGCACTCTCAGCGAACCTAATGTCCAGGCCTTCTGTTTTCATCAACGCTTGATACTGATGAGTTAATGATGCATTGGGTTCTGTTAAAATACGCTCAAAATCACTGGGCGTCAGAGCATTTAATTCAACACGAATAGGCAAGCGTCCTTGCAATTCAGGAATTAAATCAGAGGGCTTAGATAGGTGAAAGGCGCCTGATGCGATGAATAAAATATGATCGGTTTTAACCATACCGTATTTAGTGCTTACGGTACAACCTTCAATTAACGGCAATAAATCACGCTGAACGCCTTCACGCGAAACGTCACCGCCAGAACCCGATTCTTGTCGTTTCGCAACTTTGTCAATTTCATCAATAAAGACGATGCCATTTTGCTCGACCAAATCCACCGCTTTAGACTTTAAATCTTCCATGTTGAGCATTTTTTGGGCTTCTTCTTCTTTGAGAAGTTTCAATGCTTCTTTTACGGTTAGTTTACGTTTAGTCGTTTTTCCGCTGCCCATATTAGAAAATAGACTTTGCAATTGATTCGCCATATCTTCCATGCCGGGCGGTGTCATGATCTCAACACCCATAGGGTTTTGTGCAACGTCAATTTCAATCTCTTTGTCATCGAGATCGCCTTCACGAATCTTCTTGCGAAACACTTGACGCGTGGAATTATCTCGCGTGTTTTCATCCACTTGCCCAAAGGTATCACGTGCAGGCGGCAATAAAACATCTAGCACACGTTCTTCAGCAGCATCAGCCGCACGGTTTTCTACTTTTTGCAGCTCTTGTTCTTTAAGAAGCTTTATCCCTGTTTCGAGCAAATCGCGAACAATGGTTTCAACATCACGCCCGACATACCCAACTTCTGTAAATTTGGTTGCCTCAACTTTGATAAAGGGTGCGTTGGCCAACTTTGCTAAACGACGAGCGATCTCTGTTTTACCGACTCCCGTTGGGCCGATCATGAGGATATTTTTTGGCGTCACTTCCTCACGCATGTCTTCTGGTAATTGCATCCGGCGCCAGCGGTTTCTAAGGGCAATCGCTACAGATCGCTTTGCTTGATCTTGCCCGACAATGTGTTGATCCAGGGCGTGTACAATTTCTCTTGGGGTCATAACACTCATGCTGGGCTCACTTAGGTGCTTCAATGGCAGGTAAGGATTCAATGGTTAAGTTGTGATTACTGAAGACACAAATATCAGCCGCTATCGCCATTCCTTTTTCAACAATTTCCTTAGCCGACAATGAAGTGTTTTCTTGTAAAGCGCGGGCGGCTGCTAGGGCATAATTTCCTCCAGAGCCAACGGCGATCACACCGTGTTCGGGCTCCAACACATCACCATTACCGGTAATGGTAAGTGTTGTACCTGAATCAGCCACCACCAAAATAGCTTCTAATCGCCGCAAAGCGCGGTCGCTGCGCCATTCTTTCGCTAATTCAACCGCTGATCGCGTCAAATGACCGCTGTGTTTTTTTAACTGTGCTTCGAACTTTTCAAATAAGGTGAAGGCATCTGCTGTTGCGCCTGCAAACCCTGCGATGACTTTGCCATCGTACAAACGTCTTACTTTACGGGCATTGCCTTTCATGACGGTGTTGCCTAAAGAAACCTGACCGTCGCCACCCATCACGACTTCATCTTCTCGACGCACCGATAGAATTGTGGTCATTCGCCACTCTCCATTCAACTCGCTTAACACCTGAATTGGTGCTGAACGATTCAATATGGTATTGAATGTCGTAAATTCAAGTCTTGAAGGGCAACTAAGGTGAAAAAGCTAAAAGATCAGCCTTGCTTAATCACCATGGGCTTTAGTTTTAATTGCGCTAGTGCTCGCTTCGCCCGCTCCAGCTGATGTTTGATTTTAAAAGGCCCAACATAGACTCGATGATACTGACGTCCTTTGACATGCACGGCCTCGGTGGTGGCATTAAAACCTTCTAACAACAGTGTGGCTCTGAGTCGCTCGGCATCCTCCTTTTTAGAAAAGGAACCCGCCTGTAAAATATACTGCACCCCCGCTAACGAGTCCGCTTTTGGAATCGGTTTGCTCGGGCGGTTCTCATTGGATTCAACAGAGACTCGCTGCTCTTTTAGCAACTGGTAGAAATCCAATTGATCAAGCTCTTTCGCGCTTTTCTCGCTCGTGTGATTAGGTTCAGATGGCGTACTGATCACACGGTGATTCGGTTGTAGTGGAATAGAGGACAAATAATAAATAAACCCCAAAAAACCCAATACTAACCCCAGTGCTAAAACCCAGGTACCTTTAGAAACACTTTGCGCCGTCATAAAATGAATCAATCTCTATTGATGCTGCTGCACTTTAGTAAAATTCAATAGCATGAGTAAACAATCAATCGACGTGTTATGAACAGGCAATTGGTTTAATCGCACACTCAGGTGAAACGAGCACAGCCAGAAGGTTCTTCCACTTCGCCTACCAGCCTGTCGCAAAACATCGCACGTAACTTACAAATGGTCAACAGGGTCCACATCAATCGACCAACGGATTTTACGTGTTCGATCTTGCTCAGCCCAGGTTTCAAACAGACGAATTTGTTGGTGTCTTTGTGCTCTATTTTGAAAGGTCCAATGCCACTGCGCACGAAACTTACCTTGGCGTAATTCCATCGGAGCAGGCTGAGGCCCAATCACTTGTGCCTGACTTAGATCAACCCCGCTTTCATTGCCCGCCCGTTCTAGCCAGTTTAATGCTTCTAAAGGCACGGGTGATTCAGCTCGGATCATCACCGCATGGCCAAAGGGTGCTCGATGCATCTCCGCGCGCTCATCAAGCAGTCTTTGAGCCAAACCAGAGTAATTCAACTGTGTAAGGGATTGAATCCAAGAGTGATCAGGAAAACGGCTCTGAATAACAACTTGGCCAGCTTGTTCACGACCTGCGCGCCCTGCCACTTGCGTGAATAACTGAGCGGAGCGTTCTAATGAGCGCTCGTCGGCACTGAACAGCATTGCGTCCATATCGGCAATCAAGACCCAATTTAGCTTAGGAAAATGATGACCTTTTGCGACCATCTGCGTGCCCACCAGTACCATAGGTTCCCCTAACGCAATTTTCTCCAAATGCGCTTCCCAACTTTTTTTATGTTGGGTGGTATCACGATCAATACGAACGACGGGATAATCGAATATTTCGCTGAGGGTTTCTTCAATTCGTTCAGTTCCCTGACCTAATGGACCCAGCTGTTGACTCAAGCATTGAGGACATTGTCGGATCAATTGGGCTCGTGCATCGCAATGATGACAACACAGCGATTCAGGAACGCGATGGATGGTTAAAGCCGCATCACAATGCCGGCAGGTTGCAATCCAACCGCAATCAAAGCAATACAGGGAGGGGGCATAGCCTCGACGGTTTAAAAACACCATCACTTGCTCTCCTGCTGCCAGCCGCTCTTTCATATCCTCAAGCAACGAAGCTGCAACGCCTCCGACCATCGGCATATGCCGAACATCTTTAAGGCTTATTTGAGGCAATGCTACGCCTGTCGCCCGTTGATTCAGGTGCCAATGTGAGAAACGTCCTTTATGAGCATTGGCCAAAGTTTCCAGACTTGGAGTCGCACTGCCCAATACGATCGGGATATCCAATAATTGCGCTCTCTTAATCGCAGCGTCCCTCGCCGAATAGCGCACCTGGTCTTGCTGTCGAAACGAGGGGTCATGTTCTTCATCCACAAGAATGACTCCCAAATCAGCAAAGGGGGTAAACAATGCGGACCGAGTCCCGATGACCACCAGTATTTCACCTTGGCGACAGGACTGCCAAAGCTTCAATCGCTCATTTTCACTTAACCCTGAATGCCAAAACGCAACCGACTCACCAAAGCTGTTGTAAAATCGCTGATACGTTTGAGGCGTTAATCCAATCTCGGGAATTAACAACAAAGCCTGGCGCCCAGCGGCAATGGTTTCTTTCACCCATTGAATGTAAACCTGGGTTTTCCCACTTCCCGTTACGCCTTCCAATAATGCACAGTGGAAACCCTGATGCTGATGCAAAGAGGTAACAACGTCTTGCTGCTCAGGAGTCAGTTCAGCCTGTTTTTGCGTTTCGAAGTGCGCTAAAGCGATCTCTTTTTTTGTTTGCAATTGCCTCTGAACAGCCTCTAGATCAGGCCGTTCAGGCTCAACCTCTTTCACTTCAAGAATGCCTTGCTCAACGAAAGGGCGACACGAAGATAAGGTCCAGCCTTCTTCCTTTATATGATCAATAGAAAGACTTTCACCCGATGCCAACAACGCCTTCAAAGCCTGCTGCTTACGAGCATTCGCTCGCGGTTTCCATTCTGGGTTCAACAAGCGTACGACATGGCTTGGCGTTCCATCCGCCGAGCGTCCTTTACGCAATGAAGGTGGCATGGCAAGTTGGAGGACTTCACCAATGGGTTGGTGATAATAGGACGCTATCCATTCGCTCAATGCCAGCAGTTCTGACGACACCCAAGGGAACGAATCAACCACCTGCTCCACTGACTTTAATTGCTCAACGGGCCAGTCAGTCGTCGTTTTTGATCGAACGACCACTCCCAGCAACTTTTGTCTACCAAAAGGCACCCATACGCGGCTGCCACACAAACGCTCTTCCTCTAGGTTGGCCTGTTCCTCGGGTAAGCAATAGTCGAATAAACGACGCAGGGGCACTGGTAATGCTACTTCTACAAATTGATGAGCGTGGTCTGAACCCAATGGAATCGAAGTTGGCTTATTGGTCATAAATCCAGCGATCCACCGGCAATTTCAGAGAGAGCATTAAAGCACCCGCTAAGTCTTTGTTTCCAGTGCAGGCTCTGGTATGATGCGCCGTCTTGTGTCCACCCACCCCCTAGCCCTGCGCTATGCTGGTGAAGGCACCTTAAGTACCGTATATTCAACCATGAGTAGCGCGGTATCTGCTTAAACCCATTAGGGTACCCAGTTCCAAGGCAGATGGCGGCGTGAAGAGAGGGTTTCAACATGAAAAACGATATCCATCCTAATTATGGTGAGTTGGTAGCCACTTGCTCTTGTGGTAACACCATCAAAACCAACTCAGTAAAAACTGGCCAAATGCACCTAGACGTGTGCTCTTCTTGCCACCCATTCTACACTGGTAAGCAGAAAGTCCTAGACACTGGTGGCCGTATTGACCGCTTCAAGAAGCGTTTCGGTGGCTTCAAAGGGTAAAAATCGACCCTTTAAGGCTCCGACGTACAAAAAAGGCGCAAAGTATTGCGCCTTTTTTGTTTTTCCTATCCCCCGAGCCTTGGTTACACTTCCCTAGTAAGTGTACGAACCTTTTGACTTCTGTTTCAAAACCCCTGACAGTCATGGGTTCTCTCGACACACCTTCTAACTCATCGGTCCTTATTGGAAACGACACCATGTCTGAAGATATGAAACAAGCGGCACTCGACTATCATGCCCAACCAAAACCAGGCAAAATCAGTATTGAGTTGACGGTTCCTGCGGAAACTCAGCGCGACCTATCTCTTGCTTACAGCCCAGGCGTTGCAGAACCCGTTCGAGAGATCGCCAAAGACCCAGAAAATGCCTACAAATACACTGGCAAAGGCAACTTAGTAGCGGTTATCTCCGATGGCTCAGCCATTCTTGGTTTAGGAAACCTTGGTCCCCTCGCGTCTAAGCCCGTAATGGAAGGCAAAAGCCTATTGTTCAAACGCTTTGCAGGCATTGATTCCATTGACCTAGAAGTTGACGCAGAGAGCCCGCAAGCCTTTATTGATACCGTTAAACGTATTGCCGAAACCTTCGGCGGGATCAATTTGGAAGACATCAAAGCGCCACAATGCTTTGAAATTGAACGTGCTCTGATTGAACACTGTAACATCCCAATCTTTCATGATGATCAGCACGGGACAGCCATCGTCACCGTCGCTGGCATGCTAAACGCGCTGGAAATCCAAGGCAAGAAAATCGAAGAAGCCAAGTTGGTCTGCTTGGGTGCAGGAGCTGCTGCCATCGCCTGCTGTAAATTACTGATCAGCGCCGGCATGAGACCTGAAAACATCTTTATGATTGACCGCAAAGGTGTGATTCATTCTGGTCGTGATGATTTGAACCAGTACAAAGCTATTTTTGCCAGTACGACGGACAAGCGCACCCTTGACGATGCCATTGATGGGGCCGATGCCTTCTTAGGCCTTTCAGGTGCCAACCTGCTAAAACCAGAGCAACTTGCTAAGATGGCTGCCAATCCTGTTGTCTTTGCTTGCTCCAATCCAGATCCCGAAATTGACCCTAAAATCGCCAATGAAGTCCGCGGCGACTTGATCATGGCCACCGGCCGCAGCGATTACCCGAACCAGGTCAACAACGTGCTCGGATTTCCTTTCATTTTCCGTGGCGCTCTTGATGTACGCGCGACCGCGATCAATGAAGAAATGAAGCTTGCAGCAGCAGAAGCCATTCGTAAACTGGCCAAGGAAGAAGCACCTGAGTCTGTATTAAAAGCCTATGGGGTTGATAAGTTGGATTTTGGGCGTGATTACATCATTCCAAAGCCCATGGACTCTCGCTTGCTAACGCGCGTATCTGAAGCCGTTGCAAAAGCAGCCGTTGATTCAGGCGTCGCTCGCGTTCCTTACCCAGCGAACTATCCACTCAACAGCGTGGATGATATTCGCTAACGGACTCCGCCACTCTCGAAGAAGCCCCACTACTGAGGGCTTCTTGCTTTCTCTAACGCATACTGACCAGCCGTTTTTCAAGCCCTCCAAATCGAACCTATATCTCTTGGCTACACTCAAATAACGTCAAAAAGAACAGTGAGGCAGGTTATGGCAATTGTCTTGAGCCAAAATGTTCGGATCGTCTTCTGTTGTAGCGTATTTTTCCTCTCTGGCGTTGCTGGACTTGCATACGAATCCATTTGGACACATTACATTAAGCTCTTTGTAGGACATGCTTCCTATGCTCAAAGCTTAGTGATCGCCACTTTTATGGGAGGAATGGCACTTGGTTCATGGTTGTGTTCTCTTGTAATCACACGCATAACGAACCCTCTCATTGGTTACATTCTCATAGAGGTTGCGATCGCTTGTTATGCCTTTGCCTTTGATAACTTATCATCCTGGTCCTTAAAAGCTAGCCTAGACAACCAAGGCTTGTTAACCAGTATTATCGGAGTCAAGGCAAGTTTATGGAGTAGCTCTGTCGCACTACTCCTACCTGGCGCAATATTACTTGGCGCCACTTTCCCAATGTTCGCAGCCGCAATTTTGGGAAGCACAAACTCAAAATCTGGTTACATTATCGCTATTTTATACGGCGCAAATAGCCTAGGAGCCGCTATTGGAGTTCTTGTTAATGGATTATGGACTATACCCAACCTTGGACTACCAGGTGCGCTGTTACTCGCAGCCTCTATTAATGTATTTATATCCTTCACTCTTTATCTGTACTCCAAACTACCGAATATCACACCCATTAAAACAACATCAAGTGAATCAATACAGTCCACAAACGAGTCAGAGCTCAGAAATACAGATAAGTACCTCTTTCTTGTTGCTGCGGGCACAGGCTTCGCCTCGTTTATTTATGAAATAATATGGCTTCGGGGCTTATCACTTGCCTTTGGAGCAGCAACAATATCGTTTGAGCTTATGTTATCGGCTTTCATTCTTGGCCTAGCAATTGGTGGTTTTTGGGTAAGGAAACGCTTAGAAAGAAGCACTGTCACATTAATCTATTTTTTAGCAAAAGTTCAAATAATCATGGGCTCTTTTGCAATCATTACAACCTTTGCATTTTATTACAGTTTTGATTTGATTATTGAAATTGGAATAGCCTTAAACCGGAACGAAAATGGATATAACTTATATCTAACATTCATTTATAGCTTAGCTATTCTAGCAATGCTTCCAACAACGATTTGCGCGGGCATGACGCTTCCCACAATCACCGAGATATTATACAAAAGCAATGGCCAAAGTTTCATTGGAAAAGTGTATGCTACCAATACAGTTGGCAGCATATTGGGAATCATATTTGCGTTAAACATATTACTACCCGCAGCCGGCATAAAAAATGGGATTTTATTTGGAGCAATAATTGACATCAGCCTCGGATTAATATTATTACTATTCATTAAAACTAAAATTAAAACCAAAAAAGAGCTTATCCTAATTACCAGCCCATTATTATTGCTCGCAAGCACCTTCACTCTGTCATCATACGGATACAAAGTCCATTCATCCGTTTTTAGAAACTTTTTTCTTTTGAATCCGAAAAATGTCGAGATTCTATATTACAAGGATGGTAAAACCGCATCAGTGTCGGTATTGAAATATAAAGCCAGCAATATAATCTCGTTAGCAACGAATGGAAAAGTTGATGCATCCGCTCCAAAAGATCAAAGCGATTTGACTTCAGACTCCGGAGACATGCCAACACAAATATTTCTCGGAGCACTTCCCTTAGCGTATCATTCAAATCCTGAGCGCGTTGCAATCATAGGTTTTGGTTCAGGTATTACCACACACACTATTTTATCCTCCGAACTGCCAAAGCAAGTTTTTACAATAGAAATTGAACCTGCTGTAATTGAAGGTGCTAAAGAGTTTAATGCATGGAATCATCTCGCATACGAAGACCCTCGAAATAACATCATAATAGAAGATGCAAAAGCTTTTTTTGCTACCCAAAGCAAGCCCCTAGATGTCGTCATATCCGAACCTTCAAACCCATGGGTATCTGGCGTAGCGTCCTTATTCACTAAGGAATTTTATGAAAAATTAAAATACAAAATAAGCGACGATGGCATCTTGGTGCAATGGATTCATACTTATGAATTTAATGATATATTACTAGCATCCATCACCAATGCCATCCTTGAACACTTCTCACATGTAGAGGCCCATACTTTTAATCATGATTTAATACTAGTAGCGTCCAAGCAAAAAAAATCACCCGATTACAGTAGAATCATTAGTAACCCAAAGATAGGAATCATAACTCAGAAACTAGGCTATAAAAGCATTAATGACATAGCATCAACCAAAAGCTTGGATGAATCAGATCTTTCCATGCTGCAAACCCTATTTCCTGTCCAAAACTCTGACTATTTTCCCATCGTTGATTCGAATGGCCCTACAGCCAGATTCTTAGGACAGGCTGCCAAATTCCCAGCCAACCACCTGCAAGCCTACACATATAAAAATCATTATGAAAACTGGTTTCAAAAAAAGGATGAATCTATTCAAACTCAGAGCCTAAATACTGCCATGATTTTTGGAGCCAGATCATATTCTAATGCATGGCTACAACCTACAGCAGATCAGAATAACGAATTATTTGTAATAACGAAAGATAAAGCATCAAGATGCGAAACAAAGAAAATTGATCAAGAAGAACTAATATTAATTTTAACCAACACAACTAATGCTTCTCGTTTTTTAGATTCAAATGAGGCTTCAAAGTTAGTTAATAGGATAAAAAACTCGAATTGTTTTGCTGACTTTGAAAGAGCAAAGCAGTACCTAACCGCACTAGAGTATGCAAGAAACCACAAAACTCAAGAACTAACTGATCTAATACAACAAGAGAATATTACCAGCATTGAAAACCCTTTAGATGAGTTGTTCGTTGTTCTGGGAATACAACGCACTCAATTAAGGACGTTTGATAAAGCTGTTAGCGAATGGAAGCCTCTAATGCTTTCTAACGAACAGGTCATGATTCACAAACTTACCTATAATCATAATGACCCTTTCAATATGACCTTGAGAATGCTGTCGACTGCTCAAGCTGAGAGCTTGAAATAATGAGGCAGAATCTTAAACAATTATGAATAAAACACCTCCTCATCAAGCTTGCAGGGGAGCATCGCTTCTTCATCATAACGACTTTCATGAAAAGCAGGTTCACCAGGGATACTATGCTCTTCCGCAGCCCATGCTCCCAAGTCAATCAGTTGACACCGATGGCTGCAAAAGGGTCTATAAGCATTCTCTTTCGACCATTGAATTTCGATTTTACAAGTGGGGCAATTAACGTTCATTTGAGGCGCAACCTTTAAAACTTATATCCAATCATGAACCAAGTGATCATGAAGTTGGGAAACCTGCTCTTCTAAGTACACAAGATCTTTGCTGTTATCCAGCACAAAGTCGGCTTTTTCCAAGCGCTCATATCTGGGCATTTGAGCACCCATGATAGAACAAATATGTTCGGGCGAAACATTATCTCGACATGCCGCTCTTTCCATTTGAAGCGACTCGGGCACATCAACAACGATACTAGCATCCACTAATCGGTGCTGATCCGTTTCAAAGAGCAGCGGGGTGACCAGCAGCCCATAAACCGAATCAAAAGCATGTATTTTTTCCAAAAGCCTGGCTCGAATGGCGGGGTGGGTAATAGATTCCAATTTAAAACGCAGTTGCTTGTCAGCAAATACCTGCTGCCTTAACCAGGCACGATTCAAACAGCCCTCGGGGTCCAACGCTTCAGAACCAAAAACCTCGACAATTGCATCTAAAGAGGGCTCACCCGGCTCAACCACCTCGCGGGCAACCAGATCGGCATCAACCCAGTCAATGCCGCGTTGAGCAAATAATCGAGCGGCTTGTGTTTTTCCACTGCCAATGCCGCCGGTTAAACCAATTAAGGGCCTCATTCGGTTCAACCTACACGGGCACTTTCGAAAAAGCCAAATACCCCTGAATGATATCATTTCCCCATATCGCTGCAATCCAGCCAGCAGCAGCAAGGTAAGGACCAAAAGGAATGGGAATATTCTTATCTCGCCCTAGTGCCACCATCATGGACAAGCCAACCAGCGCACCGACAAGCGAGGAAAGCAAGATGATGACCGGAAGCATTTTCCAGCCCAACCATGCCCCAAGCGCGGCTAATAGCTTAAAATCACCGTAGCCCATTCCTTCTTTGCCTGTCAGTAATTTGAACCCCCAGTACACGGACCATAAAGATAAGTAACCTGCAGCAGCTCCCAGCACCGCCTCGTTTAGAGTAACAAATCCATTTTGGGTATTAATGATGAGCCCTAACCAAAGTAAAGGGAGCGTCAACTGATCAGGGAGCAGCTGATAATCCAAATCAATGACAGTAAGAGCAATTAAGACCCATGTCAGCAACACTAACGCAATGCCTAACTGATTAACGCCCGCAAACCAAAGAGTACAAAACGTCATCAAGCCGGTAATGGCTTCAACAATAGGGTAACGAGGAGAGATTTTTATTGAGCAATGACCGCAACGTCCTCGAAGCATAAGGTAGCTCAAAATGGGAATATTTTGCCATGGTTTGATGGGTGTTTTACAACTCGGGCAGCGCGAAGCCGGAAACAGTAAACCGACTTTCTCATCGTATGTAGAATCCGAGTATTCTTCCAAGCATGCTTTTGCATCATGACGCCATTCCCGAATCATCATTTTAGGTAACCGTAAAATGACCACATTCAAAAAGCTGCCAACCACCAACCCCACTAAGACGCCTACAACCAGCCAATAAGGATCCATTGATACCATCAAATTCATGCGGAGTGTCTCTTTTAAAGGTGACTGACAGTGTAATTTATGGAGCCGTGGATGTTAAGTTAGCAAGCCGTGTTTAAAGTCACACTTGCACAGCTTCCTGTAGTTTGCACAGCAAAAAGGGGCCGAAGCCCCTTTTTGCTGTGCAAACTACAGGAAGCGCTTAGATTGCTTCTCCGATTTTGAAGATAGGCAGATACAGAGCTACGAGCATACCGCCCACAACAATACCCAGGAACGCCATAATAATGGGCTCCAGCATAGAGGTTAAACCATCAACAGCGGCATCCACCTCTTCTTCATAGTAATCTGCAGCTTTATCGAGCATGGCATCCAAAGCCCCAGACTCTTCACCAATGGCCACCATCTGCACCATCATGTTGGTGAAAACACCCGTTGCCTTCATAGAGGAATTCATCGGCATACCCGTAGACACGTCGTCTCGTACTTTCAACACCGCATCACGATAGATGGCGTTACCCACTGCGCCTGATACCGACGTCAATGCATCGACCAATGGAACACCGGCAGAGAAAGTTGTCGATAATACTCGCGCGTAACGCGCTAATGCCGCCTTGCGCAAAATATCCCCAATGACAGGCATACCCAGCATGATTCGATCAACTCTGTCCTGAAAGGTTGTAGAGGTCTTTCTTAAGTAATTAAAAGCTCCTATAAAAGCCCCTAACCCGATCAAAATGAGAAAACCGTCTTCCCGCACAAAGACTGATAAATCAACCACGACCTGGGTCGCAGCAGGCAGCTCCGCACCAAAACCTTCGAAGAGTTCTTGGAAAGTTGGAACCACCTTGATCAGCATAATGACCGTAATGATAATGGCCACACACACCACAACAATGGGGTATTTCAATGCTTTTTTAACTTTGAGTTTAAGTGACTCCGTTTTCTCTTTATAGGTCGCCACCCGATCAAGCATGGTTTCCAGAGCACCCGATTGCTCACCAGACTCAATCAAGTTAATCATCAGATCATCAAAGTAAAGAGGGTACTCTCGAAGTGCACTTGCGAAATCGTTACCCGATGCCACTCGCTCCTTAATCCCCAAAATGACGCTCTTCATCTTGGGATTATCAACCCCATCAGACACAATCTCGAATGCCTGAACGAGGGGCACGCCTGATTTCATCATGGTCGCCATTTGGCGCATGAAAAGAGCAATATCAGCTGGCTTGACCTTCCCACCAGCCCCACCAAACAGCGGCTCGGATTTTTTCCTAACTTTGGTAGGCGTTATTCCCTGGCGACGCAGGTTGGCTTTGACAAAAGCCGGGTTGTCGGCCGTCATCTCTCCAGTGACTTTTTGGCCGCGTCGATTCAAGCCTTCCCAGGCAAAGGAAGGGGTTTTTTTAACTTTAGGTTTTTTCTTAGCCGCTGCCGCCTTGCGGGCGGGCGGGCGGCGTGCTGCTGCATTCGCCATAAGCAAAGGATCCTATTGTTTTACGTGATCCAAGACTAGTCAGTCGTCACTCGATTTGCCTCTTCGAGGCTGGTTACGCCCTGAGCGACTTTCATCAAACCAGAGACTCTTAAATCATTAAAGCCCTCTTTGCGGGCTACGTCAGCAATCTCAAGGGAGTTTCCACCTTCCATGATAACGCGCGCCATGGCTTCAGTGATGCGAACCACTTCGTAAATACCCACTCGCCCCTTATAGCCTCCCCCCTTGCAGGAGTCACAGCCCACTGGTTCAAACAAAGTCGCTTCCTTTAACAGTTCGTCCGTAAACCCCTGTTCAAGCAAGACTTCCTTGGGTATCTTGGCGGGTTTTTTACAGTTGGAACACAAGCGGCGTGCCAACCGTTGCGCAATGATGAGTGACACAGAGGTGGCAATATTGAAGGGAGGAACACCCATATTCGCCAAACGAGTCAGCGTTTCTGGTGCACTGTTCGTGTGCAGGGTTGATAAAACCAAGTGGCCCGTTTGGGCCGCCTTGATGGCGATATTAGCCGTATCTAGGTCACGAATCTCCCCCACCATGATGATGTCAGGGTCTTGTCGCAAGAAAGCACGCAAGGCAGAAGAGAAGTCAAGGCCCACTTTCGCGTTAACGTTGACCTGGTTAATGCCCTCAAGGTTAATTTCTACCGGATCTTCAGCAGTGGAAATGTTCTTATCGGCCGTATTAAGAATGTTCAGCCCAGTGTACAACGACACCGTTTTACCTGACCCCGTTGGACCCGTGACCAAAATCATGCCTTGTGGCTGCGCCAACGCTTTCAAGTAACGTTCTTTTTGCTCCTCCTCATACCCCAACGCATCAATCCCCAGCTTAGCGCTGCTGGGGTCTAAGATCCGTAATACGATTTTCTCCCCAAACAGGGTGGGGCAAGTGTTCACACGAAAATCGATCGCTTTGGTTTTAGATATCTTAAGCTTGATACGGCCATCCTGAGGCACCCGGCGTTCAGAGATGTCCATCTTACACATAACTTTAAGGCGAGCTGAAATTTTGCCCGCCGTATTAACGGGTGGATTAGAGATTTCTTGAAGCACGCCATCAACCCGAAACCGAACCCGATATTTTTTCTCATAGGGTTCAAAGTGAAGGTCAGAAGCACCCATTTTAATGGCATCGAGCAACATCTTATTAACGAATTTTACAATAGGAGCGTCTTCAGCATCGCCGCCTTCATCACCTGTGCCGGCGCCCTCATCATCACCACCAAACTCGCTGTCGTCAAAGTCCCCCATATCCAGGGAACCGGACCCTGAAGACATCTGGTCAATGGCGTGAGCCAGCTTATCTTCCTCGACCACCACCTGGTCAATCGTCATCCCAGTGGCGAACTTAAATTCATCCACCGCAGCTAAGTTAGCTGGGTCAGATTGGCCAATATAGAGCTTGTTTCCACGTTTAAATAGGGGGATCGCATGGTGTTTGTCAATCAAGCTCTCTTTAACCAGCTCCCCTTGAAAGTGCTCCGGGTTGAAGGCGTTTAGATCAATCAACGGCAAACCAAACTCTTGCGACGCAGCCAAAGCCGCGTGAATGCCTTTCACTTTGCCTGAGCCAACGGCCTTTTGAACAAAAGACATTTTCTCTTTTGCGGCCTGATCTAAAAGGGTACTGGCTTCCATCGCAGGCAAGACACCCGCATCCACCAATCGCTTTGCAATACCACTGAGCATCGCCATAACACACATCCCGACGAAGGTTAGGAAGGACTACTTTATAACAGTGAAGAGGAAAAAGGCGGGAACTGCAACAAACTCTAGCCATCAACCTTGAACGTAGCCAACGTCTCGTTAACTACGTTCACCAAGTTTAGCTACGTTGAATTAACGGCAATTAGCTGGAACGGCATTCAGCGTACCTGTGCTACCGGATCCCAAAGCACTTGTACAAGCAATATCGATCCCACCAAAGCCATTTGGGGTATAAGTGTAAGTTATCACCACCCCAGCAGCCCGATCAATACCATTAGCTCCACCTTGAAGTGTCACCGCCAATGAAGCAGGGGTTGCAGTAGCACCGGATGTCGCAGCAGCAGGTGGGGTGTAAACAGCACCACCGGTAGGAATTGCAGGGTTGTTTTCGAGCGTATTTAATACAGTCTGATCCAATGCAGCTGGCATCGTACCTCTTACGTTGAAAACATCTACAATACTTGCACTTACAGTTCCCATTTGACCTAAAATTTCTGTTACATCAGCACGCGCGACATAGTCACGGTAAGCAGGAACAGCCATTGACGCCAAAATCCCAATAATCGCAATCACGATCATCAATTCGATAAGGGTAAAACCCTGTTGTTTTTTCATCAGTACATCTCCCTGGTTGGGTTAATTTGCCAGGCTGTAGACCCTTAAGTGACCCGCAGACGGAGCGGTTGGTTGTCTGCACAGTCGGGTTTTATGCCTAGCAAGTAAAGACTCAATTCATCAATGGGCGGACATTCATGAACTGGTTTTTTGATGGCTTATCAATAAGTTGGCAGGTGAGAACACCCTTAACCAAATACTGAATAAGTCATCACTTAAACTTGCAGGGGTAGTATGAAAAGGCCAGAGGTTTCTTGGAAGAGGTAAAATGTGATCAATCACCAAAAGCGATGGGCTTTCGTTCAAGCAAATAAAAAAACAGGTGTGTATTTTGGTCCGGAGGTGACCGGGAGTGTCAGAATATTATCGAGAGATGTTATATGTATCTAAAGCCGAACAAGAAAGAAGCAGCCACGTAGGGCTGCCTCTTTTTTCATTGATGCCATTAAGGGGCCAAATTCAAAGTCGTACCACGGCATTGGTTTGGAAGCATTGCCAAAGTCCCTTTGGTCAAATCTGAGTGTGCACACTGAACTCTAAGCCCTTGCTTGTTAGCAACATAACGCATTGACATTTTGGTTCCATTAAAGTCACCGTCAATTTTCTGGGTAGTAACTGTAACATCGTATGTTTGATCGGCCTTAAACTTGAATTCAGCTTTACTGACTGACTCAAGGGCTTCCAAGCGTTCTTTGAACGCTTTTTCAAGAGCCTTACCTATCGCCTTGTTTTCTGTGCTTAATGCTGGGCCTCCAGGTACCGAGCCAGCTTGAACATAGAAATCATACAAATCAGCCTTAACGCTACTCATAATGTTAATAATTTCGGTCGCTTTAGTTCGAATGGTGTAATTCTGGTAAGCTGGCAAAGCAAAAGCTGCCAAAATACCGATGATCGCGATCACGATCATCAATTCGATCAATGTAAAACCTTTTTGATTGTGCTGTTTCATAATAACCGCTCCTAAAAATAGGGTCTATTTCGTTTTATCGGAAGCACTTTGGGGAAATCGCAACCGCCGCGATTTCAAGTTCGCCAACTTCCTAATCTTAGACGGTACAGAGTCATCTCGTACCACCCACTTGCTCGAGAAAATTCATCAGACCAGGGAGTGCTGTTGTCCTTCCTCGTGATAGAAAGTATTAGCCGAATACGGACGAATTTGAAGAGCCTTTTTGTGAACGGAATCACCTGAAACAATTGCATACAAGACCAATCGCCGATCAGGCAAAAAATAATCATCAGTTGATGACAATATAGGTCAAAATAGATTGGTTTTTAAACCGAGCGAGTCTAATTAGTGTCACATTGGTGAGTAAATACACTGCTTTCTAGTTTTTTTAATTGTGAATCAAGACAACTTTTGTCACCCAAAATAAGTACTCACCTAAGTCAGATTTATTTCTTTCCACCCAAAACTGGGCACAATCTATTCAGCAGCGCTCTCAGAAAAACCAATATTTAGGGATATAGGAACAGCTAAACGAATAGCAATCGGCATCGACAACATGAATGAAACGCCGAATAGACAGCTGAGGTGGAGAAAACCACCCCCCCCATTAAGCGAACAAAAACTAACCTAACCGCATGGATAGGTCTAACGCTCTCACGTGTTTAGTCAACGCACCAATGGAGATGAAATCCACGCCAGTTTCAGCGATAGGGATCAGGGTTTCATCTGTGACATTGCCAGATGCTTCCAAACGAACGCCTTCAGCTCTCATTTGCACTGCTTTCTTTAAATCTGAATAAGAAAAGTTATCCAGCATAATGATGTCGGCACGTGCCGATAAGGCTTGTTCGTATTCACTTAAATCCTCAACCTCCACTTCTACTGGCTTCCCAGGCGCCAGCTGGCGCGCCTGTTGAACGGCAGGTAATATTCCCCCTGCTGCCAGGATGTGGTTTTCTTTAATGAGGAAAGCATCGTATAAGCCAATGCGGTGGTTAAAGCAGCCACCGCATGTGACTGCCCACTTCTGAGCCGTCCTGAGACCGGGCAGCGTCTTACGCGTATCCAGCAATTTAACCTGCGTATGCGCTACTTTCTGGCGGTAACCATCACTTAACGTGGCAACGCCCGAAAGCGTTTGAACAAAGTTGAGCGCCGTTCTTTCACCTGTCAGCAAAGAGCGTGCTGCACCTTTTAGCTCAAACAACAACTGATTCGGCACCACTGGATCGCCATCCTCAACCTGCCACAGGAGTTGAACGTCAGGATCTAGCTGACGAAACACCTCTTCAGCCCAGGCTCTACCGCAGAATATACCGGCTTCACGTGTAATGATGCTGGCTGCCGCCAACGAGCTAGGAGGGATAAGCTGCGCAGTAATATCGCCAGCACCAATGTCTTCTTCCAAGGCCCAGCGCACCACACGCTGGACATCGGCTTGCCATTCATTAGGCATTGTGTTCTTCAGGTTTGCTGGAGTTTCCATTGAGCGCGTGACCGTTTCCGAAATAGTCTTTACTAAGCTTGAAGACGACGGGGCTGAGGCAAAGCAAGGCAACCAGGTTTGGAACGGCCATCATGGCGTTCAAGGTGTCGGCCAACAGCCATACAAAGTCTAATTGTGCCATAGCGCCAAGCGGCACAGCAATCACCCAAATCACACGAAACGGCATCACAAATCGATGGCCTAATAAGTATTCAGTACATTTCTCGCCATAAAAGCTCCATCCCAAGATGGTGGTAAAAGCAAAGATTGGCAAGCCGACTGCAACAATGTAGTGACCAAAACCAGGCAGTAGGTTGCTAAACGCCATCGACGTTAAGGGCGCCCCATTTTCACCTGAAGTCCAAGCACCAGAGACCATAATGACCAAGCCGGTTATGGTGCAAATGATGATCGTATCGATGAAAGTGCCCAGCATGGCTATGACGCCTTGCTTAACAGGGTGCTTGGTTTGAGCCGCTGCATGCGCAATGGGTGCACTGCCTATTCCCGCTTCATTCGAGAAAACCCCTCTGGCAACCCCCATACGTATAGCCAACAGTATGGTTGCACCCGCAAAACCACCCGTTGCCGCAACCGGGTTGAATGCATAGTGCACAATTTGAGCAATAGCATCAGGAACCTTGTCTGCATTCATGATCAACACAGCCAATCCAGCGATGAGATAAGCAATTGACATAAAAGGAACGAGTTTACCTGCCACTTCAGCAATTCTCTTAATCCCTCCTAATAACACCAACGCCACTAACACTGCCAACAACACCCCTGTTACCCAGGTCGGCACACCAAACTCTGCGTTTAACACATCAGCTACTGAGTTCGCTTGAACAGTGTTACCCATACCAAAGCCGGTAATCATGCCGAAGAAGGCGAACAAAGCTGCCATCCACTTCCAATTAGGGCCTAAGCCATTTTTGATGTAATACATGGGACCGCCCACGTACTCGCCATCTTCATTAGTTTCACGGTAATTAACCGCTAATACGGCTTCTGAGTACTTGGTGGCCATGCCCACTAAGGCTATACACCACATCCAAAACAAGGCGCCAGGGCCGCCGATGGCGAGAGCAGTGGCTACACCCGCGATATTCCCGGTACCGATGGTGGCCGATAAAGAGGTCATCAATGCATTGAAGGCACTGATATCACCCTCACCAGTGGACTTACGTCCCTGCCAAAGCGATTTAAATCCATAGCCAAGCTTGCGCAGGGGAAGGCCTTTCAAGCCTAAGGACAGATACAATCCGGTAATAGAAAGTAGGATCAACATGGGAGGGCCCCACATAAACCCGTTAATGCTTTTGATTAGGTTGGTGATAAACTCCATGACATGCACCCTTTGATTTCGTTATTAGACGCTCGTGCGCTTATAGTATTCAGGTCTCATCTGAGGCCAGTGTCTGGCATCTTATCCGATGCTGTGCGCTACGTCACTTAACGCTAACCCTAGAGTGGTAGTATTTGATTATTCTCTAATCAGTTATTCTGTATATGTTAAAGGCCTTATGAGCAAACCTGTGGCTGAAGACCCTAAAGTTGTCAAATTGCCAAGCGCTCGCAGTCAATCGAGCAGCGTTTTAGATGACTACCCACTGGTAGACGATGTGAATCGTCACTTACAAGAATACCTCATGCCTTTGTTCAACACCCTGTTCAACGAAGCCGATGACATATTGTTCAATATGGCTGATAAGGCCACCTCAGGCGAGATGCAAAATCGCTACTTTGATGCCATGCGCGTCATCCGTATGCGCCGTAATGATTTGGTCAAAGCTTTCTTCAAACAACATCGCAGAAACCTTCACGAACTTATGGGTACCGAAGACGATGACGACGATGATGAACCACAGACGGGTTTAAAAGGGCTATCACTGGATTCTTTAAGCCTGGTGAACGAAGAGCAAATGGAGGAAGCCGTCGCTTTAGAAGGGCAAATCAAAAAGGCCGTTGATAAAGCCGCTGCGGAATGGAGTTATTTTCACACACGCATCAGACATCTGACGAATAAACATGAATTAAAGCAGCAGGATAACCCGCTAGGGCCTCATAAACTATGTGATGCTTTCTTAACCGGGCTCAAAGGGCTGGATTTAGACCTAAAAGTCGTCCTGATCATTTTCAAACTCTTTGACAAATACATTGGTGCCGAGCTTTTCGGGTACTATCAAGAAGCGAATGATTTCCTAATTGAAGAAGGCGTCCTGCCTGATTTGCAAGACGAGGAACGCCGGAAACGCACCAGTAGCAGCGGGGGGCCCGTTCGCAAATCTGCCGACAAAACCTCCCCAGGGTCTTCCGCATCAAAAGGGGGCAGCGGGCAATCAGATATGAGTAACGCAGACATGTTTAACATGATGCGTGAACTGTTGTCACAAACCGCAGCCAACGGCATGGTGCTGGGGCAAGGCGGATCACAGGTTGCCTATAACCCCAACAATTTACCCGCCGTTGAAACCAAGTCACTCGTAAAATCATTAAGCGGCCTTCAGAACCAGGTACCCGACTCAGAAGAAGTCACGCTTCTTGACATTAAAAGGCTTGTTACAGGGCTATCACAACAGGGCGCAGGTTTAGGTCAAGTCAACGGCGATGCGATCAACTTGGTTGCCATGCTGTTTGAATTTATCCTGGATGATCACCAACTTGCTCCGCAAATGAAGCAACTACTTGCCCGCCTTCAAATCCCGATCATTAAAGTTGCTTTAATGGATAGGGATTTTTTCTCGAAAGGTGAGCACCCCGCTCGTGTTTTATTAAATGAACTGGCTCGTGCCGCAACGGGTTGGGACGAGAAAATGGGCGATGAAGACCCATTACTGCAAACCATTGAAGGCATCGTTTTTAAACTCCTTAAAGAGTTTGAAAACGATATTAATGTCTTTAATCAACAGTTGGATTTGCTGCACGAGAAACTTGCTGAGCTTGATCAGGAGCAACAAAGCAAAGCGCAAGAGTTGATTCAAATTGAAGAGACCCGAGTAAAAGTCAACACCGCGCGCTTGAAAGCCGGGCGCTTTTTAAAACGCCTACTCGCGCAAATGCCCATACCAACCAGCGTTTCTCCATTGCTGACCCGAGGTTGGTATCAGGTGCTCATGCGAATTTATTACAAACAAGGCAAACGCGGTACGCACTGGGAACAAGCTTGCCGGGTGGCCAAAGAGCTTTGCTGGTGTCTGCAACCAGGGGTTGCTAAAAAATACAATGAACGTTACGAAAGCATTGCACCCGCACTCAGCCAGCATCTAAGAAAAGGGTTAGAGGCCGTTCATTTCACGGATCCCAATCTCGAAACCTGGCTAAGTGAGCTGGACCGGTTGGTAGAGCAACTACGCCCCAAACCCGACGCGCCTACGAAACGGGAAGTGGTTGAAGAGTTAGTAAAAGCTCGCGAGTCTGTCGAGAATATTATTGAAGAAATTCAAGAACCTAAGCCCATTACGCCGGCTGAAGAAACCGATGCACTTCCGAACGATGACCCTGCACTTCTCAAAGTGGACGAGTTTTCTGCAGGCCTATGGTTTGACAAAGTGGATGATCGTGGGGAACCCGTACGCTGCAAGCTAGCTGCTATCATACGGACTTCGGATAAGTATATTTTTGTGAACCGAAATGGGCAAAAAATCGCTGAGTCAACACGCATGGGACTGGCGAAAGAACTCAAATCGGGTATTTTGAAACTACTAGATGAAAGCATGTTGTTTGATCGCGCTCTGCAAGCAGTCATTGGTAATTTACGCGGCCATTCAACACCAAGTTAATCAGTTCAAGATCTCCTATCTTCACCGGGCTTTAAGTAGTATGAGCAAAGCAAATTCACACAAAAAGAGCATAGTATGTGTAATGTTAGCTTTTCTATTTATCACATACTCCCCCTGGATAATTGCTTTACTGACATCCAAAGAGCACATCGCGACTCTTCATCTCTATTTTGTTGGACGAACATCAGAGTTATTGACGCTGCTTTCTATGTCAATACTCATAGAAGCCACAATGAAGATCAGGATTTATCTTTTGTCCGCCGCTTTTCTAACGATATCCGCCTTATTTAGTTTATTACATATAGCACTAACTGGCTACTTATTAAACGAATCATCCATTTACATCATTGCAAGCAGCAATTACCAAGAAGCCTCCGAATATATTTTCACATATCTTTCAACAGAGACCGCCATCGCACTTATTCTGTACTTAGCAATCAGTCTATACTTGGTTTCTGCATATATAAGGAAATTTGTTCAGCCTTTCAGTCAAATAAAATACGCTTTGTATTTGTCCTTAATCACAGCCGGACTAAGCTTAAACATTCAGTTTCATAGCCACTTTTCAAACAGGATTCTTGGATTTACACCCATCCCAGAAATAACATCGTACATACAAAACATGCTTGAAATGGACGCGCTACTCAAAAAGCAAAACAAGATAGTCGAAAAAGGGGCCATTGATGCTCGAATCTCAGACTCTACGCATGTGGTTGTGATCGGTGAGTCGCTCAGTAGAAATTACATGGGAGTGTATGGCTACAAAAGAGTCAAAAATACGCCAAACCTAACACGTCTGCTGCAAGGAAAAGAAATACAAATCTATCGTAACGTAGTTAGTGCCGACACATATACGGTCTCTTCTTTATTACAATCATTAACCTTTGATGGAAAATATAACTCGATCCTACGGGTTGCTAATGCAGCAGGCTATGAAACTCACTGGATTTCGAACCAGTCCCCCATTGGTTTTGTTGATAATCCAATTGCATCCATTGCACAGCAAGCACAGCACACTACTTATTTAAACGCCTCAGGTCGAGGGTTTTCATTCACATTTGAAAGTGACACCTATTTAAACAAGCCCAATTATGATGAAGTAGTACTAAAACCATTTAAAAAAGCTTTAAAATCTTCCGCAAAAAACAAGGTAATCTTTGTTCATTTGCTTGGTAATCATTCAGCATACAGCAAACGCTACCCTGAAACTTTCTCAAAATTCAAACACCCAGAAAACGAACGCATAGCCCAGTATGAAAACAGCATACTCTACAACGACTACATCATTAATTCCTTGATTGAATTACTCAGAGAAAGCTCAACGGAAAAAGTAGCAAGCTTGCTCTACTTCTCAGATCATGGGGATGCTCCCAATGCCAAGCAAGCGCCTCATGGAAATTATAAAATTACACCTGATCACTTTGAAATCCCCTTTATTCTTTGGGTATCAGACACATACAAGACCACAAACTCTACTCTAACTGAAACCACATATCAAAATGCAGATATCTATTTTAAAACTGATTCCCTCACTCACTCTCTAATTGATTTATTTAATATCTCAGGCGCTTCTCTCTACGACCCAGACAACAGTTTTTTTTCCAACAAGTACACACCACCAAAAACCACACCCTACACAGCGGATAATCTTAAAGATTTTTATTTTTAAAATTCAAAGTAGAGTTTTATTATGAAAGGAAGCCAGAAGAAACAAAATACTACATATCGCTCTCTTTTGGGTCTTTTTTTTCTGTCAGGGCTTGCATCCCTTATATACCAAGTTGTTTGGCATCGGGTACTTTATTCGATTTATGGAATCAACATTGAATCTGTCTCACTTGTTGTCGCAGCTTTTATGCTAGGGCTTGGTGTAGGTTCAATCGTTGGGGGAAAACTCCCCAGAAGCCTTACCGAAAAAACGCCTTTTATTTTTGCGAGCATCGAATTAATTATCGCGATTTATGGTGCTCTTTCATTAAATATAATATTTATCTTTGCAGATTTGTTTAATGGAACCAGTAAAGGCTATACCTTCCTTGGCAGCTTTTTGTCGATTTCCATCCCTACTCTTCTTATGGGAGCAACCCTGCCAATTCTTGCGCAATATTTCTCTCATAAGCCCAATAGCTTAACTTCAATAAACGATTTGTACTTCGCTAATACGATTGGCGCAGCATTAGGAGCTGCAATTTGCTCACCGTTAATATTACCCGTCAGCGGGCTATTAGGTGCGGTCTATTTAGCCGCATCTATTAATATTTATACCGGCATACTTGCTCTCATGATAGCGAGGACAGGCAAACAATGACAATCCATCAAATGCTATTCTTTGCCTATCTAGCTGCAGCAATGGGTTATATCTCGTTATCAAGCGAAATTTTATGGATTAGGCAATACAGCATAGTGACTGGAGGCACTGCGCACACTTTTGGTATCGTTCTTTCTTTTTTCCTTATAGGTATTGCTTTAGGATCAAAACTCTCTAAAAAAATCCCCAGCCGTTATGCATATACGAATATTATCAGTCACTCTTTTCTTATTTCAGGAGCTTGTGTTCTTTTATTGCCACTTTGTTCTATTCTTACCCTCTCGATACTAGATTGGTATAATGGTCTTTTGTTTGTCACCTTTTCCTCTTTGTTAATGGGGTGCATTTTCCCAACGTGTGTGCAGGCCATAGCAAATCATATTGATACAGGCAAGGCCACATCCATTATATATTTCTCTAATATTATTGGCTCTACTGCTGGAGCCCTTGTGACAGGGCTTGTTGTTCTCGACCATTTCAATTTAATTGGCGCTCTTGCGTTAACCGGCTCTCTCTGTTTCGCAAACACACTCTTTCTATTTTTTAAAAGCAAATCACTTGGTTTTTCTCTTCTATCAATAGCGCTTTTAGTGTCTTCCGTATTCATGCTTTTTTATGATAAAGAAATAGAGCGAAACCTAATGATATCAGAACGATTAATCTACAAAAAATCGTTCTCTAACAATGAAGCCATAAAATTTCAAGCCATTTATGAAGATCGCTCAGCATCGGTTTCTGTTGCTCAAGATAAAACCGTTTTCGGCAGCGGGGTGTATGACGGAAAAATCAATACGTCTCTCATCAATGATAGCAATGGTGTCTATAGAGCTCTCTATATAAATAATTTAATGAATAAAAAGAGAAAAAAAATACTCATGATAGGACTTTCTTCTGGATCGTGGGCAAGCATTCTTTCAAAGCAAACTGATATAGAAACCATCACTATTATCGAATTAAGTAAAGCTTACTTATCGCTTATTAAGAATAACTCTCAGGTTTCAGAATTACTTCATAGCCCTAAAGTGAACATCATTATCAGTGATGGAAGAAAATGGATGCGCTCTAATACACAAAAATTTGACATCATTTTCCAAAACACCACCTTTCACTGGCGTAGTTATGCAGGCAATTTGCTATCACAAGAATATTTCAAACTTACCAAAGAGCACCTGTACAAAGAGGGTATACTGGCTTACAACACAACTGGCTTGCTGGAAGCATATTTTACTGGGTGTTCGATCTTTAAGTTCGGTTATTTATATCAATCATTGGCTTTGATGAGTGAGTCGAGCTTTGAAAACAGTATCAATATGCTACCCACCACTCTAAGAACAAGCTTTTTAGAAAATGATTTAACAAACGAAGAAGCCTTAAATAAGATTGATTACATCATGAACAAACAAAGCGAGGCGCTCAGGAACAACGTTGGGACCTGTTATAAGGTAAGACCTCTTGCTGAAACCAAACTAATATCCGATGATAGTCTAATAACCGATGATAATTTACTAAACGAATTCACCGTTCCATGGCACTTTGCTCCACCATATGAGCCCTGAAGCTGTATCAAAGGCTCTTTTTGACCTAAATGGAGATGAAATTGGCATTTCTTATAGTAATCATGGCACTTGCCTTACAGGCAAATACCCAACTGAACCGTATTCACCAGTTAGATTCGTTCCTAGGTCATCGGCTGGTCGCAATAAAAGATAAGTGCCCGTTTCACCTTCAAACCCTATTATTGATTGCTGTTGGCGTTGTCACACCCACTGTTCTTGTAGGGCTGATTACCGCAGCGTTAAATGCCTCTGGCTTAACGTTCGTATCTGGCTTACTACAACTCATTGTGTTAATCGTCCTCTTCAATTTAGACAATATTAGTGGGCGAATTCAGTCTTTCCAGTCACTTATAAACGATGAACAGCTTGATGAAGCCCAAAAAGCTTTAGGCCCTCTGGTGAAAATATTGAGGGCATCACCAGAATTAGAGGGGATTTCAACTCATCAAGGCGTTTTCTACGCCCGCCATGCGCTGATTTATGGGTGGTTTGCTTTTACCTTTATCGTTATTTTTGCTTATGTCTTAAGTGGCATAACAGGTGCTGTTCTTGTCGCTTCGGCTTTTTTCGTTCACCGCCATACAGGCTGCATCAGCTTAATGGTTGATATTTTAGAATGGATCCCATCTCGGTTGTTAGCCCTAAGCTATGTTCTACTGGGAAACTACAATCAAGGCTTTCCTACATGGATCGATACACTGAAGAACCCTTTACTCACTGCCGATCAGGTGCTTGCGCGAGTTGCTGACGCTGCTTGTGATTGCAACCCCAATCCTGATCAAAAGCTGTCGCTGATGATGGAAAACTTAACCGCTATTGATAAATTGATTACACGTTCGGGTCTGAGTTGGTTAATCCTACTCGGTGTACTCGTTCTCTTTCGATTAGTATAAAAAGGAAGCTGCTGCGAGCAGCTTCAATCATAAGTCGGCATATCTAGCCATACCAAGTCCTTTAGAATTGCTCAATTTGCGTCAACATGTCAGGCCAAAATAATTTTGAGACTTTGTCCTCTATTGAACCTTTCTAGGTTTGATAGTCTCATCCACTCCCACACATCGATTCGTCCATCACTACAACATTAAGAGGACACTATGATGAGAATAAAAAAGCCAAATCATCTAATATTTCCGGCCATAATTTTCGCACTTGCCAGTTGCGGAGGAGGAAGCGGGGGAGGTGATGGTACGCCAAACACGGCTTCATCTGATAAAGAAGAAAGCCTACCAACTTCCCCCCAAGACACCAACTCAGGAGGACAGGGGGACACCTCAAGCACCACCCCTCCAGAGCAACCTGATTCAACAATACCCGATCATTCAACCGATACAAATACACCTCACACTGGAAACAGTGATTGGGAAACGTTTTATGCATCAATCCCAAAGACGATGAAAGAGTCTTTTCTCTGGGTTCAATTTCCTGAAACAGGAAAAGTAGCTTTAATTCCCAAGGAATTCAGGCCCATTCCACAAAGAACAAGCTGGCACTTTATTGACTCACGCCCCCCTTTTGACCTTTCCTATTATCGATTCGCATCGCAGTTTAGACGCGCTGCGTCACTAGAGCTAGAACAAGATGCAGAAGCTCTAACAATTGCAGCAGGGTTTCCAATTATGCGGTGGGAAGAAGGACAATCACTTATTCCAAACTTACAGGTCACAAGGTCTTTTCCTGTATCAATTGAGGCTTTCAAGGACCAAATTCAATGCAGCGTAAACTCACACACGTTGCAATATGAAGGCAATACCATTGAATTGAAATTTCCAAACTGCTCTATAGAGTTTGCTCCAGGTAATACCTTTAATTTTCAGCTAACCGGCGATACGTCTGCCAGAGACAATGCCATTGAGGTCCAATACTTTTCGAATGTTGAGCCAAAGATCAATTTGGTTCGCTTACTCCAGATTCAACTCTATAAAGACCTTTACTCTCCGATACTTGAATTACTACAACCTGGTGATGAATCAAGACTTTCACCTAAAATCAGTCTTGATATTCAGTGGTCAATCAAATCTGAACGCTCAAAATTAGTGGCGTTTAACCTTCAATGGTCCGAAATGGTGAAACAGGCTACTCAGTATTTAGAGATGCATCAATGGATTATTAATGATGAAAATAAGAGCCAATTTTTTCATGACTTAATTGCTCACCGAACGATGGGAGACGCTCTAACATGGGAGCTAACCGAAGGTGATGCCATTCAAGAATCACAACTTGCACTTGCACTGGAGAAAAAACTGACCCCTGTACTCTTCTCTCGCATAAAACTCAATGAAAAAATCTATTACATGGCTGCTGAAAATCCTGACTTGTTGCTAAAAAACCGAGGGCAGATGGCTAAGTGGTCACTCTACCTCAATGAAACACTGCCCAATACTCAGCAATCACATCTTGATTTTGCTTGTATGAAACTTCAGGATCCTGTTAGAAGTACACCGTTCCTTAACGTTAAGTTTTTAGCTGACCCCGACGCCAACGATTGCGATTCAGAAGAATTTTTCAATTGATTCTGAAGAGTTTTTCATTCTAAATGATTTAAGTTGTAAGATCAGGAAATGTCTTCGGTCTTACAGCTTAATCAACACTACGTATTCTCTACTACCTAGCATTTTTAATCTAATATCTACCTCCTATTTTTTGCCTATAAAGTCCTATTAAATTTGTTTAAACCTAACCGTATGGCTAGGGTTGGGCCACCTCATGAGAGGTCAAAAGGGATCATTGCCAGTAGCACTATTGCTTGCGAGAAGCCCTATAAAAACAACGTTGGAGATTTCGTCATGAAGAAACTCGCTCTAGCTATCAGCGCTTTGTCTGCTTTAGGAATTAGCGGTCTGACCTCTGCTGTACCGGTTGACCCTAGTGATGTCAACGTAGAAAAAGATTTTTCCGTTGATATGCAGGCTCAATTTCATCTCTATGCAGATAGCGATGACAGCAAATTGGTTTGGTATGTGCCTAAGCAAGGAATAATTGGATTGTTGAACCCAGCTCATCCAAATCCTAGACCTCGTTTTTCCGCCTACACCTCTGTTCCATTTACGGGTTTATTTGCAGGCCAAACGCTGACTTATATTGGAGGTGCTTTCAGCACAACCGGTATTCAGAAGCATTTGAAAATGCTTGAGCAAGAGGCGATTTCTCAAGGTAAACGCATTGCTCCTGCACAAGCTGCAAAAGCAGAGACTCGCTTCTTGTTAACGGGTGCTGAAGTTGGCAATGATGGCCGTATGGATGTTGACTGCACAACTGAAGAGTACACAAATAATCAAACAGGACAAACCATCCGTATTCCAAAATGTTTTGTCAAAACCCGTGACGGTGAGAAAGTACAAACCGAACTCTTCTACAAGTTCCGTTCTTTCACGCCGCAAGCGAATTCTTCAGTATCTCAGTATATTCCATTCCAAGCGGTTTCTTTCCCTGGTGTTGATGCCACCCTTATGCAACTTATGCAACCTGGCTTTGCTTCCAACCTAGACGCTGTTGTTCAGGCACAAACGGCTTGGGATTTGACAATGGAGAAACGCATTAACGTTGCTCGCATCACTATTAGCTGGCCGAAACTCATTGATCATGCAGCCGGTTACTCTAAGGAGAAAAGCAACTCCATGAATCAGCAGGAGGTAGGTCAATACTTCCAGCAAGTCGTGCAGCAACAAAACCAGCAGCAAACCGGTGTTCAGGTGCAATACATCAATCCTGAAACAGGACAATTACAGCAAGAGCCTGTTGATCAGAATCATCAGCAACAGGTGCAAGATGCTGTTCAGCAAACCTTGCAAAGCCAAGTATTTGCTCAGGTTGTAGATTACGGTCAGTCTCAATTAGGGCAGCAACAGCAACAGCAAGGTCAATACGTTCCTCGCGCAAACTTCGAAAAAGCGACGATGACTTCTAATGAAGTTACGATCGTTTCTTGGAAAAGAGCCACAGGCTTTGCGCAACCTACAACCAATATGACCATTGATTGCTTGTCTGGTGGATTTGGAACACCTGTTGTTTGGGACAACGATACTGCAGGTTGTAAAGAACTATTGGAAAGTGATTTCTAATAAACCATGCCAGTGGGCTGCTACAGCCCACTGACACCTTGTTAGATACGCCACTAAGCAGTTATCCCGTACCTCCTAGCATAGGTGAATTCATGAGATATTTTCTAAACTCTAAATCCAACACCACGCCAAAACCTGCAGCGTTATTCACCAACAACGTTTTTAAATTCATGATGGTTTTTCTGTATTTATTCGGCTTAACATCCAAGGTTCAAGCTGCATTTGTACAACCCCATGAATTGGATTGGAATAATACCATTCACGAAGATGGCTTTTATTTTGTGCCCCTTCCTCAATTGAATCAAGGTATCCTATTATATGAGCGTTATGACAGAGCATTGATAGGTCCAAGCTTTGCTTATTCTCCTTATGAGAAAACCATACGAATCAGAGTCATTCCCACACTGTATAACACCAATAAATATAAATCTTTTTTAAAAGACAATAATTTGGTCGACATTAGAAGAAATTTAGATTCAAAAAAAATGGGGATATGCAAACCTACTCAAGCACTCCTACGTTTTTTCAAGACCATGACTTTTATGCCGAAATTCAGTATGCAACCTGGTAATTATCCAGGATTATGTTCATTGGAAATCAAATACCTCGTTCCTGACGGAACCGATGATGAAACACGTTTACTGACCTATATCAGCTCTCATCCTATTATACGCTTAGATTGGAGAATTCCAGGGCAAGTGGTTCAAAACTCACAATCCTCTTTATAATGATAAGGTAATGTTTTATGGATTTACTCGAAATTTCCTTTTCCAAGTGGCTAACGGCTCTGCTTCTTATTCTTTCAAGCATGTACTCCAATGCTGATACCGCCCCAGGTTTCCCAGTTGAGCTTTACCAAGAATACGAATTGCATACAGATAGCGTCAGAAGCGATACTATATGGTACGCTCCTAAGCTTGGTACCATTGCAAGCGCAACTGGTAATACGGCTTATACCCGCATTTCAAGCAGCAGTTCTCCCTTAACCCCCAATGATCTCAAAGTCAAAATCGAAACAGTGGTAAGCTCTCTTCCAACCTTGCAAAGTCTGATTAAACTCAAACAAAGCAGTGTTCAATTAGGTTATAGAAATTTACGCCCTATCAACCCAACCTCAAATCAGTTTCGACTTCTAGCTGTGGGCGAAGAAATTGATATCAATCAAAAACTTATTTGCAAACCAATATTTTTCGGCCAATTGAAGTTCAAGCAGTGTTTTTACACACCGTTTTTTACACCTTGGGAAGCCAAAAATGGTGGTGGTTTTTACATGAGACACTTAGAAGATGAGCCTATGGTTGCTCGAGTGGCTTATCTACAAACACACTTAGAAAGTTCATTTATCAACATGATTGATAATGTTCTTCAAATAGCTGATCGCTGGGATTCATTTCTCATGCTTATCCATGAATGGGATTATCTCTCTCCCAACATTTTAGGGGCTAAATATAAAATCAATTATCAAGAAATGGCTGCATTGTTAGAGCAGAATATGGAGCAAGATCAGTATCTTGACTCAGCTCGCTTAGAATCACTCAAACAACAAATTATCCAGTGTCAGTGTGCCATTAAATTTCCCAATTTAAACACTCGTCAACGCTCCATCGCTTTAGATTACTATTTAAAGCGTGAATTTTTTCAATCTATTTACGTTAAGGAAACCCAAATACCCTTCAGCAAAGATAACTTTGCAAAAGTCTATATTCCCAGCTTAGGTCCTCAAAGTCAGCAGCGCCTTGAAAGTGGTGAGGTTCAGATTCAGTCGAACATATCAGATTATGCTTTTGAATTTACCGATGTGTATTCAAGTGCAGGTGAACAAGAGGCTTATATGGTATCAACTGATGATGAATTTGATTTGGTTTCAAGATCACAACCCATTCATCACCGTCACGCTTCATTAGAAGGCCCTAGCGGAGATCGCATCCAAGGCAGTGTTTTTTATGATTTACACTGTGTTTCTGGGAGGGTTCACGAAGCATCCTCATTCCAGCAACAAGGGGCGCTCTGGCAGCTCAATTCTCTCCAAATGAATGCTAATGGTTACTTCTGGGCTGAAAATCTTAATGGATGCGAATCAAAACGTTATTTAAATATCGGCTTTGGTTTTCCTTTCATACCACATTAAATGATTAAGGGTAGCTTTTCTTTAAGGCTACCCACCCATTGTTAGCGCCTAAACTGAACACGAAGCGTTCGAAATGAAGCATCCACTCCAACACCACATTGCCCGACACTGGTCAACTCAGTGAAATTGAGAGACATTGCGGATTGGTCCTGGCAAGTGACAGTCGATTCACACCCAACAAGCCCCGTACTGACAAAATTAACCGGAGATATACAATTGATTTCTCCTCCACCTGTTCGTTCAAGTTCAGCAAGATTGATATGTATAGCAGCCTCTGCAGCATAAAATGCTTGAGCAGACAAATAACTTCTAGAAAAGCTTTCTGAACTGGAAAGAGAAAACCGCGCAACAACAATAGCAACCACACTCATAATAAGAATCACAAAGATAGCCGTGGGCAAACCGACACCTTTTTCATCATTGAATGCTTTAATTAACGGCGTATCGTTAAGGAACATTACGGATATGAACCTCTTGTTTAATAACCTGATCACCGCTATCTTGACTTGTTAGCGCTATTTGTAAGGTAACGATGGCATTGACTTGTTCATAGCCGGGAGCAAAGCTGAAATTTGTCAGACTGCTATTCAGCCCATTCGCGATGAGCTGGCGATTAGGGGTTGTTGAGGGTCTGGCTGCTATAGAAGCCGCAACAGTGCTTTGAAACCCGTAATTTTGATATAAAAATAAATTTCCATTATCGATACAGATCAGCCTAGGGTTATCAATCAAGAAAAAGCGGTTTTGAGGTGACGCTTCAGGAAAACGGTGAACACCTGTTGCGATATCAAGGTCTACCATACTGTCGCCCAGTGTTGGGTCAGACTGAGTAATAGGGTCAACCGTTATTCTTCCCGACGTTGATAGCACATACAGAGAATCAGCATCATTGACGAGGGGATATAACGCTAATCTCGCGCTTGGATAGCTACCATTTAAATCTTCAATAACGGTGATCTCTCTTCCCGGAGAACCAATGGGCGCGCTAAAGTAGTAGCCACTGTCAATGATTGGGATCCATTCAATGCATGAAGCCCCGCTCGCACTTCCTGAGCGTATACTGTTGGGTATCGCTGCCCGAAATATACGATTTAATTTTTCAGTAATAATAAATAACCGTTGACCTAACGTTTGACGTTCGACTAAATCAAGATAACTTTGTGTAGAAAATGCTATATATGAGGTTGTTCCAGCAGCCAATATTCCCATCACCACAATCACAATAACCAACTCGACCAGGGTAAAAGCCTTTTGTTTGACCCAGCCAGGTTGCAGATTCATCAGAAATTACCTTTGTAGGCTGCAAGCTGTAACTGATCTGAAGAAGGCCCTGTCACAGTAATGGTAATACGTTTAGCAAAATCGTTACTGGGTAAACCGACCTCGGTACCTGCACAAACAACACTGATTTGAACACGATAATCCGAATAGTACTGATTTAATGTTACCCCTGATATCAGCATTGGAGGCTGCTCATCCAGACCATTGTAATCGTCAACATCATCAAATGCTGTACGTGCTTGTCCATCACTACTGATCGTACAAGGGCCAGCAATAGCCCCCCCTCCTAAAGGCGTTGTGGCGTCAAAACGCATCGCAATAATTTCATCCATATAGGCTTGCATCAACTCAACTGCTTTGGATTGCCAAAGGGGATCTGCAGATCGACTAAACCCAGATGATAAAATGGACATAATAGACGCAAGCGTTATACCCAGAATAACAATGGTGATAATCAGCTCGACCAGGGTTACCCCTTGATGAGAGCGCATATTGTTATAAGCAGCTTCCCGCATAGGCATATCCTGAAGGACTTATGCAAATTTCCAATGCATCAATACAGACTCTTAAATTGGTCGTTGTTGATACACCTAATGAATCAGAGCGATCACCAGATTGATTAAAATAGATGGAGTAGGGGAAAGCTAAAGGGGTGAGCCCAGTACAGCCACTGGCAAAATCACTGCTGGAGCCTCGCGCCGTTTGCTCTAAACGTTCAATGAGTTGGCTCGATCGAAGTGCAACTGAATTATCCAATACTTCAAATTGCCAACTATCCGATGTTTGTGTGAAGCGTATTTCAATAGGATTGCCTGAGCTACCACGACTTAAAGCGATCACTTGCCCTAAACGAAAAGCTGCAAGCCATTCATCAAACGCAAATCTTGATGAGTAACTTTGTTGATCAGGAATACGAGAAAAGGCTATTGCTGCTAATACCGAGAGCACGACAATAACCATCACCAATTCAACGAGGGTGAAACCATCCGCGCATGAAGGCATTGGCAGTCGTCTCATAGGCGATCATCCCTAATCACCCCCTAATTCATATGGAAAGCCTTATGGGCATCCTGTTGATGTGCCAGCCACGTTATAGGGTGTTGTGGTTGCTGTTGCTGCCGTGTATACAACAGTACAGGTAGCATCCCCATCAATTTGATAGGTTGCCGTGGAAGGAGGGCCAGCAACATAGGCAGGCGTACCCGTATTTTGCACATTCGCTGCCAGGGTAATGCCATTAGCCGTAGCAGCTGGATAACCGTAAACCATATCCACCGCTTGCCCTTCTATGGTGACGGTAGCCGATGCTGCAGAAGCGTCGCATCCGCTGTCGACCAGGCATGCCGAGTGTGCGATACCGGCGGCTGCTCTTATAGCGCCATCAATACCCTCGCGTGTCGCCGCTTTAGCGCTGGTTGAGAAATCTGCAAACCTAGGGAGTGCAAAAGCCGCTAAAATCCCTAAGACGACAATTACCATAATCAATTCTATTAGGGTAAAGCCTTTCGTTTTATTGGGGTTTAAATACATGCTCATCTGGACCCTCTTTGGCGTAGATTTCAACACTCCCGTCCGTTAAATCATAGTCGATGTATCCCGTGTAGCCACCAACCACATAGACGTATCGACACACGGTACTTCTGGGTATTTCAATCTCATAAGCATCCCAATGAGAAAGTGTTCGCTCACCGACCTCCTTGTCTGTGGCCCCCCTTAAGAGCGCATTCCAGATCCTTCTGCAGCGCGTCTTATCTTTACCCAGCTCCACCTTATGAGATGCATCTACCCCGCGCCTGGCATCGGTAGGCCAACCTTTAGAAGAGCTTGCAACGTCGTTTTTGCCAAAGCCTATTATCCGATCCACTTCTTGGGGTTGCCCCATCATAATCCAGTTCATATGCACCAAATTAACCGCAGAACTGAGGGCTTGCCCTGTTACCTGAACGGATAATTCATGGGCTTCATCCACATTCTTCTGAAATCTAGGGATCAATACTGCCATCAACACGCTTATGATAATAACCGTCACAATAAATTCGAACAGAGAAGCGCCCAAGGCTGAGGGGGGCGAGTAAAAATTCCCGCGCCCTCCATCACTTACGCATCGAATTGGATTCCTGAAGGCTATTTTCATTTTTTCCCCATCGCGCCACTCAGCTCCCACATTGGCAAGAAAATACCCAGGGCTAAGATCAGGACCATGATGCCCATAAAAACGAGCATGATGGGTTCCACTGCATCAGATAAGCGTTTTATGTCATAATCAACTTCTTGCTCATAAAAATCCGATATATCGTAAAGCAGCTTATCAACAGACCCCGACTCTTCACCAACAGAAATCATTTGTAAAATTAAAGGCGTAAACATCCCACTTGCGTTCGCCGTTTGTGCAATGGACTCGCCGCGTTCTATCCCAGATCGCATGCCTTGTATGGCTTTCTCAATGTAAATATTTCCGACAGCACTTGCTGCAATTCCAACTGCTTGCACAATGGGAACACCCGCATTCACCATCATGGCAAAGGTTCGAGTGAATCGAGAGAGTGCAATCCGATAAAGCAGGTCACCAATGAGAGGGATTTTTAATTTAATATGATCCCATCGGTAAGCGCCTTCCGCCGTGTTCTTCCACTGTATAAACAACACAATCGTTGCAATAAGAACAGCTAACATAATCCACCAGTAATTCACAAAAAAACTGGAAGTAGCCATTAATATTTTGGTTGGTGTCGGCAAATCAGATCCTAATTTTGCAAACACATTTGCAAAATTAGGAATGACCATCATATTCACAACCACAATCGCAACGGCTATAAAGCCTATCACCATGATAGGGTAACGAAGCGCTGAAGAAACTCTTTTTCTAGTATCACGCTCCAATTCAACATGGCCTACTAACTTTTGAAATGCTTCATCAATTCGTCCTGTTGTTTCACCAACATGAACCATACTGACAAATAAATGATTAAAAATATGAGGGAATTGCCTTAGAGCTGTAGCTAAATTAGTTCCTCTCGAAAGCTGATTAGCAACATTTAAGAGCGCAGCTTTTAATTGCTCTGATCTTGTCGTTTCTGCCAAACCTGTCATAGCCCTAACAATGGGTATACCCGATTTTGTCAGTGCATACATTTGCCGGCAAAACATACTTAAATCATCATAAGAGACTTTTTTAGGCGGCAGTTTGAACTTAAACCCTTCATCTTTCGGTGTAGCGATATGAATATCTATCGGGGTCACACTGTCTCTTAACAATTGAGAGGCGACAGCTTCTATTGATTCGGCTGTCATCCGACCTTCGACTCGGCTGCCTCGATGGTCTCGCCCCGAGTAAACATACTCATTCATGAATCATCCTCTGCCTTATCGGCTGATTCTGATTGAGCTAAGTCAGGTGAATCTCGATCATCCAGGTTGGCAGATAAACGAAAGACTTCCTGTATTGAAGTAATACCTGCAAGTGCGTATTTAAGAGCACAGATCGTCAAAGGTAAGTAATATGAGCTTCTTTTTGCAGCTTTGACAAACTCATCTGCCAAGTTTCGTCTTAGTGCTTCAAGCATTTTTTCATCTAATTCAAGCAGTTCATAAACCCCTATACGGCCTACATAACCTGTGTTATGACAGTTATGACAACCTTTACCTCGTTTGAAGGTTTTATGTGATGAAGGTTCATGAATGCTTTTCAACCACGCTTTTTCTTGGGGATCGAGCTGATAATCAACGACGCAATGCGCACATAGCTTCCTAACAAGCCTTTGACCAATCACAGCACTCAGTGAAGAAGCAACCAAAAAAGGATCTATCCCCATATCAATTAGCCGCATTGCAGTCGACACAGCATCATTAGTATGCAAGGTTGACAACACTAAATGCCCAGTCATGGAAGCGCGCAACGCGATTTCAGCCGTTTCGATATCACGAATTTCACCAACCAATATAATATCAGGGTCTTGTCTTAGTGCCGTTTTCAACACTCTGGCAAAATTCAACTCAATTTTATTATTTACCTGTACTTGAATGATTCTAGGTAACCTATATTCAATAGGGTCTTCAGCAGTAATGATCTTCCTGGTTGGAATATTTAAGAGATTTAACGCCGAATATAAAGTAGTTGTTTTACCGCTACCGGTAGGTCCTGTAACCAACACCATACCATGTGGTCGTTGGATAATGGTTTCAAAACGTTGCCGGATTTCTTTTGGCATGCCTAACTTTTCTACCGTTAACAGCCCTTTAGATTGATCCAACAAGCGCATGACAACGCTTTCACCATACTGAGTAGGCATGGTTGATAATCGAATATCAACACTTCTATCTTTAATGCGAATATTAAATCGACCATCTTGTGGCAATCTTTTTTCTGAGATATCCAAACCTGACATGATTTTTAATCGAGAAACCAAAGCACTGACAACGCGTTTTTCTTTCATTACCTGTTCTTGCAATTCGCCATCAACCCTTAATCGAACCCTCAATAATGTTTCATCCGGTTCGATATGGATATCAGAAGCCGCAATCTGAATAGCATCTTCAAAAATACTTTTAAGCAATCGAACAACAGGTGCTTCACTTGATTCTGTTTTGGCTAACAAGTCCGATAGATTGAAATCCGTCTCTTGCAATTCGCCTTCAAGTTCTCCAGCAATCGATGCTATTTCATCTTGTCGGCGATAGACGCGATCTAGCGCGTTTAACAACTCTCCCTCTTTAACAAAGGCTGGAAAAACCTGCTTCCCCAACAAACGTTTTAATTCATCTAGCGCCAGAAGATCCATGGGATCGACCATGCCGACTAAAAAATTATTTTCTTCTTCGGTTAAGATGATGGATCTAAATCGCCTTGCTTGCGTTTCAGGCAATTTGCGCGTGACGTTTTCATCGAATTGAAATCGAACCAGATTTACAAATGGAATAGAGAAATGCTTGGCCAACTCCATAAGGAGTTTATCTTCTACAATAAACCCTAAATCAACGACCACCCTTCCTATTTTTCGTCCTGTACGGCGCTGTTCATCTAGGGCATATTTCAACTGCTTATCTGATAGCAATCCCTTCTCTACAAGAAGATCACCAATTCGAATTTTTCCGCTTTGCTTTTTATCCATAGCATCAATACTGCTTATTCAGGGTCGAGGCATCACAATAACGTTTGTAAATAAACAACTCTTTTCTGAGCAAAGCCTTTTAATTGAACATCACGTGACAATAAAATTGCTTTATGATAGTGCTCTAAAGCATTTTCAACCTTACCCAAATGCTCATATGTTAAAGCTAATCCTAGGTACCACCCAACATTTACTGGTTCACGTTTAGTTAATTCCACATAGGCCCACTGGGCATTTTCATATTGACCTAATTGTTGATTCGCTTGGGCATATATTGCCAATAATTCAATAGAGTTTTTAATGGCAAGTTTATGCTCATAGATATAGGGTACAACTTGATCAATTGCAGTCATTAACATCAATCTTAATTTTAGGATATGTGCTTTTTCAGTCGATTTTTTATAAAGTGACTCCTCAACCAAGCGATTGGCTTCTAACAAATCTCCATTTGAAAAGGCATCAACAGCTTTCTCATACAATGCTTCATGCTTGGGGTTTGAAATCGCTATCTTAGGCTGACTTTCTAAAGGGATGGCAACCTTTTTGTATGTATGCTCTGCTTGATGGTTGGGTACTTCTTCAATACTGGACACTCTAAGTGGCTGAGGGGTTTCCTGTATTAAAAGCACATTCTCTTTTACATTAGGAGTTGGAACATTTGAAGGTCTTTTTTCAATACTTTTCTCGCTAACCTCATTTACAGCTGCTATCAATAGCTCACTATGCTTTTTTAATGCCTTATGGTTATGTGTTTCACTGACATCGGATTGTACAGCTCGAAGAACCTGTCGTTTAGTTTCAGCTTCAGCATTACTGCTACTGATTTCTTTTGAATGAACAGGGTCGTTAAAATTTTCTTGCTCTTTCACTAACTTCACAGCATTAGACGGTGTTTCTGATACTTCTTGTTCCGTATTAAATATTGCATGAAGTTTAGGCTTTTGAATGCCTTCCCAATACAACATGCAGCTTAAAAATGTGCTTGTCAATAGAAGTGACACTATCCAAAATGTAGAGCTAAAGCCCACTGAAGCTTTTTTTACCGTCAGAAAATCCAACTCACTGACCGTTGAATTTTGATGCTTTTCCTGTAAATCAATATCTTTTAATACTGAATTCACAATACTCATCCCAACCACCTCGACGCTAGAACAACGACCGGTGTTAATGTTATTGGAATCAACCAATACCAATAGACATTTAGAAAAGGCTTTTTAGCGCTTTCTGTATCTTCAGCAGCTCTCATCACTTCAGATCGTCCAATGTGAGACTTATTTTTTGCGTAACCCAGCAGCAACACTTTATGACAAAGTATATTGAGCAAGCGCGGCGACCCCATACTTGATTTCTTCAATCCTCTTAATGCCCAGAAAGTGAAAGGGGTGGGCCCTTTAAAACCTGCGTGACGCATACGGCTCACTATATAGGTATAAACACCATTGTAATCTAAAGGTTTTAATTCATAGCTAAATCCAATGCGCTGTTTAAGTTGTCGATGTTCTTTTTTTGCTAACAAATCATTCAATTCGGGCTGTCCAAAAAATATGATTTGGATTAATTTTCTTTGTTCAGTTTCTAAATTTGAAATCATACGAATTTCTTCAAGCGTATCACTGGGAATATTTTGAGATTCGTCAATTAACAAAATAACAGATTTATTCGATTTCCCTATTTGTACAAGTTTTTGATTGATTCGCATAAGTAACGAAGCGGCATCTTCTCGCTTAGGAGATAATCCAAGCTCATTGGCTATCGCTTTTTTTATAGCGTAAGGTGTAAGACGAGGATTTGGGATATAAAGCGTGACGTGATTGTTTCCGAGCTCTTTCAATAATCTTCGGCAAAGCATTGTCTTTCCAAGCCCAACTTCGCCTGTAATCTTCATAAAGCCTTCCCCTGACTCTAATGCATACATCAACATGTTGTATGCATTATTGTGGTCTGAAAGACTCACTAAGTAGCGTGTATCAGGTGTAAGCTTAAACGGAGACTCACGCAATCCATAAAAATTCTCATAGCCTTTAATTAAGCTCGAAGACGTAGTCGTTGTCATTTTGATCTCTCCCTGACTGCCAATAAGGGTATCGTTTCTTAATATCCTCCAATGCCTGATTCCATTCAGGTTGTTCCATAATCATAGGTTTTAACAAAATGACCAATTCAATTTTTTGATGTTGCTGTCTTTTTTGAGTAAATAATGTACCAATGAGGGGTAAATCTGATAAAAAGGGTACACGCGCTTCCATATCTTTTATTTTGCTTTGCAAAAGCCCTCCCATAACAACGATTTGACTGTTTTTAGCACGTACGATTGAATCCGTTTCTCTCACTGTTGAAAATGCCAGCGGTAAACTCAACTCTTGCCCAAAAATTGAAAGTTCACGCTTCTGTTCAACCACCTCTGTAACAGAAGGGTGAACATGCAATATGATTTCATCGTCTTTTCCAATTTGAGGGGTAACATCCAACGCAATTCCAGAAAAGAAAGGGGTTAACGTCACTTCTGGTGTTTCATTCGTTGTGGTCGTTGTTGAAGTTGTTGAGGTGCTGACGTCTGTTACAAAAAACTCATCTGTCCCTACTTTTATAACCGCTTTTTGATTATTGACCGTTGATATTCTAGGGCTACTTAAGACCCGCACATCACCTTGGGTCTTTAACAGCTTGATGAATCCTGCAAAATCATTCTTGTAATTGAAATTCAGACTAAAAATTCCTCTTAACTTTGAACCAAGAACATCTGTCGGTGGCATACCTTGTAAACTGGTTGCAAAAGGCCTACCCGAATCGAGAAATGTAGGCTTATCTAAATCTGCATCAATACCAGCACCAAAAGTATCCCACTGAATACCTTCTTCATACCCTTCATTCAGCTGCACTTCAAGTATCTTTGCTTCTATAACAACTTGCCGTTGTAAAGAACGTTGGATAGTGGTTAGGAATTCTTCAATATGGTTCAATTCATCAGGAAATGCTTTTACCATTACAACCCCAGCAATAGGGTCAACAAACACTTTTCTTCCTGCTTCATCTTCTATCATCTTTTCTAAAATCTTCTCTAATTCGACCCAAAAATTATTTTCCGTATTTGTCTCAACCTTTGCAGATTCAGAGGTAGAACTGGATGATTCAGAACCACCATCAGAACTTGCCCCTGATATATTTTCTTTAATACTATTGCCAGATACCTGTATTTCGGAACTTCCTACTCGTTTCACATTCAAATAATCTAAATTAAAAATACGAGTTTGAAGATCTCTAGCACTTATACGATATCCATAAGCAGTAGGCTTAAAATCAAAACCATAGGCATCTCTGACTGCTTTTAAAATCTCTAATAAAGTAACGTCCTTCATATTCAGAGAAATAGTACCTTTTAGGCTTGGATCAGCAATGATGTTAATTTCTGATGCTTGACTTAAACTATTAAAAAATGCCAGTGCAGGTGTTTCTTGAGCTTGAATATCCAATCGTTTACTCGATCTTGGTGTTTTACTTTGCTGATACTTTGGTAACAATGCTTCTTGAATGGAGCTAGGAAGACTGTTTGGTGGTATGTGAGTATTTTTTTCAGCTAACCCAAGCGCTACAGGATCATTCTCTGGCTTTTCTTTAATTGCACAGGCCACAATAAAACTCGCTATACATAATAGCGTTGATATGCGACCTAGTACTTTTTGAATCATCATGGCTGTACTCCCGATGACTCTGTAATCGTTAAGGTATCACTCTTTAAACTCAAAATTTCCCGTTTATCTCCTACCCTTATTTCAACCTCTTGGCTACGAATAGAGAGCACTTTAAAGTCCGGACCTTCATCCCCAACCAGATAACTATTGGCACTAATAATGGCTGTCTTTTTATCTCCAATATGTATAATTTGTTGAAGAACCGGCCTCACAGACATGCTTTTGTCATTATCATCTGTTTCCACACTGGCTGTTTTATTTGATGCAAATGGTGGACGAGTTGGGTCACGCAATTCTGCGCTAATGACTTGATGTTTGCTGACCAATACAACCAGCAACGATAGGCCAACGCATGCCTTTAGCATACATACGCCACTGTCTAAAAAACTCAAGCACCTAGCTCGTTTAAGCACCTAACCACTCCTTGCTAGTGCTAAGGGTATGCACTTCCACTTGCAGCTCTCCAGCTGGATACTCTGTAATTTCAAATTTAAGTGAATCCCACTGTATTTTCCTAGGTAAGGCTTCCACTTGACGCACATATTCCAGCACATCAAGATAATTTCCCTCCAACTTTAAGAATAGGCTATGTCGAAACAACCAAGGTTCATCTATTCCCGGAATGTCTACTACAGTGACCGGGCTGTTTTTGACTTCTTTTAACACTAAGCCAGCATAACGATCCATTATTGAGTTCAATAGCATTCCCATTTGCTTGGCATCAACAAAACTGAGCGTAAAAGCTTCAATTTCTGATTCAACATCGTTGCTTTGACTGTTGATTAAATTAATCTGTTTTTGTATCTCTTTGTTAGGATCTTTTCCAGCAGCAATGCGTATGGCTTCAATTTGCTTATCTAAAAGCTTAATGCGATTATTCAATGCACTAAAATCGCTATAGGTTAACTTTGCCTTTAAAAAAACAGGTTCAGCCGCAACAACAAAGAAAAGTGCCAATATGCACACACACCCAGTAATCATCAGCATAATACGTTCACGATCATTGAAGTCGTCCAAACGCTTTTTCAGCTGAGATACTTTTTCCTTCCAGCGCTTCCTCGTCGACTTCATCTTTAAAGTCCTCAACATCCGTATTTAATCGAAAATCCCAATAAGGTGAGTCATCATCACTCGGCTGTATCCAGAACGACTTGAATTCCCTTTGCAAAGATTGACTTAAACTTTGAACATATGCAGGCATCACAACATAATCCAGTGTTTTACCTGATAGAGAAGTATTTTGATCAATCATTTCAACTGAAAGCAGCCAAGCTTTTTCTTCTTGAACCTTCGCTATATTTATGAGTCTTTTAGAAAAACTCATCGGATTACTTTCAGGGATAATATTGGTATTGGTTTCTAAATACCGAAGAAGAACTTTTCTATTTTCAAGAAGTGAATTGCTGAATTCCAACTGCCTTTGCAGGGTAGGGTTAACTTTTCTTGGAGGATATGCTTTCTGTACACGTCCCAATTCAGCTTGTTGCTCTGACAGCAATCTTTCGTATTCCTTTTTTTTATATTGAGAGAAACCCAGTGCACTTGCCAGAAGTAATACAATTGAAAGAGCAAACAAAAAGGTGATCAACCAAATGTTTAATATAGTGCCCCCTGAGCAGGGTGGTTCATGGTATTGAAATTCATCCAGATAGAGGTTGACGTTCTGAGACATGCTAGTTCCCCTTCCTTAAAGCCGCACCTAAAGCACTGAAGCAATAAGCTTGACCAGACAATGGGATATCTGCATTTAAATTCAACGAAGTAATTTTATTTAAATCAAAAACCTTCAATTCGATGGATAATCGCTCCTGTAAGGTTTCAACAAGAGCGGGCACATCTTGTTTTAAAGGAATTAGCCAAATTTGATTAACAGCGCCCATCCCTATTTGGGCTTCATAATAATCCAGTGAGCGTTGCAGCTCTAAAACCAGCCGCTCGACTTTACGCCTATTTTCATTGATACTTTCTTCTGTAGGACTCAATTCAAATTCTTGTAAAGGCGTCTCGATTGAACGAGTAAAACAGAGCTGATTATCTTGAATTAAATTGATTATCCCGCCAGTCCCTCGCAATCTTAGTAACCCTATACTTGCGCCTTCGGTAAACGGCTGTAACTGAATGAGGTTTCTAAGAGCAAGCTCAGTGATATCAATTACTGCAAGCTCAAGCCCAGAGTGCTGCATTATCTGTACAAGTCGCTCAATGGTTTGTCGTCTTACAGCCACCACATAGACCATTTTCATGCGCCCGCGATAGGCATGATCTGGTAATGCAAAGGCATCAATCACCGCTTCTTCCATCGGCATGGACAATAAGTCTTTCACTCGCCATTTAATGGCAGCAGCTAATTCTTCATCTTCAACATCGGGAGCATCCGTTAAAAGAAGTTCATATTCGGATGGGTGAAGTACGTAATGGCAAGGCGCACCCAGTAGATTGTGCTGCTCAACCAATTGATAAAGTGCACGGCGCTGATGATCAGCTCCACGCTCTTGAATAAAGCTACAGAAAGGGACTTTCCAACCCGAGGAACTGGGTATTACGTGTGCCAAAGCCAGCCCTTCAGGGGTTAGTTCGAGGCCAACGATACCTGAAGATACAACGCCCTTCTTCTTCTTAAACCACATTCCTTGCGGCCTACAGCTTTTCCATCGTTGCTAGCAAGTATAGAATGGCTACCTTTAGCAACAAGGCGTAAACAGACGCCACTCGAATATAATTTTCGTCACAGAGTGTTCTCTCAGATGCTTCATATTGTGTTATTTGAACCCGAGATCCCCCCCAATACAGGTAATATTATTCGTTTGTGTGCGAATTCTGGCTTTCCATTACACCTAATAGAGCCTCTTGGTTTTACACTGGAGGAAAAGCAGCTAAGAAGAGCGGGTTTGGACTATAAAGATATGGCCAATGTACAGGTTCATAACAGCCTAGAAGCCTTTATTGAGACCATTAAGCCTAAACGCTTATTTGCCATCACAACCAAAGGCAAACAATGGCACACAGCACCAACCTATCAAGCAGGAGATGCCCTCATCATGGGGCCTGAAACCAGAGGGTTGCCTGCTCAGTTTATTGATTCATTACCTGAAGATCAGCGCATTCTCATTCCCATGCAGCCTGACAGTCGCAGCTTGAACCTTTCAAATGCAACCGCCGTTGTACTGTACGAAGCCTGGCGGCAACTGGGTTTTGATGGAGCAGCGGACCCAAAGCGATAAGCCAATAACGCTTTATGCCGTCAGAATAGGCTTCATACTGAGGATGCGTTCCGCTTGACGTTGTACCAATTCGACATAGGGTGCGTTCAAACAATCGACCCAGTGAGTTGGAAGCGGTGGGTCACGCGGGTCACATTGAACGGATTCATGATCAGAAAACTGTATTCTTTGTCCTAGAGCAGTGCATTCAGATAACACCACCCCAGACACAAGCAAGCGCTGTTCTGAATGCTGACCCAGCAATGCTGCATGGTGGAGCACATCTCCTACCGTTGACCAACGAACACTGTCTTCAAGCGGTTGTTCTTCAGCGTTACACAGGACTTCACCCGCATGCAGCGCTAATGAAAATTCGCAGACAGGCGCGTGCGCCATTTGGTGATGAACGTTAAATCGATACACTAATTCCAGAAAGAGTTCACCTGCACAAATCGCGTGAAAGCTTTTATCTTGCCCCGTATCGTCCAGACCAAATGTCACGGTTAATCCCTGCCCCTGATAGCGCTCCACCTCACCGTTATAAAGTTTCGCAGCTTGTCGAACGAAAAAGTAATATTGATTCAGCAACTGCACTAACTGTTTCGGCGTTGCGTTTTCTTTAATGTCACGCCAATTAATTAAGTCTATATAGAGGACCGTCACTGATCGCAATTGAGCGGAAGCAGGCATATTTAATTCCAGCGTGTCTTCTGCGCTGGTTGACATAAATCGAGCCAAAGCCCTTTTAGCTTCTTGTTCAGCAACATGAGTTTGATGAACATGCTGAGCAGCAGCATTTAGCGCATCGAATTCGCTAAAGCTTTTACGAATAGGAAGAAAAGTATCGGGCAATCGTTGCCACTGAAGCGTCGCATCTTGGAAAAGAGCCTGAATCCGGTGCCACCACCAGACGCCTAATGCCGCTCCCAACACCATCACCAATAAAGCAGCACTGAGTAACACCCCCATCACTTGAGACTTTGCTTGACTTAGTATGTCTGGCGAAACGCTCACAACTAACTTACCGGCGACCTCATCGCCCACGATGAGTTGAGCAGAATAATGAACACCTTTTGCCATCACGCCTTTTTCAATGGGTCGCCCCCAAGCCATTTGCGTCAACATTGCCCCCGAAATACTGGGACGTGCCACCAGCTGACCCAAGGTCTCGCTCATACTTAATCGATCTTGCTGCAACCACGCAGGCTGGAGAGCTCTTAACGTTTGATCAATCAAGGGCTCAATAAGGGCCTCTTGCTGCCTTTGGTAGGCATAATCCAGAGCCTTAGGGATGCCCCAAAGACTCATAACGACCAAAAGCAGGGCCGGCAAGATGGCACTGATCAGTACCCAGCGTTTTAATGAAGGCCGCCACTTCGCAATTTGCAACGCCATCGGAATTAGCCATCCATTTTCATTTGATTTACAGGTATTATATTAGGCTTTGCATTAAGACTTCTAAGAATTTAAGGAATTCTCCATGAGTGAATCCAAAAAGGTACTGGTTGAAAAGCTAGAAGAATTGCGCAAAGGTCTATACCTGATGAGCGAAGAACGTGAGCGGGCTCTCTCTAACCATGAAACCGTTGAGCTCGTTGAGCGCATGCGAGGGGTTGTGGCAGAAGCGCTAGCCGAAGCCAACAAAGTTTAAACTCCCCTCTTATGAATGGCGGTTATCGATTCTCTCTGGCCGCCTTACCACACGCTCTTCGTTAGTATGATTTGCCGAGGTCAAAAGCAGTGTCCTATCCCCAAATTCGTATTATTGGCCCTTTAAAGGCCGAGGCAAATTTCCGTAGTCACTTTAAGGCACACACATCACTCGTCCACGCTGAACCACACCCTCTTGGCAGTCGCCTGGTTTTCCAGTTGAACTCTGATGATTTGCAGCCTTCTCAATTGCGTCAATGGGCGGATGAACATCATGCCGATGCGTTCATGCTCGAAGAACCCAAGTCCATTAAATTGGCTTTTTTTGACATGGACTCAACGCTCATTCAAGCGGAAGTCATTGATGAGCTAGCTCGAGAGGCCAATGTTCTACAAGAAGTATCCGAACTAACCGCAAGAGCCATGCAGGGTGAGCTGGATTTTAACCAAAGTTTCTCAGCTAGAATGGCGCTTTTAAAAGGGCTCTCCATTGAAGTTGTGGAGCAGGTTTACCAACGAATTGAGTTAATGCCGGGCGCCAAAGAGGTCATGGAAAGCCTTAATCAAGCAGGTATTCACTCATGGATTTTATCCGGTGGGTTTGATGTTTTTGCTAAGCGCTTCGCTCAACATTTGGGTATGTCGGGGGTGGTTGCCAACAGCCTAGATGTGGTTGACGGTGTCTTAACCGGGCGTACTCAGGCTCCCATTATAAATGCAGAAGCAAAAGCTGCACATTTAATAATGCTGGCTGAACAGAGCAACTGCCCACTGACTAATTGTCTAGCAGTAGGCGATGGTGCCAATGACTTAAAGATGTTAGCAACAGCAGGCATGGGCGTGGCATTGCATGCGAAACCCGCTGTTAGACAACAAGCCCAGTACTGTATTGATCACGCCACTTTGGCAGACTTGCCCTGGCTGCTTGGATTACCCACAACCAAGTAGGCGCACACTTTAAAATCAGAGTATCTCTTTAATTGTGGGCTTTGACGAAATGTGAAAGAAAGCTTGTTTCTACTATGTAGGTACTCAATCACTTCAGTACATTGCTCGCAATATTGTCGTCTTTGGGCAGCTCGCCTGGTTTTTATTTTGGATTAAACACTAGTCCCATAACGCCAAACCAGTTGTACACTTGTACCTGCAAGTAAGAAAAAAATATGCAGAACTGCCCCCCTAAATGTGACACCTGTTCCAGTTTATGGACATACGGTCAAAAATTGACGATGTGTGGTAGTCATTTGAAGGCAAAAGGTGATAGATTTTGTCCAAACATTAACCAGTACCTCAAATGGAGTGGCTGAAGCGAATAACGCAAAATCACTACTAAAAAAAACCAACTATTTTCGCTAAAAACCCATTGATTTGTGTTTTGTGTCACAGCGCATGTGTGAGAACAACCTCAGTTTGTTTAATTTCTGAACACCCCCCCTTCTCAACTGATTCAATTTTGATCATCTTGTACTCAACGAATCACACATTGAGACGGAGGTAGGTATGAAACATTGCGTTAATTGTGATTTCCACCTGCCACAACATTACGTGGCAGCCTGTCCTTACTGCGGACAAGATCCTAACACCTTAGGTTCAGCACCTAAGAACATTAATAAGGGTAGTGATTCTCACTATTCATTAGAGCCGACGAGTGAAACGCTGCTGTCGTTTGGCAGAAAACAGCCTGCCATGAGCGGAGTCAGCGATGGGCAATTCATTCGCCCAACAAACACGGCCCACTCAGGTGTTATCCGTCGGTCATCGCCTTCTGCTAGTCGAGCGAAACCCTCGAGTAAGCATAAAGGTAACGACAGTTTAATGTCGAAAGTGGTAGCGATAATCGTGCTTGCGACCCTTTCAGCGCTCGCTTTTGAATACAGGCACATTCTCGCTTCAATGTTTTAATGGATCGCAAAACCAAAAAAGGAGAAGGCAAAGGGTAAGCCGACAGGGAAGCCCATAAGCCGTAGGCTTCAACCTAACCCATTGGGGGAGTCGACACATGAAGCCTATTAAACTCCGCTCCGTCTGGGGCGGCCGCTGGTGCTCAGTGCCAGCGGCTTTTTTCTTTTATAGCCTTGCAATCCACTGCCCCTAAAAGCAAAACTAATCTCAGGCTCAATCACACATAATCTTTTAAAGCTATATTCCTAAGAGTCATTGTTTAATCAATATTGATTAAAATAGCTGCTCTCATATTTAACTCATCGCCACCTCACTCAAAAATACATTCGCCAAAGAAATAATCCATCGTCGTTGTTTTATCTATATCTAAAAGATTTCAAATCGGATAACAAGGTCACCCTGCAATTTTCTACATACACCTATCCAGAACCTTTTTTATTGCAAATTCTATTTATGTTTTATCATTGAATTTTTTACTTCGATTAATTGAAAATCTATGTGTTTCAATCCTTTATTTGAAGAATGACTCTTTTGTCTCTCCATAAAAAATCTAGTTTTATGTATCTTTTAGTGATGTTTTGTTGCTTTTTGCAATATTAACTTTGCAGCCTGCCTTGAAAGATTAACGTGTATAGATAGGCGCCATACGTCCCAATCGCATGCAGAGTGAGGCAAAGATATGATTAACCGCTTCCCATACCTATTTCTCACACTTTGCATATTAATCTTCAGTGGCTGTGACAATAAAAGTTCTGGTGGCTCTACATCTAACACAAGTGGAACCTCAGGAGCAGGAACAGGAACTGATGTCGATGGTGGAGATGGCGTGGATACTGACGGAGGCGGGGATACTGACGGAAGTGGGGATACTGACGAGGACGGGGATACTGACGGGATGGGGATACAGACGGAGACGGAGATACAGATACAGGAGGAGGTGTAAATACAGGCGGTCTTGATGGCTTTGATCCAGATTCTGACACCGTGAAACTTGATTCTGACCCAGGGAAAGTGGGTAATTACAGTAGTTTGCCATATTACGCTGTAGAGCTTTTGAAAGAAGTTGAGGTTGATTCTTGGAATCGGAGTTATTGGGAAAAGACATACCCATATTCAAATCAAGTACTGATTGATGTCGGTAAAGCTCTTCAAATTCTAGCCACGCAAGGTGATATAAACGATCTAGGCATTGAGCTATTAATGGATTATGTTAAGGCTCACAATGCTTATCGAAAAACCGATTTTGAGCAATCTGAAGCTGCATCAAAGGCGATAGCTGAAGGCTGGGATGCAGTCGAAAAAATGTCAGATTTTTGGACTGTAACGCCCCGAACAATGAAACTTCATTGGGCATATTTCGTAGCCCTTCATGGACAAAGCAGTGTTGAGAATTTTAATTCAGTCTATATGGATAAGTATTTATCTGATGCTCTAAAACTCATGAATTTTCAATCAAAAAATGCTAATAAACTTTGGGGACCTACCGCAGCGGGCAACGGCATGAATGATGCGATTAGATTGATTGAATTTACTACTTGGCAAAGTAATCCTCCTGACAACATAAAAACGTTCTATACATCTAATTTGGATGACATTTTATCGAGTTTAAAAGCAATCGGATCAACCAGAATGGTTGTATGGAAGGATGCTTGGGGAAAATTCCATAATTTTTTATTGCATAACATCCTCAATTCACTGAATAGAATCGGCAGCATTCATAAAACGGCTGATGGTCAAGAAGCTTTAGATGCTATAAGGCCGAAACTGGATAACACCATCATTGAAATATACAAAGCCCATAACCTTACAAAGAATAATGCTGTTTATCCTGAGAGCTACATAAGAGGCGCCTCCATTTTACTTAGTTCCGTTTATGTTCAAGTGATTGATGGCAATACGGATGCTTGCGAGAAAGGAAAATTATCGCCTTACTGCAGTGTGCTAACAGCCGATACTGTACTAGGCAAGTACCCTTGTCCTGGGTTATCTAGCGTTGTTATGCGTATCCAACTAGGAGACGAAACAACTGATACTCAAAAACAAGCTTTATGTGACCGCTTGAAAACTCAAACCGATTACTTTAAATCAAAAATGAGTGTATCTCAGCCAGTTGAAGATGATTTAAACGAAACAATAGAAATGGCTATTTTCTCGAACAGAGACGAATATCGATTACACGCCCCAATTTTTGGCTACACCAGTAACTCAGGCGGCATGTATCTAGAAGGCGAACCCGATAAAGAAGGCAACCAACCAAGGTTTTACGCCTACTTCAAAGATGTCAATGGAAAAAGAGATGTATGGAACTTTGAACACGAGTTTGTACATTATCTTGATGGGCGCTTTAATACATACGGACGCTATGGGCATTACCCTGAAAATAGAACCGTTTGGTGGGCTGAAGGTATCGCCGAATTTATGGCTCACAAGGAGTGCTTCTCTAGAGGATTACCTGTCGTGGCTGATGCAGCTTCCAAAAATCAAGTTCCATCACTACACAGTATTATCAACGTTGACTACTCCGCTTATGGTACAGATGCAGGCGACAACCTTATATATACTTGGACGTATTCATTACACCGCTATCTGCATGAACGTGGCTACAGTAACATTTGGTATAACTATGCAAAATCGTTAAGAACGAAGGATCGAGATGCAGCCATGTCGGGAATAGAAACACATGTTAGTACTATTTTAAGCTATGCAACTGACTATGAAAGTTGGATTAAGGGGACTTTAGCGCCATGGTGGGAAGATAATAAATCTCGCTGTGAATTAGAAGGCCGAACACTTGGTCATCAACATCATCATGGCTTTGGTGATCAGTATCAACACGCAAAACCCGAACACTTTGCAGACAAAGAAAAAGATATACCCTTTGCGGTGCCTGATTTCTCTAATTAGTTTGATAATGCGGGTATTCTTTGGGCCGTGCCGATCACCGGTATGAAGCACCCATAAAATACCCTTTACTTCTCGAGAGTTCCGCTGGGTCTGCTTCTACCGTCTTTTCATTTTTGGTAGTTAGGTCACATGGGAGTATTATAGGACCACTCCTTATGACTTAGACGTTTAAACAACTTTGATCCAGTTATTTTTTCTTACAGCAGGGAAAGAATAGCTTACTACCTTTAAGGCTGTATGAGATAGCTTTTACTTATTGTTGGTATCAAGCATAGATTATCATTGGGTTTTACTAATGAGATCTTTGATAGCGCGATATTTCCGATAAACATTATTATCGAAAACATCGAGAGGGGAGGGCCGAAATCATATCATAAACAGCGCCCCTAATTGAGATTGAGCGCCTATTTATTAAACAGAGTTTTCTGTAATTTTTTAGCAAATGGTAGCTTACATAAGGGCAGTTATAATAATTATACTTACCAAAACCTCTTTTGAACCAATTCGACTACTCTTTCGGTCTTGGTTAACCCAATACCAATATGCAGATTTATAATCAACACCAAAATTTCTTTTTATATCTTTGTAGTGGTTGATGTAAAATCTAATGTCGAATTCCCTTGATGCTCGCTGCCCCATTTGAATCCCTTCATTAATCCAATATTTGTAAGCTTCACCATAATTCATGTCAGTTAATTCAAAAATCTCTGGATTTCGTTCTAAATAATACTGAGCATTAAAACCAGGCATTATTAAATTTTTTGCAGGAGGGTAAAAAGTAGCTACCATGCGCTTATCCGTTGCACTTAAGTAACCGCCATTATTTCTCAATGGATTACAATAATTCATCACGGAATGCTCATCCCACTCTCCAAAGGGTGTATCCCAATCATCGTCATCAGTGTACTCACAAGTATCAGGTGTATCATGCCTGTGCTGTTCATGAGCAAACCCTAAAGCATGGCCAAACTCATGCACGGCCGTACCTTGCACGCAGAACTTTAATCCTTTGTTGAATGGCTCGCATTCATAAGGAGCAAATTTTTTATAGGTAAAATTTAGTCTCATAGTATATTCTTTACTATCTCGAGTGAGTGCAGCAGTACCAAGATAGGAAGTAGACCTTTCATCAACCACCTTAATTCTTATATCACTATGTAAAGAGCTGCACTCACGCCATCCTACAAAACGAACACTAGAGTATTTTTCCCATGAGCGTTTTAAAGCCTCTCTGACCCACCTCATCTTTTTTTCAGGTAATTTCGACTTATCTATCCAGCAGACTTTGAAGATATTTTTATCCCAAAGATGGTCTGTACTAAGAAGACCGATAGTAGAATCATAATTATCCGGATGAATATACCCAATATCGTCTATATTAAAAGATTGCGCATGGAAGGTGATACTCATCAGAAATGCTATTATAAGAAATCTTGCTTTCATTGATTCAACAAACCCGTCAATATAAAATAACTTTAAATACACTAAAAACTTAGATTACTGATAATCTAAGGAAGCATCATTTCATAATACCTATCGATAGGTAAGATATTCTCGTAGATCATCCCTTATTGAGTTAGTTATAATACGCTACTGCTTGCACTAATTGCAAAAAAAACACAACTAATGCAAACCATCTCAAGGGTCTTCTGAGCAAAAATTAGACTCCATTTCAAAAAAGCTAATGGGACTCATAACCCACTGATTGTTAGCCATTAGAGTCAAAATTGACGTTTGTTGAGACGATTTATTTGCAACGGAGCCATTTTGAAACGGTTTCGATATAAATTAGTGCCAGAATGATTTGGCCTATATTGGTGGTTCATATCTGTATGTTACACTTCCAGATAAAACTTGGTGCGTCATTATATCAATAAAGCTAAGGTTATAAGGAATAATTCGTTGCTATTATCAAAAGCTACCCAGAGATTATTGCAAATATGCACAGTTCCACTGCTGCTGTCTTCGCAACCATTGTTGGCAGGGGAGTGTGACCAATTCATTACCCAAGAAGGTTCGGGCGATCTTAAGCTAACCTGTAATTTAACCTTGAGCCCAGAACAGGTGCTGAATCGTCGGATAATCATTGAAGGTTCGGAAGGCAGTAATATTACAATAAACTGTCGGGGAGGTACTTTAAATGGTGATCCAGAAAGGCCGGGGGGAGACTCATTAGAAATACGCTCAAAGTGGAGGAGCAACGACGAATGGGGTCAGCCATCAAACATATTGATCAAAGACTGCACGATTAATGGGGCTGTCAGAATCTGGGGGATGAATAAAAATGGTGAAGGGAGTCGCTTAAAAAGGTCCTCATTTCGCGAAGGCCATACTCGCAGAGCTAGGGAAACTGCTCCTAAAAATATTACCTTTGATAAGGTAAACATTTTTGGTAGAGGCAGAATACCTCTATATTTAGCACCTGGAGTATCAAAAGTTACTGTCAAAAACTCCAAAATAGCGGGTTGGTCCAGCAGTACAGCCGTATATCTTGATGCTGAAAGTACTCAAAATACATTTCTAAATAATCGTATTGAAGTGGATACTGAGAAGAGAGAGTTAGTCGCTATTGATGGGTCTAGCCATAATGTATTTTCAGGTAACACATTCTCATCATTGAATAACGGAGGTCTATATTTATACCGGAATTGTGGTGAGGGCGGTACCATTCGACATGCAACACCCAGCTTCAACGTTTTTACAAATAACTATTTTTACTATAATCGCTACAAAGGTAGAAAGTACTCGGTTCGTTGTATTGAAGAAGATAAAGATTGGACGGACGTCTTAGGAGATTTGTTTAAAAAGAAGAAATCGAGTGATGGAAACCCTGCTCTTTTCATCGGATCAAGGGACGGAGAACGGTCATACTGCAAAGATGATCGGGGGTATGCTTTTGGAAGCAGCGCATCCAACTTGGATCATGCCACTTACAATATCGCAATAGATAATCAAATTAGAAAGCTATCTCCTAGCAAAATGATGGGTGTATGTCATTCAAGCGTGAATCACGACAATTTCTTCTCAGGCAATCAAAAAGTCGGGGGGCGCATTAATCGCCATGCTCGTTGTGCATTACCAGGAAAAACACCCATTATAATAAGCCACGATAGTCATTATGATCCCACGTTAAAAGATGGGTTAGGTCTAAAATGGCGTTTTGTATGTAAAGATGGCGTTCTGACAAAGCGTTTGTCGAATAGAATTTTGATTCCTATCATCACCGCAATGACTATGTATTAATGCTTTGTAGGCGCCATTGAGGCGCCTTGATGAGTATACATGCTTTCAAAAAACCTCTCTATTTCATTTTTCTTTTAGTGGCGCAAACCGTTGCATTTCGTGTGAGTATTTACTATCATGCGGGCGCAATTTTCGTAAACGTAAAGAGGCCTATCATGCGTATTTTCTTCAACTAAGTGCACTTTCATTGTTTCTTTCAGCTCCAGCTATGGCATGGGAGCATAGAAATGCTGATTTTGCTAATGTCGTTCAGATGCAAGCAGCTAATGACCGTACTGAGATTGTTCTCAGTGCTCAGCATGAATGCAATTGGAAACACAAACAGACTTATCGAGTTGAAAAGAGTAACCCAAACTATAATACATTTGTTTCACTAGCTACCTCTGCAATGATGGCTCAAAGTAAAATTAAGCTCTTTTATAATTGTGATGAGAGAAGCTTACCCCAAGTTGAGATTATTCAAATCAGGCAGTAACAGATAGAAGCGTTATCTCTGGTTTTAACTATAAAACCAGAGATTTTTACCTTGGTTATTTAAAGGGTAGGCTTTCTGAAAAGAGCCTCTAAATTTGGAAATATATACCCAAAGATGATTTCTACTTTAGCATGTAAAAGTATCGCTATAAGTGTATATCTTATGCCTATCCAACACAAACGTAATTAACGAATAGAATTTAACGAATGAATAAAATCTTTAAAATAGCATGTACTGTTTTCCTGCTATCGTTGATTAATACAACGAGTGCAGCTCGATTATCCGTTCAGGAGCTTTCAAGGATTACTGAGCCAGGGGCCGTAGTGAAACTATATAAAAGTTGTACGCGATTGCCGTTCCTAGAGCGAGGAATCTGTGAAAATGCCATGTCAGATATGAAACGAAAACTAGCTAATATACACCCAGTATTGAATGGAAATGCACCAGTTTTTGAACGCCATATTTCAAAAATGAAATTAAAAAGAAAAACTTACCTTAAGAATGGCGTAATTAAAGTTTACTTAGATGAAGCTACTAATGTGGATATTATTAGTAAAGGTATCCACTTGGATGATATGTATTTTCCCGTCGCGGCAGAGTTGAGTCTAAATGTTAATGCATGGGGCGATGCTGACATTATTAAAGATGGTTTATTTGGGCAGGATTCAAAGTATGATGCCGATATTGATGGTGATGGAAGAATTGAAGCGTTATTGTTATTTGCACTAATGCCGACAGTTTTTGAAACAAAAGATGAGTATATTGTCTATATACAGCCAAAATTTAGACTATTAGCAAACGACCAAGATATTGATTTGGATATTGATGTCAGTGGTGGCGGTGTTTTAGATGCGCTTAACACGCTTTTCAGTGGCTCTCTAGACATTGCTAGCGACAGCTGGAGATTGTATACGGATATGGTATCGCTAAACTGGGAAGGATTTAAAGAATCAGCTACTGAGCTTGGAATAACATTTGCGGAATTAAATATTCTTACGATAATACATTTGAGAGACCTGTCCGACAAACAAGCTTTCGGAAGTTTTATGAGCCACGCTTCAGCTGTCGTTGAAGCCATGGCAGATGATAGGTTAGATGAAGATGTTCCTAGGGCTTTTCGCAAGCAGGAAAATATAATTAATAAATTAATCGCTAAGAAGCTTGGTCTAAATTCTAGAGGTTTAAAAGAATATAAACTTTCAAAATCATCGGTTAGAGGAAAATCAGTAGCGATTCTTGCTTCTGCCCTCTCGCCGTTAATGATGTAGATGCGTATTGATTAAGCTAAATGGCTCCGTCACAAGAAATTGCTACGGAGTCTAGTAAGCCGCCGATTATCATGAACTAGAATCTAGATTTACGTCAATGAATGGCATTACTCTTGTAATGCCTTGACCATAATACCAGATATCCATCAGGCCTTTGCGAAACGCCAGTATTTAGGTTGACTACCCGAAAATGTCCTTGAGCAGCATTCATATCCGACTTCAAATATCGGCAGCATACCGGCCACACCATACTTTCGTTTGTATTGTAAATATGGCATCACCTATCGTGAGCTGGCCGAGATACTGAATGAGCGTGGCATTCAAAAGTCAGTCAAACCAGTGTTATCAGCGGGTGCAGAAGTATACGCTCGAGATGGAGCGCTACCTCAGCAGGTATTAAAAAATGAGCTGGAACTCCAGTTGCCAAATCGACGAGACTTACATCAAAATGAAGTATCGATGGTTGAAAATCTACCGAGCCATTGCTAAAACAGGTAATACTGTCGACTATTACCTAACAGCCACTCGGAACCAGAAAGCCGCCAAGCCATTTTTTTGAGAAAAAACCTTGTAAGCGATTAATCTCAATTAGAGTCGCTGTTTATAAATAAGCTCTTTAGATGCGTCACAAAGGCAATAATCAAAAACAAAAAGGTAGTGATCGATATAGCAAAAACAACCAGCCCGCCAATTACAACCCAGCCAGAATCAACAAAAGCTGTTTGATGAAAGACCTTTTCACGATTTTTGATATAGAAGATTTGGGGCTTCCCTAAACTAGGGAATAGGTAGTATTTTATGGTTAAGTCGGTTTTTGAGTTTCTGATTTCGCGTAACGCATTTTTGCTGATATTGGAATCAAAAGCATAGATTTTGTCTTCGTTGGAACGAAATCTAAATCGTTGAGTGCCTCTGTATCGGCCTGTTAGTTCGTGTATTGATGTAGGAGTGCCAGTTAATACAATAGGGTTTCGATCAAATAGCCACCACACCGACCAGCTGTATAGGTTCCTTGATAATTCATAAACCAAACTACCCGTGATGCATATCAAAACTATGATCATTAGATATTTAAAAGCAGTCTGTAGCCACATGTAAACCCCATAACGTTTTATATATGCACTTAAAGTTTTGAAAATCTGAAGGATAAAATGCTTCTATGTAATGTTATCCTTGATAGTCTCAAAATAGTTGTATCAAGTAGATTTTTGGTTTTAAGGAGCGTGTGTTTTGGCACGATCAGCATTAAAAGGGTGGCTGGCTGTAAAAAGTTGCCTAATGCAGTAATATCCAATTGCACCACGGTGCCACTGACTGGTGCGGTAGGGGATCTAAAGGATCTTCACTGGAGTAAGCTTCTTGCAGCGCTTCCATGTGGGCAGGAATTTGAGCATTTAGCTCAAGTGCTTTAAAACCAGATAGCACATCATAGTGAACCATTAAATGACAGCGCATGCTATCAGGTTAGGCCTATGACGACAACCCAACAAAATATTGATTTATAAAGATACTCATGAATAGCTACCGAAGAGATATCTTACACGCAAAACGGTTGCTAAATAATCAGTTCAGGCCGAAATCTAAAACGTACAGCAGGGATTTGCCTCTTAGAGAGATCAAAAGAGACACAGAGTAAAGGAGTGTGATAACGGAGAGTGGTGTTGATATTTCCGATAAACATTATTATCGGTAATATCATTAGCTTGTGATTGCTGGTGTTACGGTAAGAAGTGTGTCTAGTGGAGCGTCAATCTAGG
>CANMOZ010000002.1 GCA_947499545.1 uncultured Saccharospirillaceae bacterium
CTTTTCCTGCGACAGGGCTTATCATCTGGATATTCATCCAGACATTATACATTGGTGGAGCTAGATGGATACCCCATTTGTATATACAGTTTTTGTGTGTTAGTTATATGAATATGAAGATCGCTGACATGCGACAGCTATGCCGATCAAGATGGTAGTTGAGTCGAGGCTCAGGATGCATTGCGAATGAACATAATGAAGAATCCCTATGTTTGCGTTAGTTGATTGCAACAGTTTTTACGCCAGTTGTGAGCAGGTGTTCCGACCGGATCTTCGTGGTAAGCCTGTTATTGTTCTGTCTAACAATGATGGGTGCGTCATTGCGCGTTCAAAAGAAGCAAAAGCGTTAGGTATTCCAGGTTTTGAGCCCTATTTCAAAATCCGCGATTACGTTGATCGACATGAAGTAGCGGTTTTTTCGTCAAATTTCGCTTTGTATGGCGACCTTTCTAATCGTGTGATGCGTATCTTGAAGCACTATAGCCCCGATGTAGAGATTTATAGCATTGATGAGATGTTTTTATCCCTTAGTGGGCTTAAGGTTGATTGTGCTGAGTATGCTCAGGAGATACGGCAAGGGGTTTGGCAGCAGGCACGAATACCGGTAGGCGTAGGGGTAGCTCCGACTAAAACTCTTGCAAAACTCGCGAATAAAGTTGCCAAAGCCAGTGAACGAGCTCAGGGTGTTTGTGTACTGAACACAGTTGAGAAGCGATCTTGGGTGTTGCAGCGGACTGCTGTGACAGAGGTTTGGGGAGTTGCGCAACGCACAGCGAAACGCCTTGCAGAGCTCGGTATCTACTCAGCATGGGATTTAGCCACCGCTCACCCAAAGCAGGTGCGTCGCCACAGTAATGTTTGTTTAGAGCGTACCATGACAGAGCTCAATGGCGTCCCCTGTTTGGCATTAGAGGCATTGCCACCGGCGAAACAGCAAATCTATTGCACGCGCTCTTTTGGGCAGCCAACGAAGGCGTTGGAACCGATTTTAGAAGCGGTATCTTTATACGCCTCAAGAGCGGGAGAAAAGCTCAGGCGACAGAATCATCTGGCGGGTTGTATGCAGGTCTTTATTCATACCTCTCCACATAAACCGAGTTATCGATCAGTCAGCTGTTTAGTGCCGATGATACCGACAGATGATACGCGGCTATTGGTTCATGCTGCTCGTACAGCCGTTCAATCATTGTATTGCCGTGGGTATGACTATATTAAAGCAGGGGTGGGTTTACTCGAATTGAAAGATAAAAAAGAATATCAGCCTGATCTGTTTCAGCAGCCACCTTCAGAAAAAAGCCAAGCGTTTCTACAGGTCTTAGATGCATTGAACCGAAGGCAAGGTAAGGGCACTCTGTTTATGGCAGCGCAAGGTATTCGAAAGCCTTGGTATATGAAGCAAGAACACCGTTCTCAACAATACACCACACGCTGGTCAGAACTTCCTTGTGTTAAGTAGCGACTGTCACTCAAAAATAAAATATTGCAGAAATAATAACCGTGATGAATTGCACGACTTCTAATCGGAGTCGATAACAAATCAGCTTAGATTAGAATCACACTTTACAACAAAAGGATGGTCATATAGTGCCATCCGGTATTGGGTGCGAATTCATGCTAAGAAGCAAAGGCCATTCTAAGAGAATCTACCAATCGTTCGGTATCGATAAAAAATAGGCTGCTTATAAAGCAGCCAGAATAGCATTAAAGAATAGAAAGGATGTTGGATCGTGAACTATGAGTGGTCGTTAGGTGGAGGGTCGAGATGATAAAGGCTGATACCAGATTCAAGTAAGATACATTGATTAAGAGCATAAATCAGTTCATTTGATACCATGCCATGCAAGCTGTAACGATTTTTTTTGAACTCAATGTCGAAAGAATTTTTTGATTGTTGGGCACTTATGCTGTGAGAGGTGTTTAGAAGGTCTAACTCAAATAAAGCTTCAATTATGTGATGAAGTCGTAAAAACAATTGCGTGATATTATTGGCTTGATTACGCAACTGTAGGCGATTGATGTTTTCGATGATGATCATTGTAAATAAGCTGGAATTTAAAATCGATCTAAGGTCATGAAGATTGGGTGATGAATGAATATTGGATATGAAAGATATCGTTTGTTCCTTTGTCATTCCAGAACAGTGTGCAATAGAAAATAATTCACTTATTTGTTGGCGGTAAAATGATTTTGGAGGCGTAGTGGTGCTGCTATCTAATGCTTGTAAATTGAATTTAAGCTGAATAAGAGCTGATAGGTTATTAAGCTGGTGAATGAATTCTATTTGCCCAAGCAATATGTTGGAGTTTGCTTTTAGGAAGTAGGAAAAATCAGACATGATTTTCTTTGATGGGTTGTTGATGAGCTCAGCAATGATACGAGCATTGAATTTTAAATCATGATGAAAATTCTCAAAATCATGGTTAATGCAATATTGTTTGATGTAATAATGAGTAAAGGTTCTTATAGATGATATGAAATCATAGTCATTCAATTTTCTCAAATTTGAGGCGTTAGGGTATAAGTATTTATAAGTTAGGATGGTATCTTTAAATAACGCGTCTGCCAATTGCAATGTTCTTGTATTGTCTTTATGCAGTTGTATTAGAGCCTTTAAAGATTTGTCTGAAATGCAAAAATCCTTTTGTAAACAATGATCACCTTTAAAGGTGATTTCTTTATCGTTATTTCCCGATTTTTCACAATCCAAATGATAGGAAGAACGGTCGTTCGGTTGAAAAGATCCAGCAAGTTCGTTTATTGGTGTTGTGGCTATGTGTTTGATGTAAGAGAGTAGGCTTTTTTCGTCATCAATGTTGCTTTTCTCTTGATTGAGTTCGGTGCTCTCTTTTGTAAAGAAACTGGATTTATTTCTGGTGGTTGTGGCTTTCATGATTAATAGAATTCCCAAAAAATCAGTTCTTATGATGATCTTTTTGACTTTTATGGTCTAGCAGAAATTAGCTTAAATTTATTTGTAAACTGGCATTTTAGTTGGACTAGCGTCTTGCTTGTTTGGAGCTATATGCTGATTGGTTCTGAATATATGCATTTTGATAATATACTGTCATTTATTGTGTTTAGGCATATGTGAGCGGAAACTATCCGCGATTTTTTTTATAAATGTGAGTGAGTCTGAACATGGATGGAGAGGCAAGTTGGGGTGTAAATCTGTAAAAACCATGTTGTTTTAAAAAGCATGGTCTTGGATGTTGTTTTTAAAAGTAAGATGTTTTTATTTAAATTAATTTAAATGTTTGTTTGAATTTTTTGATGAGGGTTGAAAGTTTTTAACTTGGATGTTTGGTAAGAGATAAGCTCGTCACAATTAAAAGAAAATGAATTTTTATGATCTTTATTTTTATTTTTTTTAGGTGCAGTCTCGGTGGTGCAAATTGAATGCACAAATAACACAATAGAGGTTGCTATGAGTAGTAAATATAAAACAGAAGTACTAAGTGTCTTGGTTGGAGCGATAATATTGTCAGGATGCAATGGAGGTGGAAATTCATCGAAAGATGAAGTGGCTGAAACAAATACAGAAAAGGAAAAGCCAATAAAGCTTGAACAGCCTCGAGAAGATTACGCTCTGATAGAAATGCCGCTCAATCACTCTGAAGATAAGGCTGTCAGTTTCCGAGTAGTAGAGGGTGATGCCATCGCAGAAGGTGACATTAACTTAGGGAAATATGAAGAGTTGAAAGATGCTGGAAGCGTCGATGCCTTAGGATACCCATCTGCATATGATCAGCCTCATGAACTAGATCTGACAGACAGTAATAGCGTAGCTGAATCACAGTTCAGTGCTTGGGGTGGTCATAGAAAGTGGGCGAATGGAGTGGTGCCTTACACAATACGAAGAGGGAATTTTACGGCGCAAGATATCGCCGTTATTAAATCAGGACTAAAAGATATAGAAAATGCCGCTAACATTAAGTTTGTTCCTGCTTGGAATGGCTCTAATCACATAGAGGTTTATAGAGGGCAGGGATGTTCGTCAGCCGTTGGCATGACAGGCGGAAAGCAATATTTATCGCTTGGATATGGTTGTGTGACAAAAGGCATTGCTATCCATGAATTTATGCATGCTCTTGGATTTTACCATGAGCAATCTCGTGCTGATCGTGATCAGTATGTCAATATTCACTGGTCAAACATACAAAATGGGATGGGGTATAATTTTAATCGTTTAGGCCGACAAACGACCTCCCTAGGGCCTTATGATTATGGATCCATTATGCATTACGAATGGTATGCCTTTAGTTGGAATGGAAGGCCCACCATCTCTGCAAAAGTTCCTGGTGCTCAGTTTGGGCAGCGTCGAGGTTTAAGTAAACTTGACATTGATGCTCTGCAAAAAGCGTATGGTAAAGGCAACGGTGGAACGACAGGCGGAAATTCGAATGAAGCACCAAGGGTGAAGCTAAAATACAGTGCAATATGGATGTGGAATAATGATACTTTCAAAATGCCAGTAGAATTTTACGACGATAAAGATACGTTAGATACAGTTAAGATCTACTACACACTTCAGCGTAATGATACAGTTGTCAGAAAAACCTACATAAAAGAAAAAGATCCATTTAACAAAAACCTATTTTATATTCCGCTTCAAACATTAAATCCTACGAATAATAGCAAAAATGCTATTAAAGAAGTCATGACATTAACCTTTACTGATTCACAAGGTGCTAAAACAGTCGTTAAGCTACCCATATATGTCTATAACAGAAGTTATTGGAGATCGGGTGAAACGGGAGTAGGGTTCAAGCTGGTTAATAAAGATCATGGTGTATGCATGAGTTCAGATAATGGTCAAGTCACATTGGGTGAGTGTGAAAATGCTGAAACAGGCTTTGCATTTGGAAGCATGGGACAGATTTTTGCTAAAGGTAAGCCTGGCCAATGTTTAGCTGCAGAAACATTGGAAGAAGCAGCAGCGCTTACTTTAAAAGATTGTGATGTTGATGATGCAACGCAAAAATTCCAGTATGAAGGTGGAAAACTATCCGCGCAAGAAGCCATGCATTTGGTTGTAAATAGCGTAGATGGTGATAGCTTAACTCTGGAAAACGCAACAACACAGCCTTCTTCATCTGTATGGAGTATGCAGTGATCATAGGTTGCTCACCTCTCATATACTGCGATTATAGGATGTAATGACTTAAAAGCCATGGATTGGCTTTTTAAATATTCAGTAAATCAATTATGCAGAAACTATCTTCATGGACATAATCGTCCAAGTTTAACTGAGTATATGTGCCACTCGGGTTTAGAAATAATAGTATTTTATGCATTGATATCACTATAGAATTAAGGAAATCATATGATCAAACGTAGTGATCGAACTGTTTTTGAACAGCTATCTTTAGTCTGTATGTTGAACTTAGTAACATCCATTGGAGCAATATTTGCGTCGTCATCAATACAAGCCCATGGCTACGTAAGCATGCCTGAATCAAGGTCTTTGCTGTGCAAAAAGGGATTGAATCGAAAAAGTGACTGTGGCGCTGTGATATACGAACCGCAGTCAGTAGAGGGACCTGATCGTTATCCGGAGTCTGGACCAGGAGATGGTGAGTTGGCTTCAGGAGGAAATGCTGCTTTTCAAAAGCTAAACGGTACAGGTAAAGACCGTTGGGCCAAATCTCAGATAGCAAAACAAGTAAATGATAAAGGACAATTGGAAATTCGCTGGCATTTAACCGCACCGCATCGTACTAAAGATTTTCGATATTTTATAACAAAACCGGATTGGAACCCTGAATTGCCTTTAACTCGGGCTCAATTCGAGGCAGTGCCTTTTTGCTTGAAGTCTCTTAATGGGGAGGTTCCAAATCGAGATATTACTCATCAGTGTCGTTTGCCTAAACGAAATGGATATCACGTTGTATTGGCCGTTTGGGATGTGGCTGATACCGTTAATAGCTTTTATAACGTGATTGATTTGAATTTTTCAGAAAGCACTTCGGTTTTAGATGTATTGACTGACATTCCTGATGATAAAATGTTAAAACAAAATTCGTCTATTCATTTGACATTAAATGATGCATCAGGCGAAAGATCGGATTTAAAATTTACGTATAGCATTCAATCGAAACAGGATGGCCAAGCTAACCGATGGCCTAAGTTATTTTCGGAAGCGATGAATCGGGCATTATCAGGAATTGTTAAAGCGGGTGTTTATGATGGCAATCATATCGAGCCTGCGAATAAATCAAATAAAATTTATGCCGTTGATACCAACATACTTTCAGCCCGTTTAACCTTTAGCGATGGCGACAAAACAGATTATGATCCCTATGCAGTTTATACAAAAGGTGATGTAGTCCTATATAAAGGCAAGCAGTATCGTGCTAAGTGGTGGACTCAAGGACAAGTACCTGGCGATGATTATTGGGGACCATGGGAAGCATTTTCTACAGACCTGAATGAAGTGAGACAATATCGTTCGAATAAAGTCTACGTAGCTGGCGATAGAGTTGAATATCAGGGTGTTCTATATATTGCGAAATGGTGGAATATGAATCAAACGCCAGGCGTTGATCCTTGGGGGCCTTGGAAACTTTCAAGGCATCATTCGCATTAGCCAGTACATCATCGCTTTCATATACACCTTTAGAGTTACTAACAAAGTAACTCTAAAGGTTGAAGGTTGGATTTTGTGTTAGCTGGAAGAAGGTTTAAATCCAAATTTACCGTTCGAATTCTTCCACAGATCTCTAGCTGGAATATCTTCTAATGTGTCCCAATGCTCAACAATTTTGCCATTATGGATCCTAAATAAGTCATAAAAAGCGGTTGGCTTTCCGCCAAAAGTACCTTCGCTGACGCTTAATACAAAATTTCCTTCGCCAAGAATCAGATGATTATGGGTGTAGACCATCGATATACCCTGTGCGTTAAGATATTCTATGGCTGCGCTTAAGCCATCCAAACCATCAGCGATATTTGTATTATGTTGATGGTATTGTTGATCGTCGATAAAATGAGGCAGTTTATTGAATTCGCCATTCATTAAAACGCTTTTAATGAAGCTGGCTACCAATTGCTTGTTCTCATCAGTTTTGTTTAGATCAGTAATGCGTGTTTCACCGTCGAACTGAGTACGTCCACTGGGGTTGGTTGTTTCTGGCTGGTCTTGAAGGTTGTCCCAGTGTTCAACTATTAAGCCATCCTCAAAACGAAAAATATCGAAGCCCGCTTTAGGCCCAAAAAAATTGTAGTCGGTATGAGTGAAAACATAATCGCCATCTTGAAAAGCACGCACAACATTGACTTTAGCGCTGCCTTCTGGAAGGGTCTGCATTAGTGCACCGAAACCCGCTAAACCATCACCAACAGCAAGATTGTGCTGTATATATTTGTTTGGGTTAATATAACTAACGGGTTTTGCTTCTCCCGTTTCGATGCTTTCTAAAAGCGCCACCACTTTCTCTCGGTGAGTGATGATCGCGGCAGTCGTGTTTGAAGTTTGTTGGGACATTTTCAATTCCTCAATGTGAAAGTTGGTCGGATCAGGAAATAAAGATCTTTGATACGAGGAATATCTTATGTGACTTGCTTCGGTGGCAGTAGGTAGGTATACACCTAAAGGTGGTAAATATCGAACCTTAATGAGATTCCCTGAATTGGGTCGGTGTCATTGAAGTACGTTTTTTGAAGTACTTTATGAAGTTGCTCAGATCATCGAAACCCAGCTCAAAAGCTAGCTCCTGAGTTTGTTTGTGCTCAATCACCAGTTCGCGTTTCGCTTGCAAAATGACTTGAGCGTCTATCAGCTGTTTGGCCGTTTGGTGACTGACAGTTTTGCATAGCTGGTTTAGAGTTTTGTAGGTGATATGCATCATATCGGCATAATCATTGGCATCGCGAGTATTACGGTAATGCGCTTCGATAAGATCCAAAAACTGAATGAATGTCTTTTTTCGTTTATCGCTCGTTTTCGATGGGTACGTCAGCTGTTTTTCGTTTTCGATCTTTTGCATTAGAGCTGAGAATAATAACTCAATGATTAATAGATCGGGCGCTGGTGCATTTTGCTCTTTCTCAATTTCATTAAGGATAGCAATACAGCTATTTTGGGTATGAGTATTAAGATTAAAAGCGGGTGAATATTCTGAAGACAGGTAGAAAGGAGCATAAACGGACGTCCGTATGTTGGTTCGGACACTCTCTAAAAACGCTTCTGTGAATAAAAGCAGCTTGCCTTGAGGCTTGTGTTTGAAATCGTAAGCGTGCACTTGATGACGATTAATGGTAATGCAGGTGCCAGCCATGACCGGGAATTGCTCGAAATCAACAAAGTGAAAGCCTTCGCCTTCTTCAATATAGATGAGGCAATGGAATTCAACCCGGTGAGGGCACGCGGGATCATGATCCTGAAATGGTTTGGTATACAGTTTATTCAGATCTAAAATTTCTACGCCTTCTATTTGGTTCAGGTGGCGCTGTTGGAAATGAACCTTCGGTAGTGTCATCTTGGCTTGTTGGGTTGCGTAATCAGGTCAACTTACCTTCTAAGAATAACTTTAGATCAGCAAAAGCCCCAGCAGATATGGCATCTTCAAAAACGGGGCACCAGTACACATGGCTCGTTTCAAGAGACTTTAGCTTGAGATCAATAAAATTGGGGTAGAGTTTGGTTTCCGGCAGTATCTGGAAGTTGTGCGAGGCTGCTCGATTGGTCGTGAGTGTGCAATTCGTTTGGGTAATCACAATACTCTGAATTTGCCATAGAGTTCGAATGTGCTTGATCGAAAAAAAAAGGATCAGGGCAACAGCAGGCAGTGCAATGATCAAAGACGATAAAGCAATCAATGATGCCGCAAAGACAGTGAGTAGGACGCCTAAGCCTAATAGAACAGACTTCATGCGTTTGGACTGCCAAGGTTGGATGTTAATTGGGCTGAACACGGTTCAATATTAACTCGACAATATGGCGTAAATCGGGGTCTTCTGGAGACGCATGTTGCATAAACCACTGAAAAAGATCAGGGTCTTCGCAGTCTAACAGTCGACGATAACGAGCTTGATCCTCTTCTGGAAGAGTAGGGTATGCTTCTTCAACAAAAGGAACGAGCAGAACATCTAGCTCCAGCATGCCGCGGCGACTGTGCCATTGCAACCGCTTGTATTCTTTTGCCTCGGGGGTATCAGAACCGTTAGAGCGCACGTGCGACCTCAATTCATAAACAAAATATCTGCGCCATTATACCATCATGCAGAAAGGTGGCACAGCTTCTGGGGCTGGAATTGTATTGGGTTAGGCCCTATATTCGCCTTTAACAATGATGACACTCTAGACAGTTGGTATTGATATGCCGTTTTCTTGGAAGCAATTGCCTGATTACCCGGTATCCGTTGATGAACGGGGGGAATATTCACCCAATGGCAGGGCAAAGACGTCAGGCGTTGTACCTCTTGCCAGTGAGGGGTTGCTTACGATCGATGGTTCTGACGCGTTAAAGTTTCTTCAAGGGCAAATGACCTGTGATTTTCAAGAGTTGAAAGGAAATCGTTTCTCGATGGGGGGCTGCTGTACACCCAAAGGGCGAATGATCAGTAGCTTTATGGCCTATCGTTGGCCAGAAAGCGATCGATTCACTCTGCGAATGCATCGACCCTTGGTCGATATCTTGAAAAATCACTTACATAAATACTCCGTTTTTTTTAAAGCCAAAATGCTGGATCAAACGGATGCTTATTTTCGTTTGGGGTTATACGGTCCTGATTTGGCGGAGCGATTCCAGGCAATGGATATCCCGCTTCCTGAAGAAGAGTATCAGGCGGTTGCTTGGGGTGATCAAGGAATAGTACTGCGGTGGGATGCGGATTTGGTTGAGATTTGGTTATCTACTGAAGCAGAGCAACATCTCAAGGCAATCCTTGATGATTTTGGTGGGTGGACGGCGACCGAAATTTGGCAAGCGCGTTGGATAGAGCTTGGGTTGGGGGAGGTGCGAGAGGCATCTCAAGAGCACTTTATTCCGCAGATGTTGAATTTACAACATACAGGCGGCATTAGCTTCACTAAGGGGTGCTATACCGGTCAAGAAATCGTAGCTCGATTACAGCATCGAGGGACCATCAAACGAGCACTTTACCCATTCCAATGCACAACGGATTCGCGCCCGGAAGATGGAACGGCCATTATATCATCGAGTAAAGCAACGTCCGTCGGTGAGGTGTTAATGTCGGGTGTGAATGAGGAAGGAATGGTTGTCTTGTCAGCGGTTGTTGAAAAGCAGTATTTGAATGCTGGGTTAACTTTGGAAAATGGAAGCTTGTTGACCCTTAAAAAATTACCTTACGCGTTAGAAGGGGAGTGATCTGATCGCCTAAGTGCGTGGATGAATTTCATAATCCACTTTGCAGTATAGCTTCTGCTGGACATAATAAAGCGTGGTACTCAAATGGGGTGCCACCTAAATAATAATTAAGTTCTAAATGCAGGAGTACGACTATGAAAATGATCATTGGGCTTTGCCTCTGTTTATTGGCCTGGCCAAGTTTTGGTTATTCCCATGACTTTAATTCCCCAACGAATTTAACTTCTTTTCCCATTGTATTTTTTGGCGATAGTTTGTCGGATGCTGGCAATAAACATCAAATCACTCAATCATTAAATGCTTCAACAGAGGAGCATGTCGGTGTCAGAGCTTTGCCTCCTTACTATGACGGTCGGTTCTCAAATGGCCCAACCTGGGCTGATTATCTCAATCAAAGACTATTAAAACGCTTTAGTGAACCTGCAAGAGCTGCCTATGAAGGAAAGCTCACGCTCTCATTGAATGCTGAAGGTCGTGACTTTGCGGCAACCTATGCTGAGCGTCAAGGAAACAATTGGGCGGTTGGTGGTGCCATGGCAGCCCCTGGGTATTTTTTTGATTTTGATGTGATTGCGCCTTGGACGTATCAATCAGGAGGGGAATTGATGCCAAACGTGCATCGACAAATCCAAGATTATTTACATCGTTACAGTGCCTTTTCAGAAGAGCAGTGGGTCGTGATACAAGGGGGAGCCAATAATCTATGGTTCAGTACTTTTGGAGACCGTCAGGATCACCCAAAGTGTACGGCTCATCAGCTACTCAAGAGCCTAACGCTCAGTGTGGAAAAGGGGGCTAAAAAAGTATTGGTGATGAATTTGCCACCGCTGGCAAATTCCCCTGCTTTTGCATCGCATCGAGAACAGGCTAACGCATTTATACAGACCTTCAATGCGATATTGAAGGTAGGGCTGGAAGCATTGAAAAAACAGTATCCGGGTGTTGATATTCGGTTACTAGATGCTGATCAGTTATTTAAAAATATCGAGTTTAATATTAATCAGCAAGGCTATTATCAAAACCCTATGCTGAATGTCTATATTGATAAGTTGGATCAATCTGCTTGGGATTTCACGACCGGACAAATAGCAGAAGACACCAATACTTATGTATATTGGGACGGTTTACACCCAACCACAGCAGTTCATAAGCTATTAGCTGCGAAAGCCGAGCAGATTATTCATTCCGTTAAGCAATAAAAAACTTTCTGATTGCCGAGTATTTAACAGTTGGATACTCGGTAAGAAATGATTAATCTGAAATTAAGCAACAATAGTTGTATGTATTGTCAGGAAAGAAAGTTTAAGAGGTATGATCTGAAAAGTGGTCTAGCCTCTTTATTTAATCTCACCATGATTATATTTGAAAGTCGAATTTGCACTTAGTTCTAGCGATCACGAATGGCGTTTATAAATAATATTTTGGTCTTTTCATGGATTTCAAGGCGATTGAATATAGTTAGTCTTCCTAATCGGTCTTGGAAGCTGTGCGAAGTTTGAAAATGTTTTAACATCGCTTCATGTGTTCCCATTTTTTTATTTACTTCGACAGCAATGGCTGTCATCAATGGCAGGAAGGTTTCCCTTTTCCTGCTAAACATCACGATCAAAATACATCAATTTATAATCAGTAAATAGGGATTCCAAGCATGACCAGATTCAAATCGGGATTCGTTCGATATTTAAGTTTTGGCAGCATAATAAGCCTGCTCTTTTCTGGTTTATTGCAAGCTGAAACCAAATCTGATGATCCATTTATAATGCATGTGAAAGAGGTTGAGACTCGTCTTGGAGCTAGGATTGGGCTTAGCATTTGGGATAGTAATACAGGAAGAAAGTGGGAGTATAACGCTGATCAAAGGTTTCCAATGGCAAGTACTTTTAAACCACTGGTTTGTGCACACATATTAACAAGGGTTGATGCAGGGGCAGATGAGCTCAGTCGAAATATAAAAATTAAAATGAACGATCTGGTTACTTACTCTCCCATTACAAAACGCTATGTAGATAAGCCAGGCATGGAGGTAGGCGCTTTATGTCAGGCCGCTATTCAGATGAGTGATAATACAGCAGGAAATAAGCTTTTGGAGAGTGTTGGTGGCACAGAGAATTTTACACGTTTTTTACGATCCATAGGGGATAGTGCGACTAGGTTAGATAGGTATGAGCCGGTATTAAATGAAGCAATTCCTGGAGACCCAAGAGATACTACAACCCCAAATGCTATGGTTCAGAATTTGTCGGTATTAATTGTTGGAGATGTTCTTTCCATAAAGTCTAAAAAGATACTTATAAAATGGTTGATGGGTAACAAAACAGGTGATGCGCTTTTACGTAAGGTATTGCCTGATGATTGGGTGATGGGAGATAAAACAGGCAGTGCAGAAAATGGAACTCGTAATCTAATTTCAGTTATGTGGCCGCTAAGTAAAAAACCTATCATTGGTGTTTTTTATATAACCGAATCTAAGAAAACAACTTCTGAGTTAAATGCGATCATAGCAGAGTTGGGCACCCGCTTCTTTGATCTATTATCTTATTGAGATCATTTATATCGAACTGGCCATTCAGTCAAGTTGAATGGTTTAATTGCAAAAAAGGTTCCGATTGAAAAATGCTGCGGGGTCTAAAAGCTACTGGTTTACAGAGGCAAGAGCCCAAGTTAATGATCTAAGTAGCAACCTTCTCTTGATCTACTACCTCGCGGATTAACCCTATGATTTCTTTTGATGTTTATGGTTTTAATGGTTTTTTTTAAAGCTTTAGCAGAGCGTAACCTAAACAATTTTTTTGAAGAGATAAGCAAATTTAGGGTTTGTATATGGGATTGCTTTGCCTGTTTTCATGATATGTTCTCGTGTATTATCTACTGGCTTTTTAGGAATAAGGAAGTTATGGAGATTTGAGTCACTTACCGTAAAAAAATCATTTTCTGAATCGACAACGGATATTAGTTCAAATCTTTTATCTAGGCTTGCAAGAGCTGCATCACCATGGCTGGCATTCACAAGTAAGGTGCCACCTTTACGTAGAAATCGTCCACAAGCATCTGAAATGAATCCAGCATAAAGAGAAATAAGGAGATCGAAGCTATTTTCTTGTAAATCCAGTGAGCGATAATCAGAATGAATAAAACGAAAGCGTGCATTTGAATTCCCACTGATATGACCAATTATATCTTTTACACCTGAAGTATCTGAAAAAAATTGATGTGCACGTTTATCAATGTCGACATAGGTTACGTCTGTGTAAACAAAAGAGGGTGATACATCCACATAGCTGCCGGGGTACAAAACTTTTTTTGCCGAGATCTGGTCTTGGATTGCTTGAAATAACTCCAATCTACAGTTTTTGTGTTTGTATTGGTTTTCCCATAGAGATATTGTTTTGTTGTTCATTCACGGAAACCTATTAGATATAGAAGTATTATTGTATGTTGGAGAGATGATAACCTATATTTATATAGAATGACATGTGTTCTGTCGCACATATGAATGAAACTCCAATATGGATAGATGAAAATGAGGCGGTTCAGCTTTTAAACTACCGCACTGTCGTGCTTTTTGGGTTTAGTGATGACTTACGTATTCTTGTAATTCTTAAATGATCAAACACATCTAGTTGGTCTTTACAGGTGAAAAACTACATCGCCTGCAATTAATAAGGCCAACATCCTTCCGAGCTTGTCTGGCTAGATTTTGTCAGTCAGGTTTCATTGTTTGATATTTTAAGGGTGCTAAAGAATATGACTGCACAATTATTGGCTTCTTATACGCTTATTTGCCTTTTATCTGCCGCAACTCCTGGTCCAGGAACTCTAGCAGTGCTAGCACAGAGTGCTACCAGTGGATTAAAAAAAACAATACCTTTAATTCTTGGGATTCAGTTGGGTCTCTTGGTCGTTGCTTTAGCTGCGATCAGTGGAATAGCTGTATTGTTAAAGAGTTCATTAATACTGTATTTGACAATAAAATATTTGGGGTTGGCCTATCTCATGTATTTAGGGGTTGCTTCTCTAAAGGCTGCTTATCAAAATGCGAGTCTTCCAGGTTCATCAGGTAATAGCTACTCTTTAAAGCAGGGAGCTATCATTACATGTCTGAGTCCAAAAACTTTGTTGTTTTTCGCGTCTTTTTTTCCTGTCTTTATTGATGAGAAATCACCCTATGCAGTGCAAGCCATGGTGCTCATCATAGTACTGTTGTTTGTTACACTATCGGTACACATTGTGTACTCGCTACTGATGGAAAAAATATCGCCTTTGGTTCATAAGCATTACAGGTTATTTAATATACTGGTAGGCTTATCATTTTTGATGTTGGCGCCTATGCTGGCTATGAATTAAAAACTTTTAAGTGCTTCCCAAACATTCCTTATCTTGGATGGCTTAATCGACACTTTAAAATACTGATGTAATGTTTGAAAGGGTGTAGTGATAATTCACATGTCACTACACTTTTCTAGAGTTGATTGCTCCTGATATTTCTTAGCAAGATCCGTGAAGAAATTTCTATGCTATGTAGGAAAGCTATTTGTCTTGCTTTAGACGAATCCATTTGTCTCTATCACCTTTTATTCCTTTGAAGATTAAGTTGGTAAAGTGTGGTTAAGCCTATGAGCAGCGTTTTGAGTTGGGAGGCGCTCGGTGATTGTTAACGGAAGTGGTGAGGTGTTAAGCGGATTAGAGCTATCATGGAAGGTATCCCAATAGAGATTTTTCACCTAGTTTAGATACAGCCTTTTTAGCTTCAACCTCTTGAGTTTGTAAGAACTTAGAAAAGATACTCCCGGTTTTCACAAGAGGAAACCAATTATTATTTTTAAGTATTTTTTTCCATTTCTTGGTTTCGCTTAATTTGAATAGCATTGTTTCATAGATTGCAGCCCTGTCTTTGTTTAAATCCGGTCTTGCAAAGAAACCGCGCCAATTGATAAATTCTGATTCAATGCCGTGTTCATATAATGAGCTTACTTTTGGCATCTCGTTGTTTTTACTTTTACTGACAGCCAGTACCATTAAATTTTTATTTTTTACTTTTTGAATTAGATCCCCACCATAACCTGAAATCATGACTTTACCTTTGTTTTGCAGGAGAGTCTCGATAGCACGAGCATCACCATCTCTGAAGTAAAATCTCAACTTGCTGATATCGTCCATACCTGCTGCAGAAAGGATTATTGTGGCGGCTATGTGATCTACGCTGCCTCTAGATGAGCCTAGTACTATTGGAAATGCTGGTGGATTAGATTTAATCCCATTGATTAAGCTTTTAAGTGTTTGATGCGAACTGTTTTTCTTGATAACAATAGCTTCATATACACCTAACAATGAAGCTATTGGCACTAGATCTTGGTAGCCTTTTCTATATATACCAAGTAACTTTCTAAAAATAATGGGAGAGGATTGAACCATGATTCCATTTTTTAAATGAGGATCGCTGATAAATTTTTCGAACCCTCTCCATCCTCCAGCACCTTTGTAATTGTGATAGGTAGGTTTTTCAATTAAACCGGTATCAGCTAAAGCATCTCCTACTAAGCGAGCAGTAGAATCCCATCCTCCCCCCAATGGGCCCTGGAATGATGATATTAAGCTCATGTATTAGAGGTTTTGCATTCAAAGTTATGGTGAAAGACAGTAAAAGCATGATTAGATATTTTTTTGCATCTAAATGCACTAGCTGATAAGTGTATCGTAAAATAATATGCATAATATTTCGCTTCAGTTGTAAATAAATTTCTATAGATACAAAAAACACACATGCAATATTTATACACAGTCTTGTTGCAAAATATCTGCGTGATTAATAGTATGCTGAGTTTCAATAATTCTGAATTGAAATTTACTAAAAATGAATCACATTAAGAGCAAAGATAGGTGAGAAAAGTCTAGCTTATAATCAAAATTTGTAGATCATTAGATAATGACTATCAGTTTAAATTGGATGTAAAATCTGTTATGTGAACACCGCTGTGTTTTTTTTCATAATGTTTATTGTGAGTAAGGAGGCGAATCCATTTTAATTCCTAGAATCTATAAATTCTATCGGTGGGGATAGTAAGTAGAATATTTATCGCAGAGTAGTATGATTGTCACTTTTAATACACATTTGATTCAGTTAAGTAAGTTAATCATGTAAATATAATGATTCCTATGCTAACCATTTTTGTATTATGGTTTTCAGTTTTTCTTCCTCAACAGGTTTTGTGATGTAATCATTCATTCCTGACCTGAAGCATTTTTCATCATCTCCATCCAATGCATTTGCAGTGATTGCAATTATAGGTATTTCTGTGTTGTTGAAGCCAGCAATGCCTTCACGTATCTTTTCGGTTGCTTCGTAACCATCCATCTCAGGCATTTGGCAATCCATTGAAACAATTGAATATACGTTTTCTTTCAATGCTTTGATTGCTTCAATGCCATTTGATCGAATATCCACATCAAGTTTAAGGTCGTGCAGCATGCTTTCGACAACAATCTGATTGATTGTATTATCGTCGATTAATAAAACTCTATTTGTTTTTGATGATGCTGGTTTTGAATTGCTTGCTGTTGCTTCAGGAGTTTTATGGTTTTCTTTCTCATCGGTATCTTTAGGTAGGTTTGCTTGGTTTCTCAAAATTAATTCAAATGAAAAGCAACTACCTTTGCCAAAAATGCTGGTAGCATTGATTGTACCTCCCATTAAAGAACATAGCTCTCTGCATATAGATAACCCTAAACCGGTTCCGCCGTATTGTCTCGTGGTTGATGAATCTGCTTGAGTAAAGGGCTTAAACATCTCTTCGAGCCTTTCCGTTTTGATTCCTACACCTGTATCTATCACTGAGCACTTAAAGAGTAAGAAATCTTCATCAATACTATTAAGCGATGCTTTAATCTTTACCTCTCCAGCATGCGTAAATTTGGCAGCGTTAGTGAGTAAATTGGTGATGATTTGTCTGATTCTTATTGGATCACCAATGACATCTTCGTTACGAATACCTGTTGTTTCAATGCACAGCTTAACTTGTGAGCCTTTTGATATGAGCCCTTGGTAAATTTCTGCAATATTTTTGATGAGATCTAAGAGGTTGAAGGGTATTGCTTCAATGTTTAACTGGCCTGCCTCAATCTTAGAAAAGTCAAGAATATCATTAATTAAAACGAGTAATGTATTTGCACTGTCTCTGGCAATATTAAGTTGAGTTTTCTGTTTCTTGCTTAATTTTGATTTGGTTAATAACTGCAGCATGCCTACAATCCCATTTAACGGAGTTCTTATTTCGTGGCTCATGTTTGCCAAGAATTCGCTCTTTGATTGGGATGCTCTCTCTGCTATTTCTTTGGATTCTCTAAGTTCTTCTTGTATCTTTAGTTGTTCGGATATGTCTTGAATAACTGACCAAATGACTTCTTCACCTTTGTTGTTTTTGGCTTTAATGCCAGATAATAATACTGGGATGATGTGTCCATCTTTGTGAATATATTCTTTCTGATACGGACCATAACGGCCATGTTTATTTAAAGATAAAATTTGCTTCTGCTCATCTTGTTCGTATTTCTTGGGAGTGACTTGCCAGTAATTCATGGTATTAAGTTCTTCTATGGAATACCCCATGAACTGACTGATTTCATTGTTTATATATTCGAATAATCCATCGTTTAATCGGTTGATGGCAATGCCAACAGGAGCTAGATTTACGAATCGTTCAAATTTTTCTTGCTCTAGTTTCAGTTGGGCCATTTTTGTATCGGCTAGGGTTTCCATTTCCTCTACATAGCGTTGCAGCTTCTTTTCAAGGCTCTTACTTTCTATGATGTCACTGACAAACGCAAAGAGTATTTCTCTGCTCCCGATTTTGAGATAATGGCCTTTTATTCGAACTGGGAACACTTCCCCTGATTTTTTTTGATGCTGGGTTTCGAAATCAATGTGTTTTTTTTTCTTTTAGCTCGTTCCAGAAAGTTGGCCAAACCTCTTTTGGGAATAATGGGTCCCATTCCCAAACACGCATCCCAACCAGCTCTTCTCTTGTGTAGCCAAGTTTTTCACAAGCTGCATTGTTAACATAAAATATTTCAGAATCATGATGCATCCAAAACACTTCATCTGCTGCATGTTCAGTAGAGTATTTCAATAACATAAGAAGCTCATCTGCCCCCAGATCCTTTGGGAATACGGCCTCTTGAGAAGTGTCTTTAATAGCACTTAATGTAACATTGAGTTCAGGAGACTTTTTCACTAATTGTCCTAATCAAGAAGCTAAAACTCGGATCACAAAAATATAGTTGAAACTGGATTGCCTTGGAAAGCCAGTCTAATTGTGTGGTTCCATCTGGCTGTCGACTTGTCAGTAATGTAACGCAAAGGTTGTACCGAGCTTATGAGTTACTTCTTTTAGGGAGTCGCATATTATGTCAGGTTTCGTTGCAAAAATGGTTGCCAGGGCAGATACAGACCAAGCTGATTGGTTGGTGACGGTGCTTGTCTTGACGTTATATAGGACAGAAAATTCTGCTGGCCTTTTGGTAAGGCATATGTCGCATTTGTTATCTATGTGAAAGGCCAGGTGAGTAAGGCATCACAATTAGTTTGTCGTGCTAACCGCTGTATGCTTCTGAGATGGAGCAACGCTGTGGGTAAATGGACAGAGTCGTTATTAAGAGAGATGAGCGGAAGTTTTTCTAGCGAGCCTCATCGCTGATCACATCAGAGTGTCACTGATCCGTTAGCATGGTTTCGTCAGTTTGATCGACTTTTTTTAGTAGAAGTCTAATAAATACACTTATACAGCTAATAGTTGAATACTGACTGATCAGAGCTTCGATAGAATAATGCTTGCATTTGAAAATACTATCAATGATAGCTATCTATTGAGGCTTATTATGAGCAGAAAGTTCATCTCGAGTTTGTTGATGATTTCAGTTTGTCTATTGGGGTGTGACAATGGGTCGCCAGGTAGATCTAAGAAAGTAATCGTTGAACCTGTACCAGATAAGACCACTACACCAGAAAGTGGGGAAGACTCAGACACTGAGCCTAAGCCAGAACCGGATAATAAGCCCGAGCCAGATGCTAAGCCCAAGCCAGATGCTAAGCCCAAGCCAGATGCTAAGCCAAAACCGGATAATAAGCCCGAACCAGACGCTAAGCCAGAACCTGACACTAAGCCAGAACCTGACACTAAGCCAGAACCTGACACTAAGCCGGAGCCTGACACTAAGCCGGAGCCAGAAGGTGAGCCCAAGCCAGACGAGGGAGAGGGCTCCGAATTAACGCCAGGGCCTGAAGATGAGAAAGGGCTAGAGAGATGTAATGCCGCATTATTAGATGATTCCTCCAATGGTTGGCATATAAGTTTTTTCAGTAATAGTCAAAATGCGGTTCCATTTTTTACGAATGGAAAGGTCATTTGCTCCATCGGAAAAGACATCGAAGTGTCCAAACTGACGGGATATCGGTTGTATGCTTTTAAAGAAAGACGTAATACAGGCACTCACCTATATGATCTTAAAGAGGTCACCATCACCAAGGATACTGCTTTAGTGGAGCTACAATTTGATGCCACGCATGACAGTCAGAGCTTTTCTTCACTTAGAGTTTATCGTCCAGACGGAAGCCTTGTTGGAGGAGCGGGCACTCAATCCTTGTACTGGTGGGGGCATCGCTATACGGCTAAATCAAAAAATGAACTGTGCAAAAGTGCTTTGTCCGATGATTCATCCAATGGTTGGCATATAAGCTTTATCAGTAATAGTGAAAATGCAGTTCCATTTTTTACGAATGGAAAGATCACTTGTTCCATCGGCAAAGACATCGAGCTGTCTCAATTGACAGGATATAGGCTGTATGCTTTTAAGGAAAAGCGTGGTACAGGTGCTCATCATTCTGATCTGACAAATATCACCATCACTGAGGATACCTCTTTAGAGGAATTACAATTTGACGCCAAGTATGATGATCAGAGCTTTTCCTCACTCAGAGTTTATCGCCCTGACGGAAGCCTTGTTGGAGGAGCGGGCACACAATCCTTGTATTGGTGGGGACATCGCTATACAGCAAAATCAAAAAGAGAGTTATGTAAAACCGCATTAAACGATGATTCATTCAATATTTGGCATATGAGCTTTATCAGTAATAGTGAAAATGCGGTTCCATTTTTTACAAATGGTGAGAGTCAATGCGCTATCGGCAAGGACATCGAGTTGTCTCAACTGACGGGCTTTCGAGTGTATGCTTTTAAAGAAAGGCGTCATTCAGGCACTCACTTTGAAGACCTTATAAATGTCACCATCACCAAGAATACCTCTTTAAGGGAATTGCAATTTGATGCCAAATATGATGATCAGAGCTTTTCCTCGCTCAGAGTTTATCGCCCAGACGGAAGCCTTGTTGGAGGAGCGGGTACTCAATCTTTTCCCTGGTGGGGGCATCGCTACACAGCTGCCGAATAGAATATGATCCAGGTATAATATTATATCTATTTAACATATTGGGCTCTCTAGCAATTAATGCAGTAGAGCCCTTTAAAGTCCTATTCTACATTTGGATTCAAAGTAAACATTGAGAGCAAGCATTTTTGCACTCGATATTTATCGAGTGCTTTCTATATAGACCTTAAAGTTACTATTGGCTTTAGGGTGATAAGGCGGTTTAAGATTCAGCAACCAATAACCCATCAAAGGGTTAGCATATGCATCCCAATGACTTTCATCGGTAGGAAATAGATAATCAAATTGTTCTTGGTATACAAGTGGGCCGCAAGCACCCGTCTTTAGGCTCATCTGAAAAGTCGCAATAGCCTGGTTGTCATTAATTTTAAACAGTCTCAAACACTTGAGAACGCCTTGTTTAAACTCTTTGAATAAGACACCTGATGGGAGGCCATCAACTGAACTTGGATCAATGAAGAAAGCTCATAGTAAGGGGTATCGTAAAGAAGCGCTTCTTGAATTGTCAGAAAGGTAGAGCTTTGGTGGCTGATAGGTATTTCTTCGTAAGGAACTTGTATCTCCTTCAACACTGAATCTGAAAAAGCAAAAGTACTGGTGAGTAATATTAAAATATAGCGGAAATGGTATCGATTCATTGGCATGGATTCAGTAGCCTTTTCAAAGTGATTCTCGTTATAAAATAATATGCTAGGTAGATATACTATTTATCTGAAATATCACTGACAAATGTTTGGATGGATTTCCAATATGGAATTTGATGGTCGCATATTCCTTCAATTGTCTGTCTTGCACGTATAAAACGGTCACCATTGAAAGCGTACTCAGTGGATTCTTGGCAAGAGAAAGGCCCATTTTTCATCCATATAGAACTGATTAGTATGCCAGGTTTGTATGTGGCATAAACACCTGAAGTGACCAGCTGAGCATCATATGGTTTTTTGGAATTAACCAACCAATGGTATGCTTCAGAATAAGTTGGGTAATAACCTGGGCAAGGTAATCTGACCATTGTTTTGCGCTCATTCAGCATAAAAAATTCTAGATCGTTTGGAAAGTCCATGCGTAACAAAGTAGCGGTGTCCATATCTTCTGGTAATCTAGATTCAAATTTTAATACCTCTATATCAGTATTCTGTAGAATCGATCTTCGGATGTCATCGTATTGTTGACTTTTATTATCCATGGAATGTTTTCGGAATTTGGCCCTTTCTATTTTTATAACGGGTTTTTTCCAAGTTGGAATGGGTTTCTTATTCTTCCCTACAAGCATAAGCGCGCTAGGGGTATCTTCTCTTTCTTGAAAAACATCTACCTCTTTTAGTGTTGAGAAAGCTCCCTTCATTGACAATTGCCATTGTTTATCGGCTTCTTTAAATACGATGTTGGCTGGGGTTTTAGAGTTTATGCGTATAGCAGTCATTAGAGCGTTTAACTGTGTAGGGTTTAGCATGCCATTTGATGTTAAAAAGCCTAATGATTTATTGTTTATAACCAAGCTAATCAATTCATAGTGACTGGTTTTGTAATCTACATCAGTATTTTCAGAATCTATAATCAACACTTTCCCTTCAAAAGAGGCAGGACTTCCTGCGTTTCGTTTCAGCTCAAGGATAAATTGACGATCTGAAAGGTGATTGTTGCTTGCTTCAGTGGCAAGTATCAGGCAATCATGGGTATTATCGCAGCTCATAAACCAGTCATCATGAGAGATTGACAACCCCCCGCCTTCATACACTTGCCTAGAGGTTTCAATCGATAATAGGTCACCGCATATGCTCAACAGCCCTATAAACATAAAGCATAACATTGCATTTTTCATGGGTTAGCTCTTAAAAACGGTCTGTTTACCAGGTTGGAAGAATATTATGATTGGTAAAAGGATATAGAACGGCAGGGTGTCATGTACAGAGTTAAGTTCTTAAACCTCCATCAACCACATGTCAATATGTACAATCATGCAGAGCAAGGCTTTTGTCAATCAAGTCAATACCTTTAACGCTTGGTGATGTCTATCTTTTCAAGCTAATGATTGAGGAGGGGAAGGAAGCGGTGTTCATCCACCCCTAATTTACATTACTGTCCTAAAACCGAATCACAGCCTTGTAAAAAGTGTATCTTTTAATGGGTTTTGTTAAATAGCTCATTAACGGCCTGTAAGCGTTTTTTGATGTGCTGTGGAACGCTTTCTGGGTTGTTAAAAAAGCCTTGAACCCATAGGTCTGTTTGTTCGCAAAAATGTGCTTCTTGCCATGTGGGTGTTTTGTCGCGATCTATTAATTGAGCGCGTATGCCTTCAAGTAAATCCATTGAGGTGGCACAGTTAACTGAAATTGCCCATTCGAGTTCAAAGCAAGCTTCAAGATCTAAGGAGTGTCCACGCCTAATTTGCTCAATGGCGATGCGAGCCGTCCTCGGTGCCCCTTTTAGAAACTGTTGACAGCCTTTTAACAGCCATTGTTCTTGAGGTGTGGGTGAATTCAAGCGGCTCAGCTCTTGGTGAAGGGTTTGAAAACGTTGATACAGCTCATAAGGCTCAACGTCGGCAAATAACCATTGCAGCTGCGGTTGAGAAGCTAGCCAAAATGAGGGGAGTTGAACATGCAGCTCGGGGTTGGCGTGATGGCTGAGTAAGGCAGCCACTTGCGCTTTTTTTTGGGCAACACTTTCGCCCCATTCGATCTGACTAAGGGCATTCAATATATTGGGCCATGCATGCGAAGGGAGGGTGATGTCGGCCAATCCTGCGATGATGCCTTCCGAAGCGTCTAGAAAGCTGCCTGTCATGCCAAGCCAATGCCCCAGGGTTTTAGGCATTCTTGACAGTGCGTAAGTGCCACCCACATCAGGGTATAGCCCTATGTTAATTTCTGGCCAGCCAAAGACGGTTTTCTCGGTCGCAACGCGAAAGGATGCGCCCCAAAATAAACCTAATCCGCCTCCTAATACAAACCCATGACCCCAGACGATAAGTGGCTTTTCATAAGAATGGATGAGGTAATCTAATTGATATTCTTGGCTAAAGTAGTCAGCGGCGTAAGGATTGGCTTGTAACTCGCATTCTTGCATAGATTGATACAAAAGACGGACGTCGCCTCCAGCGCAAAAGGCTTTTTCAGAGCTACTGGCCAGAATAACGGCCTGTATACTGGTATCTTGATGCCACTGAACCAATTGTTGATACAGCGCTTGAATCATCGGCAAACTTAACGCATTAAGTGCTTGGGGACGATTCAGTCGTACCAGACCAATGTACGATCCTGATTTGCCCTCTATGATGTCAGTTATTAACGCGTCCTCTTGAGTATCTGACATTGCGCCTATTTCCTTTAGTTGGGCGAAGAGGGGGCTAATGATGCCTTTTCGAATCTTTGCTGGCAATAATGGCAATGCAACCCATGACCTTTATTTTGACGTTCAGCATTTTTAGCATTTTGATCCTAATAGGATTGGTCGTTTATTTATGTCCCCCTACGACTCATGCCCGTAGCCGGAGCTTTTTGGCGCAGCAAGAGGAGTGGCTGTATTTACGCCGGTTTCCTCTGCCAAAAGAGGTGATGCTGCTTAACTTTGAGCTTTTTCGACTTGGCGCGTTAGCTGAAGGACAGCATGCACTAATCATTGAACCAGAAGAACCCTCTAGTACAACTTTGTTTGACTATGTAACGGTGGATGACACCTTAGCCAAACAAACGGTTATATTAATTCGAAATAAATCACTGGATAGCTTTATTTTGCAGGCCATTCCCAAGCCACTGGTGGAACGACAGGATGTAGGGGCTGGAGCGGAGCATAAACATATGGAAGACGTTGACACCAGAATGGATGCCTATCGTATTTCAACCAATCAAGGCTTCAGAGCGAAACAGTGTATTGATGATATTGAGAACTTTTTGAATGACCATCCAGGTATTTGTATTGAATACATCGGTAATACCTTATTGTTATATAAACCCAATGTGTGCTTGTCTCAAGAGCAGGTAGATGCCGCGTTGAGTATGGCTCGCCGTTTATTTACAGTATTATCTCGTTAACGCCTCTTTCTCGATTGATTAAATGGTTGAAAAAACCCGCCCATGAAACGCTTAGGTAGCTTTTTAACACTCCTATTTTTTGTCACAAGCTTCGTTTTGGCTTTATTGACTGGTTGCACGGCTAATCAGCAAGATCGATGGCTTAGAACAACGGTCGATTGGCATCGATACTGGGTCGGATTGACGCCTAAAGTCATCAAAGTAGGTGACATAGATTTTAGCTTTTTAGAGGGAGGTGTCGCTGAAGGGGAAATACTTTTGATGGTGCATGGCTACAGTGCATCCAAAGACAGTTGGAATTTACTGAGTGATCAACTGACCGAATCTTATCGAATTCTCCAGGTAGATTTACCAGGGCACGGTGGTACACGGGCCCCAAAAGATTTTGATTATGATCTTGAGAATCAAGCTGAAGCACTGCATGCTTTTATTGAAGCGATGGGCTTGCAGCGTGTTCATTTGCTTGGAAATTCCATGGGAGGCGCAGTCGCTATGCTCTACGCCGACCGACACCCTGAACGTTTAAAAACCCTTATTCTGGTCGACAGTGCTGGCGTGAAGTCACCTAAGCAAAGTCCTTTTGAAGAAGCCTTAGAAAAAGGCCAGAATCCGCTCATTGTTCAAGATGATGCAAGCTTTCAAGGGATGATGGAACTGATCATGTATAACCCTCCATACGTCCCCTGGCCTTATCGTCCAGCCATCATTCGTGGTGCTCAAAGCCGAGTGGAACTGAATAAGAAAATATTTGAAGACATGATGGCGACGGGCAAACGCTTGCAATCACAAGGGAAGGTGGAACAGTTATTGTCCACCTTAACCGTACCAACGTTGATCCTTTGGGGGCGTGAAGATGACGTTTTGGATGTAAGCAGTGTGCCTGTTTTACAGCGTTACTTGCCTTACTCTGAGGTACGCATTTTTGACCAGGTAGGGCACGTCCCGATGGCGGAAGTGCCAAAGAAAACAGCCCAAGAGGTGGTTCGATTCGTGCAGGCATGGAAGTAACCGACTTCAACACTTTTGACAAGCAAGGCCAAGGACGGCGTGGCTGACGATAAAGAAGAAAAGCAAGATGAGGCTCCTGCAGAGCCGTTGACAGAAGAGCAACGGATTGAACGCTTGGAAGGGCAACAGCAAAAGCGTGCTTTGGTTCTGCTTGGCTTATCCATTTCCTCCGGGCTATTGCTGTTATTTTTAATTATGGGGTTTGTGATCCAGCACTTACGTATTCGAGATTTAGAAGTCGCGAATGAAGAAATGTTGGCGCAAATGGAGATCCTGGCGACGCTTCCTGAACAGTTTCAAGCCGTTGAAGCCAAAATGGAGAATTTATCGACTTCTATGGGTGGAGCCGATGGTCAAACACCTGCTCAACGATTCTATGCGATTGAACGAAAACAAGCGCAAACCCTGACGGTTCAAGGGAATATTATTGAAACCTTTCAAGCCTTTTTGTTGAGTTTATCGCGCATGGTTCGTGGTTCTCGCTCTTGGGGTGAAGACTTCAAACTCTATACAGAGCAAATAAAAGAACAAAACAAAACCTTAAGAACCAGCGCTCCTGCCAAACAGCCTGAAAAACCAAAAGAGTAGGGAACCATTAGAGTTTTCTACAACCATAAATATCAGCATTCAAATCTAACGTTTGTTTGGAGATAGTTACTCATGTCAGGGGTATTTTGATATGAGCTAACAAACCCTTTTGTGGATAAACGATGTCGATTTCAAAAATTGCAGTTATGGGGCTATGCACACTGCTCGTGAGCGGCCTAATTTGGGGGTTTTATCAGTATGGGAGTGGCCTTTGGTCGCCCTATTATTATGCGCTCAAGGGACGAAAAACCTTGCAGCAGGTGATTGATCTATACGGAGAGAATGCTCGTCAAAAGCTCAAAGTGGATTTTGAGCGAGCAGGGGTGCCTTACCCATCCTCAGCTTATCAATTAATCGCTTTTAAGCAAGAACGCAAACTAGAGCTTTGGGCCAAGGATAATGCCGATCAATGGGTGATGATAAAGGTGTACCCTATATTAGCGGCCAGTGGAAAAGAGGGGCCTAAACTCAGAGAGGGTGACAAGCAAGTACCCGAAGGGATATACCAAATTGAGGGATTTAATCCCAACAGTGCTTATCACTTATCCATGAAATTAAATTACCCGAATGCGTTTGATTTATTTCATGCTAAACGAGAAGAGCGGCATGAACCCGGTACGAATATTTTTATTCATGGAAAAAGAGCTTCTATAGGGTGCCTGGCTATGGGGGATGCGGCTATAGAAGAGCTCTTTACTTTTGTGCATGACGTTGGAAGAAAAAACGGAAAAGTGTTGATTAGCCCGTACGACGCTAGACCAGGCCGGCTCCAGATAAAAAACCAAACACCTGAATGGGTAGGGCAGTTATATCAGGCAATTGATGAGCAATTGATTCAATTCCCTAAGAAAACGGGTTGAATTATTCTTGTGTTTTCGGAAGTAATTTCCAGGCTGCTTCATTGGCAGGGCAAAAGCCTTTTAAATCGCCTGGAACAGGCTTTTGTTCCAATGATGTAATCTCAAACTTGGAGCCGTAGAGAGACTCTAATTCAGCCAGTGCCGTGGAGAATGGAGGCCCCTCTAATAACGTTTGATCGTACTCGAAACAAATTAACAGTTGTGGCGCCTGTTTTGATAGTCGGATGAGCTGCTGACAGTATTGAGGTTGCATGTCAGGGGAAAAAGCTACGAGCGCTGCACGATCATAAATGGCGTCGATTTTTCCTAGAGTGTTGGGTGTGAGGTCAAAAATATTACCAACCCAAACGTCGAGTTGAGGTGCGCGATAACATTTATGGTAGTCCATTTGTTGAACCTGAGGGTGCAAGCCCAGTTGATCAAAAAGCGCTTGAACGGCTGGTTCGTTTAATTCGCATCCAACAACTTGTAAACCTTGAGATAGAAACCAACCGATATCTAATGTTTTGCCGCAAAGAGGAATAAAAACTCGGCTGTTTTCAGTGAGGTTTAATTGATGCCAGTATTTCAACAATAACGCATTTGGTTTGGCTTCATGAAAACCGATTTCATTGTTTTCCCAGCGTTGATGCCAATATTGTGCGTCCATGCAATCCCTATATTTATCGAGTCAGAGAGCAATCTCTCAATGAAGCACCTACGAGACAGATGCTTCAGTGTCAAAAGTGAAAGACGGTCATTTATTTACGGATCTGAGTGAGCCATGCGCGAATGCGTGGGCGATAGTCATCGTCTGCATGTTTTGGCGCTAACGCACTTGCTCCCACCATGAACACGCTGTTGAGAGCTAAATAATGATTCACTTCATCCAGCGATACACCACCTGTTGGGCAGAGCTTTAAGTCTGGGCAAGGTGCAGACCAAGCTTCAATAGTCGCGCGTCCACCCAGTGTGCTAGCCGGGAAAAATTTTTGATGACTAAAACCATGACTGCGCATATTTAATGCTTCAGAAATGGTCGCAACACCTGGAAGCCACGGAATTTGTTTGTCTTGGAAAAAGCTGACCAGAGAAGGGGTAGCGCCAGGGCTAACCATAAAGGCTGCACCCGCGCTGGCCGCTTGTTCGGCCATACTCTCATCCAAAATAGAACCCGCACCAACTTGTAAATCATTTCCAAAAGTTTTTGCCACTTCAGAGAGTACATTTAAGCTATTGGCGGCTCTTAATGTCATCTCAACAGCTTTAAAGCCTGATTCAATTAAAAACTCGGCCCATTCAAGGGCGATTCTTGATTGATCAAGCGCAGCAATGGGCATGAGACGTTGCTCTGCTGCAAGGTTTTCCCAATATTCGGACATTTGTTGATTCATAAGCTGGTTACCAGTCAATACTGGATGCTCCCTCTTCTGCGGGGGTTACCCGTTCACGAAAGCCTTTAAATAATTCACGGCCTTGTCCCCAAGTTTGACTGATTTCGAACTCGGTTGATGGAGTGCGCGTGTCAAAGTCAGTTTCGAGATTATTTAAGCGGCCCTGTTCAAGATCGACTTCGATGATATCACCCGATCGGATCTTGGCAATGGGGCCTTGATCTACAGCTTCAGGGCTTAAGTGGATTGCGGTGGGTACTTTTCCTGAAGCACCTGATAAGCGGCCATCGGTTACTAAGGCTACTTTAAACCCTTGTTTTTGCAAACTGGATAAACAGGGCATCAGTTTATGCAATTCAGGCATGCCGTTCGATTTAGGACCCTGTCCTACGACAACCCAAACAGCATCTTCATTGAGCTGGCCGGCTTTAAAAGCTGCTTGCGCTTCTTCCTGAGATTGGAACACTTTAGCAGGCGCTTTAACGTACCAATGCTCTTCAGCCACGGCAGAACGTTTATTGATGGCACGTCCTAAGTTGCCCTGCATCAATACTAATCCGCCCTCGCTAGAAAAAGGCTCGGTTGCAGGTCTTAGTATGTCTAGATCTTGAGCTTGAGAAGGTGTCCATTGCAAAGCGCTGGTTGCATCTAAACTGGGCATTTTTGTGTAGTGTTCTAGTCCATCACCCATCAGGGTTTGGACGTCTGCATGCAAGAGACCTGCTTCAAGCAAATGCTGAATCATCAGTGGCGTGCCGCCCGCTTCATGAAATGCATTGATGTCTGCTTGCCCGTTAGGGTAAACCTTGGCAATAAGAGGAGTGGCCTTTGATAACAAAGCCATGTCATCCCAAGTAAGCTGTACGCCAGCCATACGTGCCATTGCAACTAAATGCAGACTTAAATTAGTGGAGCCCCCGGTCGCGAGTAATACCACAAGTGCATTCACCCAAGCTTTTTCGTCGAGTTGCTCACCGATGGCTAAGGGATTTGGGCCCCAAGGCAGGCGCTCAATCATTTGCTTAACGCAGGCTTTCGTTAACGCTGTTCGAAGGGCTGTTTGAGGTTGTACAAAGGCACTGCCTGGCAACGTCAACCCCATTGCTTCAATCAGCATTTGGTTGGTGTTAGACGTACCGTAAAAGGTGCAGGTGCCTGGCGAGTGATAGGCTTTCGCTTCTGACTCGAGAAGAGCCTCTTTGGAAATTTCTCCTTTTACAAAGCGTTCGCGTTGAACGGCTTTGTCTTCATTGGAAATCCCACTTGGCATGGGGCCGGCCGGGATAAACGCCATTGGCAGGTAGCCGAAACGCAAAGCACCCATCAATAAGCCAGGGACAATTTTGTCGCAAGTGCCTAGCATGAACACTGCATCAAATACATCGTGACATAGACCAACCGCTGTTGCTTGAGCGATAACATCACGGCTGAACAGAGACAGCTCCATTCCCTCTTGACCTTGTGTCACACCATCACACATGGCAGGGACACCGCCGGCTACCTGAGCGGTATGACCGAGCGTGGTTAAGGTTTGCTTGATGATATCAGGGTAATGCTGGAAGGGTTGGTGCGCTGACAACATGTCGTTAAACGCGGTGATGATACCGATGTTGGCAGAGTGTTCGGCGGTTCTTAGAATGAGCTTTTCTTCATTCGTTGCCGAAGCTTGCACGTGCGCGAAATTGGTTTCGGGTTGGTGAAACCGTCTTGGGGTGCGCTGCTGATTGGATTGGAGCCACTTTAAATAAGTGGCCCGTGTTTCCAAACTCCGTTCTTGAATGCGTTCAGTGATCTCTGTGAGAATCGAATGCATGTTTAAGCTACCCAAAATACATGTGTGTCAGGTCGATTAGAGAGTAAATGGTGTACAACGCCTATACCCTCATCGAGTACACGCATTTTAGCTTCACCGCGAATAAATATAGCCAGCTCGGGGGTTGATTCGAGCGTTTCTCGGCTCCAGCTAATGCGAGGTTCTCCGGCATTCTCCGTTGTAAACACAACGCCTTCTTGTTGATAATCGGCTTCGGTGAAGATGGAAGCAAAATGACCATCCCCTCCCATACCCAGTAATGCGACTTTAGGCAGGGCCGCTTTGGGTTGAGACCAATAAGCCAAAGCCCCTTCTTGATTATCCGCAACGCTTCTGAAACCGCTGACAGTTGCAGCTGTATTCTCAAAAATGGTTTTAAGTCTGCCTTCGTTGGAGCGGTCTGAATCGAGATCAACCCAGCGCTCGTCGGTCGGGACGAGTTGTAATCGGTCCCATGGCAGTTGATTATCATCAAGAGCTTGTTTGAAAAGCGGCCAAGGGGTTTCGCCACCACAAAGTGCCAGTGTCAATGGAGACGTTCCTGCTAATTGACTATGAATAGCCGTTTGCAGCCAATCTAAAGCGGTGTGTTTCCATTCAGTTTCTGAAGTACAACGAATTAACTTCATGAATTTGGGTCCTCCCAGGTACGACGTTCTCTGGCAAGCAAGCTAATGGATTGTGTGGGGCCCCAGGTTCCAGCCATATAAGAAAAAGGCTCGGTGGCCGTTTGTTCCCACTCTTTTAAGACGGTATCGACCCAGCGCCAAGCTTCTGACCATTCGTCTTCACGCACAAATAAAGTTGGATCTCCATTTAGTGCGTCAAGCAACAGTCGCTCGTAAGCATCCATGCTTGAACCGTATAGCTCATGTGTATCAAGACTAAGTTTTGATGGCCTTACGGATTTTCGATCTTCATTGGTTTGTTCGAAGAGTTCTATTTTTATGCTCTCTTCAGGCTGGAGTCGAAATATTAGGCGATTGCTGCTGCCAAAAGTTTTTTGGTTTTGGAAAATGGGATGGGGTACGGTTTTAAATTGCACGACAATTTCACAGCACTTTGTAGGAAGTCGCTTGCCTGTTCTTAGATAGAAAGGCACGCCAGCCCAACGCCAATTATCAATTTCTGCTTTTAGAGAAACGAACGTCTCGGTGCGGCTGCTGTTTTTTTGGGTGCTTTCTTGTAATTCCTCACGGTAGGCCTTTACCGGTTGTCCATCAATGGAACCGGCGGTGTATTGACCACGTACTACATCGTGACTTGAGAGAGGTTTAAGTGCACGTAATACCTTGACTCGTTCATTACGAATGGCTTCGGGGTCTAAGCTCGCAGGAGGCTCCATCGCGACCAGACACAAGAGTTGCACTAAGTGATTTTGTACCATATCACGTAGAGCGCCAATGTTGTCGTAAAATGCTGCGCGTTCATCAATCCCTTTTGATTCAGCAATGCTGATTTGTATGTGATCGATGTATTTCTGATTCCACTGGTATTCAAAAATACTGTTGGCGAATCGAAGCGCTAACAAATTTTGAACGGTTCTTTTGCCCAGGTAGTGGTCAATTCGGTAAATTTGGTCCTCAGTAAACAGAGCTCTGAGCTTTTTCTGAATCTCTAGCCCGTCTTGTAAATCGGTGCCGATGGGTTTTTCCAAGACAATGCGGCAGTTTGGGGTGGGCAAATATTGACTGAGCCGTTCCAATAGTGGGCGGTATAAATGCGTTGACAATGCTACATAAAAAACGCTGGTTTGAGACTCGTTTAACGTTACTGGGAGTGGTGCTTCATGATCCAATAAATCGATCGCGTGGTAGTCGATTCTCTCCGCAAATGCGTCGATATCAATGTCTTGCCCTTGCAGAACGTCCTTTAACCATTGGTTAAACCCAGATTCAGGTTGAGGCCCTTTCCCACCAAAAGCTACGATTCTAAAACATTCATTACTGCGGTACATGTTGGCAATGGCTGGCCATATCTTGTGACGTGCAAGGTCACCTGTGGCGCCAAAGAAGTATATAACCTTGTCTTGTTGGCTCATGGCGTCTTACTGCTTCCTTAATCAATATGCCCCAATACTCTCCATTCTACGGGATCTTACCCTAAGATCACCAGTCATCCTTGAGAGTTTTGACTGCTTTTGGAATGGGGGGTTTGGTACACTCAGAGCTTCATTTGTCTAGAGATGAGAAGCTGCTATGGATTCCATGACCTGTTTTAAGGCTTATGATATACGCGGTCGGGTACCGGATCAGCTGAATGTCGACATAGCCTATCGAATTGGTCGGGCAATGGCTGCCTATCTGATGGATTCTCCAGAAGCCTTGGAGGGGGTCGAACCCAAGATTGTCGTTGGGCATGATATCCGTTTGTCGAGCCCTGAACTTTCTAAGGCTGTTAGTGAAGGTATAAGGGATGCTGGTTTAGGAGTGGTTTTGATTGGCCAATGTGGAACAGAAGAGGTCTATTTTGCGACCAGCCATTTAAACGCTTGTGGCGGAGTCTGTGTCACTGCCAGTCATAACCCCAAAGACTATAACGGCATGAAGTTGGTTCGAAAGCATTCAATGCCCATCAGTGGTGATACTGGATTATTTGACATTCAAGCGTTAGCTGAAAGGGCTGAGTGGGGTGCATCAGCTAAGGGGAGAGGGAAGCTTGAATCGGTGGATACCAGACCTGCTCTGGTTGAACATTTGTTGGGCTATATCAACTCTTCAACAATGAAGCCTTTAAAAATAGTAACCAATGCTGGTCATGGTGGTGCAGGCCCTCTCATTGATGCACTAAAGCCGCACCTTCCTTTTGAATGGGTTCACTTACAACATGATCCTGATGGCCATTTTCCGAAGGGAGTCCCCAATCCTTTGCTGCCTGAAAATCGGCATGCAACGGCGAAAGCGGTTGTGGAACAGGGAGCTGATTTTGGGGTGGCTTGGGACGGTGATTTTGACCGTTGTTTCTTCTTTGACCACCAAGGGCGATTTATTGAAGGTTACTACATAGTGGGTTTGCTCGCTGATAGCTTCTTAGACAAGTCTTCTAAAGGCGTCATCATTCATGACCCGAGGTTGATCTGGAATACCCAAGACATAGTCACAGCTAAAGGAGGGGTAGCCGTTGAAAGTAAAACAGGTCATGCCTTTATCAAAGAACGCATGCGTACAGAAAATGCTGTTTACGGCGGAGAAATGAGTGCGCATCACTATTTCCGAGACTTCTTCTATTGTGATAGCGGTATGATCCCTTGGCTGTTGGTTGCAGAGAAAATATCCCAAACGGGGCAGTCGTTAGCCAGCATGCTGGGTGAGCGGATGATGAAATTTCCTGTAAGCGGGGAAATGAATTACAAGGTCGATAACCCCAAATTGATACTGGAGCGACTGCTCACTGAATACGAGCCTTTAGCTATATCGGTAAGTAAGACTGACGGAATTGGACTTGATATGGGGGAATGGCGTTTCAATGTAAGAATGTCAAACACTGAGCCACTGTTGAGGCTGAACGTAGAAACTCGGCATGACCCAGAATTACTCAAGGCGAAAACGGAAGAGCTGATTCGTAAGCTTCAATGAACAAGTAACTAAGCATCTGATAAAACTGGATTTTTTTTTAATTAAAGGGTTGACGGGGTCAGTGGAAGCGGGTAGTATACGCATCCGCTGACGCTAATAGCGTTAAGCGATCGGTTCCCCGATAGCTCAGTTGGTAGAGCAGTAGACTGTTAATCTATTGGTCGCTGGTTCGAGTCCAGCTCGGGGAGCCAAGTCGGAGCATAGCGCAGCCTGGTAGCGCATCTGGTTTGGGACCAGAGGGTCGGGGGTTCGAATCCCTCTGCTCCGACCATCTTAAATTGTTGTTCCCCGATAGCTCAGTTGGTAGAGCAGTAGACTGTTAATCTATTGGTCGCTGGTTCGAGTCCAGCTCGGGGAGCCAAGCTTTAGATCTCCAGTCTCAAACCTATCTTAGTCTGTAACGATTCCTTCCAAGCCAAACCTGCAAGTTTTTCTATGCTAATTAGAGTGGGATGAACATCTCCGTCTAGCACGTTTAATTTTCATGCGTTGAATACAAGCTGTAACGTTAGAGGCCCTAGACTTTGACGGATAAAAACGGTCAGCCGAGTATACGTGATGCAGATGTAGTTAAATCTGAGGAACCCGTCTTTCTTGAGGTGGCTCAACATTACTATGATTCTGGCAATCAGGTGCTTGATAGCGCTGAGTTAGATCAAGCAGCGCTGACTACTTCCGAAGTTTCTCTTGTTGTAAACCTTTATATGTTGACACTGGAGCTGTGCTGCAAACAGTTGCTTAGTGAGCGCGTGCCTGGAAGTACGGATTGGGATGATTTCCCAATCCCTATTGGTGAAATATGGATAAAAGTATTTGAGTTGGTTGCCTCTACTGATCAGGGAGAGGATATAACTGCAACGGAAGATCTGAGAATGCAGAAATTGATTGACCGGCTGTACAGGGTGTTGGATCACATAGAGGCACTTGAGCAAGAGGCGAGAAGGGAGGCGGATAATGCCTTGGATGTTAATTTTGATTGGCTTAAGGAAATATACGATATCAAGCGTGAGATGCGCTGGTTTAAGAATGTTTACCCTCGCTGGCGGCTTTAGGTAACCTTAGGTCACCTGAAGCTATATGGGCATCAATCAGGTTTTCCCAAGTTGTGAAATGTAATTGTATAGATTCCATGTTTCTTTTCAGGAATGACATTTCAGCTCTGGCTTGTAAGTAGTTGAATTGAATGAGTTCCTCATTATTAGTAGGGTTTTCAAGTCCAAGCGTATCGCACAGCGTATCTATCTGATCAATAAAATGGCCGCATTGAATGATTTGGGTGGAAATATTTTGCTCGTTTACGAAGGTTAAGCCTATCATTCTTCGGCAAGCGCTCCAAAGAGAGGTGATACCAGGTAGGATTTCCATATAGGTTGATGGGCCTACGTTTTGATTTAGTCGTTTAAGAAGAAAATTAAGGCTTAACTCCAAAGCCATTTTATAAAGAAAGCACAATGCTCTAAATTGGGCGTTTAATTTAAACAAGTCCATAGAGGGAGATAGGCTCTGGATTAAGTGGTCTGCGGACTCTATGTATTTTTTTATTTGATTGTGTAGGTTGACCTCCTCTTCTAGTGAGGTGAAGGCTTTATTGAGCCTGACTGGCTGATTAATTCCGGTGTGAGTTTCAACCAGCGGAACCGTTTTATGCTTGCTCATGTTGGGCCACGCAAACAGCTCTTTTATGTTAGTATGGCTTTGGAGTAGCAGGTATTGTGCCTAAGCGTATTCGCTCAAAAATCTAACGATCTCGTACTGGGTCATAAACAATGAGATCTTCACTTGCTTTGATTGTATTGTGATTGATAGAGCTTATAGTATTGAGCGCAACTGTTCATCAACTCCATATGAGTCCCAAAGCCAACCATTTTTCCCTTATCTAAAACTAGGATTCTATCAGCATCCTGAATGCTTGATAATCGATGAGCAATGGCCAGCGTTGTGCGCCCTTTTCTAGCAGAAACAATAGCCGTTTTTATCGCCTCTTCCAGTTCAGCATCTATGCTGGCTGTAGCTTCATCTAAAATCAATAGCTGGGGTGAGTGCAGTAAAGTTCTAGCGAAGGCAATTAATTGCTTTTCGCCTGTTGAGAGCTCATTCCCTCGCTCACCCAGTATATACTTTAAGCCACCTGGCAAACGGTTTACACACAGCTCAGCTCGTGATTGTGAAAGGACTTGTTGGAGGAGAGCGTCATTAATATTAGACATTTCTAAACAGATATTTTTTAAAATGCTGTCACTGAATAAATAGGGTTCTTGAAGCACCAGCCCTACACGCTTCCTTAAAGATTCCTCTGAATAATTCTCTATGGGAAAACCAAGCAATGTTATTGAACCCTGTGTGATAGGGTATAATCCCATTAGTACGTTAACGATAGAACTTTTGCCGCTACCAGTATGACCCACAATACCAATAAACTCACCTTCCTTTACCATAAAAGAAACATCTTTCAGGGCAAAGGAGTGGCCGTTATCATAGCTTAAACTGACATGGTTGAATTCAAGAGCAGTGCCATTTGGATGTATTTGATTATTGTCTGATTGATTTTGAGCACCCAATGTTGTTTTATTTATATCAAATGTTTGATCTGTTGGTTCATCAAGATAAGCAAATATTCTTCCTGCTGAAATTAGCGACTGTTGCCACTGATTTAATTGCATTGAGATATTGAGCAAAGGTTCAAATAGGCGTTCAAGATAATTCACGAAAACAAAAATCAGGCCAATGTAAGATACATCCTTGTCATATTTAAAGAAAAAGTAGAATAAACAAGCAGCAAGGCATGCCTGCATGATTAATTGCCCAAAAGATCTAAGAAATAAACCGTTGAATAATACGGTTTTGTTTCTAAAGTTCTCGTAGTCAGTGTTTTTAATTGAAAACTGGTTAATGAAAAACGTAGTTTTTTGTAATATTTGTATTAAAAACATGCCCTGTATATATTCATTTAGTTTTCCATTGATTTCGCTTAGTGTTGCCTGAGCTTTCTCAACGTATGGCTTGCTTAGTTTTTGGAAGAAAAAAATACCGAGGAAGAGCGGTAGAATAAATAATGAGGTGATAAGAGCAAGATGTAAATCTAAAATAGCTAAAGCGATAAATATTCCAACAGACATCAATATGCCTTCTATAAAAGCTGGAAGCACATTGGTTGCAAGCAAGGTTATATTTTCAGTGTCGTTAGTAACTCTTGATACGAAACCGCCAACAGGGTTGGTGTCAAAGGTTTTAATCGGATATTTGAGTATGTGAGAAAAAAGCTGCGTTCTTAGGTTGTAAACAATATTGAGTGACAAAACTTGAAACTTTATGCCCTGAAAATACCGGAATATTGAAGAAAAAGTGTCTAGAGATAAAACCAGTAATGCGAATAATATACACTCAATAAGTGGGTAATAGTTGTTTGTGATATAAAAATCAATGAAGTGCTTAATAACAAAAGGAGCGCTTAGAGTAAGCGTAATGCTTATTGATAGAAAAATAAATGCAACAAAAATAGCCTTTAATTCAGGCAGTAGCAATTTAATGAATCGTAACTGCGTTTTTTTGGTCGAAACATGGGTTAAATGTGTTGAAAGCAATATGTCTGTGGAGTTGCTCATGACATGAAATAGCCCTTATGAATTTTTCAAATGATCATTTTCTAAGTATGATTGTTGCAGCTCTAGTGTCCTTGAGAACCAACTTTTATGTGCTTTTAATAGATCAAAAGGACCATCATCAGTAATTTCACCGTTATCAAAAACTAAAATTCTCGAACAATCAGTTAGGTTGGTTAATCTATGGCTGGAGAGAATGATGAACTTTAGATGTTCTAAATTCCTAATGTTTTTTAGTATTGTTGATTCTGTGTTTGAATCTAAAGCACTAAAAGGATCATCTAATATTAGAAAAGGTTTTTTTTGTACAATTGCTCTAGCAATTGCAAGTCTTTGTTTTTGTCCACCTGAAAGATTAACACCTCTTTCTCCTATTATTGTTTCATAGGCGTTGGGGAATAGAAGGATGTCAGGATCCAGACAAGCAAGTTTGGCAGCTTCAATCGCTTCATTGATGTTAGGGTTTGCATATCCAAGTAAAATGTTGTCAGCTATGCTACCTGTAAAAAGGAAGGTTTCTTGTGATACATAGGCTACCATGGACCACCAATCATTGTACGGTAGGTTTGTTTTGACGTTAATGTTTATTTTGCCTTTATAATTGGAATATTCTTGTACTAAAAGTTTAATGAAAGTGGATTTCCCCGAACCTGTTGGTCCGACAATCCCAATAAAATTGTTAATAGTAAAATTTTGCTGTATTTTCTTCAAAGAAAAAGTATACTTTGGAGAGTATGAGAAATGACTAATGTCAATATTAATGTCTAAATATTCTTTATTTTCTTTAATGTTGTAAAGGTTAGATGCTACCATGATTTTTTTTAATGGTATTTTCCGTAGCGAAAATGTCCCTGTATCTGAGTAAGCGGCTTCAGTATCTTTTGTATTTGATAATAATGACTCAATGCGTTCATAGGATGCAGCACCTTTTTCAACTAAACTGAACAGCCACCCAAAAGCAAACATTGGCCAAATTAAAGAAGAAAGATACATGGTGAAAGTGGTCAATTGGCCTACGCTGAGCTGTTGATTAAAAATAAGCCACGCTCCATAAGCCAAAGTAATAACAAAAGAAAAAGCCATACAAATATTAATGGCTGGTTCGATCAGCATATCAATTTTGGCTACAGATATATGTGCATCACGATTTTCCCTTGCACTTTTATCAAATAGTGACAAAGTTAAATCATACAAATAATGGCTTTTTATTGCTTTAATGCCAGAAAAGGATTCCTGAGCTCTTGAATTAAGGTCAGCAAAAGTTTTCTGTGCATTGGTAAACCGACTTTCAAGCAAGAAAGCAAATCTGTAAATAGCAATACCTAAGAAAGGAAAGGGTGTAAAGGCTAATAAGGATAAAACTGGATCAATGTAAACCATCATCATTATGAAAACAGTGCAAAATGAAATAATTGAGTCAAAAGCAACTAATATTCCATCTCCTGCTACACCTTCAATCGCCTTAATATCGTTAGTAGCATAAGCCATTAAATCACCAGTAGTGTTTTTTTGAAAAAAATGGCTATTTCTGCATGTTAGAAATAAAAAAATTTTAGATCTAAGGATGCTACTTAAACGAAATGCTGGACGGTATATAAAAACCCTCCATAATACTCGAAAAAAATAAGTCATAACGGCACAAATTGTTAAGTATGAAGCTAATTCTAAAGAAATTTCATAATCTAACGTATTGTTGATTCCGTGATCTACGAATCGTCCAATTAGTAAGGGAGGGATAAGTTCGAGTAAGGAAACTACAACTAAGCTGAAAATACCAATTAAGTAAGATTTTTTTTCTGATATAAAGTGCCACTTGAGCTTTAGAAACACTTTCATTATATATAACTTATAAATAAGAGAGCGGCTTTTATAAATAAAAGCCGCTCAAATAAACATTATTGGATTTTTGGTACAGCAGATAGTAGATTTTTAGTGTAGTTTTCTTTTGGTATGGTCATTATATCCTCTGCTTTGCCATATTCGACTAGCTTCCCATTTTGCATAACAGCTACCTTATGTGCGATATGAGGTACTAAAGATAAGTCATGGGTGATAAATAAATATGAAACTCCGAAACTATCCTGTAATTCCTTTAATAGCTCTAATACCTGAGCTCTCACCGAGACATCAAGTGCTGAAGTTGGCTCATCACAAATAATTAATTTTGGTTCGACTGCTAGTGCTCTAGCAATTGCAATACGTTGTCGCTGACCACCAGAGAACTCGTGAGGATAACGGTGCCGATGTTCTTTTTCCAATTTTACACGCAATAAAAGTTCGCTTATGCGCTCATCCATTTCTGTGTTGGTGAGATTTAGCTTCAAGCTAATCATGCCCTCTTTGATAATTTGTTCGACAGTCATCCTGGGATTCATTGAAGAATAGGGATTTTGGAAGATTACTTGAATATCTTTTCTTAAAGGCAGCATTGACTTGCGTGATAGGCGATCTATCCTTCTTCCGCAAAACCAAATTTCTCCACCAGTTGCATTTTCTAAGTTTAATATTGCTCGTCCAATGGTAGATTTTCCTGATCCAGATTCACCTACTAAAGCCAGTGTTTCTCCCTGTTTTATTTCAAATGAAATACCATCAACTGCTTTTACATAGCCTGTAACTCTTTGAAATAAACCTTTTTGAATTGGAAAGTAAACTTTTGTATTTCTAACTTCTAATAAAGGTGCTTTGTTTTCTAAGCTAAGAAAGCGCTTTAAATCTGGCAAACTATTGATTAGTTCTTTTGAATAAGCTTGCTTAGGATTTTTAAAAAAATCATATTTTTCATCTTTTTCAATGATCTCTCCTTGATACATAACATATACAGTATCGGCTGTGTGGTAAACGACTCCCATATCGTGAGTGATCAATAAAACAGCTAAATTTCTTGATATCGTTAAATCAGTAATCAGTTTAAGGATTTGTTTTTGTATAGTGACATCTAGAGCTGTTGTTGGTTCATCAGCTATCAAAATGTCAGGTTCACAGGCGAGTGCAATGGCAATCATTATGCGCTGTTGTTGTCCGCCTGACATTTGATGAGGGTACCAGCTTGCTCTGGTTTCAGAGTCAGGTATTCCTACTTCATTCATCAGTTCAATGACTCTATGTGATAGTTTTTCACCACGTAATCGAGTATGAAGCTCTAACGTTTCAGCAATTTGCTCTCCAACGGTTTGCACAGGGTTAAGTGATGAAAGAGCATCTTGGAAAATCATTGCTACTTTTCGTCCGCGTATACTTTGCATTTGTTTTTCAGTTAATGAGAATAAGCTCTCATTCTTAAAACGAATGTCACCGGATGTGATTTTTAATGCGTCTGGTAATAAACGCATAATAGCAAGTGATGATATGGATTTACCTGAGCCGGACTCTCCAACTAATGCTATAATTTTACCAGGTACTAGATCAAAATCTATGCCCTTTATGATTTCGTTGGAAGAGTCTCCTTTTAGAGACACCTTTAAATCACGTACCGTTAAAATAGCTGTTTTATGATCTGACATGGGGCGTGGTTGTTGTATGCCGGTTTCCATTAGTTCACTAATCATGATGACCACCATTTGCTGTCCGTGGATCAAAAGCGTCCTGAACCAAATCAGAAAAGAGGTTGGCTGCTAATACAAGGGTAAACATAAATGTAAATGCACCAGCAAGAGTCCACCAGATGGTTGGTTCACGAGCGAGTTCGGACCGAGCTAAGTTAATCATGTTTCCCCAGCTTGCCATGCTAGGATCGACGCCAATTCCTATGTAAGATAAAACAGCCTCCGCAAGAATCAGCATGCTAAAATCTAATATAAAAGTAATTAATATAATATGACCCACATTGGGAAGAATATGCCTTAAAATAATACGTGCATGACCGACACCAAAAGCATGAGCAGCCTGAACATAATCTAACTGTGAAATTTTAAGCGTTTCAGCTCTTAATAAACGGCAAAGTGTAGCCCAGCTTGTTACGCCTAATATAAAGCAGAGTGCAAGAAATCGAGCATCAGCTTTTTCTATACCGAGTTCAAACAGCTGCTGATTATTGTTAATGTATACATCAAACAGTAAAACAGATGCCGCTATTAAGAGAATCGAGGGTATGCTACTTAATGTGGTATAAAGATATTGTACGCCATCGTCAATCCACCCTTTAAAGTACCCAGCAGATATTCCAAGTAATATAGCGATAGGTAACATTATAAGAGTTGCTAATGTGCCAATTAAAACGCCTGTTCTTATGCCTTTGAGTGTTTTATATAACACATCATTTCCTGACATATCTGTGCCTAATATATGGTACAGATTTCCAACATGTAACATCCAAGCTACAAGAATAACAACGCAGGTAAGGGTGATATAAGCAGTGTTCCATGGAATGTAGTTATATACATTGTGGTTTTGGCCGTTACTTCTTATAAGCCAAATTTTATGTAGGCCAATTATAAAAAGTGAAAGAAAAAGTCCAAAGAATATACTGACGGCACTTTGCCAGATGATGTCAGACACATAGTTTTTGTCATTATCTATGTGCGTACCGGCATGATTTAGACGTTCAAAATCCCGATAAAGATTGCCTGAATCATCTTTAAGCATAGACTTGCTATATGACTTTAATGAAAATGGATAGGAATATGTCCTTTCGATATTGGTATTCATTTCACCTAAGGCAAGGTCTAACACACTTGTTAATTTTGTTTCATAGCGGGTTTCCGTTATATGCTGATCTATATTTGGTAGTGCTTTTTGAAAATGTAACGAGTCTATAAAAGCAATAAATACATACGCACAAACAATAATAAAAGTGCTGACCCCTAATTTCTTTGAGAAAACTTGTTTCCACTTTGTACGTACTTGAGGGTTTTTTGCCATTCCTCTTAAAAACAAAGATATAAAAACAATTAAGATAAAAATGAGTAGGTCACTCCACAATATAACTGGCTTCATGATAAACGCACCCTTGGATCAGCCCATGTATAAGATATATCAGTTAAAATTAATCCAATGATATATAAAACAGATCCGATAAAAACCATGGATCTAACAATTGCAAAATCTTGGCTTCTAATAGCATCTAGCATATAACTGCCTAATCCGGGTATCCCAAAGAATGATTCCATAACAAGTGCACCCATGAATAAGATAGGTATAACGACAACAACACCTGTTAATATTGGTATTAATGCATTTGGAAGAATGTGCTTAAACAGAAGTTGTATTTCAGTAACGCCCTTGGCTCTGGCTGTTCTGGCATAATCTTTTCCTGCTTCTTCTAGGAAAAAAGTTCTGTACAGTCTAGCACCCTGCCCAATACCTGAAATAACACCAATTAAAATAGGAAGTATTAAAAACTTCCATGGCTCAGATGGGAGATAACCAGAAATGGGGACCAGTTTCCAAGTCTTAGCGAAAAAGTACTGTCCAACAATGATATAAAATAAATAGGAAATCGATAATAGTGATACAAATATCGCTACAGCTGTTTGATCTAATTTAGTTCCTCTAAACATAATAACCAGTAAAGCAACGCAAATATTGATTACCAAACCTACTATAAAGTTAGGTAAAGCAAAAGCAAGGCTGGGCCACATACGTTGTTTAATGTCTGCTGTTATATTTCGACCGTCATCAGCTTGACCAAAATCAAAGACAAATAGCTTTAAAGAATTATTAAAAAATATTGTCTCAGAAAACTTATCAAATCCAGACTCGCTTGAGTTTATAAATAAAGGTTTATCATAACCTTTTTGAATTTTCCAATTATCAATATCCTCTTCCGTAATATACTTATCACCTAGATGAGCTCTAGCCATATCATCTGGGCTATTTATTACGAAAAAGAGGACAAATGTCAGTATGTTAACTCCGATGAGTATAGGTATGGCATAAAGGGTTCTTCTAATTATATAACTTAACATCTGTATCACCCCTTATTAAATGGTTTCTTTTTGTCTGCGGCGGTAAGCTGTTGCTGCAGGAATAATGAGTGCGAAAAAAAGGCCTGTGCCTGCAATAAGTGGTGCAATATTGGGTTGGTTATACTTCATCTGATTTTTTTCGCGAATTTCTGGGTCGATGTGAGTATATTTTAATAAGTTTCCTGCCACACCATGACGTTTGTTGTTGGATACCCATTGATTGTTTAGATAAAACTCTTGAGGTGTATATCCAAATATCCATGGCGCGTCTATTCTGGATATTTCGACCATTTTTTCGATAAGTTTTAGTCTTTTAGGTGAGTTTTCCATCACCTTGATTTTTTCATATAGCGCATTAAATTCTGGGTTATCATAATTAGTGTTGTTGACAGAATCACAAGCACACTTGGCAGAACTGTTTGGTCCGTAAAGTAAAAATAGAAAGTTTTCAGGATCTGGGTAATCGGCAAGCCATCCCCAAGAAAAAATTTGAGTATTACCTTGACGAACCTTTTCTTTGAATCGATTGTAATCAGTTATTCTAAACTCTAGCTGTATCCCTATTTTTTCAAATTGTTTGCGTTTCCAATCAAGTATTGGTGTGGATGAAGAAGATGATGCAGACATGTCTATATAAAGCACAAGTGGTTTTCCTGTTTTTTCATCTCTTCCGTTTGGATATCCTGCCTTCGCAAGCAACTCTTTAGCGTAATCAATTGACTTTCTAATAGGCCGATCTTGCTCCCAATCAAAAACTATAGGGTTATAGCCTTTAACACCTTCTTGGTATCCGGGTATTCCTGGAGGGATAGGGCTATGAGCCTCTTTTCCTTGCCCGTTAGCAAAAATGTCAACATACTCTTGATCGTTATATGCGATTGAAATTGCCTGTCTTAATTTTCTCGACTTCTCATCATAGCCGCCTACTACTGGGTCAAGCATATTAAAACCAGTGTAATAAATAGCCGGCTTTTCATCCTGTTCTAACTGAATATTTTTTTCTTGCATATCTGGCGTTAATTCGATGCCATCTGCACCAAAACTAAAAACTTGATCAAAGCTATGGCTGCCAATATTGGCATGTGTTTCTCCTGATCGATCATAATATCCTTGTGAAAACTTAGTGAAAAGGGGAAGAGCTTCTTTTTCTAATCTGAAAATAGCTTTGTCAATAAAAGGTAATTTTTTTTCAGAAAATCGATAAAATTTGCTCGATTCTGACACGCTTGGAAAACGTTCTTCATGAAAATTTGGATTTCTTTCTAGTACCATCTCACTGTTAGGGTCATTTTTTGTTAGCATGAATGCAGCTGTACCAACTGGATACCAATCAAGTGATATGTTTTTCTTTTTAAATCCTGGGTTGTGATAGAAGCGATCAGCTTCTTTAGGAAGTGGTGAGAAAAATCTCATTGCTAGCCAGTATTTAAACTGTGGATATAAACCATTTATAGTAATTTCATAGGTATAATCATTTACGATATTTAATCCAGCAATATTGAAATCTTCTAAATCAATCCAGCTGTTTTTATCTTTTAGGTTTTCTCGAGAAAACTTTATCTGTTTATTAAGGTCACTAAATTCTACTATATACGTTTCTAGTAATGATTTAATAGGCGATAAATTTTTTGGATCAGCCATTCTTTTTATTTGGTAAACGTAATCTCTTGCCGTTAACTGCTTTGTTCCTGTTTCTTCAAAATCGTAAAGAGTAGTGTACTGCCGACCCTCATGCTCGCTATCAAAGTGGTAAAGATATTGCCCATCTTCATTTTTAGCGAATGCCGGGTGAGGTTGATACTGAATTCCTTTTTTCAGGGTCAATGTATATCGCGTATAGGCAATAGAGTCGGTAGCAGCTGTTGATGGTAATACCTTTCCATTAGCATCAAGATATGTCTCGCGTGGCATGCTTTCTAAAGTAAGTGGTATAAGCTCATAGGGTCTTTTAAGGTAGTGGTACTGTAAGGGGGGTTCATATATCTGATCGACAAATAGCCCTTCATCCGTACTATATGATCTAGCAGGATCAAGATGCTTTGGTCTAAGACTGAAGCTTGAGTAGTAGACAATTTCCCCAGCTTTGGCTGTAGGGTTGGGGTTGTTCCAAGGCTTATCGATACAACCAGTTGTCGATATTATTATAGGAAGAATAGCCAATATACGCCGCATAGCTCATATCCTTTTGCTTGGAGCTTGCTTTTTTTTGCTCTTTGTCAGGTACTCTAAACCTGAAATAGTTGAAAAGTATATCCATAGCGGTGCTTTTAAAACAAGATGTTGCGTGCTGCGACTATTATGTTTGCAAAAAAGCCGAACAATATGTTGGTTGTTCGAAGATTTTGAAGAGAAAATAATTACAAATACCTGCGTCAGACAAATTTTGTTGGGAAAATAGTTGCAAATCTTGACCTTATTTATGCTCTAGTACAGAGTAGCGAGCTTAGCAATCAATGGTTGACTCAAAATGTCTCCAATAGAAAGTAGGCTTTGTGGAGCGTTTAGCGGTTAAGGATCTGAATAAGATTGTAAGAGTTTTAAGTGAGTATATATTGGTGTTGCTGCATCCCTTACCCAGGTGAAAACCTCTTCGTAGCAGGTGCTGCATATCCATCTAAATTGTATGGATATGTCGGTTCAAAAAGTCAGCTGAGTGGGTGTTTTGATAGGCTCTTCTTGTTCCCGGTCTTGATTGCACTATGAATCAGAGGGTATATAGGACGAGGCATTATAATTTATAGTGACTGCGAATGATGCGGACAAACAAGTGGATTATAGGTGTATAAGATGGCAAAGCTGAAAACCCCACTTATTATTGGATTTTCATTATTAATCAGTCAAAGCCCAGTGATGGCTGAAGCTGAACTGAAAAATGTGATTGATACTGAGAAGAGGGCCATTAGAGAAGGGCAATCATCTCAAAAGAAAATTGATAATATCGTTGGTCAGACAGATAAATTATTTGAAGAGTATAAGCAAGTCAATAAACAAACCGATGGGTTAAAAGTATATAACGCTCAGCTGGAAAAGCAGATAGAAAATCAGAAAACACACCTGGATAGATTGGCTCAATCCATTGATCAGGCTTCATTAATGGGAAGGCAAATTTCTCCGTTAATGCATAGGATGCTTGATGGTCTGAAGACTTTTGTTGAATTAGACCTTCCTTTTCATTACGAGGAGAGAACTGAAAGAGTTCAACAGTTACTTGCAAATCAGAATCGTGCTGATTTAAGTGTGGCTGAACGATTCAGACAGGTCCTTGAGGCATATAAAATTGAGATTGAATATGGTAGGACTATGGATTCCTACAAAGAAGTGATTTTAGTCGAAGGACAGAATAGAGAAGTCAGTGTGTTAAGAATCGGACGTCTTGCATTGTTATTCCAAACACCGGATAAAAAAATGGTTGGTTTTTGGAATCAGAAATCACAAGAATGGCAATTAATGGATGAAAGCCATTATAAAGCAGCGATATCGCAAGGCGTTAGGATGGCTAAAAAGCAAATTTCTTTAGACATTATGACGATTCCTGTACCTGTAGCGGAGGCAGTAAAATAATGATTAAGCCGTTAAATTCACTAACCGTCTTTGCATCAGGGATCTTAACAGCATTTTGTTTGGTTTCAGCAGTAAATGCTGCTCCAAGTGAAGAAGTCCGTAACCTTGATGAGTTATTATCAATTGTCAAACAAGGAAGGGTGGAAGATAGGAAACTCATTAAGCAACGTGAATCTCAATTTATGGCGGACAAAAACCGTCAAGCTTCATTACTAAAAGAAGCGAAAGAAGCACTCAAGAGAGAAGAAGAAAGAAGTCAATCATTAGAAGCCCTGTACGAGAAAAATGAGATAGCCTTGACCGATCAGCAAGAGATTCTTGAGAAACGTCTAGGTGCGTTAAAAGAACTTTTTGGTCATGTAACCGGTACAGCAGGAGATTTAAGAACAACATTACATACCTCTCTGACAAGTGCTCAAATAAAAGGTAGAGAAGCTTTTCTGGATTCATTGATTAAAAAAATGAATTCAAGTGTTGAGTTACCTTCAATTGAAGAAATTGAGCAACTTTGGTACGAAATGCAGCGTGAAATGATCGAAAGTGGTAAGGTTGTGAAGTTTACGACTAAAGTGATTGAGCCTACTGGTACTGAGACAGATCGCCAAGTTGTACGTATAGGGACCTATAATCTGATATCTGACTCTAAGTATCTACAATATGATGCGGATACAGGCGTTATATCCGAACTTCCTAAGCAGCCCAAAACCCAGTATTTAGATTATATCTCAGATTTTGAGTCAGCTGAATCAGGTCAATACCCCATTGGCCTGGATCCAACGGGTCCAAAAGGTGGCAGTCTTTTAAGTGCTCTGATTGATAGCCCTAATTTGGTAGAGCGGTGGCATCAGGGAGGAGTGGTTGGTTACATTATCAGCCTGGTTGGATTGAGTGCGCTACTCATTGCTCTTTGGAGGTTTGTTGTGCTCATCCGTTTAGATGTTGGTGTAACTCGCCAGCTTGGACAACAAAAACCTTCTACAGATAATCCTTTAGGGCGTGTTCTCAATGTTTATGAAGAAAATCCGAATCTTGATCCTGAATCTTTAGAATTAAAGCTAGCGGAAGCAATTGTGAAAGAGCGACCTTCAATAGAGAAAGGGTTGCCTGCATTAAAAATTATAGCGATGGTAGCACCGTTAATGGGTCTTCTTGGAACAGTCACCGGTATGATCATTACTTTCCAAGCCATTACAATTTTTGGTGCGGGAGATCCCAAAGCAATGGCTGGAGGTATATCTGCAGCATTGGTAACAACGGTGCTTGGTCTAATCGTAGCTATACCAACGGTCCTCTTGCATGCACTTCTGAGTGCTCGAGCTAAGCGTATCTTGCAAGTTATCGAACAGCAAAGTGCTGGTCTTATCGCTGAACAAGCGGAAAGCGGAGAGCAGATGAATGTACGCGCTGTATGAGGCTTTGCTTTCTATAGAGGCCTTCATGGCCTCTGGTGGATGGGTGTTAACAGCTATATTTTTTCTTACAATGGTCATGTGGTTGTTAATTCTGGAGCGTTTAATTTATTTCCATTTTGAGTTGAAACGTGATGCAGGTTTAATTAAACAACAATGGAAAGCTAGAAAAGATAAGAAATCTTGGTATGCACATCAAATTCGCGATGCTTGGGTGTCAAGAATTCATCAAAAAATAAATACAAATCTAACCTTTATTAAAACGTTAGTTATGTTATGCCCTTTATTCGGATTACTTGGAACAGTGACGGGTATGATTCAGGTTTTTGATGTGATGGCAATTACGGGTGGAGGGGATGCTAAAGCAATGGCTGGAGGCGTATCTAAAGCCACTATCCCGACAATGGCTGGCATGGTTGCAGCATTATCGGGCGTATTAGGAAATACGATAGTAGAGAAAATTGCGGGTCGGGAAAAAGAGTTGTTAACAGATTCGATGACCGCTGAATAACTAGGCAGATATTGAGGTTTGTATGCGTAGATCAGTAATTTCTCAAGCGGCACAAGAAGAAGAAAATAATATTGACTTAACGCCAATGCTTGACGTTGTGTTCATTATGTTAATTTTTTTCATAGTAACAGCATCATTTATAAAAGAAACAGGCATTGAGGTTAATAGACCAGATACATCGACAGCTGTACAGAAAAAAAATGCGAATATTTTAATAGCGATTACAGCCAGTAATGAGATTTGGGCAGATAAGCGGCGAATTGATATTCGATCTGTAAGGGCATTTGTAGAGAGGATGCATGCAGAAAATCCAAAGGGAGCTGTTGTTGTTCAAGCTGATAATGATGCTAAAGTGGAAACCCTGACTGCAGTAGTAGACGCAGCACGTGAAGCGGGTGTTTTTGACGTTTCCGTAGCCACCGAAAACGAATAATTGTAAGGGATGTATTATGTTGGCTGCACGTTACCCCGTTTCAGCAGGCTTGGCTTTTCTTGTGACGTTTGGTTTGTTTTCCCTGATGGTTGCATTAATTGCAACCAGTAACTCGAAAATTGATGAAGAGCCCGCATTACGATTGGCTGATATAATAATGCCAGATCGTAATATAGATGAGCATGTTAAAGAGCGTAAACCGGAAAAACCAAAGGTTGACGAGCCCCCTCCTGAGATGCCACAACCCGATTTCGACAACCCTGACCCTAATGCGGAAGTAATGAGTATCACGCCCCCAAGCTCTGGTGGTGATATTGATATTGCTTTGAGTGGGTTATCCGCGAGTGACGGAGAATATCTTCCTATTGTAAAGGTTGCACCTCAATATCCACGAAGAGCATTGCAGCGAGGGTTGGAAGGGTATGTAATATTAGAGTTCACAGTAACAAAACAAGGTTCTGTTAGAGACCCTGTTGTTGTTGAATCTAATCCACCGAGAATATTTGATCGAGCCGCAACCAGAGCTGCACTTAGGTTTAAATATAAGCCAAGGGTTGTGGATGGTGAGCCTATAGAAGTGCATGGCGTTAGAAATAAAATAACATTTGCATTAAGCGAAGAGTAACAAGGAGTGCAGTATGATATCAAATGCATGTAGATCTCTTCGGAAGTCAAGTCTGATTTTGATTCGATTTTTTGTGATTATGTTGGTGATGATGCCATTGTGTACTATGCCTACACTTTCTGCGAAACCTTCAAGTGAAGGAAAGAAAGCGACATTAACTGTGCGTGCAAAAATATTCGATAAGTTAACCGAAGCACAGGCGATGATTGAAAAAGGATCTTACCTTGAAGGGAAAAAAATACTAGACGCTCTATACGACAGTAGGGATAGGAAATCCTTGAATGCTGTTGAATTGGCCTACACCTTTAATTTTTATGGTTTTTATTATTATTCGAAAGAGAATTTTAGAGAAGCGATTCGGTATTATAAGAAAGTTGCTGATACTGTTGAAATATCAGATGCTATGAAGATACAGGCTTTGTATACATTAGGCCAGTTGGAGTTTGTTGAAGAAAACTTTGGGAAGTCGTTGGAATATCTTCTTTCGTGGTTGGACCTTGCTCAGAAACCAACGGGAGATTCGTTTGTACTCATCGGTCAAGTGTACTATCAGATTAAAAATTATAATCAAGCTATTGCTTATGTTGAGAAAGGTATTTACTTATCAAGTAAAGAGGGGAAAAAACCAAAAGAGAACTGGTTGCGTTTGCAAGCTGCATTGTACTTTGAGAAGAAGAATATTAAGAAAACAGCATTGGTCTATGAAAAGCTGGTTTCTTATTACCCTAAAAAAACCTACTTTACTCAGTTAGCGAGCATGTATGGAGAGCTGGAGGAGAGCTTAAAACAAACGGCTGTTATGCAGGCTGCATATCGAGCTGGCTTTCTTACGAAAGAAACTGACATTATCAATTACGCATATATGTTACTTGCTAGAGATCTTCCCTATAAAGCGGCTGTTGTGTTAGATGAAGGGATCTCAGAAGGCAAAGTTTCTAAAAACTACAAGAATCTAAAAACCTTAGGTAATGCATATTATACAGCTCATGAATTAAAAAAAGCTGTTCCGGTTTTGAAACAGGCTGCTTCTTTAGCAAACGATGGTGAAATATGGATGATGCTTGCATCAACCTTCTTGAACTTGGAAAAGTACAAAGCTGCTGAAAATGCGTCAAGATCAGCCCTTGAGAAAGGTCAATTAAAAAATGAAGGGATGGCATATATTATCTTGGGAACAGCAACGCTCAATCAGAAAAGATTTGACGATGCTGAAAAAGCTTTTTCTCAAGCAAGTAAATATGAAAAGACAAGAATGCACGGACAGCAGTGGCTGAATTATGCTCAATCAGAAAGAAAGAAAACTGAAGAGCTTGGTAAATGGCTGAGTGCCGATATTTAAGAAGAAATTCATATAACTACCTTTATCTGTACATTCAGATAAAGTAATTAAGGCCGGACGGCCAATTACGACCCTTTGGGTATTAGGAATTCGGGGGAATTATGGAATTTAAACCTTCATACCTTGCACTGGCTGTTCAGGTTGGTGTGCTCAATTTTGCTTATATACCAGTTATACATGCTAACGAAACTTCAGATAATGAAGTTGAGGAGGTTGTTGTTACTGGATCTCGAATAAAACGTACAGACATTGAGACGGCTAATCCGGTGTCGGTGATTTCATCAGAAGATTTAAAAGCCAAAGGCTTTACTTCTTTGCAAAGTGCTCTAGAAAGTCTTCCTGAAATGGGGCCATCACTGTATCCAGATTCTAATGGATTTACACCTGGCGCTACTGGGGTTGATCTTCGAAATGCTGGGATTCAACGTACGTTGGTTTTGGTTGATGGGAAGAGAATTGCTAAATATGCCGGCGCCTATGATGGAAAATATAATTTTTATGATATTAATTCGATACCTATGCTTGCAGTAGAGCGTATTGAAGTTATGAGAGGCAGCACCAGTGTATACGGGTCAGATGGTATTGGCGGTGTTATCAATATTATTCTTAAAAATGATTTTGAAGGAAGTAAGATAGCTACGGAGTTCTCTGATACGGAGCACGGTGGCTTAGCAAAGCAAAAACTGTCGTTGGTGAGTGGATTTAACGACGGTGGTTTCAGTTTGCTAGGAGCGATAGATATCTCTCAGCGAGAGGCTTTAAAGTCAACGGATCGTTCGAATTGGGATTTGGATAGTACAGATAGTGCATTGGGAACAGGCAAAGGACGCTTTAGTTCTATCGGTGCTACGATTCGTGGTGGTGGACGTACACTTTCCTCTACAGAGGATGAATGCAAAGCTTTAGGGCTTGCTTACGATGATGGCGAGTGTCTGGGTGATTATGCAAAATGGACCTATTTAGCACCAGAAGAAAATAAACTCAATGCTCTTGCTAAATTGGATTGGGAAGTTACTGATAATCAAAATGTGTTTATAAATGCTGGATATACAAAGTTAGAATCAAAATATGAAATGGCGCCAGTTCCCGCATATGATGTGAATTTGTATAAGTCTGGGCAAAATGATTTGACTCTTGGGTACGCTAATGATGTTCTGGTAAATGGTAAGGTACAGTCGATTGAATATAATCGAGTTGTTGAGGGTGCATATGGTGCTGCAGCTAACGGATGGATTAAAGGCTCTGATGATATATTGATTGCTAATGGTAAGAAACCATCTAACTATACGCTTTATAGAAGGTTAACTGAAGTTGGTCCACGGCAAACGGATACAACGCTAGATAAATATAATGTAACTCTTGGATCAACTGGTGATTTATTGGATGGCCACTCCTATGAAGCTTATATAGTGTATGATCATCAAGAGCTGAAGAAGGTTGGTGGCAATGCAGTATTGAAAGACAGGTATCTTGATGTTTTAGCAGATAGACTAGAGGCAGATCCTAATTCAAACCTTTTAGGGCCATTAAGTGCATCTGAAATAGATTTTATACGTTATGAAACCGATAGTACAACCGTAAGCCAGTTGACAGGTGCTTCATTTGTTGTAAGTGGACTCTTCATGCCAGAGTTCTTCGGAAATATTTATTATTCTACTGGCGTTGAGTTTTTCCATGAAAAGTTCAACGATGAAGTGGATAGCCAATTAGCAAATAAAAATATCGTTGGATCTGGTGGAACTTCTGCAGACGGAGACAGAGATCAGGTAAGCGCCTTTGCTGAATTGAGCGTGCCTGTATCAGAAAAAGCTCTGTTGAGCCTTGCTTCTCGATATGATAAGTATTCTGAGGTTGACGGAAATTTTTCAAGCCAAGCGGGTTTGGAATATAGGAAAACAGAGAATTTACTCTTAAGGGGATCTATAGTTCAAAGCTTCCGTGTGCCCGATTTAAGTCAGGTCTATAAAGGTAATTCAGCTTCTTATTCCGATGTGACAGACTATAATTATTGCGCAAAAGCAGGTCTCTCTGATACGGACTGTGAAACTTATCAGATTGGGATTATTTCGCAGGGCAATGAAGATTTAGAGCCAGAGAAGGCTTTATCTTATTCTGCAGGTGCTTTATACAGTGATGAAGATTTTGAATTTAGTTTTGACTATTACTATTTGGAAATTAAAAATCTGATTGAAGATTTAGAACCGCAGTATATTTTGGATCACTCAGGAACCTATGGCAATAATATTCAGGTGGATGAAGATGGAAAAACTGAGCTTCTGACGATTATGCCGGATAACATTGCCAATCAGATTCTGTCTGGTTTTAATGTTGGCTTAAAAATTAATGAGGATGTTGCAATAGGTTCCTTTGATTATGGGTTTAATCTGAATTACCAGATCAAGAATCAGCGTCAATCAACTAAAGATGCGGCTTATGAAGATTATCTTGTAACTGAAAATTACCCCAAATTAAAAGGGAATGCCTTCTTAAATTTCTACCGTGATGCTTGGAGAACGACCCTAAACATGAATTATGTTGGGGAAATGGCAGGTGAAAGAACCTACGATAAGCAGTATGACGGCAGGGATTCTCAGTATAGGCATAGTGTACCTGAATGGATTACTTATAATTGGTCATTGGGTTATACCACTCCGGTTGGTTTAGGTGTTCAGTTCGGTATAAATAATATCTTTGATGAGTCTCCTGAACTGGATTCTAGTCGAGGAGATTGGCCTTACTACCCAAGAAGCTACCATAATGCGATAGGGCGCCAATACGTGTTAAACCTGGATTATAGTTTCTAATCGAAGCTTGGATTCACAATCCGGACAGGTGTTGAGATCACTCTCAACACCTGCCGATTGACTCACCATTTTCCACCCTCTACCATAGATGCTCGTTACTGCTTGCTCTTGGCCGATTTGTGAATAAAGATACTCTTTTTCTAAAAGACCGTTTTCGTGGTTATTTACCCGTTGTTATTGATGTTGAAACAGCAGGCTTTAATGCTCAAACGGATGCATTGCTTGAAATAGCAGCTGTATTTGTTGACTTTGATGAAAGTGGTCAGCTGGTAACGACTGGTAGCTGGGATCAAAATATTTTGCCTTTTGAAGGGGCAAATCTTGAGCAGTCTGCTTTGGATTTTACGGGTATTGAGCCTTATTGTGAATCTAGAAAAGCCATTCTTGAAGCCGATGCACTAGGTAGCTTACTGAAAGAAGTCCGTACTAGAGTTAAGTCTTCAGGGTGTAAGCGGGCTATTCTAGTTGGTCACAACGCACACTTTGATCATGGTTTTTTAAGGGCTGCGGTCGCTAGAACTCAAATTAAAAGGGACCCTTTTCATCCGTTTTCATGTTTGGATACGGTTTCCTTCGCGGCTTTGGCCTATGGTCAGACGGTTTTGTCGGTCGCTTGCTTGGAAGCTGGGATTGAGTTTGATAACCGTCAGGCGCACTCAGCCCTTTACGATGCGACTAAAACAGCAGAATTATTCACTCAGATAGTAAATAAGATGCCATTTTTGGGGTCGATAAAACCTACTGAAGAGGAAGATGACTGATTCAGGCGGGGCTATTAGCGTTGAATAGCCCCATCAGGTATCTCGTTAAATGTTTATTTTTCTACAAAAGCTCGTTCAATAACATAATGGCCAAGTTTTCCATGACGGGATTCGGTGAATCCTCTTTCATCAAGGATGGCGCAAGTGTCTTTCAGCATACTTGGGCCGCCGCAGACCATGAAACGATCGTGCTCAGGGTTCATATCGGGTAGCTCGATATCGGAAAACAGTTTGCCGCTTTTCATTAAATCGGTAATTCTGCCTTGGTTTTTAAACGTTTCCCGCGTGACGCTTGGGTAATAAATGAGCTTGTTTCTAACGAGGTCGCCGAAGTACTCATTATTAGGTAGCTCATTTTCTATGTAATCTGCATAAGCAAGATCGGCAACCTGTCGGCATCCATGGGTCAGGATGACCTTGTCGAAGCGCTCGTAAATCTCAGGATCTTTAATAATGCTCATGAAGGGCGCAAGACCTGTACCGGTGCTTATGAGGTACAGGTTTCTTCCTGGCAGCAAGTGCCCCGCAACGAGTGTTCCGGTCGGCTTTGTGCTCACGATGAGCTCATCCCCCTCTTTAATGTGCTGCAGCCTTGAAGTAAGAGGGCCGTCTTGAACCTTGATGCTAAAAAATTCCAACTCATCTTCATAGTTTGCGCTAACAATGCTATATGCGCGCATCAAGGGCTTTCCTTCAACCTCGATGCCTATCATAACAAAGTGACCATTTTCAAATCGCAGAGTATTGCTGCGAGTGGTCTTGAAGCTAAAAAGACCGTCGGTCCAATGATGGACATGTGTGACGCGTTCGCGAATGAGAGTAGCCATGTAACTTCTTTGTGAGAGTAATCTAAATGGCCAAAAACTCTACTGCATTTGCCACTGTGGTGCAAAGAAGAGTGCATGGATTTGACCGTTTTTTTTCGATTTATGTATTTTACAGGCTCTTATTATTCACATTTTTGCTTTCTTGCTTTAGCCTTGCTCTCTTAATTCTGTATTGATATCCAGGTACCGGCATGATCGAAGAAGATCGCCTTATCGAACCGGCAGTGAAAATAGGTGAAGACTCTGTGGATCGAGCCATTCGGCCGCAGCGATTGTCCGATTACCGGGGGCAGCCTCATGTGCGTGACCAGATGGCTGTTTTTATTGATGCAGCCAAGCAGCGCAGCGAAGCGCTGGATCATACGTTGGTTTTCGGGCCACCAGGGTTGGGTAAAACGACATTGGCAAATATTATCGCCAACGAGATGGGAGTGTCGGTTAAATCAACTTCAGGGCCAGTGATTGAAAAAGCAGGTGATTTGGCAGCCTTATTAACCAGTTTGGAAAGCGGAGATGTGCTTTTCATTGATGAAATTCACCGGCTCAGCGCGGCCGTTGAGGAAGTTCTTTACCCTGCCATGGAAGATTTTCAACTGGATATCATGGTTGGAGAAGGGCCTGCAGCACGCTCCATTAAAATTGATTTGCCTCCTTTTACTTTGGTTGGTGCAACAACCAGAGCAGGATTGTTGACTTCACCTTTACGCGATCGATTTGGGATTGTTCAACGTCTCGAATTTTATTCGGTGCCTGATTTAACTCATATCATTGAGCGTTCAGGGTTGCTGATGGGGGTAGCACTCGATCAAGAGGGTGCTAAAGAAATCGCGTATCGCTCTAGAGGAACGCCCAGAATAGCGAATCGATTGCTTCGAAGAGTGCGTGATTATGCACAGGTTCGAGGTGATGGGGTTGTGACACAGTCGCTTGCAGATAAGGCGCTTGATCTATTAAATGTCGATGCCCAAGGTCTTGATCATATGGATAGGCGGTTACTGTTAACGATGATTGATCATTTTAACGGTGGGCCTGTGGGGGTTGAAAGCTTAGCCGCTGCCATCAATGAAGAGCGGGATACCATCGAAGATGTGCTTGAACCCTATTTAATTCAAAAAGGGTTAATGATGCGAACGCCGAGAGGGCGAGTGGCTACCAGTCGTGCCTATAAACATTTTGGGTATGATTTACCTGAAGCAGCAGAATAAGTGATTTAAGCAGTTATGACGTTAGACGGCGCCATTTACACAGGCGAATTTCGTATTTATTACGAAGATACCGATGCTGGTGGCGTGGTTTATCACGCAAATTACATTAAATTTATGGAGCGGGCCCGTTCGGACTGGTTAAGAAGTTTAGGGTTTGATCAGCATGAATTGCTTGCAGATGATGTGCAGTTTGTAGTGCACTCGCTAGACATACAATTTTTGCAGCCTGCCCGGCTTGACGATTGCATTCAGGTGACGGTTAACACCCCAGCTCTGTCGCCTTGCGCAATCAGTTTTCAGCAATGTGTATACCGCGGCTCGGAACCACTTGCGACAGCTAATGTCAAAGTGGCCTGTCTGAGCTACTCACAAAAAAGGGTGAGAAAAATACCGATGGATATACGAATGGCTCTAGTGAAAGAGGGGAGTGAACAGTGAGCGAATCTCTGTCCGTTTGGCACTTGGTGGCAAATGCATCTGTTGTTGTACAGATTGTGATGGCTTTGTTGCTAGCTGCTGCTTTTATCGCCTGGATCATTATATTTCAACGCATGCAGGTATTGAGAGTGGCACGGCGCCACCTTGTTGAATTCGAAGAGCGCTTCTGGTCAGGCATGGATTTAAATCGCTTGTATCGTGATTTGCAGCAAGAGCCGCCGGAATTTGGCATTGAAACCATTTTTATGGCGGGTTTCAGAGACTTCACGCGTTTACGTCAGCAAACACAAGACCCTGAGCATGTAATGGACGGTGTTCAGCGATCAATGCGTGTTGCTGTACGTAGAGAAACTGACTTTCTCGATAATCATTTGGTCTTTCTCGCAACCGTTGGCTCTACCAGCCCGTATGTGGGGTTATTTGGCACGGTTTGGGGGATTATGCACGCTTTTATGGGGCTTGCCGCTGTTAGGCAAGTGGATATAAATACTGTTGCACCTGGGATTGCAGAAGCCTTGATTGCAACGGCCATTGGTTTGTTTGCAGCGATTCCGGCGGTCATTTTTTATAACCGGTTAACGAATAAAGTTGATAAGCTCGTTACTCAATACGAGACGTTCACAGAAGAGTTCTCAAGTATTTTATATCGCCAATTACATCGTAGCCCTTCATCTAATCATACGGCTAAAACCAACTCTGAAGCCGTTGTACAGGGGAGTTGATCAATATGAGATCGGCTCGTCATCGCCCAATGTCCGACATTAATGTAGTGCCTTACATTGATGTCATGCTGGTTCTATTAATCATTTTTATGATTACAGCGCCCTCCATTACCACTCAGGTTCCCGTTGATTTACCTAATGCCAATGCAGAGCCGATACAAATAAAGCAAGAAACGCTTCCGCTTATTGTTTCGATTACGGCAAAAGGGGAATACTTGTTGGAAAGAGATGAAGAGCAGTTGAAGCAAATGGAATTGAAGGGGGTGACGGAGTACGTAGGCCGAGTACTAAAAAAATCCCCTAAAACACCCGTCTTCGTTCAGGGAGATGAAGCCGTTCCATATGGCCGCGTGATAGAGTTAATGGCGGCCCTGCAAGGGGCGGGTGCTGAGCAAGTTGGCTTGGTGACTGAGTCGGCAGAATGAGTGTGAGTGAGCGGTCTGAGATGAATGACCAAGTATTAAATCTCCATGACATTCGAAATTATGATGAGATAAAAGCCGCTCAGTGGACCTGGCCTGTCGTTTGGGCTTTGTTGCTGTATGCGGGGCTTTTACTCGTTTCTTTTGTCTCTTTTCCTGAGTTTAAGAAAAAGTCGCCCGAGCGTTTTGTGAAAGCTCAGGTGGTTCAATTGCCGGCTGAGGAAAAACCCAAAAAGGTTTTAGAGAAACCAAAGCCGAAGAAGACGCCGCCAAAACCTCCAGAAAAGGAAAGGCTAGAAAAACCTAAAACAAAAGAGAAACCAAAACCACCTCCAAAAGTCGAAAAGCCAAAGGTGAAGCAAAAGCCTAAAGAAGACCCAAAAATAGAGCGAAAGAAAGCAAAGGTTGAAAAACATCAGCAGGAATGGTTGGAGCAGCAGTGGGCCTCAACGTTAACTGAGCTTGATGAAGAAGTTGAAGTTGAAGCGGAAGTGATGGAAAGGGCAGCTGCAACTCATATTCAAGCCATTCAGGCGCAGGTTTCAAAATATTGGCAGTACCCACCCAGTGCTCGACGTGCTATGGAGGTAGTGCTGGAAATCAAGCTCATACCGACAGGCGAAGTCATTGATGTGAAAGTTGTTCATAGCAGTGGTAATGTTGCTTTGGATCGTTCAGCAAGGCAGGCTTTGGTTAAAGCATCACCGTTGCCTGTTCCCGATGACATTCGGTTGTTTGAGAAATATTTTCGAACATTAACCATGCCTTTTAGACCCGAGGATGCAAGGTTGTAATATGCGATTAATGCCAAAACTGGTTTGCTGTGTGTTGAACCTGGCGCTTACGATGTTGTGGATTCCCGCTGCACGAGCAGAGCTGGTCATAGAAATTACTCAAGGGCGTGCAAGTGCAATCCCGATCGCTATTGTCCCTTTTCAGTGGCACCCAAAAAGCCAAGAAATAGAAGATGTTGCTGCGATCATTCGGGCAAATTTAAAGCGAAGTGGCCATTTTAATACCTTGCTGCCTACAGAAATGCTTAGTTTTCCTAAAACAGAGAAAGACATTTATTTTCGCGATTGGCGGCTGTTGAAGCAGGACTATCTGGTGCTTGGGGACGTTAATTATGAAAGCGAAACGGGTGAATATGTCGCTCACTTTGAGCTCTATGATGTCTATCAAAAGAAAAAAATCATGTCTTACAAGGCTCAAGGTGATAAAAGGGAGCTGAGGGGAGTGGCTCACCACATCAGTGATCGAATATACGAGAGATTAACGGGTATTCCAGGGGCGTTTTCGACAAAAATTGCTTACGTTTCAACAACAAAAGAACGTAAAAGGTTTCGTTTAGAGGTGGCTGATGCTGATGGGTATAATGCCAAGACCATCTTGGAGTCGAATGACTCAGTGATCTCGCCCAGCTGGTCACCTGATGGTAAACAGCTGGCGTATGTTTCTTTTGAAAATGATCGAAGCCAGATTTTTATTCATAACCTAGCAACAGGCAAGAGGCAGATGATTGCTGGGTTTAAAGGCATTAATAGTGCGCCGCGGTTTTCCCCGAATGGCCGTTACCTCGCTGCAACCCTTTCAAAAGATGGCAATGCAGAGATCTATGTGCTAGACCTTGGTACAGGGAGCTGGCGCCGCATGACCAGGCATTATGGCATCGACACCGAAGCTAGCTGGTCACCTGATAGTAAAAAAATCTTGTTTACCTCTTCAAGGAGCGGTAAGCCTCAGATCTATCAGGTTGAGTTGGCGACGGGGGACGTGGAAAGATTAACGTTTGAAGGGAATTATAACGCAAGAGCTCAGATGACCCATGATGGCAAGTATTTGATACTTGTACATCAAGCTGAGCGCGGCGGTGATTTTTACATTGCCTCACTGGATTTAAGGCGCGGGAGTACGCAAATTTTGACCAGTGACACAGCTTTGGATGAGTCACCTTGTATTTCACCAAATGGTAGTATGATACTGTATGCCGCGAACTATCGGGGTCGAACGATTTTAGCGGCCGTATCAGTGGATGGCCAAGTGAGACATCTGCTGCCGGCGAAGTTTGGAGAGGTGCGAGAACCTTCTTGGGGACCAATCCTGCACTAAACTGAAAAAACGCACTAAAGTTAATTAAACAAAGCGTGTAGAAAGGAATAAGGCTATGCAATTCTCTACTCTCTCAAAAACCTTTGCGTTGTCGTTGCTTTTGGCCGGCATTGTAGGTTGTTCTTCTGATCCCAAGAAGGATACGTCTGATGCGGGTTCTGATATCCGTTCAGATGCGACGGCTACTGGTGGCATCGATGGGCAAGACACCGATGATGCAATGTCAGGTATGCCGGAAATGATGACGGTCTACTTTGATTTTGATCGCTCTGAAATTAAGCCTATCGCTCGCGATACCATTGAAATGCATGCGAAGTATATGTCTATGAACAGCTCTGCACGCGTTATCCTTGAAGGTCACTGCGATGAGCGCGGAACGGTTGAGTACAACTTGGCTCTGGGTGAGCGTCGTGCTAACTCCGTTAAGCGCGTGTTGATTGCCAGTGGTGTTAGCCCGGATCAAATCGAAACCGTTAGTTTTGGCGAAGAGCGCCCATCTATGCCTGGTCATGATGAGTCTGCCTGGTCTAAAAACCGTCGCGTGGAATTCAAATACCAAAACTAAGGAAGTATTTGACCCATGAGATGGATTGGGCCTGTTGTACTCGCGATGGCCAGCACTTCTGTGCTGGCCATCGGCGATGATTGGGTGTCGATAGAAAATGTTACTCCAGCCACGCCTTCCACAAGTTCAGAAAATCAGATAGCTGCGAGTGAAACTCCACGAAGTTCAGGGAGTTCCAAAGCGCAAATTCGGTTACTGTTGGATGAGCTTGATATTTTGAGGCAGGAAGTTCAAGCACTGCGAGAACTGACTGAACGGCAAGGGTTTGAGCTTAGAGCGTTAAAAAACGAAAGCAAAGAACGCTATCTCGATCTTGATGAGCGCTTGTCTCAGATGGTTCAAGGCGATGGTGACGTTGGTGCTAGTGATGGTCAAGATTCATCTGGCAGTGTTGCTGGAGATGAGCGCACGGAATACCGAAAAGCTTTTTCGATGCTGAAGCAAAAGAACTTTCCACAGTCTGAAAGAGCATTTAAGTCATTTATCAAACGCCATCCTAAAGGGCAATACACGCCGAATGCTTATTACTGGCTCGGTGAGTTGATGTTGTTGCAGCGTAAGTACGAGGATGCTCGTCAAGCCTTTAAAGTGGTCCTGAATCAATATCCTACTCATCAGAAGGCACCTGATGCCCTTTATAAATTGGGCGTTTCCTATGAGCGTTTGGGACGCGATAAAGATGCCAAAGCAGCACTGAATAAGGTGGTTGTTGATTATGGCCAAAAAGCTCCTACAACAGCCCGCTTAGCAAAGGAATATATGTCTAAGCATCTGTAGGCGGTACCCATAGAGGTCTCTCCAACCTCTGTTGTCGGCAAAATGAGAGGCATTTTTTTGTACGCCCTCCTTTTGCTGACTTACCCACTGATTCTCTCTCCTATTGATCGTACTTGCTAGCAAGTAGCCTGATTGTGGGTGTTTTATGATTGCCCTACACCAAGTTTGGCATGCCTTGTTAAATTGAGAGCGTGTGCCAAGATGCGCTAATTGATTGAAATTTAAAAAAAATTGCTCATAGGGGTTGCAAAGAAAATAATTTCGGGTACTATATGCGCCTCGTTGCCGGGTCGTTAGCTCAGTTGGTAGAGCAGCTGGCTTTTAACCAGTTGGTCGATGGTTCGAATCCATCACGACCCACCAACAACGAAATGTGAAGTTTGCTATAGCTTTTCAGGCTAAAGGGAATTTTGCGGAAAGGTGAAGAGCTACGGGTCGTTAGCTCAGTTGGTAGAGCAGCTGGCTTTTAACCAGTTGGTCGATGGTTCGAATCCATCACGACCCACCAGTTTCAACTATGTAAGTGTTCACCAAAGCCGTATTGCCATAATGGGTCGTTAGCTCAGTTGGTAGAGCAGCTGGCTTTTAACCAGTTGGTCGATGGTTCGAATCCATCACGACCCACCATCTCAAAGCACTTCCTCCTGCCTTAGCCATGCTAAAAAAACAAAGTGCAAAAGATTGAAAAATTGCTTGATGGCACGATATTACACTTTGTGAGCAAATCTATATTTTCTCAAGCAGTCTAAAACCTGTAGTCTATCGCAAAAGTGGTTATCACTTAGATTAGGCTATCTGCCGAAATGGCCTGACAAGTTAACACCTTGGAAATGTCGATGTCAGAACTGTATATAGCACCCCATCAGCAACAGCCTACAGCATTGAATCCCGAAGCATCTGCGCGAGAGTTCGTGAGGGATTACTTGCATCAAAAGATGCAGCCTCTAAGTCAAAATGAAATCACTTATTACAAGTCAAAAATCAAAGAGCAGTTGAAAGCAATGGGGGCTGTTCTCATTGCTCATTATTACACAGACCCTTTGATCCAAGAGTTAGCGGATGAAACCGGTGGTTGCGTTTCCGACTCTCTCGAAATGGCACGTTTTGGTCGTGATCACGAAGCTCAAACGTTGATTGTGGCAGGTGTGAAATTCATGGGTGAGACAGCCAAAATCCTGAGCCCCGAAAAAAGGGTGCTAATGCCGACCTTGGATGCAACCTGTTCTTTAGATATTGGTTGTCCAATTGAAGCTTTTAAGCACTTTTGTGATCAGCATCCGGATCGCCAAGTTGTTGTCTATGCCAACACCTCTGCTGCGGTTAAGGCGAGAGCGGACTGGGTGGTAACCTCAGGCTGTGCGGTTGATATTGTGACACATTTGACCGAGCAGGGTCAGAAGCTGATATGGGCACCAGATCGCTACCTAGGAAGTTATATTCAGGCAAATACAGATGCGGATATGATTCTGTGGGACGCAGCTTGCATCGTGCATGAGGAATTCAAAGCGCAAGGCGTGCTTGATTTGAAAAAAGTGTACCCTGATGCGGCGGTTTTGGTTCATCCTGAATCACCGGCATCCGTTGTTGCGTTGGCTGATGTTGTGGGTTCGACCAGTCAAATAATTGCAGCCGCACAAAAAATGCCGAACGATACCTTTATTGTGGCAACAGATAAGGCAATTTTTTATAAGATGCAGCAATTTGCTCCAGGAAAGCGCTTTATAGAGGCTCCGACTGCGGGTGCAGGTGCAACCTGTCGTAGTTGCGCACATTGCCCTTGGATGGCGATGAATGGCCTGGAGAACCTACTGGAAGCCTGTATCGAGGGCAAGGATGAAGTGTTTGTCGATCCTGATACGGCGGTGAGAGCAATGCTGCCGTTGCGTAAGATGCTGGATTTCACCTCAACAAAGCAGCCGGTTCAACCTGTACCAGCTTGAGACGTTTTTTGAACGACATTTGATTTTAAAAAAAAGGCCTCTTTGCAGGGTTGTTGCTGCACCCCTGCAAAGCAGTACTCAGAAAGGCTATTTATTAGAACGAGATTTCCCTGGGGTGATTCTGGTTTGGCGATCGAACATTTTCTCTGCTTGATGTGCCTGCTTTGAAGCTAAGGAGTACGCCGTTCTCAAAACGACAAGTGCCATTTTGTTTGCTCAAGCTGCAGTTGCCTGTTCCATTGGGTACGCCTAACTGAAATGAACCCTTGTACCAATCTTGATTAGACCAGGTGATGTGGCCAGTGCCATTTGGGAGGCCTGACTTGAAGCTGCCCTTGTATAAGCTGCCGTCTGTAAACTGCCGGACACCATTCCCTTGCATTACCCCCTTTTTAAAGTCACCAACGTAGGAACCGCCACCGAAAACACCGTCTTCGGAAAATTGAAAAACGCCATGCCCATGAGGTTGACCTGAAATGAATGGACCTTTATAGGTGCCTTCGTCTTGTTTTCTTAGATTGCCTTTCCCGTGGGGCTTACCTGACACAAACCGGCCTTCATAGTAGAGGTCATCGCAGCTCAACTTGCCTTTTCCATGGAACTGACCATTTCGAAAGTTCCCTTCGTAAAACCCACAGGGCAGCAGTAGCAATCCTTGTCCATGCATTAATCCCATATTGAACTGCCCTTCATAGTGAGTGTTGTTTGGCCAGCGAATCTCTCCAGTTCCATGCATGACCCCCTCTTCTAGAGGGCCATAATATAAGCCCCCGTCTGCTAGTTGGACGGGATCATCAGCATGCCTGGATTTTATGTTCATAAACTCTGGCAAGCGGTCGAAGGTTTTACAGCCTGGAAGGGTTGTCAATATTGCAAGTGGAAGGCATAAACGTTGGAAAAAACGCAAAATCATAGTGAGCTAAATAACCATTCAATATCGAAACGGTCGAATATACCCAAAATATGGATAGCCGACCAGAGTAGTGTTTGTAGATGCCGGCCAGAGATTTTATGTTGTTTATTTTAAGCCAGCCAGACGATCATCTTCGCTCATCGCTTTTATACGCTCGCTAATGCGCGCCTGTTGTTGGAATTCTCCTTTGGCTTTTTCTCTCGCGTATTCAAGCTGCTGTATGGCTCTTTGGGTTTCACCGGATAGAAAGAGTGATTCTGCGTTGGCTTGAAGCTCTTGGATGGGTTCTTTTGCTAGTTTATGTGCCTGGGCTTTAAGGTGCCATATGTAGGGGTCTGTTGATCGTTCAATCGAGAGTTTTTGCAATATGGCGAGACTTTTCTCATGCTCCTGAATATGCAGCAAAGCCCTGGCATAAGTGAGGGTAAGGGAGTAATTATTGGGGGATAGGCTGTTAACTTTTTCGAGGTATTTCACTGCTTCTGCTGGTCGACTGGCATCAATGAGTAGGTTGCCATAGGCCGATTGCAGAAAGATGCGATTTGGGTCATCTTTCAGCAGCTTCTGGAGCAGTTCTTTGGCTTCAAAATATTGCCCGACACGCTTGTAAGCAATGGCTAATCCGTAGGTGCTGCCCCTCTTTTCCCTCGTGCTTTTAGCTTGCTTGAGTGCTTGCTTAAAATAAGTGACTCCCTCGTGTGAGGGGTGCTTGTATTGGCCGATAAATTCATTTCTGATGTATAAGAAATCAATATTTGACGTTTTGGGGGTTAGTTTTTGCCCATCAAGACGAGAGGCGGCATCTGCAATTCGGCTCTCCGAGACAGGGTGAGTCAATAAGAATTCAGGAGGAAGTTCTGAATACCGGTAAGTCATGTACATTCTGTGGAACATGTCAGGCATTCCACGGGGATCAAAATCGGCACTCGCCAGTGTTTTAATACCCATACGGTCGGCTTCACGCTCCCAGTCTCGGCTGTATGCCAGCGATGATTGGATCGCTGCGGCTTGAGTTGTCATTAGGCCCGCAAAGCCCGCTTCGGGGTTGTTGGTGGCGATCAGTAAAATGGAACCGAGTAATGATGCAAGTGTAATTGGGGCTTGTTTTTGCCGAGCTTCTAGCTGGCGAGCGAAGTGCCTTTGGCTTAAGTGGGCCAATTCGTGTGCCATGACAGCAGCAAATTCGTGTTCCGTTTGGGCATGTAAAAAAAGCCCTGCATTAACGCCGATAATACCACCAGGCGCAGCAAAGGCGTTGAGTTGGGCGGTATCAATCAATATGAACTCGAAGCGCCGATCGGCGACTTCACTGTGTTTGGCAAGGCGATAGATCAGGTTTTCTAGATACTCTCGGGCAGCGGGATATTCGAGGGTATTAATGTAAAAACGCATTTGACGAAGCCAAGCGCGCCCCAAACGATGCTCCTGCTCAAGGGATACAAGAGATGATGAACCATCACCAAGAGTGGGAAGCTCTTGGTCTTGTGCGTAAAGTGGTAGCGTGAGGGCCAGCATAATGCACGACAGCCATTTTCCCATTGATCTCCCCTTGGAATCCTTAACCTTATCAGCCAGATTTATGATGCCGTTTAGTGACGCTGGTTCCAACCTGAATTCTTTCGAAGCAGGTGACATAATTAGAAATAGTGCGTAATGTACGCGCTTTGCCAGGCGAATCATCCTATGGCTTAGGAACCCTTTACAGCGAATCCAGTTAACAAGTTTCGCTCTCCATTCTAAATTAAGGTTAGCTCCTATCCTATTGGAATCGGGCATGAAAGAGTGATGTTCCGTAACTGTATCAAGCTTATCCCTTGGCTTCTAAGCAAGAGAAGGTCTTTATATGACTGAAGTTGGTCAAGATGAGAAAGATGGTGCCCAACAATGTCTAACTGAGAGAAATGCAGCTATTGACTGTGAATTGGATCTGCGGCATCTAAAATGTCCAATGCCATTGATACGTACGCGTCAATATTTGGGTAAAATGCGTCCTGGGCAGCGATTGCTAGTGAAGACTGCCGATATTGGATCACACATGGATATTCCGAACATGCTTGAATTGTTACACCACCGGTTGATTGCTCGAGGGGCGAAGAACGGTTTCGATTGGTTATTGATTGAGAGGGGGCCAGGTTCATGTTGAACATCTTACGTGGCTGGGTAGACCGTTATCTGTCGGATGAAGAAGCGATCTTGTTGCTGGTGATGTTAGCGGCGAGTTTTACTGTCATTATCCTCCTGGGTTCGGTATTGGCGCCGGTTATTACCGCGTTGATCTTTGCCTATTTGCTTCAGGGGACGGTGGTACGTTTTAAACAGTGGGGGCTTAGTCACCTCTGGGCATCGGTCATAACCTTCTCTTTATTTGCTTTGTTCTTTTTGGCCGTGCTTTTGATTGTGTTGCCAGCCATCACGGCGCAAATAAGTGAACTGTTCACTGAAGGGCCGCGGATGCTGGCGAAGGGGCAAATGCTGCTAGCAGAACTGCCTTCAAAATACCCTGACTATATTGATGCGGAAAGTGTACGAGAATGGACAGGTAAGCTCACAGAGGAAGCAGGTCAGTTGGGGCAGTATATTTTATCGGCGTCTCCAAAAGTATTTTCAAACGTCATGGCTATTGTGATTTATCTCGTGTTGGTTCCCGTATTGGTTTTCTTTTTCTTAAAAGACTCTCGCATTATCACGCAGTGGTGTGTAGGGCTATTGCCCGATGACCATACCTTGATGGCTAAAGTGTGGGAAGAAATGGACCAGCAGATTGCCAATTATGTACGAGGAAAGGCCATTGAGATCTTGATTGTCGGCTCTGTTTCTTATGTTGCCTTTGCGATTTTGGGATTAAACTACGCCGCTTTGCTGGCTGTTCTGGTTGGCTTAAGTGTTCTTATTCCCTATATAGGGGCTGCGGCTGTTACCATACCGGTCTTGTTGATTGGTTTCTTCCAGTGGGGGCTGAGCAGTCAGTTTGCGATACTGGCTGTTGTCTACGGGGTGATACAAGCTTTGGATGGCAATGCCCTGGTGCCCTTGCTCTTCTCTGAAGTTGTAAACCTGCATCCGGTTGCCATTATTCTGGCTGTGCTGGTCTTTGGTGGGATTTGGGGGTTTTGGGGAGTGTTCTTCGCTATTCCGCTTGCCACTTTGATCAAAGCCATTATGACGGCTTGGCCTAAAGGGATTGAAGCCGCTCATCGAGATCAAGAAGAACTTGTGGGTTCAGAGTCGTCTGAATAGCCAAGTTGGGAGACAAGGCTTAGCCTCAAACGTTAGGATTTGAACGATTAAAGTGCGCAAGAGCTTGAGGTCTGGCGCTAGGTTCCTTACCATGCGCCTTCTGACCTCGATACAGGATGGAGATGGCGCATGTTAACCGGTAGTATGGTGGCACTGGTTACCCCGATGGACGCATTGGGAGCCGTTGATTGGCAAGCATTTGAGCGTTTGGTTAAACGCCAGTTAGATGCCGGCACTGATGCTTTAATCATCAATGGAACAACGGCTGAAACGGCTACTTTAACGCAAGAAGAACGTCAGCAAGCGCTTCAACTTGCCATTTCTATTAGCAGTCGCCAAGTGCCTGTCATTGCGGGAACAGGCTCCAACTCTACCCAGGCAAGCATTGACGCATCTAAAGCGGCGAAAGCCATGGGGGCTGATGCTACCCTGCTGGTTTGTCCTTATTACAATAAACCCACTCAAGACGGTTTGTATTATCACTTTAAAAGCATCGCCACTGCTGTGGATATGCCTCATATCTTATACAATGTTCCGTCTCGTACCGTGGTTGATCTGGATGATGAAACGACGTTGCGTTTGGCAGCAGTCGATAATATTGTCGGGATTAAGGATGCGACAGCTGACATGCAGCGTTGTCGTACGTTAGTTGAAGCGGCTCCGAAGCAATTTACCCTTTTGTCTGGCGATGATTTGACCGCAGTAGAGTTCTTAGAGATAGGTGGCCATGGCTTTATTTCTGTAACGGCCAATGTAGCGCCTGTTGAAATGAAGCAACTTTATGATGCTGCCACCCAAGGCAGAATGGACGACGCAATGGCGTTGCAAAAAAGGTTGATGCCGTTGCACCAAAAGTTATTTTGCGAGTCAAACCCAATCCCAGTGAAATGGGCTCTTGAGCGTATGGGTTTGATACAGGGTGGCATTAGGCTACCTCTTACACCCTTAAGCTCTCAACATCATTCAGAGCTTTCCCAAGCTCTCACAGATACCGGAATGTTGTCATGAAACAGGTTAGGCTGAGCGGCGGGTTAACATTCCTGCTGGCAATTGCATTAAGTGGATGCAGTCTTTTTGACGATCATGCGGAGGATTACCTTCAGGCTGAGCAAGTAGATGACATTGTTTTGCCTGCGGATATGCAAAAGGTAGCAATCAAAGAGCGGTTAGTCGTGCCGGTTGCTGCTCAACCTGAGAATTTATCAGAAGAATATGAAGCTCCAAGGCCAGAGCCGCTGAATGTTACTAGGATGAAAAAGGATCAATCGGAAGAAGATAAGCAATCTTGGGCATCGCAAGTTAACGCTAGGTTGGTAACCGATGGTAATGGTAGCCCTATTCTAAGGTTGGATGTTGAGTTTCCCCAAGCTTGGTCGCAAGTAGGAATGGCTTTGCGTGCCAAGAAAATCTCCATAGAAGATCTTGACCGTAGTGTTGGGACCTATTACGTCATTCTTAAAGACGCACCTGAAAAAGAAAGCTCAGAAGGGTGGTTTAGTGATGATAAAAAGCCCTTGTATGAAGTAAAGGTTAATCGTGCTCGTTCAGGTGTTTACGTAGCACTGCATCAGGATGCTGATAACCTCGCGGATAACGAGTATGCAAGGGGTTTTTTAGAAAGCTTAAAGCCGGCGATAGAGAATCCACAAGAAAAGCGTAAGTAAGCGTTCTGCGAGGTTTTTTGTGAGGTTCGCATCTTTAGGAAGCGGGAGTCGTGGCAACTCTACGGTGGTGGAGTGCCACAAAACCACAGTCATGATAGACAATGGCTTTACGCTTAAAGAAACCGAGCGCCGCCTGGCTCGGTTGGGTAAATCCCCCATTGATATTAGCTTGATTCTGGTCACGCATGAACACAGCGATCATATCAAAGGCGTAGGTCCTTTCGCTCGTAAGTACAATATTCCCATTATGATGACGCCAGGGACAGAGCGAGCGGGTAAATTGATTGGTCGTGAACATTGTCGAGTCAAAAGCCTGGATGTTCACGCCGAATTAGAGTGGCAAGATTTTCATATTACGCCGGTGGTTGTGCCGCACGATGCAAAAGAGCCTGTGCAATTTGTATTGAGTAATGGTTGCAAAAAGCTGGGTGTATTGACTGACCTTGGATCTTTAACAGGGCACGTATGTGAGCAGTACAGTGGATGTGATGCCTTGGTGCTAGAAGCCAATCATGATGTGAAAATGCTGCAAGAGGGCCCCTATCCCCCACGTTTGAAAGCGCGTGTGGCAGGAAACTATGGTCATCTTAATAACGAGCAGTCGGCTCAACTCTTGATGCGCATTGATACCGGCAAGTTACAGCACTTGGTAGCCTCGCACATCAGTGAGCAAAACAATTGTAGGCAGGTGGCCATCGCGGCTTTGTCGGAAGCGCTTGCTTGCCAGCCTCATTGGATTTCTACAGCTGATCAAGAGCAAGGTTTTGATTGGCGACAACTGGTATAACTCATTTTGGAATGCATCCATGCAAAAGCGTAAAGAACTGTACTCTGGTAAAGCGAAATCCGTTTATACCACGGATGACCCTAATTGTATGGTGCTCTCATTTCGGGATGATACGTCGGCGTTCAATGGAGAAAAACTTGAGCAGTTAGAGGGAAAGGGCGCTGTTAACAGTCAATTTAACGCATTCATCATGCAGCATTTGGAAGCCTCTGGAATTCCCACCCACTTTATCCAACAGTTATCTCCGAACGAAACCTTGGTGAGGTCCATGGAGATGATTCCTGTTGAATGCGTGGTGCGTAACCGAGCTGCAGGCAGTATCTGTAAACGTTTGGGGTTGGAAGAGGGCAAACTTCTAGAGCCTTCCACTTACGAATTGTTCTACAAAGATGATGCTTTGGGAGATCCGATGATAAACGAATCCCATGCGATCACTTTGGGTTGGGCATCGTCAGAGCAGCTTGAGCAAATGAAAGCCCTAACGTTCTCTGTCAATGAATGTTTATCTTCGTTATTTTTTCAGGGTGGAATGATACTGGTCGATTACAAGTTGGAGTTTGGTTTATACCAAGGCGAAATCCGACTTGGAGATGAATTCAGCCCAGATGGTTGCCGTATTTGGGATGCGAGTACACTGGAAAAAATGGATAAGGATAGATTCCGCCAAAACCTAGGCAACGTAATTGATTTCTATAAGGAAGTTGGGAGCCGACTTGGTATGACGTTTGAAGGTTGACAAAACCTGACGTCAAGGAACTTTTTGGCTAGGCTTCTATTCTATAGTTTCCATCGGTAATGACAGCCTATACAGTTAAGGAATCGGAAAAATTATGAAAACAAATAAAGTATTGGTCGCATTAGGGTTAAGCGCACTGGCGACAACTTCTCAAGCATTACCGTTGGTTGACCTTTATGGGGGAGCTTATTACTGGAGAGCTGATTACCAAGGGGACATTGAAGCTAAAACAGGTAACGCTAATACAGATTTAAATCTGAAAGATGACCTGGGCCTCTCGGCTTCTTCAGCAAATATGTTTTTGATTGGTCTGGAGCATGCTGTTCCCGTGATCCCAGATGTTCAAATCCGTCATACAAATTTGGTTACTGATGGAAAAGAGCCATTTGGTCAGTCTATCTCATTTGGCGGAAAAACCTTTAGTGCCAATGAAAATGTCAGTACAGATATGGATCTGACTCATACAGATTACACCTTTTATTGGGGGCTACCAATCCCAATGACGCGCATAAATTTCGGTCTTACCATGAGGCACTTCTCTGGTGAGGTTAAAATGAAAGGCGAAACCAGTGGTGTTGAAGCTTCTGAAGATTTAAATTTATTTTTACCGCTTGGCTATGCGCGGGCAGAAATGGATGTACCCACTACGGACCTGCAGATTGGCGCTGAAGTCAATGGCATTGGGTACGCCGGTAGCTCATTGATCGACTTTAACCTGTATGCAAATTACAACTTTACCGTCGCTTTGCTGGACATTGGATTGACTGCTGGCTATCGCTCCTTCAATCTTAAGGTCGATTCAGAAGACTTCGGCGGTGATGACGACGATTTGGCCGTAAGTGCGGCGGTTAATGGCCCTTACGCTGGTGTCACACTCCACTTGTGATCTAGTTAACAAAACTCAACAGCGGAAGCTTTTGGCAGCGAATCATGGCTGCCAAGGGGGGAACTTGGCTTCTTGATGCCTGCCAAAGTCTTCAAGCAATCTGCTAAAAATTAACAATGATGGGAACAACACAATGAAATTGAAAGCCCTAACTTTAGCCACCAGTATCGCGATGCTAACCGCTTGTGGTTCTGATAAGGGAGCGGACGCTGACAAAGCTCAACAAGCGGATGCTAAGCCAGCGGCGGCCGAAACTGAGCAAGCAAAGACCCCTGCGACTGATCCTGCTTATGCTAATAATTCTGATAGAGCCAGTTATGGTATTGGCTGGAATATGGCAAACAACGTCAAGGGTGCTCCCTTCGATCTCAATAACGAAGCGTTGGTTCAAGGGCTTAAAGATGGTTTAGCAGGTGCTGACCAGAAAGTTACCCAAGAAGACATCAGCAAGGCTATTCAAGCGTTACAGGAAGAGTTCTTCGAGAAGCAAAAGCAAGAAAAAGAGCAAATTGCTAAAGAAGGTAAAGATTACCTAGACAAAAACGCTAAAAAAGAAGGCGTTCAAGTAACCGCTTCTGGATTGCAGTATGAAGTGATTCAGTCGGGTAAAAAAGATGGCCGTTCTCCAAAAGAAACCGATCGAGTTAAAACACATTACCATGGCACTCTGATTAGCGGTGAAGTGTTTGATAGCTCTGTCGATCGTGGCGAGCCGGCTGAATTTAATGTGAATCGTGTGATCAAAGGTTGGACGGAAGCATTACAGTTAATGAAAGAAGGGGATAAGTGGCGTTTACATATTCCTGCTGAATTAGCCTATGGTGAGCGCAGCCCTAGTCCTAAAATTCCAGCAAATTCAACATTGGTATTCGAAGTTGAGTTGCTAGAAGTGATGAATGATGAGAACAAGGCTGAAGTATCCAATACGGATGGTCAGGACCATAGCAGTCATACCGAAGAAAACGAAGCAAGTAAAACTGCTTCAAATCACTAATCTCAACACTGAGAATTAGCATCTAAAAAAACCGGTACTTGTTACCGGTTTTTTTGTTTGAGCCGTATTGAGCAGCGTTTCCCATATCAATGCTTAATCTATGAGGGAATACTCATTTAGATTATATGATCTGTTTTTGACAGCCTTGATTAACCGATGCAAACTGGTGCCAGCTATTTTACGGAGTAAATAGATGGAAATTGAGGCATTTAATAACGATTTGCTGGCGTTCTTAGCCAAAAGCCCGACCCCTTTCCACGCAACGTACAATATGGCAGAAGCTTTAAATCAGTCTGGATATCAGCGTCTGTTTGAGGAAGAAAGTTGGTCCCTCAAACCCGATGGCTCATATTATGTGACGCGTAATGATTCTTCCATCATTGCTTTCCGCTTGGGGAAAAAACCGGTCATTGAAACAGGCTTGCCAATGGTTGGAGCACACACCGATAGTCCATGTTTAAAAGTCAAACCTCAGCCCGATCAGGTAAACCAAGGTGTTGCTCAATTGGGTGTGGAGGTCTACGGCGGAGCATTGTTCAATCCTTGGTTTGATCGAGATCTTTCATTGGCTGGAAGAGTTCATGCGATAGATTCATCGGGCAAGTTGGTCTCACATCTTGTAAATCTTGAGCGCCCGGTGGCTTTCATTCCTTCTTTAGCCATTCACCTTGATCGAGAAGCCAATAAAGAACGAACGGTGAACCCTCAGCAACATTTACCTCCAGTGTTGTTTCTAGACTCAAATGAGCAAGTAACCTATTCAGATTTTCGTGGCCTTTTAACGAGTTGGCTGCAAGACAGTGGGCACAAGATCGATAAAGTGATCGATTTTGAAATGCTGCTGTACGATGTTCAAAAACCTCAACAAGTTGGGCTGGGAAATGATTTTATTGCGAGTGCGCGTCTCGATAATTTGTTGAGCTGTTATATCGCATTACAATCGTTGTTACATAGCCAAGATGAACCGGCACTGATTACTTGCAATGACCATGAAGAGGTTGGGAGTGCATCAGCTTGTGGGGCACAGGGACCTTTTCTTCAAAATGTGATTGAGCGTATAGAACCAGACCCTGAAAAACGCATTCGCCTCATTCAAAAATCGATGATGATTTCTGCAGACAATGCCCATGCCGTTCATCCGAATTACAGTGATCGACATGATGGGCATCATGGACCTAAATTAAATCAAGGCCCCGTGATTAAAACCAATGCGAACCAGCGTTATGCAACGAATAGTGAAACCAGTGCTAAATTTCGGTTGCTTTGTGAAGAAGTTAAAGTTCCGGTGCAAGATTTTGTCACCCGTACGGATTTGGGATGCGGTTCAACCATTGGCCCGATAACGGCTTCAGAATTGGGGGTGCCCACACTGGATATTGGCGTGCCTCAGTGGGGGATGCATTCTTGTCGAGAAATGTGTGGTGCCGAAGATCCTCACCGTTTATTCAAGGTTTTAACTTTATTTATGAATCGTACACTTTAACGGCTTTGCTTCTTTGAAGGGGGGTAGTACAACCCTATGAACACATGCCCAAAATTTTATTTAAATTTGGCATGTGTTCAGTTCTATTTTAGCGATAAGTTTTTTGGTTAACTGTTTTGAATATGAAGGGTTCGTTGGGGGAATGGAATCGATAAACCTTTGTCTTCTATCTTAGCTTTTATGGCTTTCTGTAATGACCAATAAATATCCCAATACTCAGGTGTTTGGCACCAAGCCCTAAGTTGGATATTGACAGAGCTGTCAGCGAGTGTGTGTACTAGAAACTGAGGCTCTGGAGAGTGAAGAATTCGATTTTCTTCGTCGATCAGTTCACGAAGAGCAGACAAGCCTGTATCAATTGAATCGCTGTAATCAATGCCAATGGTTATATCGATACGTCTTTGTGGGTTGCGACTGTAATTTTTAATCGTGCTGGACCAGACACTGCTATTGGGAATCGTAATACAAACACCATCGGGTGTCATAAGGTTTGTAACGAATAAACTGAGACCTGTAACCGTACCTGTTGTGCCACCTATATCGACGTACTCTTTTTTCTTAAAAGGTTTTAAAAAAAGGAGCATTACTCCTGCTGCAACGTTGCTAAGAGTGTCTTTAAGGGCTAAACCAATAGCGAGCCCTGCTGCACCCACCAGAGCAACCAAACTGGTGGTGTTGACTCCGAATAAATCGAGAATAATGACGGTGCCAATTAAGTAAACAACGTATCCAGAAAGCCGAGCTAAAAGGTCACTGATAACGTCATCTTGTTTACTGATGCGATAAACGCCTTTATAAACGCTGCTTTTTAGGATTTTGGATAAAGTAATGGCCGTTATGATCACCAAAACAGCGAGTGCGGTATTTTGGATGACATCAAACAGAACATCTTGGTTGTCTTTTAAAAGTTGAAGTAAATATTCCATTGAATAGCTCTTAAGATTGAGGAAACGGGGTCAGCTTCTTTGAAAGTACTGAGTCCCTAAAGGGATATGCTTTCATAGGAAGGCGATGCCAAGTTTCAGTCAGGTATTGAGTTCAAATATATATGTTCATCTTTCACTACACATTCAAGACGGGTCAGTTGGTCGCCTATACAGGGGCCAGAGATGCATTGACCGTCCTCGATTTTAAACAGTGCTCCATGCATTGAACATTGTATTAAGCACCCCTCAGAATCCAAAAATTGATCAGGCATCCACTCCATTTCCACGCCGAGATGAGGGCACCGATTTTGGTAAGCGTAGATAACACCTTCTTTATGCACGATAAAACACTTAAAGTCACCTATTTCACAACCTTTAGCTTGTCCCTCGGGAATGTCATCCAATCGGCAGAGCAAATGCATATCAATGGCCTTACAGAAATTCATCATAAATATTGGAAGCTATAGTAGCGGTAATACAGAGTGGCCTCAAACCTGGTAGCGTGAAACCTGTTTTTGTTGGAGTTCTGACAGCGTTCTGAGTTTTTGTCCTAAATCAGCAATTTTATCAGCATCCTTGGACGTTTGTTCAGCTACGTCGACAATGGAATGAATATTTCGAGTAAGGCCTTCTGCTACCTGGGATTGTTGAGTGCTGGCTGAAGCGATTTCTTGCGTTATATTATGAATCTCATTGCTAGCGCCTTTTATGCCTTCTAAGGCTTTGGCTGTTCCCTCAACTTTTTTCACAGTGTCGTCTAATTGCTGTTCACTTTCGGACATTAAATTAACGGCGTCTTGGCTGACTTGTTGTAACTTTTTGAGAGTGGTTTGTATTTCTTCCGTTGACTGATGGGTACGAGTGGCTAATGAACGCACTTCATCAGCAACCACCGCAAACCCTCTGCCTTGCTCGCCGGCTCGAGCCGCTTCTATCGCTGCATTTAATGCCAACAGGTTGGTTTGCTCAGCAATGCTGGCAATGGCTTCCGATATCGAGCTGATGCTTTGCACGTCTTGGGCTAACTCACTGATAACGGCAGCCGTTTGGTTGATATTATTGACCAGAGAATGGATTTCTTTAGCGGCATCAGTCATAACGCTTTGTGCATCCGCCGCACTTACGTCGGTATTACGAGCCGATTCGGCTCCTACTTGGGTATGTTGATCAATATTGCGAGCGGTTTGATTCATCTCTTCCATTGCGGTTGCTAAGCTTTCGGATTCATTTTTTTGTTGATCCATACCGCTGCGAGTGCTTTCTGTTAAGCTGTTCAGTGAATTAGACGTTTGGCTGATGTCTAACACACTGCGTTTATTATCCCGTATCACTTTGTGAAATTGCTCCACAATATTATTAAAGGCTTCAATGACTTTTCTCATTTCATCACGTACATGTGTATGAATACGCACGGTTAAATCGCCATCACAGACCTTTTGAGTGGATTGAACCAGCTCATCAATAATGACCTTCATTTGTGTGTAAAGGCCTCCTGTGAGGTAAATAGATGCTAAGAGTCCAAGCAGTAATACACCCACTAATATATTGAACCGGTTCTGGCTGCTAGACACTCGATCTTCTAAGTTTTGCTGGAGCCAGGGCGACATACTGCCTATGGCAGCGTTGATCTCAGTGGTTGCGGCAGCATAAGTCTCAAAAATACTGTTTGAATCAACCTGAAGACTATCTGGGTCCAGCAATTTTGTTTTTATAAAATCGGAGAGGCTTTTTGCTCCTTTTAGAGCGGATTCCAACTCAGGATGTTGGTTTTGCAAAGGCTCCCCTAGAAAAGCCAAGTCGTTTTGTATTTTGAGCAGTTGTCGGTCTACAGCCCCTTTGGCATTGCTGGTACCGATAAAGGTTTCAGGGGTGAATTGACCGGCTTTTGAGACCTTTAAGGCATTATAAGTAGCAAGACCCAACACTGTGATTAAGCGCGGTAATTCTGTTGATATCAGGCGTATACGGTAATCCTCTCCGGCTTGATCGACGCGGAGTAAGTGGTATCTTTGTTCGATGGATTGACCTAAATGCAGAATTTGAGTCAGCCAAGGTTCCCAATTCGCGGAACCATTCCCTTTTAATGCATTCCAGTTAGAAATAGCTTCTTTAACTTGCGTGGCAGCGGATACATGCTGATCTCGTTCAAGTGAAGATAAAATCTTGTTGAGTTCATCAGCGGCATTAAATTTTGCCGGTGTGTTGGAATACAGGGGTTTTAAAGCTTGGGCATTTCCGGCATCTAGCACGTGCGGAATAGTGCTGAGTAAACTCAAGCCTTGAATCTGATCCTGGTTCAAACTTTGTTGACGTTGATAGTTGGCTAAAAATTGAATCAGTAGCAGCGTAAGAGGAATCAGAAAGGCACCATACAGCAGAAAAAACTTTGCTTTGTAGCGAAGTCGGCTGAGAAGCTTGATGGCAGGAGTAAAGAGACTCATAACGAACAGTCCATGTTCTACGGATTTTGTCCCTGATGCTTAGCAGTATCTCTTCTTGGCCGAAAGCATCATCAAAGAGGTACCAATCATTTAGAGTATAGGCCTAAATGTGAAAGTATTGACTTACCGACACAAGGGTCTTTCCTTTTCTTTCAGCAAAGAGCGTACGTAAAAGAGCCACTTCCGCCAGTTGAATAATAGAAATGGGGTTTCTTGTATAGGAGTCTAAAGAAAGAACGGTATGCCAATGCCGTGAAGCGCTGACATTCTGAGCAGTAGTAGGTAGAATACTGGGCTTTTGTGAGCCAATAGGGGAGCCTTCCTGGGTAAGGTGAGGTGACTTTCTGGTATAGGAGTTAACGCAGTGGAAACCAACGCTATTACGTTACAAATCAAAGATCTGAAGGCGCGTACAGATGTTCTTCGGGGGTATCTTTGACTACGCTGCCAAAGCTGAACGGTTAGAAGAAGTTGAACGTGAATTGGGTGAAGCCAGTGTATGGGATAACCCAGAACGTGCTCAAGAATTGGGTAAAGAACGATCTGCATTAGAAGCTGTGGTGCAAACAGTAGACAATCTTGATTCAGGTTTAGAAGATGCTGAAGGTTTACTCGAATTAGCTGTAGAGGAAAAGGATGAAGCGACTTTACAAGAGGTCGTGGCAGAGTTGGGACAACTCGAAGAGCAGCTAGCCAAGTTAGAATTTCGTCGGATGTTTTCTGGCGAAATGGATGCCTGTCATGCCTATGTTGACATTCAAGCTGGATCGGGTGGAACAGAAGCTCAAGATTGGGCAAATATGCTGTTGCGCATGTATCTTCGTTGGGGAGAAGCGAACGGCTTTAAAGTTGAATTGATGGAAGCTTCCGATGGCGATGTGGCGGGTATAAAAAGCGCCACTATTCGATTTGAAGGAGAATATGCTTTCGGTTGGCTGAGAACGGAAACTGGCGTGCATCGCTTGGTTCGTAAGTCTCCTTTTGACTCAGGCAATCGTCGACATACATCTTTTGCCTCCGTCTTTGCTTCACCAGAAGTGGATGACAATATCGATATTGAAATTAATCCAGCGGATTTACGTATCGACGTTTATCGAGCTTCTGGCGCGGGCGGCCAGCACGTTAACCGTACGGAATCTGCCGTTCGAATCACGCATTTGCCGACGAATACGGTGGTCCAATGTCAAAATGGCCGTTCTCAGCATCAAAATAAAGACCAAGCGATGAAGCAGTTGCGCGCAAAGTTATACGAACTTGAACTGCAAAAACGTAATGCGGAAGCACAAGCACTCGAAGACACCAAATCCGACATAGGGTGGGGCAGTCAAATTCGTTCTTACGTGCTTGATTCCTCCCGCATTAAAGATCTGCGCACGGGTATAGAAACCAGTAACTGTCAAGCCGTGTTAGACGGTGACTTAAACGCCTTTATAGAAGCCAGTTTGAAAAAGGGGTTGTAAAAACATCATGAGCCAAGACACTCAAAATGCTCAGTCTCCTGCTGAAGAAAATCAACTCATCGCTCAACGTAAAGCCAAGCTGGCGGATAAACGCAAAAATTGTGCGGCTAATGGCCATCCAAACCAGTTTCGTAGAAATGCTTGGGCAAAAGATTTACAGGAAACCCTCGGCGAGCAAGATAAAGCCGAATTAGAAGCATTAAATAAAAAAGTAGCAGTATCTGGCCGCATCATGGGGAAACGTGGCCCCTTTATGGTGTTACAAGATAATACCGGTCGTATTCAATTGTATGCAGAAAAAAGCATACAAGGTGAAACAACCAAAAGCTGGGACGTTGGTGATATTGTTGGTGTTGCCGGGGCTGTGCATAAATCGGGTAAAGGCGATTTGTACGTTCATATTGAATCATTCGAATTGCTCACCAAATCATTACGTCCACTGCCTGAAAAATTCCACGGAATTGCGGATCAAGAAGTTAAGTATCGTCAACGCTATTTAGATCTAATGACGGATGAGGGAACGCGCGAACGTTTTCGAGTGCGCTCCAAAATGGTTGATTACATACGTCGATACTTGAACGATCGTGAATATTTGGAAGTCGAAACGCCCATGCTTCAAGTCATCCCTGGTGGCGCAACGGCTAAGCCCTTTATCACTCATCACAACAGCTTAGATATTGACATGTATTTGCGTATCGCACCTGAGCTGTATCTAAAACGCTTGGTTGTGGGTGGTTTTGAGCGTGTGTTTGAAATTAATCGGAACTTTCGAAATGAAGGGCTTTCGACTCGGCACAACCCTGAATTCACCATGTTGGAGTTTTACCAAGCCTATGCGGATTACAATGAGCTTATGGATTTAACAGAAGACATGTTAAGAGGCATGGCATCTGAAGTCTTAGGTAAAACCACGGTGCATTATCAAGGAAAAGACTACGATCTAAGTCAGCCGTTCAAACGTATGTCGGTGTTTGATTCTATTTTGTATTTTAATCCAGATCTTTCAAGAGGCGATATTGATAATATCGAATCCGCAAGTAAGGTCGCTTCAGATTTGGATATCCCTCTTAAAAACAGCTGGGGATTAGGGAAAATACAAATCGAGATTTTTGAGAAAACGGTAGAGCATCGCTTAGATGAGCCTACCTTCATTACGGAATATCCAACGGAAGTTTCTCCGCTTGCACGTAGAAACGATGAAAACCCTCACGTAACGGATCGCTTTGAGTTTTTCATCGGTGGTCGTGAAATTGCTAATGGCTTTTCGGAGCTCAACGATGCAGAAGACCAAGCAGCTCGTTTTGAAGCTCAAGTCCAGGAAAAAGACGCGGGCGATGATGAAGCGATGTTCTACGATGAAGATTATGTGACGGCTTTGGAATTCGGATTGCCTCCTACGGCGGGTGAGGGGATAGGAATCGATCGACTGGCCATGTTCTTTACGGATACGAATACCATTAAGGATGTCATTTTATTTCCTCATATGAAACCAAAAGCTGAGGATATTGACGCTTAGCGGTTTGTCTACCTGCCAACATTGATCATTGTTCACTGCTTCAGAATGAATGTGGTGGGCAATGATTTCAAGCTTGATAACTCAATATAAAAGGATGCAGTAACCGTATGCAACGAGCCGGTGCACTGAACGAATCATGGCGTCAGTATGTTGGGGAAGAACTTAATGCTCCATACATGAAGGCATTAAAGCAATTTTTAAAAGAAGAAAAACAGCAGGGAAAAACCATTTACCCTGAAGGCAAACATATTTTTAATGCATTTAATCAAATAGATTTTGATCAAGTGAAGGTTGTTATCATTGGCCAAGATCCCTATCACGGTCCTAAACAAGCGCATGGTTTATGTTTCTCTGTACGAAATGGGGTCGCACCTCCTCCTTCATTAGTCAATATTTTTAAAGAGATTCAGCAAGATATTGGTTGTGCGATGACCGGAAGCGGCGATTTAACTCCTTGGGCGCAACAGGGAGTGCTGCTTTTAAATGCGACGTTAACCGTAGAGCAGGCTAAAGCCGGTTCTCATCAAAATAAAGGTTGGGAAACCTTCACGGATCAAGTGATTAAACAGCTTAATGACCATCGTTCTGGTTTGGTATTCTTATTGTGGGGTAGCTATGCACAGAAAAAAGGGCAAGTGATTGATGCAAGTCGACACCTCGTTCTAAAAAGCCCTCATCCTTCTCCATTGTCAGCTCACCGAGGTTTTTTTGGGAATCGTCATTTTTCTCAGACTAATTCGTTTTTAATTCAACAGGGTCTTGAGCCTATTGATTGGGCTGTTTAATTATGAATATTCAAGCAGCGTCTGATTTGCCTGATTCAGAATATCAAAGGCATGCCCAATGGATGGAGCATGCGCTGCTTGAGGCAGAGCGAGCATCGAATGAAAATGAAGTACCTGTAGGCGCTGTGTTAGTGCTTGACGATCACATTATTGGTCGAGGGTATAATCAACCCATCCGGTCTCATAACCCCTGTTCACACGCAGAAATCTTAGCGTTGCAAGCCGCTGCTATTCAGATGCAAAACTATCGTTTACCAGGTGCTAGCCTCTACGTTACCTTAGAACCTTGCACCATGTGCTGGGGGGCTCTGATACATGCTCGTATTGATCATTTGATCTATGGTGCGAGTGAATTCAAGTCAGGTGCATTAACGGGGCGACTTTGCTTGCATGAATCACCTGCTTACAATCATCGCATGGCGATAACACAAGGGGTGTTAGAGTCGGAGTGCTCGACCATGATGAGCCGCTTTTTTGCTCGACGCCGAGCGGAGAAAAAACAAGCAGATTCCTCTTCCAACTGAAGTTAACGGCATTTTGTGGGTGAAATCCGTGAACCCAATCGTTGGCTTCTGATTAAAATAAACATCAAGAGCAAGTAAATAAGGTTGGTTGATCCGCCCGACTTTTCTTCAGATAGTTTGTACCCTGCATTTTGATAAGGCTGGTCGTTAGCATTACCCGTCAGAATAATAACTTGCTCAACTTGGTTATAACCATCATCAAGTTGAAGACGGATTTTAATATCTTCTTCAAGTTGAGATTTTGCATTGATGGTTACCCCAGACGTTGTTTGTGAGACGTCGAGACCTGCTGCATCGATCACTGTGAGTTTCACCCTATCATTATCTAGGTCCGATATACTTAACGTGCTCACGTTCAAGTCTAAGGGGGTGTTTGGCGATAGAGTTAAGGCCGTTTTAAAAGCGGTAGGAGCACGATTGTCATCGGGTGATGTTTCAACTAATAGTCTTACACTGAAGTCCTGATCACTTTTGCTGCCATTCTCATAGAACTTACCGTTGGCTGGGCCTGAGTCAATCATCAATTGAGCGGTTGTCATCGGTTTGACTACGATAAAGTATTCCTTGTTGGCCTCTAGAGGCGTTTTAACATCAAAAAATGCGCGAAACCAAGCTTGGTCTTCGGGTTCCACGGTCGTTGAAAGTATATAATTACCCGATTGAGCTTTTGTCAGGCTGTCTGCGAGGCCAATCTCAAATTGCCCGGGTAAAACAACACCAATATCGACCCCTTCTGCAACATCAGATAGGCCACTTTGAATGCTCATGATAACCGTATGGCTGGTGCTTTTTGGAGAAGGCTCCCAAGGCCTCTCGTTGTAGCCATAGCTGCTTTTATGAGAGGTTGAAAATTGAGATAAGAAACTCAGTTGGTTGCGAACATTGTCTTTAATGACGCCTTCAGCGCTGTAGAAAAGATTAGCGGTTCCTTGAGAAAGCTGTTTATTAATGAATGAATTTCTGGATGTATACGTCGGTGCGTTTGGACCAAAAAGCTTTTGATTGTCAGTTGTTTCTGCTCGAATTAAGCGTTTCCCTGCACTGTTTAAGGAAAAATGGCCTTGATCAACATAACTGATCAGTAACCCACTGTCATCCAGAGCGCTATCAAGCCCGGTTGTATCCCGATACTCTAGTAAGAAATATTGGAGGTGCTTATAGGGGTCTGCCCAAACCATGGCCGTATCGTTAGATTGCTGAATGGCAAGCTCTGTTTGTTCATGGCTGGTTTCTAATACTCTAGGAGAAAATAACCCTATTTGGCTTTTACTCCAGCCGGAAAAATCAATAGGATTTTTCCCTTTGGGTTCTCCAGAAACTCTGGCTTTATCACCGGTTCCCATCAAACCCCAAGCACCAAAACCAGAGTTTTGGGAACCACCGCCATTCTGGACATATAGGTCAGGTAAATTAAACAAAAGGTGCCCTAATTCATGACAAATAATACCAATGGTCATGGGGTTGTATTGAACAGAGCTTCCGTGACGTTCACCCACGACAAGGTATTTTCCTACCTGCACACCATCAAGGCTGATGCCTTCTCGCCCAGCATTGGCATGGGCCCAGACATTGGGTGCTTGACCAATAATGGCATGTTCATAACCTGCAAATACAAAAATAAGCGCTAATTCATTTGTCTCTAATTTACCGTCTTTATTACGATCGAAATGAGCATAGTCAATGTATGCGTTGGCTTGTTGTAAGGCTTTATCTACCCAACTTTCAACGGTTTGTCTTCCCGTATTGGGATGAACTTCGTTGAGTTTAACTTTGATGATACCGTCATTTGTTCCTTGTGATTCTGTTGCCGGAATGAGTCGTACTTGATTCGATAATGAATCCCGGTAAAAACTGGCCACGCTTTCAGAGGTACCAAAAATAAGGCTATTTAAGTCTGTCGTGGAGAGTTCAGAGGCAATATCATTAAACTCGACTTGAAACACCAACACGGGAGTGTCACCAAACTGATTAATGGGCGTGATGCCTCTTCGCGGGTTTGTTGCAGGCGCTGAAAAGAGGGGTAACTGTTGGCGTTCATTGAGAGTAATTTTATTGCCTTCCCTGTCTTCTAACCAGTAGTTTTGAGCGTCACCTAACTGGCGAATTTCTATACGACCCTGAGGGGTATCCATTAAAAACCATTCACCAGATGACTGAGGTGATGCGGACAGATAGGTTGATATCAACAAACAATTAAGCAAGCAGAGAGTGATTAATCGCATTGTGGTGGTCATCATGGAGTCGAACGCTTTCTGGACAATCAACGTAGCCTATCAAAGGGTGGCTTAGGCTTTCTGAGACTCGATTATCAGTACTCTGATGGCAGTTGTTACGCTTTGTTATCTGATGTGTTTTGCTGAATATGAAAGTCTCATATTAGTAGCTATTGTAAGTATTGTGTTTGATTGTTTTAAATGGTCATGGGTATCAGCCATTCACTTTTCTCTGACAGACCTCAAGGAAGTGACTGCTTACACAAAGGAGTGGTTATCTTTTAAACCTAATGATAATGCTTACTTGTTGCTCGAGAAAAAAAGTTGGAGAGTGGGATCATTTGCGAGTCCTCATTTGATGCTTGATGAGGAAATATGTTTGAATAAAAAAAGACTATAGGTGTCACATGAGTGAAATGATGAGTGAAACAGAGAACAAACCTCGAGTAAAAATCAATCCCCCCGTTTTTTTTGGATCTACCTTATTAATATTCCTTATTTGTTTATATGCCGTTTTATTTCCTGATGAGGCAAAAATACATTTTCAAAGTTTACAATCCAGTATTGTGAGTAATGCTGGTTGGTTTTATGTATTGGCGGTCGCCATTATTTTAATCGTGGTCGCTTTTTTAGGTCTTTCAAAATACGGTGAAATTAAATTAGGGCCTGATCATGCAGAGCCAGATTTTTCTTATGGTTCTTGGTTTGCTATGTTGTTTTCAGCAGGTATGGGCATTGGATTAATGTTTTTTGGTGTTGCAGAACCTGTCATGCACTTTTTAAGTCCTCCTGTTGGAGATGCGGGGACGATTGAAGCAGCCAAAGAGGCTATGAAATTAACGTTTTTCCATTGGGGGTTACATGCTTGGGCAATATACGCAATTGTTGCGTTAATATTAGCCTTTTTTAGTTATAGACATGGCTTGCCTTTAACGCTCAGATCTGCGTTGTACCCCATTATCGGAGAAAAAATTTATGGCCCAATAGGTCATGCCGTTGATATCTTCGCTGTCATTGGAACGGTCTTTGGTGTTGCAACCTCTCTAGGCTATGGCGTATTGCAAGTGAATGCCGGCCTAAATTACTTGATGGATATTCCCGTTAGCGAAACCACACAGGTATGGTTGATCGTTGGCATCACTGCGCTTGCTACTATTTCGGTTGTGACGGGTTTGGATGCTGGTATACGCCGTCTGTCTGAGTTGAATTTGTTGCTTGCGGTTGTGCTCTTGTTATTTGTAGGAGTGTTTGGACCGACCGTTTTATTGATGCAAACCTTCGTTCAAAATACCGGAGCGTACCTTTCGGAAATTGTGAGTAAGACGTTTAATTTGTATGCCTATGATTCGACCGATTGGTTGGGTGGATGGACACTCTTGTATTGGGGCTGGTGGATGTCTTGGTCGCCATTTGTCGGAATGTTTATTGCTCGTGTCTCCAGAGGCAGAACCATACGCGAGTTTGTAATGGGGGTTTTATTTGTACCTGCTGGTTTTACCTTACTCTGGATGACTTTTTTTGGTAACTCTGCAATTGATCTGATTTTAAACCAAGGGCAGGAGGTATTGGCAAAAGCCGTTCAAGATGATGTATCGATAGCGCTTTTCCAATTTCTAGAGCAATTTCCCTTTTCACAATTTTTATCGGGTTTAGCAACGTTAATGGTGGTCGTTTTTTTTGTGACATCTTCGGATTCAGGATCAATGGTGGTCGATATGTTGGCATCAGGTGGGCATGACGATACTCCGGTCTGGCAAAGAATATTTTGGGCTTCATCTGAAGGAATTGTCGCCACGGCATTGCTACTGGCAGGTGGCTTGGCAGCGTTGCAAACCGCCACCATCGCCAGTGCATTGCCTTTCTCAATCGTTTTGCTGATTGCATGTTATGGATTAATTAAAGCATTGCGTATTGAAGCCTTTAAGCGAGAAAGCTTAACGGTTACAAACCTTGCTCCTCGAGAAAGTTTGGTGCACGTTCCTTGGCAGAGACGCCTTCGAGCGATGGTACAATTCCCAAGAAGAGCACATGTTAATCGCTTTATTGAAGATGTCGTCGTGCCTGCATTCGGTGATGTAGGTGAAGAGTTGGAGAAGCAAGGCATTTCCACACAAGTTCATCGTGATGAGCAGGCAGGAAGAGCGCGCTTAGAGGTGTTTCATGGGGAAGAAGTGGACTTTCTGTATGAGGTTCGTCCAAGGGCCTATGTACAACCAACCTTTTTGGTGACCGAAACGAAACGCACTGAAAAAGAAGATGATGTGCAGGAAGAGAAAAAATATTTCCGCGCTGAGGTACACCTTCGGGAAGGTGGCCAAAACTATGATGTGATGGGTTGGACAAAAGATCAGATCATCAACGATATTTTGGACCAATACGAAAAACACATGCACTTTTTGCATTTGGTGAGATGATGAATTGATACGCAGTCATTTTTGTATCAAAACATCATAATATCTGTTTAATGAAGCCTGGGGCTCTTATCCTCAGGCTTTTCTGCTTGAAAAGAGGGTAACTGTGGAACGTATTCCGAGCGTCCAAGAAGAGGATGTCGTGGCGTTTGATCCTAATGCAGGTGAGACGACAAGCTCGTCGACTGCATCGGCTAATAAGTGTGATGCTTGCACAGCGTTGTGTTGTCAGTACATTACTCAAGAAATTGATACCCCAAAAACCAAAGATGAATTTGATGTGTTGTTGTGGCAAATCTCTCATCGGGGGGTTCATGTATTTAAAGATTGCAATGGCTGGTACTTATTGGTGCAAGCACCTTGCACGCATTTATTACCCGATAACCGTTGCGGCATTTACGACGTTCGTCCAGCTATTTGTCGAGAGCACTCGACGGAAGGCTGTGAACGGGATGTGGCTATTGATGCGGGTTGTGAACTCTATTTCCAGAATTATGCGGAGCTGGATAACTACTGTCGGGAACGTTTTAAGCGTTGGGATCAGCGTTTTGAAAAAAAGCTAAAAAAACAGAAAAAGGCTAAGAAAAACAAAGCGTCATAAGGATCTAAGATATAAGGTCTTACTGGCGTAAAACAGGGAGCTAAACTGATCAAAGAAGGTTCGCGTACACCCAGGCGGAGGGGATATGGATACAAGTAATCACTTCGGGTTGTCGGCACTGTTTGACCAGCTAGGCTTGCCTTCTGATAATGACAGCATTTCTCGGTTTATTAGTGAACATAACTTAAAGCCTGAGACCAAGCTGTATGAAGCTAACTTTTGGACATGTGCCCAATCTGCGTTTCTGAAAGAAGCGATTGAGGAAGATTCTGATTGGGTCGAAGCTGTAGATCATTTAGATGCTGAGTTAAGGCACTGATGGTCAGCTTGGCGGTGATTTGCTGATATTCAGATGCACCCCCATTGCTTTTGTATGAATGACTTGATTGCCCTCTCGACCCGCTTTGAAGAACCCTCCTATCTCGCTTCTTTGCCATCATTGTTGATGAAAGGGATGAAATCCCTCTTGACTTGGGACCATCATATCAAGACCATGTGCCAGTCATTTCTGTCTACAGGAAGATTGGTGTGAGTAGCCAAGGCCCTCTCGGTAAAATAACGCTTAGTAAGCTGCAAACGCTTAAAAATGAGCAAAAGAAATTCGCTATGGTCACGGTCTATGATGCGACCTTTGCTCATTGGGCATCAGAAGCCGGCATAGAAACCCTCTTAGTTGGGGATTCGCTTGGTATGGTATTGCAAGGTCGTGACAGCACCCTGGCCGTTACGCTTGATGATATGGTTTATCACGTAGAAATGGTCGCAAGAGGTAACAAAGGCAGTTGGATCATAGCCGATATGCCTTTCATGACCACGAATACACCAGAATCTACGCTTGAGAATGCCGCTCGTTTGATGCAGGCCGGCGCCCAAATGGTCAAGATTGAGGGAGGTGTTTGGCTTGCGGAAACGATAACCTTACTTGCCGAACGAGGCGTTCCAGTGTGTGCGCATTTGGGATTAACGCCTCAGTCTGTTCATAAGTTGGGTGGTTTTAAAGTGCAAGGGCGTGATGAAGGCGCAGCGGAAGAAATTATCCAGGCTGCCCAAGAGTTGGAAGATGCCGGTGCTGACATGCTGCTTTTGGAGTGTGTACCCACTCAGCTAGCGCAGCGTATTACCCAGCAAGCTTCAGTTCCTGTCGTAGGTATTGGTGCTGGACCTTATACGGATGCGCAAGTGTTGGTTATGCACGATTTGCTTGGCATTACAGTCGGTAGAATCCCCAAGTTTTCCAAAAATTACCTGACTGATGGGCGCTCGATCCCTTCTGCATTTGAAGCCTATGCGAATGAAGTGCGTCAGGGAGATTTCCCTACTCTGGAACAAGGTTTTGAATGAGCATGTTGTACAGCATTGAGAAACTGGATGAATTGCGCGCTCGAGTGCAAGAAGCCAAAGGCGCTGGACAACGTGTTGGTTTTGTCCCAACGATGGGCAATCTTCATGACGGTCATATTCAACTGGTCCAAGCAGCGAAAGAACAGTGCGATGTTGTTGTCAGCAGTATCTTTGTGAATCCCTTGCAGTTTGGCGTGGGAGAGGATCTTGAGGCTTATCCTCGCACACTTGCATCTGACCAACATAAGTTAGAGGCTGCTGGTTGTGATCTGTTGTATATCCCCTCCGTAAGTACTATGTACCCCGAAGGAGAGATGAATCAAACAAGGGTTAAGGTGCCTGGAGTCTCTGAAGGGCTGTGTGGAGAAAGTCGCCCGATCCATTTTGAAGGTGTTGCAACCGTTGTGACCAAGCTCTTCAACATGGTAATGCCGGATGTCGCATTTTTCGGGAAAAAAGATTATCAACAGCTGGCTGTCATTCGAAAGCTCGTATCGGATCTCGCGATGCCCATTGAAGTGGTCGGTGTCGACACTGTAAGAGCTGAAGATGGGTTGGCTCTGAGTTCACGTAACCAATATTTGAGTGAGTCAGAAAGGGCAATTGCGCCTCAGCTTTACCAGATCCTAACCGAGGTTTCGAAGCGCTTACTTGAAAAACCCAGTGAGTGGCAAGATGCTCAGCAATATGGTATTCATGCGTTAGTGGAAGCTGGGCTAAAACCCGACTACCTTGAGGTACGTGAGGCCAGAGGATTAGGGAAGCCGAGTGTAAGTGATCATCAATGGGTGATTTTGGTTGCAGCTTATTTGGGTAAAGCGCGACTCATTGACAATCTTGAGGTGGCGTTGAATCGCCTTAAAGATTGAGGCATACTTCCGCGTCGCTCCAGGCATGGCGGACGTGATGAAGGCCAGTCTATGGGTGTTAGGAGCTCTTAGCCATACTAGGTAAAGGTCGTAAACATGCAATCCATTATGCTAAAAGCCAAACTGCATCAAGCTCGTGTAACCCACGCGGTGTTGGAATACGAGGGCTCTTGTGCGATCGATGGAAACCTGCTTGATATGGCGGGGATTCGCGAGTACGAGCAAATTCAAATTTACAACATCGAAAATGGACAGCGCTTTACGACGTATGCGATTCGTGGTGAGGAAGGCTCTGGTATCATATCGGTTAACGGTGCAGCTGCACACTTAGCGAGTGTTGGTGATCGAGTGATCATCTGTGCCTACGCTCAGTACTCTGAAGAAGAGTTGGTTAAGTTTAAACCCCGTCTTATCTATATGATGGAAGGCAATGACGTCAGTCATACCAGCAACGCCATTCCAGTACAGGTTGCTTAATCTTCAAGTATGGGTCAGCTCGACTTAGGTTCTGGCCCTCGCTAATCCCCTTTAATCAAAGGGAATACTTTCACCCTCACTCTTCCTTACGGAATCATCAGCGTGACTTTCTCTGAACGACCACTAGAAGACCTTTACCAATGGTCTGAAAATCACATGCGTGTTTTGGATTGTCGACAATACCCCAAGTATTCCATTTACTTAACCTTTACACGCAGTCAAGAAGTTGCTCATGCAATTAAATCTGGCATTATCAAGCACCCAGAAGCACAGCGCCGAGCTTGTTTAGCGAGCATCTTCTTGGCAGCTCAAAGGAAATCAGGCACGTCGGACTGGAAGCAGGCACTCAAAGCGGATTTTGAAGTTCTTCGTAAGGCCACCGATGGATCAGTAGACATTCGGCATTCACTTGATCAAGCTCAAGCATTGGTGCTGGATACGAACGCGGACAAGCAAGAAAGTGAAATGCTTTTGAGGGCTTTAAATCGATTGCACTTAGACTAACCCTAACCAACGGACTTGTGAGCATTTTTGTTCATCAACAAAGTTCTTGTTGAGTGAACGCACGGTAGTACCCTGGTTTAACTCTCAAATGGATGGATTGATTGGGCGATAGAGTGCAAATGCTAGGGGTTTGGCATCGAATTCGTTCTTTGGAGTTCAACTCTACTTCCAGTTGAGAGCCAAAGCCAATGAATTGATTTGAGATGAGAGCCCCTTCTGAGCCGTGCTCGCTGATAAGGAAATCCGTTGGCCTCAGTAGGATATGCAGTGAGTCGCCTCTATTCAGAGCTTCCTTCGATTGAACTTGAATCGGGCCCAATGCTGTCGAAGCGCAGCCAGCTTCATCGTACACCCCTTGAATCAGTTGTCCCTCACCAATAAAAGTGGCAACGTCTGGGCAGTTTGGCTGGTGATACAGGGACTCAACGCTGTCCCATTGCAGTAATTGGCCTTCCTTCATCACCCCAACCTGATCGGCTAGTGTGAAAGCCTCCTGCTGATCATGCGTGACCATCAGAGCCGTTATTCCTTGATCTTTTAGCATTTGGCGGACTTCCTGGCTAAGGGTGCGTCTCAGTTCGGCATCCAAGTTAGAGAAAGGCTCATCCATCAGTAAGAGTTTTGGTCTTGGCGCCAGGGCTCGAGCCAGAGCAACACGTTGCTGCTGTCCACCAGAGAGTTCATGAGGGTAACGCATAGCCAAATGAGCAAGCCCCGTCAGCTTCAGCATTTCTTCTAGTCGACTTTGACGTTTTTGGGACTCCCAGCGGCGCAACCCAAAAGCTAAATTGTCTTGGATGCTGAGATGGGGAAATAACGCATAATCTTGAAACACCATGCCCATGTCACGCTTCTCTGGTGCAAGCACAAAATTAGATTGGCTCATCACTTGTTCATTTAGCGCGATCTGTCCGCTTGAGGGGGTATAGAAGCCAGCGATCAAGCGCAAAAGAGTGGTTTTACCGCAGCCGCTCGGTCCCAGTAAGCATCCAATTTCCCCTTTTTCTAAGGAAAAGCCTACCTGATGCAATATGGGCGTGCGTTCAATGGCGCAGCTTAAAGCCTGTAATGTTAGGAAACTCATGTAACTTTTTCAGTAAAGTCCTTCGGTTGGGCCCACCGATTGAAAGAGTGGCTCGCGCTAGGATAGCAGGATAGGCATGCCGTGCCCACTAGCAAATTCACTCTAGTATAGGGGGCGTTTTTCAAGCTGCGTTGCCAGGAATGGGTTCGTGTGTCAGAAGTATAACAAGTTGCTAGATAAGGGAAGAAGTCAGCCTATTTTACGGATTATCACAAGATTGTCTTATTTTCTTCAGTGAACTTTCATATTCCTCTGCTTTACTTCACTCAACCCTTAAAGGTCAGGTGATTCTGATCTGTTTCATGCGAGCGATTATGGATGTTCAACATAGGAGAATGGATAAATGAAAGCGATGCCTGCTATTTGGTTTTCACTCGGTGTTTTGCTTGCTGGAGCAGCACAAGCTGAGTGGTTATCCGAGGAGGATGAAGAGCCTGAATCCTGGGTCAGTCACCCTTGCCCGGAGATTATCATTTCAGAATTATCGACAAAGTCAAAAGGTTCAGGAAGTGAATCAGTCGTCTATATCCACAAAGATTTTCGATGTGTTGCTCAAGATAAATCTAAAAACAGTGAAAAACACCAATCATGAAAGTGAAATGGCCAGTCATAAGGGTTTAATTTTTTCATAAGCCGTTGGCTGGCAGAAACTTATGTCGAATCAGTATCCAGAAAGCATAATGCTAGAAAAGCCAAGCGGGTTTTCTAGCTAATCCCTAGTGCTCAGATCAGGATTTTCAGTTACACTGTGCGCCTATGAGAATCATGAGCGACAGGTGTGAGCATGTCTGAGGTTTTAGCGACCATCAAAGAGCAAATCGAAAGTAACCCCGTTATTTTGTACATGAAAGGAAACCCTAACCAACCTATGTGTGGTTTCTCAGCACGTGCTGTGCAAAGCCTTATGGCTTGTGAGCGCCGGTTTTCTTATGTAGACGTACTTTCACACCCAGAGATTAGGGCGACATTACCGCAATACGCGAATTGGCCAACTTTTCCTCAGTTATACATCAATGGTGAGCTGGTGGGTGGCTGCGATATTATTACTGAACTGAGTGAATCAGGTGAGCTTGTTAAGATGATCCAAAGTGCCGTCCCCGAAGAAGAGTGATGACGAGCCGGTAAACTGCATGCATGCACCCTTTCTGGTTGGTAAATCAGAAAGGGTGCAACCACGACTGACGCGGGTGTATTCGCTTAATCGGTTTGCTTGACAGACCATTCCTATAAAGACATTTTTTCTCGTATCCAATCCTTTAACAGACAGTACATCATCCTAGCTGAAGACCAGTAAATATTAATAAGTTGACCGTTCTGTAAGTGGTTGCGAGGCTAGCTATTTTTTTGATGAGATCAACCCGTTACACATATTCTAATTAACTAAACCTACCTGAGTGGTATTTTACTTTCAATTTTCTGGCATGCCTTCAAATTATATTGAGTATTTGTGATTTAATAATAAAACGTAATTCCTGAATTGGTGAGCATTTAAATTATTCTCCATGTCATTCGACATATAAAGCCAGCGAATGGATTTTCATGTTTATGGGAAGTCTCTGAAGGAATGCTTGCAAAGCTATTATAGTATTTTTCCGGTTATATTGAGATTGGATATAATCTGGAGAGGTGCAGGATGATTTCACACAAAGCGCTAAACGGTAACTAATAAAAATAAACACAATCAGTTACTGGCATCTATTTTGGCGCAAATCGAACCAAAAAGTTAGGTAGCCAAGGAGGTTGGTTATGGACCGGAATTATTTTTATAAAATGATGGCGGGTTCGGGACGATTGGATTATGAACAGTACCTGCGAATACAGCGGTTATTTGATTGTCAAAAAGAATACCATGAGCTATGCACCCATGATGAGCTGATGTTCCAAATTGTTCATCAAACGGAAGAGCTTTGGATGAAACTGATCGCTTTTACCTTTTTAGAAATTGATGATTGGATGCGTGAAGGGAACAGCTTTAGGGTCATTACTCTCATGCAAAGAGTGCATCGAATTATAGAAATTATGATTGATAGTTTGGCTGTTCTGGAAACGATGTCTCCAAGAGAGTATCAATACATTCGATTGGAGTTAGGGAATGGGAGTGGTCAAGAATCTCCAGGTTTTCGTACACTTTTAGAAATGCCAGAAAAGCTATGGGCAAGCTTTAAAGAAAACTACTTGGATGCCTATGATCGTTCTGTAGAAGATATATATGATGCGCACTATTTGCATGATGATGCCTATATGGTAGCAGAAGCCTTTGCTGATTATGATAAGTTATTTCGTAAATTCAGATTTTTGCATTTACAGTTAATTGAAAAAACCATTGGATTGGATACTAAATCTTTAAAAGGGAGGCTGGTAAAACAGCTCTTAGACGGTTGCTCTGAGACCTTATTTCCTGATTTATGGACCGTTAGAAGTAATATGACCAATCAATGGGGGGATCGGTACGGTACGGTACGTGCACCTATTAAAAGTGGAATATCATAATGATAATAGCCAATGACGTTAGTGATTTATTTTATGTGCCTAAAGGGCAATACCTGTTGAATCATTCAATGGGAGCAAGGGCAAAAGTAGCCGATGAAAATCTTGTTCATGGCATCGGTTTGTGGGAGCAGCAGGGTGCAAATGCATGGCCTAAGTGGTTTGATCTGTTGAGTGAGTTTAGATCGGCTTTAGCCCTAATGTTAGGTGCTCATTCCGATAATATTTGTCCTCAAGTGGGGGTAACAGCAGGTTTTTCAAAAATTTTGCATTCATTGAAGCTTAAATCCACAAATACAAGCATAGCAATGCTTCGCCAAGATTTCCCTTCTATGGGGTTTGCAGCAAGAAAGGCAATGCAGGGTTGTTGGAACATCGATTGGGTTGAAGAGCCTAGTTTGGATGCTTGGGAAGCAGCATTGAAACGGCGCCCTACGGTTGCTCTTATTACGCATATTTTGTATGGGAATGGCCAGCTGCAAGATGTGTCTAAAATCATAACGCTTTGTAAACTGAACGATGTTTTTTCCATCGTGGATGTTGCACAAAGTGCTGGCATTCTACCTATATCATTGAAATATTGGGACGCCGATGCGGTTGTTGGGTCCTGTGTTAAGTGGTTGTGTGGTGGCCCTGGAGCAGGGTTTTTATGGATTAATCCAAATGTTACTTCCTACTTAGAGCCATCTGATGTTGGTTGGTTTTCTCATGAAAATCCATTTGAATTTGATATTGAGCACTTTGAGTATGCACAACATGCACGCCGTTTTATGGGAGGTACACCTAATGTGTGGCCCTATTATTTTGCGCTCGCGGGAATTAAAACACTGGATAAAATAGGAGTTAATATTTGTTTATTGCATAACAAGCAGTGGGTGAATCGCTGTATTAAGGAAGCTTACGATAGGGGAATCCGCCCGATATCCCCAAGGGATGCAGAAGAAAGAGGGGGAACACTTTGCTTAAACGTATCTAATGACCCCGAAAGTGTCATTAAACAATTAGCAGAGCAGGCTGTGTACGTCGATTACAGGCCAGGGTATGGCATTCGACTCTCGCCACATGTTTATACAGCAATACCTGATTCCTGGGAGTGGCTCGACTTGTTGAAATAGGGTAAGCCATTGATGAACTTCTATGTTTTCTAATTGGATCAAATTGAAGGGTAGGTATCATTCTAGAAGCAGCTTCTGATGCCATCTTTAGATGGCTTCAGAAGTTAAGTATTCGTTACTTAAGGTATGTTCCCCAGAGCTGCATTTGTTAGTCTTGCTTCAGTCAAGCAAATTAATTCTCAATTATCCGTCGTAGATTTGCTTTTACACCCGGACTTAGATTTCAGTTAGAGGCACACTTTGCTAATATTTAGAGCGCACTTTGTGTGCACGAGATAATAAGGAATCCAACATGAGTTATTTACACCCGGAGTTGAGGGAGCAGGTCAAGACGTTAGGCGTGCTACTGGGACAGGTGATTGAGCAAGCTCAAGGGAGTACGTTGCTTGAAGTCATTGAAGAAATTCGAAAGCGAGCAAAACAAGATAAAACGGATCTGCACGAAGAGAATACACTCATTACCTACTTAAGAGATTTACCACAATCTCAGATTTTGCCTGTGGCTAGAGCCTTTAATCAGTTTTTAAATCTGGCCAACATTGCTGAGCAATTTCACGAGGTAGTACGTCGGCCAACTTTGCCACAAAGTGATGATTCTCCATTTTTAGTCAAGCACCTTCTTGATCGTTTATTAGAGAGCGGGCATAGCCCTGAATCGGTGTTAGCAAAAATTGAATCGCTTGAAATTGAGTTGGTGTTAACTGCCCATCCGACTGAAGTAACACGACGCACTCTGATGCAAAAGTACGATGAGCTTTTTAAAATATTGCATGAACTGCCTTCGCCAGAAGATATGAGCTATGAAGCGGATGTTACCCGTCAAAGCGCAAAAGAAATTGTGACGGAAATATGGCACACAAACGAAATTCGTAAAGAAAAACCCACTGCTATAGATGAAGCTCGCTCTGGGTTTGCGGTAATTGAAAATGCACTTTGGGAAGCGGTGCCAGCCTTTTACAGAGAGCTTGATCATTGGTTTTGTAAGCATTTAGGGGTTTGTGCACCGATTAAAGCGAGTCCAATCAAATTCGCTTCGTGGATGGGAGGTGATCGAGACGGTAATCCAAATGTTACAGCCTCTGTCACGAAGAGAGTTCTTATTTTAGGTCGTTGGATGGCCGCTGATTTGTATGAAAGAGAATTAACCCTGTTGGGTGCTCGTCTTTCAATGGAGGATGCGGATGACTCGCTTCGTGAGAGGGTCGGGCCTGAAGCAAAAGAGCCCTATCGTTATCTCATCCATCATCTAAGAGGTCGTGTTAAGGAAACGAAATTATGGGCCGAAGCGCGACTGAACGCGCAGCCTTTTGATCAATATCACCCGCTACTGGACGCTGAAGAATTAATTGAACCGCTCGAAATGATGCATCAATCTTTAATGCGAACGGGGATGCCGGATATAGCAGATGGATTGTTGTTAGACAGTTTACGGAGAGTTAGGTGTTTCGGTTTGACACTGTCTCGATTGGATATACGCCAAGAGTCAGGTCGGCATACTCAAGTGCTGTCTGAAATAACGCGTTATTTAGGCTTGAAAGATTATGCTGACATGTCTGAAGCGGAACGAGTGGAATGGTTGACGATTGAATTGAGCAGTCGACGCCCTTTATTTCCAATGAGCTGGCCTTGCAGCCCTGAAACGCAAGAAGTATTGAATACCCTAACGGTCATTCGTGAAGAGCCCAAAGGAGGCGTTGCCAATTATGTTATTTCAATGGCTCATGCTCCCTCAGATGTTCTCTCCGTTGCTTTATTGCTTCAAGTAACAGGTTGCCCTGAATTGCCGATAGTCCCTTTGTTTGAAACACTCGATGATTTAAAACAAGCAGAAGAAACGCTTTCTACCCTTTATGACTTACCCGTTTATCGTCTTTGGGCTAAAGCAGAACAGCAAGTGATGATTGGGTATTCAGATTCAGCAAAAGATGCAGGGCAGATGGCGGCTGCTTGGGCTCAATATCAAGCGCAAGAAAGACTGTATAAATTGTCAGAAAAGAAAAATGTGAAGCTGACACTTTTTCATGGGCGTGGGGGTACCGTTGGACGTGGAGGCGGTCCTGCGCATGGCGCGATTCTTTCGCAGCCTCCTGGCAGCGTAGCGGGTCGATTCCGAGTCACTGAGCAAGGAGAAATGATTCGATTTAAGTTTGGAAATAAAGACCAAGCGATTAGAACTTTAAAAATGTATACCAGTGCAGTGCTTGAAGCGACGTTATTGCCTCCTGAAGAACCTAAAGCCGAATGGCGAAAAGTGATGGATCACTTGTCAGATGTTTCAGTGAAATCGTATCGTGAAATTGTGCGAGAGACACCAGAGTTTGTTCAATACTTTAAAGCCGTAACGCCAGAACAAGAACTAGGTAAACTGGCATTGGGATCTCGCCCTGCAAGGAGAAAAGCGACTTCAGGCATCCAAGACCTTAGAGCAATACCTTGGATATTTGCTTGGATGCAGAATCGATTGATGCTTCCTGCCTGGTTAGGAAGTGAAGCGGCCTTGTTTGAACAAAGTAAAGAAAATCCTGAGTTATTACAGGAAATGTATCAACATTGGTCATTTTTCCGCACACAAGTGGATTTAATGGAAATGGTCTTGTGTAAAGCAGATCGAAGCATTTCCCATTATTATGAAGAGCGACTGGCAACGGATGAGCTGCAAGTTCTTGGTAGTTTACTGAGGCAGCGATTAGACCTCATGATTAACCAGGTAAATCTATTAAAAGGTCAATCGGAGTTGTTGGAAAATGCACCTCAATTGCGAGAGTCGATGGAAGTGAGGTCAACTTATACAAATCCACTTCATTACGTCCAGGCAGAATTACTCGCACGTGATCGCCATGTGCCAGATGAAACGAACCCGGATATTGAATTGGCATTAAAAGTGACCATGACGGGCATTGCTGCTGGATTAAGAAATACCGGCTAACTCAAAGAGAGAAAAGTGATTGGTGCTTGCCAAAGTTGCCGTGCTTAGGCTTGAGTCAAGAGGCTGCTTTAGGTAAGGTTCGTCTGCCCATCGTTCTGGGTTGAGCCAAAGGGCGTGGTTTTGATAAAGCAGGAGCGTGGTAGCGCTCCCATTTTGGGCAAATAAAATAGAGGGTATGGTAATGCGCGTGATTTTGCTGGGTGCGCCCGGTGCTGGCAAGGGCACTCAGGCTAAGTTTATAACCGACACCTATAATATTCCTCAGATTTCAACTGGGGATATGCTCAGAGCAGCTGTTAAAGCAGGTACTCCTCTTGGGTTGCAGGTTAAAGAAATAATGCAATCAGGAGGGTTGGTTTCAGATGAGACAATTATTGCGTTAATCAAAGAGCGCATTCTGGAATCAGACTGTACAAATGGATTCTTATTTGATGGCTTTCCACGCACCATTCCCCAAGCAGAAGCCTTATTAGAAGCCAACATTAAGATTGACCATGTGATTGAAATTGATGTGCCTGATGAAGAAATTGTAAAACGTCTTGGTGGTCGCAGAGTGCATGAAGCATCTGGGCGTGTATACCATACCGAATTCAACCCCCCCAAGAAGGATGGGCTGGATGATGAAACAGGTGAACCTTTGATTCAGCGTGAGGATGATAGAGAAGAAACGGTTCGTAAGCGTTTGGGTGTTTACCATGAACAAACAGCGCCTTTAGTGAACTATTACAAACAGCTTGAATCTACTTCCTCAGACGTGGCGCCCAAGTATCATCATATCCCAGGTGTGGGTAGTCTGGAACAAATTACCCAAAAGGTTCTTTCAGCGTTGAAGTCATGATCTCTCTTTAGTGTTATGAAATGGGCCCTTGTGGCCCATTTTTTTTGAAAGCCCGTAGATATACTTAGCGACATTGAGAGTAATCTCGATAGAATGCTTCCAGGTGATAAATTGACGAATCGTTGTAATACTGAGAGATAAAAGGGTCATTCATGAAAATGAAAGGGCATGAGGTAAGGATGAATGGATAATATTCCTCAAAATGATTCAGGAAAAATAGCAGCGGTGCTGGTGAACTTAGGAACACCTGATGCGCCGACGCCCTCAGCTGTTAGGCGTTATCTAAGAGAGTTTTTATGGGATGACCGAGTAATTAAACGTAACCCTCTTTGGTGGCTAATCTTAAATACGATCGTTTTGTCGGTCAGACCTCGTCGTGTTGCCAAAGCTTATGAAACGATATGGAAAGATGACTCACCCATGAGGGTGATCGGTCAAAATCAAGTGAAGGCTCTTAATGCTAGGCAAACTGAAGTGGGGCCGTTGCGTTTTTTTATGGCCATGACCTATGGAAAGCCTTCATTGAAACAGCTTATGAAAGCTTTGCAAGATAAGGGGTATGATCGTTGGGTGATATTGCCCTTGTACCCTCAGTATTCTGCAACCACAACGGGGGCGGTGTACGATGTGGTAAACCGGTATGCGTTAAAAACCCGTAATATCCCTGAATATCGAGTTATCAAAGAATATCATGCAGAACCTGGGTATATAGCAGTCTTATCTAAGAGCATAGAACAGCACTGGAAGCAAAACGGGCGTAACGAGCGCTTATTATTTTCCTTTCACGGGATACCTAAATCCTATGTTGAGTTAGGTGACCCTTATCAACAAGCTTGTTATTCGACTGCAAAAGCAGTAGCTGCGTATTTGGGATTGAAAGAATCGGAGTATTTTGTCAGCTTCCAATCTCGCTTTGGGCCTACAGAATGGTTACAACCTTATACTGACAAGTTATTGACTCAGTGGGGAAATGAAGGTGTCAAATCCGTTGATATTCTGTGCCCGGCTTTCTCAGTTGATTGCTTGGAAACATTGGAAGAAATTTCGGAAGAAAATCGAGAAGTCTTCTTAAATGCAGGAGGAGAATCATTCTCATACATTCCCTGTTTAAATGATTCTGAAGAACATCTAGAGTTTTTGGAATCATTGGTGCTTAATAATGTGAACGACTGGGTTGGAAATCAGTCGAAAACGGGTAGGGAAATTGCTTAGTTAGGACCTGATTTTAAAAAAAAGGCTAAAGATGGTAGTGTTAACAGAGATTCGGCGCTAAATGGCCCTGTTTTTTTTTCTATAAAGCACTATTATTGGCGCCAATAATGGTTAGACTTAACCAAATACTTGTTTGTCAGTTTAACCCTTTTGCCCATTATATTAAAAATTGAGGAAATGAAGAATGGCGAGAACCAAACGTAAAGCTTCTACAGCACGCGGAAGAGGTCGTCCAAAAAAGGCTGCTGCTAAATTGGATTCTCCAGTGGTAGCTAAAGCTGAAGCGGCAGTTGCTAAAGCAGAAGAGCAAGTAAAAGCTCAAACAGCTAAGCAAACTGAAGCTAAGAAAAAGCAAGTAGAAGCTGCTAAGAAAGCAAAATCTACCGGTACAGTAGCAGCCAAGCGTGCGGTCGAAACAGCTCGTGGACAAGCAGCTAAAGCAGCTGACGGCGTTCGTGATGCTAAAGAATCCCTACGCGCAGCTAAAGCTCAGCTCCAGATTGCAGAGGCTCAAGCGAAGTCTGATAATGCCCAAGCAGTTGCTGATAAGGCGGTTGCTGATTACGAAGCTGACCTTCGTAAGAAAATGAAAGACGGCCTTAAAGCGGCACTGGAAAAGTTTGAAAGCCAGTGGGTTGCTAAACAAGAGCGTCAAGTTGTTGCTAAGGTGAAAAAACGCGCTAAAGCTGAGGAAACCAAAGCGAAGCGTGTTATAAAACAAGTCGAGAAGAAAGCTAAAGATCTTGCGAAGAAAGAAGAAGCTCGCAAGAAGAAAGCAGCAAGCGGTGCAAAGAAAGCTGGTCGTCCACGTAAGACTACCGCTGCAGCTAAAAAGACTACCACTGCGTCTACAGCGACTAAGCGTCGTGGACGTCCACCAAAGGCTAAAGCAGCAACTTCTACAACAACGGCTAAGCGTCGTGGGAGACCTGCAGCGGCTAAGAAAAAGGCAGGCCGTCCAGCCAGCAGCAGCACCGTTCGTAAACGCGGACGTCCAGCTGGATCAACTGCTAAGAAAAGACCAGGTCGTCCTCGTAAGGCGGCAGCGGCTCCAGCAGTAGCGACTGCAGAAGCGGCGGCAGTATCTTCTGAATCATAAAGTACGACATTAGTACTTTTAAAACCCTCGTCCACTCGGCCGGGGGTTTTTTTATGCCTTTCTCACGACAATCAGGCCTTATGATTGAGTTTCTCATTAAATAATAAGCCTGAAATCTTAAATCGTTGATTGTAAGCAGCTTCTTAGTCGCCTCCTTTAAGCCCCATTGTGATAAAATTGATCGCCAAACCCCCCGATCACTAACCCTATGTTAAAAACGAGTGGTACATCCGTCATGGTTCAACAGGCGATATTAGCAATAGACGCTTCTTCTGATGCATGCAGCGCCGCTCTTAAAGTCGGTGATTCATTACTAGGGGTAAGGCACAGCGTTGCACCTAGGCAGCATAATAAACTCCTCCAGCAATACATTGATGAACTTCTTGACCCATTAAAAATGGAAACAAATGTTCGTTTAGCTGCGATTGTTGTGGGTGCGGGTCCAGGCTCATTTGCTGGTATTCGAATTGCGGCTGCCATCGCTCAGGGGGTTGCCATTGTGCATCAAATCCCTATTGTTGGAATTTCTTCTATGCAAGTGATGGCCTGGCATTATTGTTCGAATAACAATTCACAAGATGAAACGTTATATGCCGTTGTCAACGATGCCAAAATGGGCGAGTTTTACTTAGGCGTTTATGGAAGCTATCAAGGAAAATTTGAATCCGTGCAACCCGAATCGTTAATAAAGGAGTCGGAGCTTTTAACGCAACTTGAACGCATAAAAGCAGGTGCACTAGAAGGAACGGTTTTCTCTGATAGATTACCTGAGTTTAAAAAAGTCTGGTTAAGTACCCATGCTGAAATATTAAACAGCCTTGTAAAGACGGATGATTTCGCTTTTAGGGCGTCTTACCCTCACGCTGAAGCCTTACTAGCGTTAGGTGAGCGAGCTTTTCATGAAGGCAAAGGCATTGCCCCTGAATTGTTTGAACCCTTGTATTTAAGGCAGGCAGATGCTTGGAAAACACTTGAGCAGCAATAATCTTCTTTGTTAATAGGGTTTTATAATGCTTTGGTACCATATTTGGATTCTGGCCATCATTCAGGGTATTACCGAGTTTTTGCCCATTTCCAGTTCTGCTCATCTCATATTGCCTTCGCAACTGCTCGGTTGGCCAGATCAAGGATTGACATTCGATGTGGCTGTACACGCGGGAACTTTGGTTGCCGTCATGTTGTATTTTCGTCATGACCTTATGCGTATGCTGTCTTCGCTGAAATTAATACGCGCTGGCACTTATACTCAGGCTTCCATAGAAGAACAGCAGCAGTTAGGGTTGGTCTTCGCTGTTGTATTAGGGACCCTGCCAGCAGGGGTACTAGGACTGGTTTTAAATGAGCTAACCTGGATTAACACAAGATCAATTTTGGTGATTGCAAGCACGACCCTTTTGTTTGGCTTGTTGCTTGGGTGGGCTGATTTTAAAATAAACAAGCAACCTGTGGAGAAGCATTTACCCCTTAATGCGTTGACACTTAAGCATGTTGCGATGATTGGTTTTTCTCAAGCATTAGCCTTAATACCTGGCACCTCTCGATCTGGTATCACGATAACGTCATCGCTTTTACTGGGATACAGTCGCCAAGCTTCGGCTAGATTCTCTTTTTTATTGTCTATGCCTTTGATTGCCGCAGCGGTTCTTTTAAAAACCTGGGAGTGGACACAGCAGCAGCATCCAATTGCGTGGGATGTTTTGTTAACAGGCTTTCTTATCAGTGCTGTAAGTGCTTTCATATGCATCCGGCTGTTTTTGCATTGGATCGATAAAGTGGGAATGCTGCCTTTTGTTATTTATCGAGTTTTGCTGGCAATTGTGCTGTTTGCGGTTGCATTCTGGGGTATGAGCTAAGTTCATGATGACGAAATCGGCTCTTCAAGAGCAATACTGCGTTTTATCGGGGCCAACAGTCGACTTAAAGGCCGCTAACAGTATTGCGAGTGCTTTTGGTTTAGAACTTATTGAAGACACTCATGCGCTAACAACTTATTCATATGCCATTGAGTGTGCTCCAATAGGTGTTGGCCTAAAAGCGCTCAATGAAAATCTACTGCCAGTCACAGTGGATTGGGTCAGCGGAAAAGCGGCTCACCGAAGGCAGTTCGGAGGCGGCGTTGGGCAGATGATTGCAAAAGCCGTTGGATTAAAAGATCGCCGTGATCTCAACGTTGTGGACGCCACAGCGGGATTAGGAGGAGATGCCTTTGTGCTGGCATCACTGGGTGCGCGAGTCGAGCTGCTAGAACGTCATCCTATTATTGCTCTGTTGCTTTCCGATGGAATTAACCGAGCGGCTTCTTCCCCAGAGGTTTTGCCTATTGTGCAAAGAATGCGCCCTAAATTTGGCAGTGCCCATCAATGGCTAAAAGATATCACCCAAGCATCTTCAGCGGATGTCGTGTATTTGGATCCAATGTTTCCTGAAAGCGCTAAGAAAGCTCAGGTCAAGCGAGAAATGCAGGTATTTAGGCAGTGTGTAGGACCAGATGAAGACGCTGATGCATTGTTGCCACTGGCATTACAAGCAGCAAAATATCGTGTGGTGGTGAAAAGGCCTAGGCTCGCTCCATTTCTTAGTGGCCTGTCGCCCAGTTATCAATTAGAGGGAAAAGCCAATCGCTTTGATGTTTACGTCAATTGCTCTTTAAAAAAGACCTAATGAATGCATGGTCGTCAGTAAGCATTTTAGACAGCATTGAGCAGCGAGAGGCAGAGGCATTCGGAGCTCTCGCTGTGTGACGCTTATGCAGCATGATTCGAATCGGTGTTTGTGTCGAGGCTACTGTCTGTGGCTTGCAATATACTGTTACGAATTGAAGGGTCTAATAACAGTTGCGTTTCCTCTAGTACCTGCTCCAAGTTATTACCAAAACAAAGTTTTTCATTTGAATCTAGGGTTAGAGCTTCACGCGCAATAAGCTGTGAGATCATATCTCTAAAAGTCGATTTGTCAGAAAAGTCGGGTGTGCTTAGCCCGTAAAGGATGGCAACTCTATGAGCCATCTGTGAGCATTTCAATGCTAATTCTGATTGTGTGATGGTACCAGAGCCTGCATGAGTTAAGGTTGAGATGGTTATAAAGTAGCGCTCTAGCACTTGGATGACGCTTTGGGAAAGAGAGGCGAGTAATAAATACTCGTTCGCATTTATATAAGGGCGCTCGTACACGCCGAGTTCAACTTCTCTCAGCAAATGCTTGTCTTTAAAAATTCCTAGCCAAGCTTTAATTTCCGTCTCGATGCTATCTTCATCCCAGTGTAAAAATAATTCAGCTTTAAGGTAATGGTAGAGTGCTTTTCCTAGTTTCAACGTTTGCTGTTCAGACATCCTATAATTGCTAACAAAAAAGCAGGCTAGCATGGAAGGTAACGCGAATAAGTGCTGGATATTGTTTCTAAAGTAGGACAGCAAAATAGCATTGGTTTCATCCAGTGACAGAATATCCCCCATCAGGTGCTGGATTCTGGTAACACATCGCAGAGACTCTGCATATTTTAACCAATCAGAGGCATTTCCTTCTGGGAGTACGGTTAATGAGCTGTATGGGTGGGCTAATAGAATGTCTTTGTAAGCTTCGGTTTGTTCTAAAAGAGCGGTTTCCGTCATGGCTTGTCTGGATGAAGCCAATAAAACAGTCGCAATCAAGTTAATAGGTGTGACAACGGCAGCAGCATTAATTTGTGTAACCACAGCATTGGAGAGTTGATTGACAACAGGCTTCACCCATGGTGGTCGAAAATCTTCACCCGTATCCAACGTTTTCCATTCAGGAACCTGTTGGTTGAGATGGTCGGTTAAAAAAATGGGATTTCCAAAGTTTACATGGGCCATGCCAAAGTTTTTCCGAAGACTTTTTAAGGTTCTAATAAGACCAATAACCGATTCTTTTTTCTTGGCTTTCCCTTTTAGTTCTCTTACATAGCTACTGGCCTCAAAAATTTTCTCGTAACCTATGTAGACCGGCATGAGTAAGATGGGTTTTGAGGAATCTCTCAGATAGCTCCTTAAGGTCATTGCAAGCATGCCGGCTCTTGGTTGTAGCATTCTTCCCGTTCGGCTGCGCCCGCCTTCGACAAAGTATTCAGCTGAATAACCTTGTGTGAATATGCTGTGTAGATATTCATCAAAAACGGCAGCATAGAGTGGATTATCTTTAAATGAACGCCTCATAAAAAAGGCCCCTCCTCGCCTCAAAATGGAGCCGATAAAGGGTAGGTTTAAATTAATGCCCGCCGCGATTTGTGGTGTTGCAAACCCTTGTTTGTATAGCACGTAGGACAAAAGCAGATAGTCAATATGACTGCGGTGACAAGGTAGATAGATGACTTCATGATCTTGATGGTGATCTTTTAAATTTTGAATGTTATTAACTTTTACGCCGTTATAAATTTTATTCCAGACCCAGGTGAGAACAGCATCTAATATTCTAATGGTGGTATAGGATTGGTTGGAGGCGATTTCATCGCCATAATCCAGGGCTTTTTGCTCAACCAATTCACGGGTAAGCCCTGTTTCCTCCATGTGAGCCTGGATGGCTTTGTCAACCAGAGGGCGATTGATCAATTTGTGAACCAGAGTGCGCCGGTGAGATAAATCTGGCCCGATGGCTGCTGCACGCTCTTGGCGGAAATGAACCCTCAATAAACGACTGGTTTTGTGAACGGTTCGTTCGATGCCTGTTCCTTCATTCAGTAAGGCTCTCAAACTGAGGGGCTTGCTGAATTGTATAAAGGTAGAACGCCCATTGAACGCTATGGTGATCAGGGTTCTGAGTGGGCCTCTGACTGCCCAAGTATCTCCCAGCCATAATTTTAATAACGAGCGTTCTTTATCAGGTGCTCTCCCCCAAAAGACTGAAACAGGCACTATTTGCACATCGAGTTCTGGGTTTTGCTCGAGTGCGGATGTGAGGCGCCATAGTCTTGGGTGCTGATGGGGTACATAGCGCTTACGAAAAATTGGTCCTTCGAGGCGACTAAGATGAAAACTTCTTCTAATTTCGCATATATCAGCAAGTTCGAGAGGAGCATTGAGATTAGGAAAGCCGGCTTGTTCAGACTCAAAATCCGCGACTAGCTGAGCTGAAAATGAAGCGTTTGGAAATGCATAAACGACCGGGTTGTTGTGGTCTAAGCCGATTTCTTCTGCGGAATTACCTACAACATGTGTTTTGACCCAGACTCTCAATAGCTTTTGGGAGACAGTAAACCAAAATGTATTAATACGTTGCCAGATCCCCATAAAGGTGCCTGTATATCCTTGTCAATTTTCAATGGAGTGAGCAAAGCGGCGCAGGCTCAATGTATCTGTGGCTAGGTATGTCAAAAGCGAGCAATCAGCCTTAAACATTGTACCTTATTTCCACGTTGATGTGCCTATCCAGACAATTCTGTTGGTTGATCTCAACCTCTGACTCTAAGGCACAAAGCCTAATTTTGTACAGTGTTGGCACTCAATGAGGTTGATTGACTGAGGTGATATGACCCATCTCAATACTTGTAATAGATGGAGTGAGACCAATCAATCAAATTCGCAAAAAAAGGAAGCCTTTGGCAAGACTTTTGTTTGCTTTGCACGGTTAAAGAATTTCTGATCGATATATCCGGTCAGTGCTGTCCCATTAATACACAATTCTGACCAAAATAGAGTGATAGGAGATTGTGGTGATTGAACTTGATGCGGTTTCAAGATCTTTTAATGGCCGTCAGGTCGTCTCTGATTTGAGTTTTCAAGTTCAAAAGGGAGAAGTGCTTGGGTTTTTGGGTCCGAATGGGGCTGGTAAGTCAACCACAATGAAAATGATTACAGGGTTTTTGGCTCCCAGTGCTGGACACATTCAAGTAGCAGGTATCAATGTTGCTCAGAGTCCGGTTGCTGTAAAGATGCAAATGGGATATTTGCCAGAAGGAGCTCCATTGTATACCGATATGGAAGTGGGCTCCTTTTTGAAGTTTATTGCTGATATCCGACAGTTAAGAGGTATTCATCGTCAAAAGCGTTTAGATGAAGTTGTTCAACAAATGGAATTAGGGGCCGTGTGGTACCAACCCATTGGCACCTTATCCAAGGGCTTTATTCGTCGAGTTGGAATTGCTCAAGCGCTTTTGCATGACCCCAATATTCTCATTTTAGATGAACCCACAGACGGATTAGACCCCAACCAAAAACACCACGTACGCCAACTCATTCAAGAGCTCTCACATAATAAATTAATCATTGTTTCGACGCATATTTTAGAGGAAGTGAGTGCGGTTTGTAATCGAGCCATTATTATTCATCAAGGAAAGAAAATTATTGATGATACGCCTCAAGCATTAGAATCTCGTTCACGTTATTACCGTGCTGTATCGTTGCGGTTCGACTCCCATGTTGATAGCGGGCCCATCGTATCAACGTTGCGCCATCATGCAGCACTGGGTGAGATTGAGCAAGATCATGATCACCATGTAAGGGTGCTTTCAATTGATGGTCAATCAATACTGCCCACGATAACTGAGTTGATCAGGCAGCATAATTGGCCAGTGATTGATGCTTATGTTGAAAGAGGCCGGTTGGAAGATGTCTTTAGGGCACTCACGATTGAGGGCGCTGATCCCAATGTGTTGTCAGCCAGTCTACACAATAAAAAAGTTGAGGTTGCATAATGTCTGAATCAACGATGGTGAGTACCTTTCCTAGGCGTCAACTGTGGTACCTTTTTAAAAAAGAGTTTCATGGTTTCTTTCTAACGCCGGTTGCCTACGTGTTTACGGTCATTTTTTTAGTGTTAAGCATGGTGTTTACATTTTACCTTGGAAATTTTTTTGATCGAGGTCAAGCGGATTTAATTCCATTTTTTAATTTCCATCCTTGGCTCTATTTGTTTTTTATTCCTTCACTCAGCATGTCTCTTTGGGCATTAGAGCGCCAAATGGGTACAATTGAGTTGCTGATGACACTGCCCATTACAAAATGGCAGGGGGTGCTGTCAAAATTTTTAGCTGCTTGGGCCTTTAGTGGGATTGTGTTGGTTTTGACATTCCCTATTTGGATAACGGTTGATTATTTAGGAAGTGTTGATCACGGTGTTGTATTAAGCAGTTATGTGGGAAGCTGGTTGCTGGCAGGTACATTTTTGGCGATTGGTTGCTGTGTGTCTGTTTTAACAAAAAATCAAATTGTTGCATTCTTGATGACGGTTTTGATTTGTTTTCTTTTTATGGTCAGTGACTTTCCGATAGTGCTGGATGTGTTTTCTGAAATGCCACAAAGCGTTGTTGATTTTGTGGTTTCATTGAGCATGTTGCAGCATTTTCAAGCCATATCCAAAGGTGTTTTGGCATTGCAAGATGTTTTATATTTTTGTCTTATGATCGCTGTATGGTTAACTGCAACAGTAATTCTTTTAGAGTGGAAGAAGGCAGAATAGACATGGAACTTCGTAAAAAAAGCCTATTGTCTCTTTTCAGTATTGTGACTGCTTTTATTGTTGGTTTGTTGGTCTTGCAGTCGTCATCGAAGTATGTGCGTTTAGATCTTACAGAGCAGGGGTTATTTTCCTTGTCGGAAGGTACTCATAACATTATTGGTCAACTTAACTCTCCAGTTAAATTAACGTTCTTTTATTCAGATAAAGCTACAGCCGACTTAGTGCAATTTAGAGCCTATGCCCAACGTGTGAAAGATTTGCTTCAGGAATACAGTAATTTGGGCAAAGATCGGATTCAGTTGAATATTATCGATCCTGAACCTTTTTCAGAAGATGAAGATTTGGCGGTTGAGTTTGGTTTGCAGGGTGTGCCCGTTCAAGCGGGTGGTGAGGATGCATATTTTGGGTTGGCAGCAGTAAGCAGTGATGGCAATAAAGCAATCATTCCTTTCTTTCAACCAAGCCGAGAGTCTTTTTTAGAGTATGAGATTACTCAGTTATTGTACCGTGTGAATCGGCCTAATTTGCCGACATTAGGAGTGGTGACTTATTTGGATGTTGCTGGCGGCTATAATATGAGAACCGGACAGCCAACGAAATCGTGGATGGTCTTTGATCAGTTGGAGTCTTTATTTCAGATTGAATACTTAGATATTGATACTTTAGTCAACCCTCCTAATGTTGATGTGTTGCTTATGGTGCAACCCGATCAGTTGCCGAATCAGGCTATATATGCGATAGATCAATTCATTGTTAAAGGTGGTCATGCGGTTATTTTCCAAGACCCGTATTTCGAGATGGGAGCAATGAATCCTATGTCCATGAGAAATCCAGAGGCGGCTTGGAGTTTGGAACCTTTGTACAAGCATTGGGGAGTGGACATTCCTAATCAGCAGGCGGTGGTTGATAAAGCCTTGGCAATGGTGGTATCTGTTGGTGGCAATAGACCTCCTATGAGGCATGGAGGCTTGATATCTGTCGAGCCTGATTGGATGAATACTCAAGATGTTGCTGCGTCAAATTTAGAAAAAGTTACCTTTGCCGCGAGTGGATACTTGAAACATTCCAATGAATCTAGGGGTGTCCAGCAACCTTCTTCATTAACCTTCGAGCCCCTTATCACAACCAGTAATCAGGTTGGGTTGAAACCCATCACTGCATTTAAGGGTCTTAAAGATCCTTCGGTATTGTATGAGGAGCTTGAAGCAAGTGATCAACCTTTTGTTCTTGCTGCGAGGTTGTTTGGTACTTTTACTTCTTCTTTTGAGCGTCGACCAGATCCTGAGAAGGTAAGCGAAGAAGAGGGTTTGGATTCAGCAGAGGCTGATGAAAGCAAAGAAAAAGAACCTATTGTGTACGATGAGCACGTTGCTGAAGGGACAGAGGCTCAAGTGTTGTTGGTTGCTGATGTGGATGTGCTGACGGATCGTATGTGGGTTGAGGTGCAAGAAATTTTTGGTCAAAGGGTTGCGGCTCCTTGGGCAGATAACGGTGCTTTTGTTGCCAATGCTCTGGAAAATATGTCAGGAAATACTGACTTAATCAGTATTCGCAGTCGTGGCCAATACACTAGACCTTTTTTGGTTGTGGAAGCGTTACAACAGCGTGCAGAAGAACGCTTTTTGGAAAATGAGCGGCGCTTAAGAGAGCAACTTAATGAAACGGAAGCACAGTTGGTCGCATTACAAGGGCAGCAAGGGGAAGCCGAAAGTCTTGTTTTAACACCAGAACAGAAAGCTGCTTTAGAAGCATTTCAGCAAGAGAAAGTAAAAATTAGAAAAGAGTTGAGGGAGGTGCGTCGAGAGTTAGACAAAGATATCGATGAGCTCCATCAGCGTTTAAAGTTAATCAATATATCGAGTATGCCTATTGTAGTGACGATTTTAATGCTGTTCACAGCTTTTTTCCGCAGGCGAAGAAGGGGCATGATACAATAAGACAAAATTGGGAAAGGTTAGTTGACCTATAGTTTTAGGTCTAATGGGTAACGAGAGAGAGACTTTTGGATTGATTTACGTTCGTTAAGAGTCCAGTATTCGGCATCAGATTGTATGACTCGGTTAAACTGGTATTCGAAACGTTTAAAATAAGATGCTTTATCTAACTTTGAAGGGTAGGCAATAGCATCTAGCCAGTACAATTCTCCTTGATCGGTTGCAATGATGTTATGTGGGCCGAAATCGTTGAGTTGAATGTGATTATCCAAAAGTTGGCATATGTTCTTTTGAAAGGTATTCAATAAAATATGTCGGTTTGTAGTTTTCTCTTGGTTGGACCAATAATTTCTTAATGTAGAGCTATTTGCAATATATTCCATGATAAGAATCCCAAAAATAGGATTGAATGGGTTTAAGTTGGTAAGCGCAGCGTATATATTTGGTGTTCTTAGGCCTATGTTTCTTAGATGAATATTGCCTTTTACCTCCTTTATGATGTTGTCTCTTCCGTATAAGGTTTTAATTTTGTTTCTAAAGCTGTTTGCGTAGCAGACCTTTATAACACGGTTGTCAATTTTGATGAGCGTGCTGATGTGGTCGTTTTTGAGATATTGGCCTGATTGAGTGTTGTCCGCTCGGTTGAGCCAGTGAACAATACTGCTAGGGCTGTCTGGTATGAAAACAGAGTTTTTCTCGGAAAGGGTCCTGAAAAGTGAAGTTTCTCTTGAGTGTGGGATTTTAACCCTTAAAAACATAATATTTTTACACAGTTAGCTTTAAAAAAAGCATTATATAGATATTTTGAATGGCTAGCAATGACGGTTGATGACGTGTTTTGTGTAACCTTTTAATTTTTAGTAAGCAATAATGTTTTGATCATGATGATTGTTAATATGTATGCTTTTTAATGGTTGGCTTTGAGAAATGATGGATAATTTTTTTACGCTCGGTTTGATTGTTTCTGTGTTTGGGGGGTGGTATGTCATTGCTAGTTAATAGGAGGCTCCCTTTTAAAATACCGCTAGATAAGTCACCTTATAAGCAACTGCTAATGGGAGGGTATGTTGTTGCTTGTTTTTCCCTGTACCTCCCATTGTATCAAATTAATAAGGTTTTGCTTGATTTTTTGGGTATCTTAATACTGTTATTTTTTTCTATTGATACCGTTTTCAATCAAAACAAAAAGTTTAAATGTGAAGCTGAAGTGGCCGTCTGGGTTTTGTATCTTGTGGTCGTAGCCTTGTTATACTGGGGGCTTTGGGCTCGCTTTTCATTAGAATCGAAAAGCTGGAATCATGATTTTGTTAGGCCGTTAATCAATGCCGTCTTGTTAGCCCTTTTCTTGGGGAACTTTAGGGTTAATAAACAATATATATGCTGGGTAATTTTCCTATTGCCTGTTTTTAATGGCATAGCGTCACTCTATGAATACTTTGTTTTATTGGATGGTATAGGTAGAGTGGAGTTGCAAATTAATCTTCCTGTTTTGTACGGAGGAATGAGCGTTTGCTCGGTTGGTTTGGCTGTCGTACTGGCTTTTTCTAATTTCATGCAACGACAATGGCTGATGGTGTTTGCCGTACTAATGGGCGCATCTGCTGTCATTTTATCAGGTTCAAGAGCCGCTTACTCGGTTTTGTTCTTCATTGGATGCGCCTTTATTGGTTGGCATTTATGGAAAGCCTTGTTAAATAGGTCATTCAAGCTCCCTCTAATATTACTTATCTCTCTTATTGCGCTTTGCTATGTAACATCGCCTATGCTTGTGAAACGTTATGCACATACATTAACGGAATTTGATTATCTATCTGAAAATAAACCAACATCTATTGGTACTCGTTTGAAATTGTGGGAGGTTGGGATTGATCTGATTGATCAGAATCCACTCACTGGGTTGGGTATGGAGGGTATGGCTCGGTATATTGAAAACTATAACAGTGAAAGAAATTACCAAGCTTTTACTGAGGGTGTGAATCATCCTCATTCAGATATTTTGGTTGCTTGGTATGCAGGGGGAGTGGTTGGCTTGCTGGCTTTGTTTTTGATTTATGCTTTTCCTCTTTGGTATGCCTATCGCCATTGTAGCCTATTTTACCAACGTTTAGTGTTTACACTTGTTTCGTCGTATTTGGTTCTTGGGTTGTCAGACTCTTTTCTGTTGCAGACAGTTTCTCTGAAATATTACTTTGTTTTCTTGACACTTTTTTGCATTTCTGGATCAAATGAAAAAAAGCAAAAAGTACGAGCTACGGAACGCTTACCCAAACATTTCGTTTCTTAGTTAATATCTTAGAAGGGTGAAATCTCTATGAAGTATTTAGGGATCATTGGGGGTATGAGTTGGCAGTCAACAGCTGTTTATTATCGTTTGTTAAACGAAGGTATCCAGCAGCGGTTGGGAGGTCAGCATTCTGCTTCGCTATTACTGGCCAGTGTGGACTTTGAGTATATTGCCGAATTACAACATCAAGATCGCTGGGATGAGTTAGCAGATTATCTCACACAACAGGCTCAAACGTTGGAACGGTCAGGCTGTGATGCGGTATTAATAGCGACGAATACCATGCACAAAGTAGCTCCTGAGATTCAAGCTGGCCTTTCGATCCCTATATTAGATCTCATTGAGTGGGTGGGTGAAAAACTGAGCGATAACCAGTCTCAGTCAGTGTTGTTACTAGGCACGCGCTTTACGATGGCATCAGACTTTTATCGGCAACGTTTAGAAAAACAAGGTTTACGTATCGTTGTTCCATCCGGTGATGAACAAGAAATCGTACATTCGGTTATTTTCGAAGAGCTTGTCCAAGGTCAGTTTACCGAACGGTCCAAGCAAGCTTACCTTCAGATTATCAATCGGTGTATTGAACAAGAGGCTATCGATAGCGTTATTCTTGGTTGTACTGAGATTCCTCTACTCATACCCCCACAAGAAGTCCCCGTCTTTGCTGTTGACACAACAGCGCTTCATGCCGAAAAAGCGCTGGATTGGATGCTAAGTTGATGAATCAACCCTTTAGTTTTAATTTGATATCAGATGTTGGTACGCAGCAGCAAGGAAGCACTTCGTTGTCATTGAGCCAGGCCATGGGTTCACGCAAATACGTCACTTTACCTTTTACGAGTTGGGTTCTGCATGCTCCGCAGTACCCTTCTCGACATTGGTAAGGGACCTGCACGCCTTGCTGTTCCATCGATTCAAGTAGAGATGCTGCATTGTAGAATTCGACTGCACGATCGGATTCCTCAAATAAAATATTAAAGACAGGGCGCGGCATGCCTCCGAGTTCAATTTGTTCCTCATTGCCTTTTACGTCAGGTTCAGGTAAATAAAGCTCTATTTGGTCCAGTGTTTGAGAAGCCTCAACCTCAGAGGCCGCTTCGTAGTCCAACTCAAACGAATCAAAAAAGGTTTCTGTAGCCTCTTCTAGATTGAACGTTTCCGCGTTTTTTGTTTCTGGTTGAGTAGAGGATTTTTGTGTCGGCTTTGTTTCTAATTCTAAAGGCGTAAAAGTCTCTACAACAGCGATGTCTCCTGAAAGTTGTTGACGAGAACTCATGGCCGCATTCCTTATTTGTACTGACCGGATCCGAGGCCAGTTAGATTGGCCTCAGTCATGTTTATAGAATGGTACTGATGTTGTACTTACAAGCTAAAGTCATCAAAATCATCGTTGCTGACTTGACTATCAATTGCGCCCACTAAGTACGAACTGATTTCTGCCTCTTGTGGAGCTACCTGTACGTTGTCGCTGACAAGCCAGGAATTAATCCAAGGTAAGGGGTTGTTTTTGGTATCAAATATGGGCTCTAAACCAATAGCAATGAGGCGCTGATTGGTGATGTATTCAATGTATGAACAAAGAATCTCTTTGTTTAAACCGATCATTGAACCGTCTTTGAATAAATACTCAGCCCACTCTTTTTCTTGCTCTGCTGCTTCTCTGAAAATGTTAATGACGTCAGGCTTTAGCTCTTCAGCTATTTCAGCCATTTCGGGGTCATCTTTTCCTTGAGCAAAAATTTGCATCATGTGTTGAGTGCCTGTTAGATGCAGCGCTTCGTCTCGGGCAATCAGCTTGATGATTTTTGCATTACCTTCCATTTTTGCGCGTTCTGCAAAAGCAAAGCTGCAACCAAAACTCACATAAAAGCGAATGGCTTCGAGTACATTGACCGAGGCGATGGTTAAGTAGAGCTGTTTTTTAAGGTCACGCAAATTTACATCAATGATTTTGCCATTGACCTCATGACGGCCTTCGCCAAGATTGGTGTAATAGCCACACTGTTCGATGAAGCGATCGTAGTGCTCCGATACGCTGGCGGCACGGCGAGTGATATAGTCATTGTCAATGATGTCATCAAACACCTGCCCTGGATTTGGAATAATGTTACGAATGATATGCGTATAAGAACGAGAGTGAATGGTTTCACTGAAAGCCCAGGTTTCAATCCAGGTTTCGACTTCAGGTAAAGAAACTATAGGTAGAAGTGCGACATTCGGTGAGCGTCCTTGGACACTGTCGAGCAACGTTTGGTATTTTAGATTGCTTAAGAAAATGTGCTTTTCATGCTCTGGAAGGGCTATGAAATCTTTACGATCTTGCGAAAGATCGACTTCTTCAGGGCGCCAGAAAAAAGACAGCTGCTTTTCGATAAGCTGCTCGAAGATTTTGTATTTCTGTGTGTCATAGCGAGACACGTTTACATTTTCACCAAAGAACATTGGCTGACCAAAGGTATCAAATCGGTTACGGTTAAATGTTTTATATGCCATGACTTCAAGCAAGCTCTTGGTATTCAGTTATCCGAAGCCTTTTTTGCCGCTTCGGATAACAATAGGTTTTACTGCTAAATAAAGTGGAAGGGAGCCGGCTTCCCGTTTCTCGGCTTCCAGAGGCGTTAAATTTTACAAGCGCCGCCTTCACATCCACCATCATCAAGATCAGTTTGACGATCTTCTGCACCATCACGAGTGTTGTGGTAGTACAGAGTTTTAAGGCCGTACTTATACGCGGTTAAGAGATCTTTAAGTAGCACTTTCATGGGCACTTTGTTGCCTTCAAAGCGTGCAGGATCATAGTTGGTATTGGCTGAAATGGCTTGATCAACAAATTTTTGCATGATGCCAACGAGTTGCAAGTAGCCTTCGTTTGATGGGATTTGCCAGAGCAGTTCGTACTGTTCTTTAAGCGCAGGAAACTCAGGTACGACCTGCTTAAGAATGCCATCTTTAGATGCTTTGACACTGATAAAGCCACGAGGGGGTTCAATGCCATTCGTTGCGTTGGAGATCTGCGATGAGGTTTCTGAAGGCATTAACGCTGTTAAAGTAGAATTACGCAATCCATGGGATTTGATGTTGTCGCGCAAGCTTTCCCAATCGTAATGCAGGGGTTCATCACAGTATTCGGACACTTCTTTTTTGAAGGTGTCGATGGGCAGCAGCCCCTGGGCATACGTGGTGTCTTCAAAAGCGGGGCAGGCACCGTACTCTTTTGCGAGCTGGTTTGACGCTTTGAGTAAATGGTATTGAATGGCTTCAAATGTGCGGTGGGTTAGGCCATTGGCTGATCCATCAGAATAGCGCACGCCATTTTTTGCTAGATAGTAGGCGTAGTTGATAACACCAACCCCTAGGGTGCGACGAGCTAAACTGCCACGCTCAGCGGCAGGAACCGGGTAGTCTTGGTAACTCAGCAAGCTATCCAATGCCCGTACAATTAAGTCTGCCAAGCCTTCTAATTCGTCTAAGTTCTCCAAGGCACCTAGATTAAAAGCTGCCAGTGTGCATAGCGCGATCTCGCCCTCGGCATCATTGACGTCGTTCAATGGTTTTGTTGGCAGAGCAATCTCAAGGCAGAGATTGGATTGACGAATCGGCGCTTTCTTAGGATCGAAAGGGCTGTGATTATTGCAGTGATCAACATTTTGCAGATAGATACGGCCGGTGCTGGCTCTTTCTTGCATGAAGGAAGAGAACAGGTCGATGGCTTTTATATGCTTTTTACGAATGCGATCATCTTGCTCGTATTGAACGTACAGCTGCTCGAATCGCTCTTGATCTTCAAAAAATGCGTCGTATAAGCCCGGTACATCCGATGGGCTGAACAGACTGATGTTTTGCCCTTTTATCAGGCGTTCATACATCAACTTGTTGAATTGCACGCCATAATCTAGGTGACGTACGCGGTTCTCTTCAACGCCTCGGTTGTTTTTGAGAACGAGCAGTGATTCAACTTCCCAGTGCCAAATAGGGTAAAACAAGGTGGCAGCACCGCCACGCACACCGCCTTGGGAGCAGCTCTTGACTGCTGTTTGAAAGTGTTTGTAGAAAGGAATACAGCCAGTATGAAAAGCTTCACCACCACGAATGGGGCTGCCAATTCCTCGAATGCGTCCAGCATTGATGCCGATACCAGCTCGTTGGCTAACGTACTTGACGATGGCGCTAGAGGTTGCATTGATCGAATCTAAAGAATCATCACACTCAATAAGGACACAAGAACTAAACTGGCGTGTTGGTGTACGAACGCCAGACATGATAGGCGTTGGTAGTGATAATTTGAAGGTCGATACCGCATGGTAGAAACGTTCAACAAAGTCCAATCTGCGGTCTTTTTCATAGTCCGCAAACAAGCAAGCCCCAATCAAAACGTATAAGAACTGTGGACTTTCGTATACTTCTTGTGTCACTCGGTTTTGTACCAAGTATTTGCCTTCAAGTTGTTTGACGGCCGCATAGCTGAAGCTGAGATCGCGTGAATGATCTAAGAAGGCATCCATACGGTCAAATTCTTCAGGCGTGTAGTGCTCAAGCAAGTGAGGGTCATATTTGCCTAAATCGACCATTTTAGCGACGTGATCGAAGAGCTTGGGTGGTTCAAACTCGCCGTATGCTTTTTTGCGTAGATGAAAAATGTTTAAGCGTGCTGCTAAGTATTGATAATCAGGCGTTTGCTCTGAGATCAGGTCTGCAGCGGATTTAATGAGCATCTCATGGATGTCAGATGTATTAATGCCATCGCTCAATTGGAGGTGAGCTTTTAACTCGACTTCAGAGACAGAGACGTTGTCGAGTCCTTCTGCTGCCCATGAAACCACTCGATGAATCTTTTCGAGATTCAGAGGTTCTTTTGCGCCGTTTCGTTTGATGACTGAGAGCGTGTCGGTCATTGCCAGCCCTTGAGTGTTTAAAAAATGTTCTGTTGTTTCTGTTTCAAAGACCAAGGCTGACAAGGAAAAACGCTGGCTGCCTTGGGCTGTCACTTAACCTTCACCTAGAGTCAGCATGTTGCCTGACTTTGTGAGCGTATGAGTGTTCGTTGTTCGAAACGCGCTTGTGTTTATATAGTGTTCAGAACACTATATATAGGGTTAAGTTTCTGAATCCATACTAGATAGTGCGTTGGATGATAAAGCTTGAAAAAAGCGAGATCAAAGGGTTTTTCAAACTTTCATGATGAGTTGGCTAGCAGAGCCCGGTCAAAAAAGTGCTTGCTTACCTGTTTGCTAAAGCATTAAGCGACCTGACTTTTTTGTTGGAGCAAATGAGTGTTTAGTTTGAAGGGTAAAGAAAAGTATTAGTCAAAAAAAGACTATGCTTCAACGTACAAGAAACGAGAAATGAGGCTACATTTAAAACAGGACTGTGGTTTCGTTGCTCAGGAAGAATGTCATGGCACAAACTCAAGCTGCTCCCATGCAAGAAGATCATCACAAAGTACTCATTGTCGAAGATGACGACCGCTTAGCGGATTTAACTCAAAACTATTTGGTGAATAATGGATTAGAGGTGCTTTGTGAGAGCGATGGGGCGCAAGCCATCGATCGTATCCGTTCAGAGAACCCTGACATCATTGTCCTGGACTTAATGTTGCCAGGAAAAGATGGGTTGGCTATTTGTCGGGAAGTACGCCCTTTTTTCAAAGGCCCAATTCTTATGCTAACGGCACGAGATGATGACCTAGATCAGGTGCTCGGGTTGGAAATGGGGGCGGATGATTATGTGACTAAGCCGGTGCGCCCTAGAGTGCTGCTAGCTCGAATTAGAGCGCTATTAAGGCGTTCTCATGAGCATGCGGAGGAAGAAGAAGGGATGCCGGGTGCCAGTGGCGCCACTCGTCTGACGTTTGGCAACTTGTCCGTAGACAATGCGATGCGGGAAGCTTGGCTGAATGAGGCGCCCATTGATCTTACTTCAGCTGAATTCGATCTGTTGTGGTTGCTGTGCAGCAATGCAGGAAGAGTCTTAAGCCGAGAAGAGATTTTCTCAGCGTTAAGAGGCATTGAATACGATGGTCAGGATCGCTCTATTGATGTGCGTATTTCGCGCATACGCCCCAAAATAGGAGATGATCCTGTTCAGCCAAGGCGCATTAAAACTGTTCGCAGCAAAGGTTACTTATTCGTCAAAGAAGCCTCTTGAAGCGAATATGAACGGATAGCCATCAAGCACGCCTGAATAGGGCGTGTTTTGGTTTTGATGGTGTGGAAATGAGGGTATAGGGATATACGTCAAGCTGCTTATACGCGTGCTCGTTACGGTGACCGTCCTTTTTTTCGTCGTGGCGGCCACCATTGCCGCGGCCTACCGACTGAACCTTGAGCAAGACATGCATGCATGGGTGGAAGAAGCATTGCCCATGTTGGATCGGATGCGTGTGCGTGAAGGGCAATACCTGCTGTTTTCTGACTTAGAGTCAGGTACTGACTTGGATTTCTTATCCCGAGCGAAACTCAATATCCGTGGTTACCTCTTGTTAGGGTGCCCCGACGATTGCCGCTTGATATGGAATACACCTGAGACGGGGCGACAGCGGGAAACACGGCTTACGCCGTTGTCAGAAACCAATCGTTGGTTGTATCAACGTCTTTTGCAAACCTTATGGCGCGAGCGCGGTAGCGATGTGGAGCAATTGCGCCAATCCGTCGAGGCCTCATATCCAGCAAAGCTATACAACCTCACTTCGGACGGCTGGCGCGACAGCAACGCTGTCAAAATCCCTATTCCTGCGTTGGGGGTTGGGGTTGCGTGGAAATACGATCCCTATATTTCGGTGGGGCAGTGGATAGGGATATTCGTACTGGGAATGGGCATATTACTCATTGGCGTCTATTGGTTGTCACACGAGTTTGATGCACGCTTACAGGCGTTAGTTCAGGCAACGAGCCGTTTGGCCCATGGTCAGTTGAAAACACGTGTACGGTTAACCCCTGGAGACCTTTTCAGTTCCTTAGGTGAGTCATTCAATCGAATGGCTCAACATATCCAGCGATTGATAGAAGTGCAGCGTGAAATGATTCGGGCCGTTTCTCATGAACTACGAACGCCTGTCGCACGCGTTCGTTTCGGGCTGCAGATGATAGAAGACTATTTGGATGATGACTATGTCTTGAAGCAAGTCACGGCAATTGACGGGGATATTCAAGAGCTTGATGAGTTGGTCGATGAAATTTTAACTTACGCTCGCTTAGAAGAAGGCGGGCCGGTACTGGAATTTAAGCTAGCCAACATAGAAGACCTGCTTGACCAGATTGTGCGTGAGACATTAAGGCGTAACCCTAAAGTGGCCGTTTGGAAAGATTGTGTTGAGGGAATGGGTGATCCTGTTGCTGAGATTGAACAGCGTTATCTGCATCGTGCCATACAGAACTTGGTGGGAAACGCCTGTCGACATGCAAAAGCTCAAGTGTGCATTAATTTTTATTGCACAGAAGATTTGTGTCGAGTCGAAGTCGAAGACGACGGTTCTGGCATTCCAGAAGAAGACTGGGAGCGCGTTTTCTCACCCTTTGCACGATTAGATGACAGCCGTACACGAGCGTCAGGCGGGTACGGATTAGGGCTCTCAATTGTGCGTCGGGTTGCCTATTGGCATGGGGGACGAGCAGCCATTGATCGCAGTCGTTGGGGGGGAGCCAAATTCAGCTTGATTTGGCCTCGATACCATCAATCAGGAGGCTCACTCACCTAAAAGGGTGTTGTGTAGGCCTGGTTGGAAGTCGTATAGGCCGACAAGAAATACTTCCAAAGAATAAGGGTTTTCTGATATACAGCCCAACATTCTTCGTTTCGTATTAACGTTTTTAGTTTCGTATCGTTGTAGGGCAAAGGTGATCTGCTGATGGCTGCACCTGATCCATAGGAGTCTATATGTTTAAACTTGACGCCCAATTAGAGGCAGACACCTTACTTTTGGGGCATTTCCCGTTGTGCCAAGTGCGTTTGATGAAAGATGCACAATACCCTTGGGTGATTTTGGTGCCTGCCAGAGCTCAAGTGAAAGAAATATTTCATTTATCTGAATCGGATCAGAACCAGTTAATTAAAGAATCCAGTTACGTGTCAGAAAAATTGGCTGATGCTTTTGAAGCAGATTCTATGAATGTCGCTGCATTAGGCAATCAAGTGGCTCAGTTGCATGTGCACCATGTCGTTCGAAAAGAGACAGATGCCTGTTGGCCAAAGCCCATTTGGGGAGCCAGTCCTATTCAGCCTTATTCGGATGAGGCGCTGGAAGCCATGACCGCTCGGTTGTCTTCAATGTTTGCAGAGCATTTTGTTGAAGCGCCCAATTTGTCGACGCCTGATGAGTTGTACTAAATATCTGAAGCTTTCACTTAATCGCTACCCCCTTAAAAAGCATCGGTCGAACGGTTGACTCTTGAAGGGGGCAGGAAGCAAGTGCAGAGGTGTAAACAGACAGCCACTCTGCACTAGGCTTTGTCTAAATGACGGCGATTAAACCACCATGTCTTTTAGTTTTTTCAACGGACGAACTTTAACCGTAGTGGAAGCAGGTTTTGCTTTGAAAACGGTTTCTTCGCCAGTGAAGGGGTTAATGCCTTTGCGAGCTTTACGAGCTGGCTTTTTAACCGTTACTACTTTGAATAAACCAGGCAGAGTGAATTCGCCAATAGAACGCTTTTTCAGGTGGCGTTCCATTACGTCAGTGAGTTCTTCAATGACGTTTTGTACGTCTTTCTTGGCCAATCCAGTATTGTCAGCAATTTCGTTTAAAATTTGGGTTTTAGTGTACTTTTCTTTGATTGCAGGCAATTTGCGCGCAGGAGCAGCCTTTTTAGCAGCCATGTTCATTCCTCAAATATTTGCCGATGAGTGAGACAGCGTTCACACGCTATGGCGCGATATATAAAGCAAAGCGCTAATCTAAGCAAGAAATAAAGCAATAAAAGGCGTGAAAATCTACAAAAGTGCGTTTTTTTCGAGGTTTTTTAGCGCTTCATTGAAGTGATCGACCCAAAATTGGTCCAGCGCTAAACCGGCGTGCCGATTAATTTCCAGTATGGCTCGCATGAAAGGGCGATTGGGTAATTCTGTATGCGCGCGTTCATGTGTGCGAGCATCAAAGGTATCGACAATGGCGAGAATTTTCGCACCGTCTTCAATTTGGTTGCCTTTAAGCCGTAAAGGGTAGCCACTGCCATCACAGCGTTCTTGATGCTGCAAAATCATGACGGCTGCTGCTTGCCAATCCGGCATGCGTCTTAAGCATTCAAACCCAACGTTAACATGGCTTTGAATTTGGTAACGTTCGTCTTCTGAAAAAGCGCCATCTTTATGTAATAGATCCAATGGTTGAAACGCCATGCCCAGGTCATGTAATAACACGGCGCAAAACAGCTGTTCCGGATCGACGGGTTTGCCGGCGTGTTCATTCATTGCCAGCGCGAGCAAGGCCATGCGCTCAGATCGGCCATACCAGTAGGGAGAACGCACTTCCATTTGTTTGGCAACGCCAATGAAAAAAAGTAAATCGTTATCAAGCACCAGATCAAAGCGTTTCATCAATGTAGGTGCTTCTAATTCGGTGTTGGCGAAGGAGGTTGTACTGTTATCGACGGCTTCCTGTGGCTCAGTGATAGAGCCCAAACGAGTACCTGTTGCCGGGTCGATCAGCATGATGAGGGATTTTAATTGGTGATCAATTTCTTTGGTTTCACTGCGACTGATGCGAGTGAGGCGCTCACCAATGCTGTCTAAATGCGGCAAATCTAGCCCATCAGAGCCTTCAGTCGGCAGTTTAATGGCAGCAGCAAAGGCCCGATCAAAGCTGAGGAGCAATGCATCAGACAGCATGCTTGAGAACGGCAAGCTATTTTGGCGCAAGGAATCCAGAACGTCTTCAATCCCCTGAAAAACTGGAATCAGTTCATCCAGATTGAGAAGTGCAAGGCTGCCCTTTGCGGTGTGGACATCTCTAAAGAGTCGATTGAGCATATCCATGTTGTCTGGGTTATGTTCAAGTTCAATCAGGTCCTGTGTGGCGGCTTCGCACTTTTCTTGCATTTCATCAAGAAACTCGCCAAGCATGTCAGGATCAATATTACGACCGGTTGACTCTTCCATGGAGTGTGTGCTCACGTTTGGGTTGGGGTTTAAACATTTTGACGTTCTCGCAAGAGTCGTCTTTTTGTTGCCCTCCTTACAGCTTAGCAACCTAACGGTCTGATGGTTGTGGCCCTTCTTGACATCCAGCTATAATGGGCGGCTAAACGTTCGTAAGATCGAAGTGAAGTTTAAATAGTATGCCTTTTTACGAATATCAGTGTCAGGGTTGTAGCCATAGCCTAGAAGCCTTGCAGAAAGTCAGTGATGCCCCTTTGGTCGATTGCCCAGAGTGTCAAAAACCACTGTTATCTAAGCACATTTCAGCCCCCGGCTTTCGTTTAGGAGGCGGTGGATGGTATGAGACTGACTTTAAAACTGGCACTAAAAAGAACCTGAAAGAGTCCACCTCTGGTAGCAGCTCAACAAGCGGTAGCTGTAACCAAGGGAGCTGCAGTGCCTGATTGAGCAGGCATTTAGGACTCCGAACCAACTATCAGTGTATTGGGAATAAAATATGCGCAGCCATTATTGCGGCGAAATTACAGAAGCTCTGGTTGAGCAAGACGTTACCTTTTGCGGTTGGGTACATCGCCGCCGAGATCACGGTGGAGTGATTTTCTTGGATATACGTGATCGCGACGGCATCGTTCAGGTCGTGTTTGATCCAGATATCCCTGAAAGCTTCAATACGGCTGATGCTGTACGTTCAGAGTACGTCGTGAGTATCACCGGTAAGGTACGAAATCGCCCTGAAGGCACGGTCAACCCCAATATGAAAACGGGCCAAATAGAGGTGCTGGGGAAACAGATTCAACTGTTGAGCAAAGCTGAAACCCCAGCTTTTCCATTGGACGAATACTCTGACGTTGGCGAAGATGTGCGCCTGAAATACCGCTATTTGGATCTTCGTCGCCCCGAAATGCAGCGCAACCTGGTATTTCGCTCCAAGGTAAACCACTTAGTGCGTAATTACCTTGAGCAAAACGGCTTCCTCGACATTGAAACCCCTATTTTGACGCGTGCGACACCTGAAGGCGCTCGTGACTATCTCGTGCCTAGCCGTACCCATGAAGGGCAATTTTTTGCGTTGCCGCAGTCGCCACAGCTGTTTAAGCAGTTGTTAATGGTGTCGGGTATGGATCGCTACTATCAAATCGCTAAATGTTTCCGCGATGAAGATTTACGTGCAGATCGCCAGCCAGAGTTCACACAAATTGACTTAGAAGCTTCTTTCGTAGATGAAGAAGACATCATGGGACTCACCGAAGGCATGATCCAGCATATCTTCAAAACATTGAAAGATGTGGATTTAGGCACCTTCCCTCGAATGAGCTTTGCTGAAGCCCAAGAGCGTTTTGGTTCGGATAAGCCCGATCTTCGTATTCCATTGGAATTAGTAGACGTTGGCGACTTGATGGCAGAAGTGGAATTCAAAGTGTTCTCTGCGCCAGCAAAAGATCCAAAAGGTCGTGTAGCCGCTTTGAAAGTGCCAAAGGGATCTGAATTAACACGTAAGCAAATTGATGATTACACCAAGTTTGTAGGCATCTACGGCGCGAAAGGATTGGCTTACATCAAGGTCAATGATAAAGCGGATCTTGAAAATGGTTTGCAGTCTCCGATTGTAAAATTCCTACCTGAAAACGTGCGTCAGGCCATTTTGGATCGCACCGCTGCTGAAAATGGCGATTTAATCTTCTTTGGTGCCGATCAAACAAAAGTGGTGAACGAAGCCTTGGGTGCTTTGCGTGTGAAGCTTGGGGAAGACCTGAATCTTTACACAGCCGAATGGGCGCCCTTATGGGTGGTTGATTTCCCAATGTTTGAAGAGTTGGATGGCGGTAAATTGACCGCACTGCACCATCCATTCACGCAACCCTCAACGGATGTTACGGCGTTAAAAGACAGCCCTGTTGAAGCGCTCTCGCGTGCTTATGACATGGTGCTGAACGGCGTGGAATTGGGTGGTGGCTCTATTCGTATTCACGACACTGATATGCAAAAGCAGGTGTTCGAAGTATTGGGAATCGGTGAAGAAGAAGCCAAAGAAAAGTTTGGGTTCTTGTTGGATGCTTTGCAATTCGGTGCGCCTCCTCACGGAGGGTTGGCCTTTGGTTTGGATCGTCTCATCATGTTGATGGTTGGTGCGTCATCCATTCGTGAAGTGATTGCCTTCCCGAAAACGCAAACCGCAGCTTGCCCAATGACACAAGCACCAGGCACAGTGTCTCAAGCACAGTTGCGTGAATTGAACATCCGTTTGCGTGAGAAAGCTAAAAGCGAGTAATGGATCTGGACGAGGGGGCGTCTGTCAGTAGCCCCCTGCAACAACGATTCACATCCAATCACAGACGACAGAGCTAAAAACATGGCAGGACACAGTAAGTGGGCGAATATTCGTCACAGAAAAGCTGCGCAAGATGCCAAGCGCGGTAAAGTATTTACAAAACTCATTCGTGAAATTGTGGTAGCAGCACGCGCTGGCGGCCCGATTCCTGAAGATAACCCAAGATTACGTGCGGTTATTGATAAAGCCTTAACGGCGAACATGAAGCGCGACACCATTGACAAGGCCATTGCACGCGGTGCCGGTACCGACGACGCCGATAATTACGATGAATTAACCTATGAAGGTTATGGGCCTGGTGGCGTTGCCATCATGGTGGAGTGCATGACGGATAACCGTAATCGCACCGTTTCCGAAGTACGTCACGCATTTACCAAGTGCGGTGGAAACTTAGGAACCGACGGTTCTGTGGCTTACTTATTTTCTAAGCAAGGACAAATCCTGTTTGCACCCGGTGCCGATGAAGAGAAAATTCTTGAAACGGCCTTGGAAGCCGGTGCTGAAGACGTCATTACCAATGATGATGGCAGTATTGAGGTTGCCACCGCTCCAGAAGATTACATGAACGTTAAAGAAGCATTGGCTCAACTGACGTTTGAGATGGCTAATGCAGAAGTGGCCATGGTGCCCTCAATGCAAAGTGAGCTTGATGAAGACAACGCCGGTAAAGTACTGAAGTTGATTGATATGCTAGAAGATCTAGACGATGTTCAAAATGTCTACCATAACGCAGACATTGCGGACGACATTCTAGAAAAATTACAAAGCTAATCCAAATGAAACGGCCCCAGATCTTCAGTCTGGGGTTAGCCACTGAGGCTAATGGGATTTAGCCTCGTACTTGCCCCCAATGTTTGCAAGCGTTCAAGAGTAAAGAGACGTCTCTAAAAACCCAAGGTTTTCTAGCAACTTTGGAATTTTGACCCTTGCAAGGTAACACTGACCTAACGGATTTATGCCAATCATACTGGGAATCGACCCTGGCTCACGAACAACGGGCTATGGGCTAGTCAAAACACAGGGCGCTAAGTTCGAATACTTAGGCAGTGGTTGCATCAAAGTTGGCGACCTGAATTTGGCTGAAAAACTGGGCCGTATTTACGCGTCATTACATGAGCTGATCGAGCGGTATCAACCGGAAGAAGTGGCGATTGAGCAAGTGTTTTTGGGAAAAAACGTTGATTCCGCATTAAAGCTTGGGCAAGCAAGGGGCGCCGCCATTGTGGCCGCTTCTCAGCAAAATAAACCTGTCTATGAATATTCGGCTAGAACGGTTAAGCAAGCCGTTGTGGGTACGGGAGGAGCCGATAAACTTCAGGTTCAACACATGGTTAAGACCTTACTGAAGTTACCAGCGTCTCCTCAAGCGGATGCTGCGGATGCTTTAGCCATTGCACTTTGTCATGCACAATCACAAGCGAACCAATTATTTTCAGCAGGCGCAAGCCGGGTTAAGCGAGGGCGTCTGCAATGGTAATGTATTACTTGGATTTGTTTGGTGTCATTGTGTTTGCCATTTCCGGAGCATTAGAAGCCGGAAAAAAACGCATGGATCTCTTTGGGGTATTGATCTTAGCTGTGGTGACAGCCTTGGGCGGGGGAACGCTTAGAGACGTAATCCTTGGCAATCAACCCGTCGGGTGGGTAAAAGACAATACCTACCTCTGGTGTGCACTAGGAGCAGGCTTATTTACCTTTATCGCTGGTCGCTTTGCTCACTTTCCAAGGCGGATGTTGTTGGTGGCGGATGCCTTAGGGCTGGCGGTTTTTGCAGTGATTGGAAGTGAAGTGGCTTTGTCGCTCGGAATGCCAACCTTAATTGTGACCATCATGGGCATGATGTCAGCGGTCATGGGCGGATTAATTCGAGACGTGCTGGCCAATGAAATTCCTCTGATCTTTCAAAAAGAAATTTATGCAACTGCCGCGATTCTCGGGTCTTTGAGTTACGTGGCAGGTCAATATTTGCTGCCTACGCCCCTTGCCACTCTGGTTGCTGTCACCGTTGGGTTTTCCGTGCGCTTGTTGGCCATTCGCTATAAAGTATCGCTACCTATTTTCTTGTTAACAGAGCGAGCGTCACGATGATTGGTATGCTACGAGGCACTTTGACTGAACGGTGTTTACCCGACATATTGATTGAGGTGCAAGGGGTCGGCTATGAGGTACAAGTGCCACTCAACACCTTAGCGACCTTAGGGGAAATCGGTAGCAACGTTAAGTTGTACACGCATTTTGTTGTGCGTGAAGATGCTCAGCAACTGTATGGGTTTATCGATAAAACCAGTCGATCGTTGTTTCGCAGTTTAATAAAAGTCAATGGAGTTGGCCCTAAACTCGCCATGGCTATTTTATCCAGCATGGACGTTAAGCATTTTGTGCAAGCGGTTCAACAACACGACAGCCAAGCATTGGTACGTGTCCCTGGTGTTGGAAAGAAAACGGCAGAGCGATTAGTCATTGAAATGAGTGATCGACTCAAAGAGTGGGAAACCGCGGTGGATATGCCTTTTGAACTTCAGTCTGCGGATAACTTACCCTCTGATGTTCAAGGGCAGCAGCTTCAAGAGGCCGAGTCTGCATTGGTTTCGTTGGGGTATAAACCTGCCCAAGCAACCAAAACGTTGAACCAAATAAAACAGCAAGCGAACTCAACAGAAGAACTGATACGGTTAGCGTTAAAGCAATTTGCGATGGTTTAACGACCTTTAACCTTAATAAACCCTATCTTAATGAAAGCGCCTAAGTATTTAGGCGCTCTAAGCTGTAATTATTTTTTGGCGTTGACGGGCTTATATTGTCTGGCTCGGTTTGAACGATCAAATCGCTCTATTCATCTCGCTATCTATAAAAAAAAAGAATGACTTAAGTGGGCTAGTCTGGTGACTATCTTGCACTGGAAGCTTCTTGAATCTTCCGAGTATTGCAGCGGATATGTCGGCAACGTCTACGGTAAAAGAAATAGGTCATAACCTTCAAGCGCTTACCCGAGGGAACTTAGTGATTCCTTTCTTGGTGTTGGTGCTCTTAGGCATGATGACGCTGCCAATACCCACTTTTCTACTGGATACATTCTTTTCATTCAATATTGCCCTCTCCATTGTTGTCCTTCTGGTCTGTGTTTACACCTTGAGGCCACTCGATTTCGCGGTTTTTCCAACCATTCTATTGGTGGCCACATTGTTACGATTGGCGCTTAATGTTGCCTCAACGAGAATCGTTTTGCTGTACGGGCATGAAGGAGGGGACGCCGCAGGGAAAGTGATAGAAGCCTTCGGTAAAGTATTGATTGGCGGTAATTATGCCGTTGGTCTGGTGGTTTTCCTAATTTTGATGATCATCAACTTTGTGGTGGTTACCAAAGGCGCAGGTCGGGTTTCTGAGGTCAGTGCGCGATTCACTCTAGACGCCATGCCGGGTAAACAAATGGCGATTGATGCTGATCTGAACGCAGGCTTGATTGATGCGGATCAAGCTAAACAGAGGCGCCAAGATATTGCCTCGGAGGCGGATTTTTATGGCGCCATGGACGGTGCTAGCAAATTTGTAAAAGGCGATGCGATTGCAGGCATATTAATTCTCATTATTAATATTTTGGGTGGGTTGGCCATTGGGGTGGCTCAACACGATCTGGATTTTTCGGATGCGGTCGAAAAATATACCTTACTGACCATTGGTGATGGCCTTGTTGCTCAAATTCCTTCGCTGTTACTGTCCACAGCGACCGCTATCATTGTCACTCGGAATTCTTCATCCATTGATGTTGGGCAGCAAGTGCTGCAGCAGATGTTTTCTTCTGCTCGGGCATTGGCCATTTCAGCTGGGATATTGATTGTTTTGGGATTAATCCCAGGCATGCCACATCTGGCCTTTTTAGGGTTGGGTTTGATTGCGGCTGTCATCGCTTTTTATATTTATTGGAAAGCGAATTTAAAAGGTAAGTGGCCTCTTCCTAAATCTCAAAAAGAGCAAGTCACTAAAGCCGCTCCCGAAACGGAATCCATGCCTGAGCCTGAAGTTAAAGAGCTCAGCTGGGAAGATATGGAATCCGTTGACCGTATTGGTTTGGAAGTGGGGTATCGACTCATTCCCTTGGTTGATAAAGCACAGGGTGGGCAGTTATTAAGTCGCATTAAAGGCGTTAGAAAAAAACTTTCTCAGGAATTAGGGTTTTTGATTCCTTCTGTGCACATTCGCGATAATTTAGACCTTAATCCTAATGCCTACCGAATTACGTTAATGGGCGTTGTATTAGCAGAAGTTGAAATTTTTCCGGAACGACTGTTAGCCATTAATCCAGGTCAGGTGTTTGGAAAAATACAGGGCATTGAAACAAAAGATCCCGCTTTTGGGTTGGACGCTCTGTGGATAGAGCAAACTCAAAAAGAACAAGCTCAGACGTTTGGATTTACCGTTGTCGATGCGAGCACTGTGATTGCAACGCATATTAACCAACTACTGCAAGAACAAGCGCATGAACTCATCGGTCATGAGGATGCGCAAAAAATGCTGGATATTCTGGCGAAAAGTTCACCTAAGTTGGCTGAAGAATTGGTTCCGAATAAAGTGTCTTTGGGACAATTACTGGCGGTGCTGCAACGTTTATTAAAAGAACAGGTTCCATTGCGCGATATGCGTTCCATTGCTGAAGCCTTAGTGAATTCGCCAGTACAACCCACTGATATACAAGGGTTAACGGCTGCTGCTCGCGTAGGGTTAAGCCGCATGATTGTTCAATCGATTTTTGGCAATACATCGACACTCACCGTCATGACGCTTGAACCAGCGCTGGAACAGCTGTTGCAACGAACCGTTCAGCAGAGTCAGCAGCAAGGGCAAACAGCAGACCCGCTGTTACTCGAACCTAATTTGGCTGAGAAGCTGCAAAAATCTTTGAAAGATGCGACGCAAAGGCGAGAAATCCAAGGGCAACCATCGGTTGTTCTGGTCTCATCAAGCATTCGCTATTACCTAGCACAATTTATTCGAGGCAGTGTAGAACATTTATTTGTCCTCTCTTATCAGGAAGTGCCTGATAATAAAGATGTACAGGTTGTTGAGGTCATTGGCAATGTGTTGAGCGCACCTAATTAGTGGACGTTGGTATATGAGTAGCCTATGAAAGTTCGTCGTATCACAGCATCTAATATGCAAAAAGCGCTTAGAAAAGTATCAGAAGAAATGGGAGCCGATGCTGTCATTTTATCGAATCGTAAAGTTGATGGTGGTGTGGAAATCGTTGCTGCAGAAGATTATCCGAACTCATCTGAACAGGTTACAACATCCTCGAACACGTCAAATAAAAATCAACCGAAGCCATCCATTAAACAATCGTTTGATGTGCAAAATGCTGAACGTGAAGTGAATCGCCAGTTGGAATTACAAGATACATTAGCGGCATGGAAACACGCACAAACGGATGCTAATAAAAGTCAATCTAAAATAAAAAAAACTGCAGCCAGAACCCCTCAAAATTTAATCGCCTCGAACAATGAAACGCTCCAAAGCATTATTTCCAGAAATGATTTGTCTGCAAAGAAGCGCTCGAATTCTCAAAAAACAATGGGTTCTGAAAACACTTTTGCTTCAATGAAAGCTGAATTAGATCAATTGGAAAAGATGCTGGCCGCAGATGCGAATCAAGCAGCATGGACACCCTCTCTAATGCATACCGATTTTCAAGACGTTGATATTGGTATTGCTCAGATACCAATGGATCAACCAAAGGTAACACGTCGAGAATCTACAGCTCGGATGCTGCCAGCATGGAGTCATTACTCGCCCTGTAATTTGGTGCAAGCAGAGCTTTGGGACCGATGGAAGCGTACGGGGTTAGAAGATTGGTTATGCTTTGACATTACGTCAGATATACAAGGGTTTGAAAATCAAAAGCAAGCTTGGAAAAAAGGCGTGGATCGCATTCAAGCTAAAATCCCCATTGCCAAAGAAACCTGGATGGAAGGGGGTGGAGTGTTGGCCATTGTGGGGCCAACGGGGGCAGGTAAAACGACGACGACTTGTAAGCTGGCCGTGGAGAAAGTGCTGTCACAAGGCGCCAACAGTGTGGCTTTGGTCACCACGGATAATTATCGAATAGCCGCTCATGGACAGCTATTAACCTTGGGGCGGATTTTGGGGATACGCGTCAAAACCTTGCAAGCTGGACAATCCATTAAGGAGTGTTTGCAGGAGCTTCGTGAGTATCCGTCGATTTTAATTGATACCGCTGGGCTGACCGCACATGACCCCGATTTGTCGATGCAAATGGATTTGCTCCAACAAAGTCGATCCGAATTCGATGTGATGTTGGCGCTGCCGGGCACCAGTCAGGGACGCTGTTTAAGGCGTTTGATTGATTTATATCGCCCTCTGAATCCTTCGGCCTGCGTGCTTACCAAACTTGACGAAGCGGATGCCATGGGGGAAGTGTTAAGTGTGGTGATTGAACAAAAAATGCCCATTGCATTTGTGAGCCAAGGGCAGCGAATACCGGATGATTTAAAGCCGGCTTCGGCTCAGCTTCTATTGGAAGAAACATTAAAAAGAGCTGACCTTGAATGGCCACTCGAAGAAGCCGTTGAGGAAAAAAGAAGCGCTCAAGAGCCAAATGTTCCAGATCCCTCTGCATTTAGCGATACACAGCAAGCGACCCAATCAACCTTTCGATCTTCTTCTCAATTGGACGTCACATTGCCCATGCAGCAGCAGTTGCAACTTGATGGGAGTTCATCCACCACTTCTTGAAATCCGACCTTTTAACAAAATATGGAAATGTTGAACCCCCTTATAAATGCGAAGGTGGTATCGATCAGTCAGCGACAATAGGAGCGAGTCAATATGGTGTCACACCCCGTGCAAGTGATAGCGGTTACCGGAGGCAAAGGAGGCGTTGGTAAAAGCAATGTAGCCGTGAATTTAAGCATTGCTCTGTCTGAAATGGGTCGCAGAGTGGTGTTGCTGGATGCGGATTTGGGGTTGGCAAACGTGGATATATTGCTCGGGGTATCTGCTAGGCGAACCATCGCTGAAGTTTTATCAGGCGATGCGACTTTATTGGATGTGATGGTGACAGGTCCGGGAGGAATTCACATCATTCCTGCATCATCGGGTACCCAATCCATGGTGATGCTGTCTGCTCATGAGCACGCTGGGTTGGTGCAAGCGTTCAGTTCCATAGCGCATCAGTTGGACGTATTGGTGATTGATACCGCTGCGGGTATTTCAGGGATGGTGACCAACTTTGTTCAGGCGGCTCAAGAGATTTTGTTGGTGGTTACCAATGAACCGACATCGATCACGGATGCCTATGCTTTACTCAAAATACTCCATCAGCAGCAAGGGACCGCGCACTTTAGAGTATTGGCGAGCATGGTCAGGAGTCATCATGAAGGGCAGCAACTGTGTAATAAACTTCGAGGCGTTGCCGAGCGATTTTTGGATGTTACCCTCGAATTTGAAGGCATTATTCCCTTAGATGAACACGTGAGAAGAGCCGTTGCCCGTCAACGGGCTTATGTTGAAGTTTTCCCAAAATGCCCAGCAGCCATTGCGACCAAAGCCTTGGCGAAACGAGTGGATCAATGGCCGGTTAGGAATAGGGCGAGAGGGCATATAGAATTTTTTATTGAGCAGCTATGTCAAACAGCAGAGGTTTTATAATCGGATGCCTAATAAGAAAAACGAGGCTTAACATGAAGAGCAATATCTTCAGTGGTTGCTGTGAAATGGGTTAATGCATGTACTCACACAAAACAACCGATGCTCAACAGATACAAGCCTTAGTTGAGCAACACGCCGATCTTGTTAAGCGCATTGCTCATCACCTTCTGGGTCGATTGCCTCCCAGTGTGCAAGTGGATGATTTGATTCAATCTGGCATGATCGGTCTTATTGAAGCCGCCAAAAAATACGATGAAAGCAAAGGGGCCAGCTTCGAAACCTATGCAGGCATTCGGATTCGAGGTGCCATGCTGGATGAAATACGTCGAGGGGATTGGGTGCCTCGTTCCGTTCATCGGAACGCTCGTCGCATTTCGGCAGCCATCAAGGAAGTTGAGGATAAAACCGGACGCGATGCACAAGATGAAGAGGTGGCTAAGCTTCTGGGCATTTCGCTGGATGAGTATCACGAACAGTTACAAGAAAGTCTAAGTGGACGCCTTTTTAGTGTTGAAGAGCTGGGCGTTCAAGAACTCAGTGATGGAGAGACCAACCAAGAGTTGGATGGGGTAGAGCGGGTTGAATTCCAGCAACAGCTCGCGGAAGCCATTGCGACTCTCCCTGAACGAGAGCAGTGGGTGCTGGCTCTTTACTATGATGAAGAATTGAATCTCAAAGAGATTGGGCAAGTGTTGGGTGTCAGTGAGTCCCGAGTAAGCCAGATACACAGTCAAGCAGCGCTTCGATTGAGATCGCGACTTGGGGGTTGGCTGGATAACTCAAAGTGACCGGCTAGACTAACAGAAGGGTCGATATGGAGCGGTACCTTCAGGCGGGAGGTGGCTTTGGACAAGAATATGAAGATACTCATCGTCGATGATTTTTCAACGATGAGGCGAATCATTAAGAATCTGCTCAGGGATCTTGGCTTCACTAACACATCAGAAGCGGACGATGGGCAAACGGCGTTGCCGATGCTCAAAAACGGCGATTTTGATTTTCTCGTGACCGACTGGAACATGCCGGGCATGACGGGGATTGAGCTTCTGAAACACGTTCGTGAAGATGAGCGATTAAAAGATCTCCCTGTCCTTATGGTGACGGCGGAGGCAAAGCGAGACCAGATTGTGGCTGCGGCTCAAGCTGGTGTGAATGGCTACGTTGTAAAACCATTCACGGCAGCCGTTCTAAAAGAGAAAATTGACAAAATCTTTGAACGCGTAGAAGGCTAACGGGACAGTATTATGGGTGAGTTAAATGTCTCCGAAGGGTTGGCCCAGTTCAATGACCAATTCAAGGACATGGCCAAAGAGCTTGTTGAGAAGCTGGAAGGCAATGACCTTCAAGGGGCCGTTACGCTTATTGAGGAAATGCACAAGAAGCGTGATGAGGGGCTTTTTCGTGAAGTAGGTCAATTAACCCGAGCACTCCATGAATCGATCAAGAACTTTCATGTTGAAACCGACGAAGGGACAGATGAAAGCCATTCGGAAATGGAAGCCGCCTCTGACAAATTGAGTTACGTGGTTGAAATGACAGCCAAAGCGGCCAATAAAACCATGGACAAAGTTGAAGAAACGATGCCCATCAACGACACCTTGTTGGCAGAAGCGCAAACGCTCAATGATGAATGGCAAAAGTTTTTGCGCAAAGAATTATCACCGGCAGAATTTCGAGAATTGACGCAAAAGATTGCTACCTTTTTGCAAACAGCGGTTGATCATTCGCAATCGATCAACAGTAATTTATCCGATATTTTGCTGGCTCAGGATTATCAAGATTTAACCGGTCAGGTCATTATGCGCGTGACCACCTTGGTGCGTGATGTTGAGCAGCGATTGGTGAATTTAGTTGCTATGGCAGGCCACATAGACAAGATGACGGGCATGAGCCATGAAGACTTGAACAAAATGGCCTCAGAGGGAGATGCGATGAAAGGCATTGGCCCTCAAGTGAATACGGATGTTGCTGACGTTGTGTCCGGCCAGGACGACGTCGACGATTTATTATCAAGCCTGGGTTTTTGACCTCCACAGGTCGAAGCCTGAACAAGAACGTTAAGGATCTTGAGGCTTCTGAAGGAGCTAAGGGATGAGTCTGGATGCAGATGAAGAAATTCTTCAAGACTTTCTAGTAGAAGCTGGGGAGATCTTGGAGCTTTTGTCTGAAGAGCTTGTTGATCTAGAACAACGCCCAGATGATCCTGACCTATTGAACTCCATTTTCCGTGGATTCCATACCGTAAAAGGTGGCGCCGGGTTCCTCCAAATCGGCCCGTTGGTTGATTGCTGCCACTATGCAGAAAACGTGTTCGATATTTTACGTAATCAACAGCGCCAAGTTGATGCGGAGCTGATGGATGTCGTGCTGCAGGCATTAGATTCAGTCAATGAAATGTTTGACTGTGTGCGCAATAACAGCATGCCAGAACCAGCGGACCCAGCACTGATTGAACGCTTAAAAGTGCTGTCTGTTCCAGCCTCAGCTGCGCCTGCTCCGGCTGCGGAAGCACCTGCGGAACCTGCGCCTGCAGCAGAAACGCCTGCTCCTGAAGCCGCTGCTGACGATGGCTTTGATATGGGTGGAGGCGCTCCGGCAGCAGGTGAATCCGATGACATTACGGATGAAGAGTTTGAACAATTATTAGATGCCCTTGATGAGCCCAAAAAAGCTGAGAAGGCAAAAGCAGCAGCTGCGGCAGCGGCACCTGCAGAGGGCAGTGATTTAATCACCGATGATGAATTTGATGCGCTGCTGGATGAGTTACACGGCAAAGGCAAAGGGCCGAAAGTCGCGGGTACGGAAGAGGCTGCCCCTGCTGCTGAAGCGCCCCCTAAAGCAGAGCCTCCACCCGCACCTGCTGCACCCGCACCTGCTGCACCCGCGGGCCCGGGTGAAGATTTAATCACAGAGTCTGAGTTTGAAGACCTGTTGGATTCACTCCACGGTAAGGGTAAGGCTCCCCAGCCAACCACAGCAGCGGGTGGGGAAGCACCACCACCTCCCGCTGAGCCACCTAAAGCAGCGGCACCACCGCCGCCTCCGCCACCACCGCCAGAGCCACCTAAAGCAGCGGCACCACCACCGGCCGCTGAGCCTCCTAAAGCACCGCCACCGAAGCCCGCGGCAAAACCGGCGGCTAAATCGGATGCGCCGGCAGCAGAGGCCACCGTTCGGGTGGACACCAAGCGGTTGGATGACATCATGAACATGGTTGGAGAGCTGGTGCTCGTTAGAAATCGGCTGGTGCGTTTAGGCAGCAACAGCAGCGATGAAAGCATGGCGAAGGCTGTAGCCAACCTGGATGTGGTTACCGGGGATCTGCAAACCTCGGTTATGAAAACCCGGATGCAACCGATTAAAAAAGTATTCGGTCGTTTCCCTCGAGTGGTACGAGACCTCGCTCGAAGTTTGAAGAAAGAAATCAATTTAGAGTTAATCGGTGAAGAAACGGACCTCGATAAAAACCTCGTAGAAGCCCTAGCTGACCCACTGGTCCACTTGGTTCGTAACTCCGTCGACCACGGTATTGAAATGCCAGACGAACGTGAAGCGAGTGGCAAAAACCGAACAGGATTGGTTGTCTTAGCCGCAGAACAAGAAGGGGATCATATCCTGTTGTCCATTACAGACGATGGTAAAGGAATGGACCCGGAGGTTTTAAAATCCAGAGCCGTTCAAAAAGGTGTGATGGATCAAGACGCTGCTGATCGTTTATCCGATACAGAAGCGTTTAATCTTATTTTTGCACCGGGTTTTTCGACCAAAGAAGAGATCTCCGATATTTCCGGCCGAGGGGTCGGGATGGATGTGGTTAAAACCAAGATCACCCAGCTCAATGGCACCATTGCGATTCAATCCAAAAAAGGGGAAGGGTCAAGGCTGTCGATTAAAGTGCCCTTAACACTCGCGATTATGCCGACGTTAATGGTCATGCTGGGTGAGCAAGCATTCGCCTTCCCTCTGGTCAGTGTGAATGAGATTTTCCACTTGGATTTGAAAAAAACCAACGTGGTCGACGGCCAAGAAATGATTGTGATTCGTGAAAAAGCGATTCCGTTATTTTACTTAAAACGCTGGCTTGTCAGCGGTTTCTCCCAAGTAGAGGCACAAGCAGACGGTCATGTCGTGGTGATGTCTGTAGGTACCCAAAAAGTCGGCTTCGTTGTGGATCAGCTAGTGGGTCAAGAAGAAGTTGTGATTAAGCCTCTCGGTCGTATGCTTCAAGGGACGGCAGGCATGGCAGGTGCCACCATCACGGGAGATGGCCGTATAGCATTGATTATTGATGTGCCTAGCATGTTAGCGCGCTATGCACGAGCTGCATGAGGTTAAGAACCAACATCACCAAAAGTGTGTTCAATTAAATCAAGTGCCAAGGAGGCTGGCTTGATTCAAGGGTTTGGTGTATTGATTGATGAGTTTGGTGTAACAGTATGACCATACGTTTATTGGTCGTGGATGATTCAGGGTTCTTCCAGAAGCGGATGCGGGAGATCCTTAAGGATTCACCTGACATCAAAGTCGTGGGCTTTGCGTCAAATGGGCGTGAGGCACTGGACGCTGTTGCCAAATTGAAACCCGATGTGATTACCCTTGATTATGAAATGCCCGTTATGGACGGATTAAGCTGTCTGCGGGAACTCATGAAAACGAATCCCACACCCGTGTTGATGTTTTCTTCGCTCAGTTACGAAGGAGCGCGCGTGACCTTAGATGCGCTTGAAGCAGGCGCAGTCGATTATTTACCCAAGAATTTTGAAGATTTACAGCGAGGCACCGCGGCCATTAAACGGTTATTGATTGATAAAATCAAAACCGTCGCGAGCAGTAAAATCGGGGCCGCTGGTCGAGCAGCACCCGCGGCTCCCCCTGAGCCACCACCAGCAGCGCCTGAGACCAAGCCGGCGGCTGAATCGGCACCCATACCCAAACCTCAAGCACGACAGGCGCCACCAACGGCACCAAGCCCTAGAGCCCCAACCGCAAAGCCTGAAGCCAGGGCTCCTGCACCCGCTCCAGCCCCTACGCCGGCTCCAGCGCCTGCACCTGCAAAACCTGCGGCAGCCAGAGGCCCTAAATCCTATTCACTGGTGGTGATTGGGACTTCAACGGGGGGGCCAGTTGCTTTGCAACGTATATTGGTCGAGTTACCGGCCAATTTCCCATTGCCCATCGTGCTGGTGCAACACATGCCTGGGACATTCACAACGCCTTTTGCCGATCGACTCGATAAGCTCAGCGCTTTGTCTGTCAAAGAAGCCGAAGAGGGAGATACTTTGTCGGCTGGTAAAGCGTTTTTAGCGCCTGGCGGTATGCAGCTTATGCTGGATAAAAACAAAATTCACATTGTGAAGGGGGATGAACGGCTCAGCTATAAGCCCTCTGTTGATATCGCGTTTGCTTCGGCAGCCAAACACTTTCCCGGTAAAACCTTAGCGATGGTGTTAACCGGAATGGGAGCGGATGGCCGAGAGGGCGCGCGCTTATTAAAAGGAACCGGCGCGACGGTGTGGACACAAGACGAAGCCTCTTGTGTTATCTACGGTATGCCCATGGCCGTTGAGAAAGCAGGCCTTTCGGATGAAGTCATTCCTTTAGGGAAAATCGCCAAACGATTGCTCCAAGAAATCATGTAGATTCAATGCGGGCGTAGGCTAGGGAGTCTCGGCCATGGATAGGCTCAGCGTCATAGGCGCCGTCGTTGCCGTCGGAGCGGTGCTGTTGGGCAATCTCATGGATGGCGGTGAGATGGCGGCATTAGTAAACCTACCGGCCGCCATCATTGTATTAGGGGGAAGCGTTGGCGCAACGTTATTGCAGACCCCGCCAAGGTTATTACCCCTTTCCCTTAAGATGCTGAAATTCTTGCTATTTCCCCCTCAGTATTCGCTCGAAGAGTTGCTCAAAAAGATTTTGAAATGGGGAGATGCTGCCCGTAAACAAGGCGTGTTAGGCCTAGAGAATTTCACCGGTTCTGAGTCTGACCCTTTCATTCAACGCGGGCTTACTTTGATAGCCGATGGGCATAAACCCAATCAGGTCAGAAATGCATTGGAACTGGAAATTGCGGTTAATGAGCAAAAAGGTCTCCAAGCGGCCCAATTTTTAGAACACGTTGCGGGCTATGCCCCCACGATGGGGATTGTGGGCGCTGTCTTAGGGTTAATCCACGTGATGTCCCGGTTAGAAGACCCCAGTGCATTAGGGCCAGGGATTGCGACGGCGTTTGTGGCAACGGTTTATGGGGTAGGGTTTGCCAACCTATTAGCCATGCCCATGAGTCAGAAGCTTAAGCATTTGGTATTAGAAGAAGCGCGTTATCGCGAAATGGTTGTGGAAGGGTTAGCAGCTGTCGCGCATGGCGAGCATCCCAATACCATTCGCTTTAGGATGCAAGCAATCATGGTGCAGTAACATGGATACTCCGCCCCCTCCGTCACCCCCGGTGATGGATGAACACATAGAACGTTCCAGGCTCAGACGGACGTTAATTACAACGGAAGCCCCTTCCAGTCATCGCTGGATGGTGTCGTATGCGGATTTTCTGACGCTCTTGTTTGCGCTTTTTGTCATGCTGTACTCCATTTCGTCCATCAATGAAGATAAATATCGACAATTGGTTTCTCGTTTAAGCGGCGCGCTTAATTTGTCAGGGCCGAGTAGCGAGTTGCCGGCGCAAGTCATCGTGAAAGAAAAAATTGTGAAAGTCGTCGAAACCAAAGAAGTGAAAGTAGCCGTTCCGACAGAAGGCATTGCCGTTAACTTAAAAAAATCTGCGCGAGAAGAAGGAACCTTAGACCCGCTTGTCATCGGTTTTCAGCCTTTATTGAAAGCTTTTCAAAAAGTGAATGGCGTTGGTGTTGCATTGCATGTGGGGGATGGTTGGGTCGAATTAACCATGCCTTCCTCCATTGTTTTTGACAAAGGAAGCAGTCTTCTTAGCAAGCAAGGCGAGCAATTGATGAATCAGGTTGCTGAAGTGCTTGAGAAAACAGATTTTGCGATCAATGTTGAGAGCTTTTATCACTCCGGGAATTTACCTGATTCTGAACGCTGGGTGTCTTCCTGGGAGTATACGGCACTAAGAGCTGCGCAAGTGGTGATGTCGTTGGAATCCAGAGGGGTAGACCCTAATCGGATGATGGTCAGCGGGTATGGAGCTTATTACCCGATTGCAACGGATACCGATTCTCAAGGCAGAGCGATGAATAATCGGCTGAATATTTGGATAGGATTCTTTGACGAATTACGCAGCCGAGTCCTCCAACTGGAGCAGTTTGATCTATCCTCAGGCGAGCAGGAAGTGCCTGAATCCACGAACGAGTGAGGAAACCGAATTGCACGTGTGGGCAGTGGCAAATCAAAAAGGGGGCGTTGGTAAAACAACCACAGTCGTTGCGCTGGCGGGGCTATTGGCAGACCAGGGTAAACGGGTGCTTATTGTCGATTTGGACCCACATGGCTCGTTGACGGCGTACTTTAAAATGGACCCTGATGACATTGAACCCAGTCTTTACGACCTGTTCGTGCCACCAGACAGCGGGGCCTTGAGCATTGGCAAGGTGGGCAGAGCCACCAGCTCAGAGGGCGTCACTCTGTTACCCGCCTCAACGGCATTGGCAACCTTAGAACGTAAAATGATCGGTCAAGAAGGGATGGGATTGGTGCTGTCTCGGGCGCTGGCGGATGCTTGGGATGCCTACGATTTTGCTTTATTGGACACGCCTCCCGTTTTAGGGGTGTTGATGATCAATGCCTTAGCAGCGGCGGAACAATTGGTGATTCCCGTTCAAACCGAGTTTCTGGCAATTAAGGGTCTTGAGCGGATGATGCATACCCTGAAGATGGTTATGAAAAGTCGACATAAAATCTTGCCTTACGTTGTGATGCCAACCTTGTTTGATCGCCGTACGTCGGCGTCTATAGGTAGCCTGCGAGTCCTGAGAGATGAATACGGTGATGCTTGCTGGACAGACGTCATTCCCGTAGATACTCGTCTTAGGGATGCGAGCCGTGCGGGTATTGTCCCATCACAATTCCAACCAGGAACACGCAGCGTTCGCGCTTATCAGCACTTTCTATCTTATCTTTTACACCTCTCTAATGTAGATACCAATGAGCCCGCAAGCGCCTGATGACCCTCTCTACGATTACATCGATCTCATGTGGGGTGAGACGCCGGCAGATGTTTCCGTTGATATTCCGGAATACGTTAGAGGTGAGCGAGTATTAACTTTGACGCATCATTGGCAATCTTTGTCTTCAAATGAAATGCAACTATGTTTAGCTATAAGGCTGCTTTTCATTGTGCAAGCACTACCATTTGGGCGGTTACGCAGTGCGGTCATGGAAGTCAGCAAGGCATTGTTGGTGGCCCGTTGTCATCCAAATGAATAGCCCGTCAGGGAGAAGCTGTGGCTGGTGAACAAGCGCCCAAAAATAGGAAGGGGCATGTAAAACGTAACCCCCTAGTGCAATCCTATTTAGATGACCTGTTTTTGCCTGCTGGGGAAGCGGGCAAGCCTAAGGCTGTGGAGGAAGCTGTGAATACACCTAAAGCGCCACCCTCTGGCACGACTGAAACAGCCGGTTCAGTGTCTCGTGAGCAGCAATCCTCAACCAAAGAGGTCACTGAAGCACCCAGTCAATCGCCTGTCGAAAGGGTATCAGCGGTGACCGAACACATGGCGGAAGCGGCGCCCGTCGAGGTACCAGTCGCCACTGAAGTGGACGTCGTTCAAGCTGGCAACACCCTTATAACGCAGACCCCAGAGGTTAGGGCGTTTCCTGAGTGGTCAGAATACGATTTTGACTCTCTTATCTTTGAAGCCTTTGGCATACGTTTGGCGGCTCCGATGGAACGTCTTGGGGGCATACATGCGTTGGAGGAGTACGAGAAAATTTCTCTCTTTGGCCAGCCTGATTGGTACCTTGGCGTCGTGTCTATCCATGGTCAAAAAATGAAGCTTATTGATTCAGCAAAGCTACTGATGCCCGAGCGTGGGTACAAGATGACACTCGAAGAAGCAAAATTTGGGGTTCAGTTAAATAAGACGGATTGGTGTTTGGCCTGCCATAGCCTCAAAGACTCCATAATGATTCCCAACGCCCAAGTGCAGTGGCGTAAAAAGCGTGAACAACGCCCTTGGTTTATTGGCACTTTAATTGAGTACATGTGCTCATTGATTGATGTTGAGCGTTTAGTGGAGTATCTGGACAGCCTTACGCCACATCCGCTCCCTAAAGAACCCGCCAACTCCGATGAAACGGATAAGGGGGCTTAACGTTGGGCATTGCTGATGTTGGCATGCAGGCTCAAGGAGAGCCCAGCAAGGATGCCCGTGCTGTCCTATAGTTAAGTTGGCAGCTTTTTTAAACGCGGTTGGCACTGACTTGCTTAGCCGTAAAGCGAACAGCCACAACCAACTTGCCTAAGTAATGCAGTGAAATGAGGGTGATTGGATGAGTACACAAGCCGTTAAAGGGGCAGAGGACGCGATTCTCCAGTGGGTCACCTTTCGACTGGATAACGAAACCTACGGCATCAACGTGATGCAAGTTCGCGAAGTGCTCCGTTATACCGAGATTGCCCCCGTTCCAGGTGCTCCTCCCTATGTTTTGGGGATCATCAACCTACGCGGCAACGTGGTGACGGTTATTGATACCCGTTTAAGATTTGGTTTGATGTCCACGGATGTGACGGACCATACGCGCATCATTGTGATTGAGACAGAAAACCAGGTGGTGGGGATATTGGTGGATGCGGTGGCTGAAGTCGTTTACTTGCGTCAATCAGAAATTGAAAGCACACCCAATGTTGGCAACGAAGAAACGGCCAAGTTCATACAAGGGGTTTGCCATAAGAACGATGAGCTGTTGATCTTAATTGATCTTGAAAAGCTGATGACCGAAGAAGAGTGGGCTGAATTAGAAGATTTCTAAACGCGCGATGCGCTCACGTCCTAAGGGCCGTCTTTTAAGTCTCAAGTCGGCCTGCATCTTGCTCAATAAACGTTAAGCGATCCGTCTTCTAGAGCCAATACTTCTATGGGCTTTGACGGAGCTTGGTGTGCTTTCATTGAGCATGTCATTTCAAGCACCCAATGATCGAGAGGTGAGCCATGGTGCCCACGCAAAACCTTTGGTTAATGGCATTGAGCGTCGTTGCGTTTTGTCTTGTCGTTTGGGTGATGAAATTGTCGAGGCAGTTAAAGCAGGTGCATCAACGAATGCAGCGTTTTACGCTTGATAATGGCGCTTTAGCCAGGGGCTCAGTGGGCGTTGGTAAACGCTTGCATGATACCTGCGATGAGCTGCAAGGTTTAAAACAAAAATGCAGAGTTTTAGAGAACCGTGAGCAACAACCCTCTTACGATCAGGCCTGCCATCTTGTTGAACTAGGCGCTACGGTGGAGGATCTCATGACTCATTGTGGTTTCCCAAGAAGCGAAGCGGAGTTGCTTGTCTCACTTAGTCGAAAAAAGCGTATCCACGCCACTGATATACGTTCTATTTCCTAACAGGCCCTGAGTTCCGACTGTTTTTTTCTAACTTCTTTTCGATATAGCCCTTTGACCTATACTTACCAGGACGTAGTATAGGAGTTTCCCGATGCAGTACTCCGTAGTCTTGGCGCTGTCTCTGGCGCTTGTTGGTCTGCCTCCAGAATCCTCAACCTCATCTTCCAATACGCCCAAGCTAACGGTCAGTTCGCCTAGTGTGTCCGTTCAACCATTGGCGGGCAGCTACATTCGCAGTGCACTTTTTGCAGAAGAGGTGATGCACTTCGACGATTTGTATTTAATCCATGTAAAAGATGGGGAAATGCCAATCGTTATTTTCTGCAATCGAAGTTATTGTTATCGACCTGAAGACGCAATTCGTTACGTTTAATATATAGTGTCTTTTTATGGGTTAAAAACCTTATGAGTGTCTAATAAAAGAGTTGTATTTTTACCGTTCGTCGGCGGTGAAGGCATTTTTCTGGGAGCACTAATAGTGCTTTTGCAGTTTTTACGCGTTTTTTATGACAATTTATTGCATTCAAGCCTCTGTCATTTCATGGTCACTTCGTTATGATGGGCTTTGATCTGTTTCTATGAAGGGCGCAGTGTGGAGACAGCCGTCAATGCATGACACAACAAGGATACGTTATGAATGCAAAAGCCTCTCTGGTAACCCTTTTCAGCGCTTGTGCAATAGCCCCTCTTTGTCAGGCCGATCTTCAATCCATCAATGATCAGCAACTCAGTCAGCTAACCGGACAAGCGGGTGTAAGCATTGATATGAGTGTTGAAGGCAGTATTGATAAAATCTTGTATGTTGACACCGATGACGCTGGACGACTGGGCTTAAAAGACATTCGTATTTCTGGTGCAAATGGCGAGGCTGTGAGCATTGAAGGAATGACGATTGATGTGCACGGAGAGGATGGTGTCAGAATCGATTACGGTAAAGTAGGTACCTATAACGCTGAGACGAAAGAATACAATGCCCTTAATATTAAAATAGGCGATGTCACCATCAACAATACCACCATTGGTACCCTTAAAGTAGAAAACTATACCAACTTTATTACCAACTATTCTGTTGCGATGATGAACCTGTTTTTTGATACAGAGCTCACGTTGAATACGGATGAAGGCGCAGCCGGTAAATACATCCATGGCGGATTAATCATCCAAGGAAGACCCATGAATGCAGAATCAGGCGTAAGCGATGGCGGTATTATCATTGATGCCAAATCCGGTGGTTTTATTGAGCGTGTCGCTTGGATTGATAACGGCAATGAAATGGGTATTTCTTCTGTCGGTATCTTTGATACAGACGGCAATGAAATTATTGCTATGAATCATCACTTGGAACTGGATTTGGTTGATCATGGCGATAAAGGAACGGCTCTTCAAATTTCAGGTGTGAAGATGGATGGCCATATTGCTATCGGCACCATGTATTTAGGTGATCCCATGAATTCATTAGGCAGTTTAATGATTTCTGGGATTAATATGGAAGAAACAACACTCAAGGTTTACGCGCATTAAATTGTCAATTGGTTGGGAAACGGGCCATGTACATTCTGCTGTTACATGGCCATTCTTTAAATGTTAAATGAAAGACCATTACCTTAGCTTTTTGCAGATGTCCACTATGACCCATGCAGGTCCGATTAATAAAAATTGCACGTCTTGAAAGAACGAAGGTTTTTTCCCTTCAATTTTGTGCCCCACAAATTGCATAATCCACAAGACGGCAAATGCGACCAATAACCCAATACAATACGACGTTAAACCCACCCATTCATTCAGCCAAATATGACTGCCTAAACAGAGTAGGCTGAAGCCAAGCATGCTAATGGCAAGAGCCGGTAGCAATATCCAGTAATAAAAGGTTACGGCAAATAACACGGCCAAAGGAATCCCCCAGGTTGGTAACGCTAATGTCTCTGATAGCACAGATAATAACCCGACACATACCCAAAATATCAAAGGAACACAAAACCAGTGAATGCTTTTATTGGTTGGGTTCTGATGGCTTGCTCCATACTCCAGCAGCCATTGACTTAAAGATTTATTCACGCTTGATCCTATTGTTGATTACGGATGCTTACCGATCGAAACACCTTTGAACACAGACAACAGATGAATACCAAAGGTTACCAGACGAGGTGCTGACGACATCAGCTATGCAACAAAAAGCCCAACATGAAGGGTATGAAACTGTGTTTAATTGGGTGTTACAAAAGCGGCAGTTTCATGCAGGAATCCCGCATAAGGCCCAGTAGACACAGACTTAATTGAGCTAGTCTGAAAGGAGGTGACCAGAGGGCGATGCAGTGACTAACAATCTCATGGCAGCAGGTAAAAAGCTCTACACAGGCTTCATACCCTATCGAGCAAAAGTGCTCGCTTTGTTCATTACATCGTTGTTTCTGTTAGCCGGGTACTTTTTTTTACAATACAAAGTCAGTGATCTTGCTGACAGTAAGCAGCGAGAGGTTATTAATCAAATTGATTTGGCCGTCGTCAATGCTGTATCTGAAGCCAGAGCCGTCGCCGATACAACCGCAATGATTTTGAATACGTTTAGCAACACTGAACCCAAAAAAATCGAGAGTCCTATTTCTGAAGTGTTACGGCAGCGCCTAAGCGAGTCACCTGAAATTATGCAAGCGCGTTGGATGGATGCTTCTGGTTTAGAACGTGTGAAAGTGGTTAACACTTCTTTAAGACCCGTCATCATCGCCAAAGAAGATTTAATCAATAAATCGAGTAGAGATTATCATCAACAATCTGTCTTATTAAAACCGGATCAGTATTACTTGTCTCCATTAGAGGCTAATAAAGAATTCGGTAAAGTTGTGCATCCTGTTCAGTATACGATGAGGCTTTCAAAAGGCCTTTTTAAAGATGAAAAGATCAGCTCTTATTTGATTTTGAATATCGCCTTTAATAATGTGATGGGAGCAATCTATGAGCGGATTTCGGATAATGTAAAATTGTATGTGCGCACCGATGAGAATGGCTGGATATACACCCCATCGGTTGGTTACATGAAGCAGCGAGGGGGAGCCGGCCTTGGCCAATCAGCCGAAGATTCAGATTTCATGCAGCAAGCTGAGCTTAGCAGTAAAATGCAAACATGGCTGGCTTCTAGTATGCCAAGCCCTACGTTTGAACAAGATGCATACGTTGCAGATCACTCCGTGTTTAATGGAAGTTTTTTCAGTAAAAGTTTTAGCACCAACCTTTTAGCCAAAACCAACGCGAAGTTTTACATCGTGCTGGATAGCCACTTGTTACTGAAAGAGACACTGCAAGCAGAAGACACCCACAAAATATTGACTGTTTTTGTTTTTGGCTGGGTGATGAGCATGCTGCCTATCATTGCGCTTCAGCGGTATGATCATTTAAGAGATAAATTGATTGTTGACAATGCTTCAGATGAATCGATGTCATTTAGATTGCAAGAGCCTTGGATGAAAATGCTGTTCGACTCCCTTCAAAACGGGGTAATTTTAGCGGATCAAAATGGGGTGATTTTGACCGTCAACCAAAGAGCTAGAGAGTTGGTTGATATACCAAAAGATCAACATCCTAGGACGATGAGGGATGACGATAGCTTGAAAATGTTATGGTTTCGCTTGTTAAGCTCGGAAGGTGAGAAAACCTCGATCGAACTGCGCGGAAAAATTCTCTTAGTGAGTTATCAAGAAATTACAACAAAAGAGCACTCTTACTATATGGTGAATGTGCTGGATAACTCTTTGCAAAAATATTTTGAGGATATTCTACAAGAGCAAATATTAAGAGATCAATCGACCTTACTGCCCAATAAAGTTGCGTTAGAGCAAGACATTAAAGCCGATTTGGATGCTGAGCGTAAATTTGCACTGAGCTTAGTTAATATTCAAGGGATTAACTTGGTTGCAGATTCTTTAGGGCATCACAAAGCGGATAGCGGGCTCTTAAACATAACCAATACGATTCAAGAAGCCCTGGATGAAAGCACGGTTTTGTATCGTATGGGAGGCTCTGAAATTGCGCTGAAGATCATGGAAACTGATCGTAAAAAAATCAAGGATGTTTTAGAGCACATTTCAGAAATTTGCTCCAAACCCCTTAGCATTGACGGGCAAGACTTTTTCATGACGCTCCAAACTGGAGTGAGTGTGTGCCCTGATGATTCCGAAAGTAGGGCAGGGTTGATTCGGCAGGCATACTTGGCATTACAGAGCAGTCGAACCAAACGCGGTCAACACATTAGTTTCTTCGATCAATCCATGGAGAAGAAAACCAAACGTCAAATTAAGTTGGAAGCAGAAGTCAGACGAGGCCTGTCTTCAGAAGAGTTTTTGGTGTACTTACAACCAAAAATCTTTATGCGTAACGATAATAAGATAGCCAGTTTTGAAGCATTAAGTCGGTGGCGTCATCCGCAACGAGGCATTTTACTGCCAGCCGATTTTATAGACCAAGTTGAGACGGGGCCTATGGCCGTTCGTTTTGGCTACTTGGCGTTTAAAAATACCGTTATGGCATCCAAGCAGCTCAATGAACGGTTGAAAACGGAATACCGGTTGGCCGTCAATTTCAGCACGCATCAACTCTTTGATGCCGAGCTACTGCATAAGCTAGTCAAAATCTTGGAAGAGCTTGAGTGCCCCTCGAAATGGATTGGTATAGAAGTGACGGAAACCTCTATGATGCACGATACCGATGCTGCTGTGAGAGTGTTGGCCAGTTTAGTGGATATGGGTTTTGAAGTGGCCATTGATGATTTTGGTACCGGGTATTCATCGTTGAGTTATTTGAAAAAACTGCCAGTGCAAACCATTAAAGTGGATCGAGCCTTTATCCGCAACATTGCACGAGATAAAGATGATCGCAGCATTGTGGAAGCCAGTGTTTCCATGGCGCATGCCATTGGAATGAATGTGGTTGCTGAAGGCGTAGAGGATCAAGTGACGCATCGCATGTTGGTTGATTTAGGGGTTGATGAAGGTCAAGGGTACTTATACGCACACCCGTCTTCAGTGGACGACACGATTCATTGGGCGCAACGCATTAGCGATCAAGGGTTGGATGTGTACCAAGAGAATCATCAAGATAAAGTGGTGGGTTTTAATAAGAAATCTTAGTGCTGTGTGCTGGATTGAGAGGGTTCATAGTCTCAGATATACAGAGATCAGAAGAGGCCAATTGTGTGGCCTCTTCGTCGTCAGCGTGATTAAGCTTTATTCACGAGTGTATTTCCTTTAGCCGTTTTCTGAATCTCAAAATGCTTAACGTTAGTAACAGATTTCAGAGATTCAATTTTATCATCTCCATACAATGACTCGGCTGCTGTTCCATCAAGATAACCATCAGCTTGAGCTGCTACCAAACGGTATTCCACTTTGATCGCGTCTTTACCTGCTTCCATCACGACTAAACCATGCTGGTTGGTTTCTGCTAGCTGGATGTCTGACTGACGAAGTCTGTCAGTATCCTTGGCGACTTTAGGTGCAGCTTGTAGGATGCCGTTGTAAAGCCGGTTAAAGTTATTTATCTTTTTCTCAAGATCTTCGTCGCTGATGTTCGGCTTAGCACTTTTTAAGACACCTGCTAGGCCCTTATCGAGCATCCCTGCAAGCGGCAATGAAGAAATTGACGGCGCTGTGAGCTCGACCAGTGTTTTGTTGGATTGCGTGCTGTTAAAGGTAGAAGCATAAGCCGAGTGAATGTCACCGGCAATGGCAATCACATCCTTGTCTGCAAGCAATTCCTGTAGTGCTTGTTTGGCTGCGGGGAAGCCGTCCCACTGGTCGACATTGACGTAAAAACGTTGGTGGTAAAGAGCAGGAAGCTCTTGGACGACTTTTTTCATCCCGGCAGCCAATGCTGCATAAGCAGGAGGAATATTATCGCCAAATAATTGCTTTAACCTGTCAGCGTAATTGGTTTTGAAATCAGCAACCAACGGCGTTGTCGAAATGGAAGAACCTAAAATTTTCCACTTGGCGGGTGATTGAGTGAACTTTTCAAAAGCGGGATATTGATACGGATTTTCTTTGTGATTTAGCATGCCTTTAAGAGCTGCTTTTGCTGATTTCTTGGGGTCCATCATTCCCAAGACACTAATAAGAGTCCCTTGATCTAAACCAGCTAATTCTGCTAGCTCTGAATTATTGGCATCCAAACCAGATTTGAGCTGCTCTATTAGCGCAAGCAAATCAAAAGAATCTTTGATCACCAAATAACGCGAGCCGATTTCGTTCGCCTGGTTGATATGCCCTAAAGCCGCAAAAGGAATGCCGGGGGTAAACTTCTCAACAAAATCCGTTTTGAGTAATCTATCAAAGACAACACTCATTATTTGATTGGATAATAGTGCTGTGTTGGTTGTTCCATTGATAGAGCCGCCTGCTTGTGCTATGTAGGCCTTATTAAAACCGTCCAAAAAGCTTAAAATAACACCGATGCTTTGTGGTTTTTGTAGCTCTTTTTTAATCTGAGTTTTGATTGCATTGCTGGTATCAAATGGATGACCAAGATTTACACTGCTGCCGTTGGCAGAAACCGCAGCTAGGGCTGCAATTAAAACATCCGTTGGGTCTATACCATCATTTACGAAGCTTTCAATTGGGTATATTCCATCCTTTCCAAACTGAGATAATTCGACAGGGATGATACTTGAAAGAATTTTTTTGTCATTTTCATTTTTAATGTAATCCATGAATTGCACTTCAGCGTGCAGCATGAATTTTTCAAAGGGAGCTTTAAAGGGTGAAGGTGTATCTTCTGTGCGAGTTAATTCACCGCTGACAGCCTTTTTAACTAATTGGATAACTTTTGTTTGGTCCAGTTTGCCTTCAGCTAGTTGTTTCTGCAATGGCTCAGTTACGGATACCATTACATTGTCTATAAACTGAGTCAGAAACAATCCCACAGCTTTTTTAAAATACGCGACTCTTTTTTCATCACTGACGGCTGAAGTGACAAGTTCTTTAGGGTTTAACCCTATGGCTTCGTAGTCGCTCTCTTTAATTTCGGTAACAACGACATCTTTTACCGATATTTTTGCTGCTACGGCTTGCTTAATCGCAAGTGCTAACGCTTTGAGTGCATCAGGTGAGTTCAGGGTAGGCAGTAGCTTGTCAACAACGCCCAATGAGGTTTGTAGAGCTGTCACTAGGTTTCTGACGAGAACATAGTCACGGGATAAGCTTAAGAGCCCAAATAAAGAGGTACGGACGCTATCTTTTAAGGCTGCTGCTGAAGTGGCAGATACACCTGTTTTAATGAGAGCTTCAAATAATGAGGGCGGCAAGAGACCCTGTAGTATTTTTTTTGTCTTATCGTGATTATCGGCACTAGGGTTTAACGCGCTTGGTGCTAATTTCTCAATAATGGTAACGATGCTTTCTAAATCAGCACTTTGAACGCCTGCTCTAGAAGCAAGTGCGCCTTCGGGAATTAAGTGGTCTTGCCTGAAACTGCGAGTGTCTGACATAAAGAGACTGAGTCGAGTTCCGAAATCAAACTGGCGGTATACCTTGGTATGCGGGAACAAGTCTTTACTTGGGTCGATTGAGCGGTGTTGAGTGGCATTATTGCCAAGGGTGATTTCTGTATAAGGGGCGCAGTCAATTGGCATGTATTCGAAATAAGCGCGTTCTGAATTATGTTTGCGCGCTTTCGATTTGTCTGCAGAATCGTCCAATCCATTAAAGTAGGTCGCGTGCTCAGCGTAACTGTCGTCTGAGAATTCATGGTCATCCCAAATCGCGATCATCGGCATTTTTTCATGCACTTTCTGAAGAATAGGATCGCTCCGATACGCTTTGTACAATTGACGATAATTGCTTAATGACTGCGCTGCGTAGTAAACACTTCCATCTTTTGTGTGTAGCTGAATGGCTCCGGCTTGATCTTCAAAATCAATTGAACGATCACCTTGAACGACACTTTGGAAGCCAGGGTCACCTGTGGTTTCATAAATGTAATCGCCAAGATGAACCAAAAAGTCGAAAGGTTTTTTGTCATTTAAAATATTGACATAGGCATTGTAATAACGCCCATTAAAATCTTGGCAGCTGGCAAATGCAAAACGTACGTCTTGGTCGGCATCTTTGGTTGGAGCTGTTTTGGTTAGCCCTGTATTTGAGTATCGACGCTTTTCGTCTGTAGTGTCTAGGTACTCAAAGAAGTACTCATACTGAGTGTTAGGCTTTAGATCAACAATTTTTATTTTGATGATGCCATCTAGCTTTGCATTGGTTGTGATGATAGGCGTTACTTTGCTGTCTTTGTTATTGCCTTTAACCCAAAAATGCAATTTTGCCCGTCTGGTATCTTGATTGTCATCAATTCTGGTCCAAAAAATTAAAGACTCTGGCGTTGGGTCACCAGTCATCACTGATTGGGGAAAGTGGCCTCCATTTTTTTTTTCAGATGAGCGGGAATTACCACACCCAACTAAGCTCGAAGCTGCCAAGGCACTGGCGCTGACGACGAAGGTGTTTAATAGCTGTCTGCGAGTAAAGCTCATGCTAATCAATCTCCTATGAGTGAATCTCGTCGCTTGTTATTTGGTACAAAAGTTCAAGTGTGCGACGAACTCTTCTATTAACTGGCCGACTTTATTTGCCTAGCTAGCTGACTTCAATCCTCTAACGAAGCGTTGTCCTGAAATGTTACTTACTTGTCCTATATGGTGTATATCCTTGCTATTAATTGGGACGATCGTTTCGTGCCAAATGACTGATCTGAATCAGTATTTCGTACTTGTTTAGCTAATGAGAATGATTTACATTTTCTATTCTTCTTATATAAACCTTTTAATTGATTGCTCAAGGAGTCTTCGAGTATGAATCGGAGAGTTTTGATGGGGATACTGTCCACACTGTTTGTCATGCAACCAGCCATGGCTTGCCCAGATCATCACCAATCTCATGATAATCAAACGGCTAGGTCTTCAGTTGAGCATTATCAAGAGAAAGCGGTTGAGTTATATCAGGCGCTTAAGCAAGGCAATGCGGCTAACGAAGATGTGATGCAACAAGCCCGTAAACTGATGGAGCAGTCTAAACGTATTTTGGCTGACGTTATGGTGCAGGCGCCTCAATGCGGTGAGTATTTGGGTGCTACATTGAGCGCCGCATCCAAAATGCTGGATATGGCACCTTCGGATATAGAAAAGCAGTACCATCAAGATCAAGGGTTACCAAAAGCGATTCCCGAATGTAATCATGCGAAGGACCTACTGGTTCATCCAGCAACGGTTTATGCTTTGGCAAAAGCCTCGAAAGATCAATGGCAACAAGTGGCTTCTAAAGAAATGCATGAAGTGGTCGAACATGCAGAATCGGTTGTAGCGCAACTGCATTAACTCATTGACTTCACCATCAATGGGTAGGCGTCAAGGTTTTTTGATGGTGAAGTATGTATTCAAATCTTTTTATCCTTATTAACCGTTTTGGGTCGGTATTCGTTTAGATTAAATAGCGTTTAATGCACATTAATAACGTGTGTAAAACGTTTCTACTTATTAAGTTTTTACATGAAAAAAACTTGGGTAATCGAGGGTGAAGCATCTCGGTGGCGACATCAGTTGCTCTTTGAAAGCCGTATTAGCAATTGTGAGTGAATTAAGTCGTTATAGAGTCTGTATTGAGTTAGTGTAAGACGTGTTTGTGAGATGCTGCTTGCAAATAGTTATTCACTAGGTCTAATGAGAAGCTCTTAAATCTTCAGTCTGGTAAATACATCCCTTTTCTCGATTCTTCATAGAATTGAATGTCCATCTTCTTGGACCGAACCTTTTTCAACCCTTTATTGAAGGTTTGTTGCCATTCTTGGCTTTTTGGGTTGCTTCTAGGGAATAACAGACTTAGAGGATCGGCTCTGAGAGGCTTGGGAGCATGACTGATTTTCGACAGTGATTCCGATCCAAAATGTTTTTGGAGTAAGAAATACCCAACTTCCACGTCACAAGGGAATATATCTAAACTCCCAGCCATTAATTTATTGAGATTGATCAGGTCGGTGGGGACCCAATCAACGGTAAACACGCCTTTTTCTTCAGCTTGAAAGAACTGTTCTGGATAAGTGTATCCAAGGGTTGCGCCTACTTTTAGCCCTTTCAGGTCATCAAGGGATTTCCAATCAAACTTTTTTTCTGTGCGATAAAAGAAGGAAAACCCCGCATGTACGACAGGATCACTGTAAATAAAGTGGTTGTTACGTTCATCTGAATAAAACCAAATTCCGGTTGCGTCGAATTTGCCCGCTTTAGCTTCGTCGTAGGCCTTCGACCAGGTCAATACAACGACCTCAAGGTCTACGTTTTCTTCAGCAAACGCGGCTTCAATGATGCGAAAGGACAAGCCGTAATGCTTGAGGTCAGCCGATACCCAGGGGGGCCATTCACCGGTAGAAATCTTAATGGTTTCAGCAGAAACAGGTAACGATACGAAAAGGAGACAAAAGAGCGAAGTTAGCCACCAATAAGGGTGTTTAGGGTAAGCATTAGACACCACTGATCAACCCCCTTACTAAATGCGGGTTAACACTCAACACTCTAGAAGTGTAGACCAGCTAAATCCTGTGGCCTATTCAGGAGAGTAGAGCAGTAGGAACCTTTAGTTTGGGCTGTTTAAGTGCAGAGATAAAGGCTTGAATCAACAAAGAAAAAGGGGGCCTAGGGCCCCAATGAATAGAGAGAGCACGAAAATCGACCAGCGATTCTCACATCATTGTTATTCTTGAACATTAAAAGGCGAAAAGGATGCTGTCGCGTTATTGGCGGCTCCAGGATAATCAAGGTATACCTTGCCCCGCTCAAGGGTATAGTAAGCATCCACAAAATCATCAGAATCTTCATACCAGCTGTCAGGCATGGCGCTGACAATGGCGTTCCCCAAGCTGACTAACGAAGCAATTTCAGGCTGACCTGCCATGGTTAAGATCGATGCTGTCGCCTTAATTAAATGAGATACCAGCTCTTTGTAATTGTAATTGCCATCTTGCTCAAAAATCATAAGGTTAGCAGCGTTAAATCGGTACTGCCCCCACGCAATGACAGTTTGATTGGGGCGATATTCTTGCTCCCCTTCTGTCAGGTAAGGCATGTCGACGACACTCATCAGGGGTTTGGCTTCACCGGCATCAATGCCAGAAACAATAGCATAGAGTTCTGCACTGCCTTTTACCCAGGGCTCATTATCATCGCTGATGTATATCCTGTCTAATTTGGTAAATTTTTGAGATTTAGGCACGTCAATTCTGTTGTATCGAACTAATGAAGACTGCGCAGCGTAAGGAAGCACATTTGCTTGCTTTAAAGCGTCATTCATCAGTTGGACGCCTGCTTTTAGATCGGTTTGCGCGTCAATGTCCAAAACCAAAACAGGGTATTCCGGTAGCACATATGGATCTAGGTAATGAGTGCGGCCCTGGGCGTCAAAGGCCTCAACTTCGGTCCAAGAAGATTCATTGCCTTTGGGTACATAGGCTACCAAGGGTAGTTTGCCTGATTTCCATTGCTCAAGACTATCTGGATTGGCTAACCTAAGTTCAAGCAATTTAGGCGTATAATTCGTCAATCCTTTTGACTCAATCAAACTTAATTCTGCATGTTTCCATGATTGCTGAAGTGAGTGGTTCTTAAATCCAGCTTGCCCCATCTTACTTTCGTGTAAAACTGAAAAAGGAATGCTGTGGCTTTTATGGCGAATTTGATTCAACAGCTCTTTTGATAGAGATTGAATGTGTTGAGCGATCTGTTTAGCGACAGGTTTTGTGGTTTCTGTAACATCAATATTAACAGGTTGAGCATTTACTAAACTTGAACTCAGCAGTAAACCCATTGCGATGGACTTTATTTTCATAATTATCCCCCAGTTGACGTTTACCTTGACTGCTGAATTCCAAGGGCGTTTTCACAATAGATGAGTCCTCACTCAAATCAAGAGTTGCTGCCAAAAAATGGCTATTTTTGCCTTTAATTAATATTAAACGACCTGTGAAGTTTGCCTTTACTCATGGAAAGTGTGTGTTTTGTCTTTATTTGGCTGTGCATTTATTTGCATAAAGGGTTTGATCTGTTTGACGAAAAAAATCTTTGAAGCATTTTATTTAAATGTAACGTTTCTTTTTTTTATGATGCCTTTAACGAAGCAGGTGCATTTTTCTTATGTATTTTTGAATCCCATATCATTTTTGCCTAACCACTGAAATTGTTGATGGTGACGGCTGCCCTAATTTGACACTTTGATAGCGGCTCATACAGCAAAACACAATTATATGAGGAGTTATCAATGAGCAAGCTAACAAGTAAGTGCCTGCTGGCATTAACAATCAGTTCTCTCACGTTGGTTGGGTGTGGGGAAGGCGGTTCTTCTTCTAAAGACGACTCTGCTGACAGCCGTCCAGTCAATAATGAACCGGGTAAAATTGAACAAGAATTTGAAGGGTTTTCTTCTGCTGAGGTTGATCTCGTAGGCGGCGTTGATCCTGATGCCAAAATGTCATACAAAATTGTTAATGGTTTAGGCATTACTGAAGGCGATGTTGTTGTCGGTAGCCATGAAGAATTAAGTCGAGCGGGTCAAGTTGACGCATTCGGATATCCACAGGAAAAAGCAGAGCCACCCGTAATCGATTTGCGTGACCCAGAAAAAGCAGATGAAGTTAAATTCAGTGCTTGGGGTGGCTTTAGAAAGTGGACTAACGGAGTTGTTCCTTATCAGTTTGGAATCGCTGTTTCTAGCGAAAAACAAAAAATGCTTAGAAACGCATTAGACGAAATTGAAGCGGTAGCAGACGTTAAGTTTGTTGAGCGTCGTTATGAATCTAACTACCTTAATATCATTGATGATGGTGGATGTTATTCTTATCTCGGTATGAATGGCGGCAAGCAAGATCTTTCATTATCGCCAGGGTGTTGGGTAAACGGCATTATTATCCATGAATTTATGCACGCGTTGGGTTTTTATCATGAGCAGTCTCGTGCGGATCGTGATAGTTATATAAGGCTAGCTTGGGAAAATATTAGTGGTGGTAGAAATAATGGTAATTTTAAACGCCAAGGTGCAGTAACGACTACGTTAGGTTCTTACGATTACGGTTCTGTGATGCATTATGGCGCTTGGGCTTTTTCCATTAATCGTAAGCAAACGATTATTCCATTGCGTTCAGGCGTGGAAATTGGTCAGCGTAAAGGTTTAAGTGACGGTGATATTGCTGCATTGAAAAAAGCTTATGGTGATGTTACTTCTACTGGAACTGGAACTGGAACTGGAACTGGAACTACAGACACCAATGAAGCACCTCGTGTGACATTGCAGTACAGCGGTGTGAGCATGTGGAATGATCGTTTCACTAAAGTACCAGTACGCATTTACGATGATAACGACGATATTTCGCAGCTTAGAATTACTGTTGCAACAAAAGACATCTCTGTCGTAAAAGGCGTTAGGGAACTTAGTAAAGATCCGTATCAAAAAGACCTTTTCTACCTACACGTTCAGTCAAATAATCCAAGCAGTGATTATAAAAAACCGGCTAGAACAGATTTGGTATTGTATGTTGAAGATACAAAAGGTAAGAAAACCATTAAGGAATTCCCAGTTTGGGTTTACAACATAAGCCACTTTGGCTATAGCTCAGGCGATAACAGTGTTGCTTTACAAAGCGATATTGATGGCAGCTGCTTAACCGGTAATAGCGATCAAGTTACTCTAAGTTCTTGTGAAGGTGAATCTGGATTCACATTTGCTGAACAAGGTTTAGTTTCTTTTGCTGGAAATGATGAGTTGTGTTTGGCTGCTAGCAGCTTGAATGAAGACGCAGAAGTAAGTTTGAAAACTTGTGATGCGGCGGATAACACTCAGCAATTCCAGTTGGTGGCGGGTAAATTAACTTCAATCGCTGCTCCAGAGCTATCTGTTAGCAATGATTCAGGGGTTGCACGCCTTCAATTAACATCTGATACCAGCAAAGATATGTTGTGGTCAGTAAAAAAATAAAATATCCACGAAAATAAAAACACATAAGGCGCTTCGGCGCCTTTTTTAGTGTTCTTTTACGATCAAATATTATGTTTATGAGTCTGGTATTCTTTGAGTGTGCTTATTCATTTATAGAGTCTAATCGCACAAGGTCATTTGTAGGAAGTGTTTTACTCTTCAGGGTTTCGCCAGTAGGTAAAATGATAGTGGACTCTAGTTCAAGCATAGGGTAAACGACAAAAGCCCTATTAAGCATTTCAATGTGAGGGATGGTTAGTTGGGGTAAATTTTCTACCCTGTTTCCATAGAGCAGTATATCAAGATCAAGCGTTCTTTCTCCCCAATGTCGAAGTCGTTGTCTTCCTTGTTTGTGCTCGATAGATTGCAAGAACTGCAATAAATCCAGTGGATTGAGTTGCGTTTCAAATGTACAAACAGCGTTGACAAAGTCAGGCTGATCCTGTGGCCCTAGGGGTTTCGATTGATAGAAAGAAGAGAGACGCAATGCTCGAATCTCTTCGCTTTGTTCGAGGCAGCTTTTTGCGGAGAGCAATTGCTTTATCGGCTGGTTTAAGTTACTCCCCATGCCTACCCACACCGTTTCCCAATTGAGATCAGTCATATGTGGAAATATTCCTAAAGATGGTTCATTTAAACGACCGTCCTGTGTCTGGATGGAAGCATTTCAGTTTTAGTTTGTTTTGATGTCATCAATCAAGGTGATAGAGAGCACCACTTGATTGCTTTATTTCGCTGCAAGTGGTGCTTTGAGGTTACTGAGGCGTGTGTTTGGAAGCGCCTTGATGGGTCGTTTTTTTCCGACGGGCATTATGTGATTTTCGTTTTGGTGATCGTCGAGGCCCTTTTGGTGAAGGGGTATGCTCATCCTCGTTTGGTTGATAGGGTCTTCTTGCTGGGTACTGAGAATGTTTCTGCCTTTGTTCAAAAATAGCTTGTGCTTTGGGGCTGGCAGCCAAGAAATCTGTCCACCATGTGCCTGCGCCGCCAAGATCCTCGCCTACTTGTTCACGCATTAACAAAAAATCGTATCCCGCACGGAACTTGGGGTGTTCGATCAGTTTATCCGCTTTTTTGGGGGAGCAATTGACCAATCGAAGTTGTAAATCCCAGATTTCTTTAATGACGCTGACAAAACGTTTGGGAATGGCGGTATAGGCTTGTTGGCTATGAAGTAATGCACTAGCCGCTTGATGAAGAGCGGGCATGGCGGGCATGCCTTCGGCTTCGAAATGGGCTCGTTGTCGCTGTAATGGAGGCCAGAGTAAGCTAGCAAATAAGTATGCAGGGTTTACGGGCTTATCAACCTGGACGCGTTCATCGGTATTTTTTAAGGCCTGTACGACAAATGCTTCCCATTGAGGCTGTTCTTGAAGTTCGTGATGGGTTGCAGGTAAGAGAGTAGGCAAGAGATCTAATACCTGTAGTGCTCGATAGGATTCCACTGCGTGCCCAGAAATCAGCAGTTTAAGTACTTCTTCGTACAGCCGAGCAGGTGAAACATTTCTTATTAAATGGGCCATTTCGGAAATAGGCGCTAACGTTTTGGGTTCAATCTCAAAACCCAATTTGGCAGCAAAACGTGCCGCTCTGATCATACGAACGGGGTCTTCTCTATAGCGAGTCTCAGGGTCGCCAATCATTCGTAACTGCTTGGCTTTTAGATCATCAAGTGCGTGAAAGTAGCTGTGAATGCTGAAATCATTGATGCTGTAATAGAGCGCATTGATGGTGAAGTCTCGTCGTTCAGCGTCTTCATCTTTATTGCCATAAACGTTATCTCGTATCAGCATCCCCTGGGCTGATTGTGCGTGGTGCTGAGAGGTCTCAGAGGGTGATGCCCTGAACGTGGCCACTTCGATGACCTCACGACCAAAGACAACATGGACCAATTTAAAGCGGCGCCCGATTAACCTCGAATTGCCAAACAGTGCTTTGACTTGTTCTGGTTTCGCGTTGGTGACAACATCAAAGTCCTTTGGCTTCTGACCGAGCAGGGTATCTCGGATACCGCCCCCGACCAAATACGCATCAAACCCGGATTTCTTTAGCCGATATAGGACTTTGAGCGCGTTATCAGAGAGTTGCTTGCGAGAGACTTCATGCTCCTGGCGAGGAATAATGCTAAGAGGCAGGCTTGAATTTCCCTTTGTGGCAGGGCCTCCCTTCCTATCTCGAGGGGCTTTTTTGCTAGATAGCGAGGAATTCTTGGTCTTTTTTAATCGCGCAACTAAACGCTTTAGCATGTCCAATCACCAAAAGGGATACGTCAGAGCCCGGCAGTGTATCGAAGGCTTGAAGGGATATAAACCGTTGTGAGTGAAAATAAGACATGCGTTGCCTGTTATTTTCTATGTAAATGCACACAGACTTGGCTTGTTTTAACGTTAATGCTCATGTTTAGAGTTGAATGCTGTCAGTTCAACTAACAAACCAAATGACGCTATGAGATAGAAATGAGTGAAGGTACGGCATCCATGCCGTACCTACAGCCGAAAGCAAGCTGGTGCTTGCGAAGTCCACTTTCACATCACACCAGACATCCTTTTGTTATTAGGAAGAGCCTATTATTTTTGTCGAGCGGCTCTTCAGGTCCTTGTTGTTTTTTTTCAGGCTCCGTACTTCCTGGTTTAGCTTTCCTATCCGCACCAGGTGGAGCAACTAAGGCATCCAATGCCTCAAATGTGATGAATGGGTTTCCCCAGCATCCAGTTGCTGGCACCTGATCGAACCACCACAGCCTTGTGATGTGATCGTACTCAGCAAAAGCGACTTTTGTTGTTGTGTGATTGCAGGAGCACCCAATAAGCGAGTGCATCTAAATGCTGCAATCTAAAAACCCTGACTTAACCTATCCTGGGATAAGGCAGAGAAACTCTGGCTTTAACTGACAACTCAACATCAATGCTGGTGTCAAGTTCAAACCATGTCGTATTTAAAGCAGATTGCATGCCAATTTTTTGACAATACAAAGAAATAAGTAAATATGCTGTTTTTAAGGTTTCGACACCACTAAATTAGTCTCAAGTGTTACCTAAAGTGGCGTGAAATGATGCAATTGCATTTAAATGAGGTTATTTGTGACACCCATCACTGCCAAAATACGAACAGATACAAACACCGTCAAATACTGCAGACATGTCTGAGCGTTGGATATCAAAAGTATTGATAAAGAACGCCCAATAAACACATCAAACAAGTAGTGATTGGGCGGATGTTAGGCAGCAAATAGAAGTGATTAGGCCAATGCCTAATAGAACTCTTTTTGTTTTTTTCTAGGGATGCCTAATCGCTGTCTTCTCTCCCAGAGGCTTTTGCGGGATATCCCCAATCGCTTAGCGATTTCGGTTTCGGTTAACTCCGCTTCATGCGATTGAACAAATTGCATAAAGTAATCATCTAATGAGCCGCAATTGGAGTTTGCTTCTTCAGGTGGGTTAGATGATTCGTTGCTAATGAGAGTGTAAAAATCTTCTGAGACGTCAAGCCCTAAATCCTCATAAGTGATTTCGCTGCCATCATTAAGAATAAGGGCCCGCTCAATCGCATTCTCAAGTTCACGCACATTTCCAGGCCATGGATAGAGCCTCATCGCCGCTAGGCAGAGTTTCGAAAACTGTAATTGGGGGCATTTTAGCCGCGCACTGATTTTTTCAGCAAAGTAATTTGCTAAAGCAATGATGTCGTTGCCACGTTCTCGTAATGGTGGAAGTGTCAATTGAACGACATGCAAGCGGTAGTATAAATCCTCTCTGAATAGCCCTTCCTTTACGAGCGCTTTTAGATCGCGATGAGTGGCGGTCAGTAATCGAACATCGACTTTACGCGTATGAACAGAGCCGATACGTCGGATTTCTCCTTCTTGTAAAACACGCAATAAACGAGCTTGCGCTTCAAGAGGAAGCTCGCCAATTTCATCTAAGAATAGGGTGCTGTTGTTTGCGGCTTCCACCAATCCTTGCCGGGTAGAGGAAGCGCCTGTAAAGGCACCCTTTTCGTGTCCGAATAACTCCGATTCAATCAAACTTTCGGGAATTGCTGCGCAGTTAACGGAAATCATGGCTTGTGTTTGCCTTGAACTGCCGTTGTGTATGGCCTGAGCAACCAGCTCTTTACCCGTTCCTGATTCTCCATGAATCATAACGGTTGCTTCTGTAGGAGCCACTTTATGAATTTTTGCTTCCAAAGATCGAATGGCAGGGCAATCCCCAATCATATGAGAACCTTTAGCAATGCTACTGCTGTTTAACAAAAGATTTTCTTTAGGTGCATCGTCAGTGCTGCGTTTAAGGCTGCGTTTAACCATGTTAAGCATTTCGTCATGGTTAAAGGGCTTTGCAATGTAATCCATAGCACCAAGCTTCATTGCTTCAACGGCTGATCTTAAGCTGGCATAACTGGTCATGATTAAGACGGGGGTGCTGGTCTTTTGAATAAGCTCTGTACCTTCACCACCAGGAAGGCGGACATCACTGATGATCAACGAAAGATGCTCTAAATTGTGCGCGAATGCCTCAGGAAGTGTCGCTGCTTCGACCACAGGGTACCCGTGACGTTCGAGTAGTTTTTTTAATGCTTGGCGAATCGCTCGCTCATCTTCAACCAATAATATTGGGCTCATGAATCACCTGTAACCATAGAGTGAGAAGCAAAAGTCATAGGCTTTGAATGAGGGGCTATGGCTTCGTCGTATCGTATAGAATCAGGAAAGGTTAAGGTGACGCAGGTGCCTTTTCCTGATAGTGGGCAGGGGCTTTCAAATTGAATCTGACCTTTGTGCTCGCGCATAATGCTATAGGCAAGTGGAAGCCCTAATCCAGTGCCTTGTCCAACCTCTTTGGTCGTAAAAAAAGGCTCAAATAATCGTTTTAAGTGTTGCTCGGGGATTCCACAACCTTCATCAATAATTTGGATGGCAATTTGATCACCAGTTGAATGGGTACGTTTTATCTGAATGCACTGACTGGGTTCAGAAGCATCACAGGCATTGCTCAATAAATTCAAAAAAACCTGCTCAAGTTGATGCGCATGCCCGTATATGATGCTGTCCTCTGGTACCTTGTTTTCGATACAGAGTTGTCGAGAGCGGTTGTTCAGATGGATCAATTTTAATGCATTATTAATGCATTTTTGTAAGTCTATAGGCTGCATGTTGTGTGGCATTACTTGGTTTGGCCCCCCGTGAGCAAAACGCACAAGAGACTGTACAATGACAGACATGCGTTGAGTTAACTCTAGAATATCCTGGCCGGTTTGTTTGATTTCGTCCGGGGATTCGTAAGCGAGGTTCTGAGCCATACACGCAATGCCTGTAATAGGGTTCCCAATTTCATGGGCCACGCCTGCTGCCAAACGACCTAAAGACATGAGTCGTTCTTTATGTTGCAGCGTTTCCTCCAAATGCTTTCGTAAGCTGACATCTTCAATCAAAAATACTGTGAGCGTTTCATTCAGAGCGGGCAAGGCTTTCTTTTCTATGTCCAACCAAAGGCGGCTTTCTGAATCAGAATGAAAACATTCTAGAGGCTCGTTTAGCCATTGTGATTTAGAGCAGTCAACGAAACGTTGAAGCAGCTTGGTCATGGGTTGATGCAGCGTGTCCAGTGCCCGACCTTCTGCGGTTGCTCGGTCGATTTTGCAAATCCGCTCTAACTCAACATTCCACAACAATATATGATGCGTTCCACTTAGTAGGCAAACACCGACCGGGAGGTCTTCTAGAATTTTTCGATGGAATCGACGAGCCATGTCCAGCTCTTTTGCTAGCCCTGTTAATTGAGTTTGATAGCGCTCGAACTCTTCTTCAATGTGAACCAACTCAGATGCTGGAGAGTGTGGCATTTGCCATGGGAAGTGCTCCGTTGTAATAAGGTGCGCAAGGCTTGGGCCTACAATTCCAGATAAATTGGCTTCGACTTGACGCCTTAACCGACGAAAATCATGGGCTTTTAAAGGGGCTTGCAATTCTAAATCGTGCATGGCTTGTTGAATTTCTCGCTGGGCAATATCAGGCCCTACGGCTTGAGAAAGGCGAGATACCATGTCACTGATTGACCCCACTGAAAGCGTGTTCTTTGAGGTTGCCGGATCAAATTGGCTAAAACACACCGCCGCCGCTTCTTGTTCTGAATGACTGCTTTGCGTAATTAACGAACCTAATATGAGGCCTGTAATATTGAAACTTAAAGTTGTCAGAGCAACGTTTTGCCAATTGCCTTCATGGGCTTGAAACCAATAAAGTTCTTCAACAGGGAGGTCTTGCCAGCTAGGTAGAAAAATACCGATATACCAGCCTATGAGCCCTAAGCTCATCCCAATAATAAAGCCTTGTCGATTGGCTCCCGGCCAAAATAAAAGGCCAAGCAAACCGGGTATGCATTGGCCAGCAGCCAAGTAAGCGGTTAGACCAAGCTCTCGATAATCCAGAGCATCCCCTAATATTTCGTAACACAGCCAGGTGCCCATCAAAACCGTAACGATGGTCCCACGTCGAAGCAGTAATAAATTGTCATATAGCAATTTTTTAGGTTGGCGGTAGGTAATGGGAAGGAGCCCGTGTTTAATGATCATATCTGAAAGAGCCAGTGCACAAACAACGAGTACACCGGTGGATGCAGCCAGGCCACCAAAGTAAGCCAACATGGACATGTAAGGTTGCCCCCAATGAGCACCCAAGAGCAATACACTCAGCTCAGCAGGTCCTTCCATCCCCAGTGCTTTCACACCCCAGTAAATGGGTGGAACAGAGACCGCAAATAACATTAATAAAATGGGCACTGCCCACCCGGCGGTTTTAATGTGCCCAGGTTCTTGGCTCTCAGCAAAGGTCATGTGAAACATGTGAGGCATGGTTAAGGTTGCCCCAAAAAAGAGAATGATTTGCATCCTCCAACCGGAATAATTGTGGTTAGATTGATGATAATTTTTGGCATCAGGGTGCTGAGCTAACCACGCATCCAGAGATTCTGGGCCGTCAAACACAAAGTAAAGTGCAGTACTCATCAGCACGAGTAAAATAATCAGTTTGATGAGCGTTTCAATCGCCAGAGCGAACAGAAGCCCAGCGTGTTGCTCCTTGTTCGACAAATAACGAGCACCAAACAAAGAAGCAAATAACGCCATCAGTAGTGAGTAACTCAAGGCAACCTGTGTTTTTTTTATGTCAGGTACAAGCCAATGGGTTGCATCAACAATACTCTGTATTTGTAATACCATCAATGACAAGCATGCGATCAGCATGACGATGGTCGTCAATGTACCGACGGTACGGCTGCGATATCGGAACGCAAACAAATCAGCTAAAGAACTCAATTGCTGACTTTTACAGACTCGAAAAACGGGTTTCAGTACGAGGGGAGCTAATAAAAAGGCCAGTGCAGCACCCAGGTAATAGGCCAGATGATCTGGCCCAAAATGGTCAGCCATACCGAATGTGCCGTAATAAGACCAAGCGCCGGCATACACGCCTAGTGCTAAGACATGGCCACCCGGGCTGAGAGCCAGTCGTTTAATGCTGGGAATACGCTCAGCAGCAGCGGCACTGCTGAACAAAATAAACCAATAAACGCAAAACAGCAGTACTAATCCGCTAATGGTCACCATACTGCGACTCCGCTTTTTCGTGCACAAAATAAGCAACGATGGCAAAGCCAATCCAGGTGATATAAGGCCGATACCAACTGGCATCGGGGTCGAGGATCCACTCGAATAGCAGTGGGGAGACGATGTATAGGCAAAAAAGCGCCATTATGAAGAGACGATAGGTGTACATACTGCCCCAATATCAAAAAAGTCGCCTTGTAAGAACACCCTAATGAATGATGTAGGGTGATCTCAATGGAGTTGTCTTTTGACATGGTGTTGTCGACAACTGCTGACGTAGCATGTTACTCAGGGCTCATCAGTGTTGCAAATTGTGCCGCGGTATTTTTAATAATGCGACCTGCTGTTTTGAGGTAGGATTCAGGTCATTTATTTAAACGAAGTTTCCTACATACCGATCTTGGGGCAACTTATTTGGCGACCAGAGTGTGGTCGCAATGGAAAGTAATTCGGCGGGTTGTAGACCTTCGTTAATAGACAGCTCAGGTAAAGTTATGCCAAGTAAATGGAAGACGTGTTTTAAATTCTCAATGGGGGTCTGATTGTTCACAGCAACAGCATGATTTTGTTTGCTCAGCTTTTGGTTTTGATCATTACAGACCAGAGGAAGGTGCAGATAATGTGGCATGTGGAATCCCAAACATTGCTGAAGCCAAAGCTGTCGAGGCGTTGAATCAATAATGTCGACGCCTCGAACAACATGGGTAATGCCTTGAGCGGCATCGTCAACCACGACCGCTAACTGATAAGCAAAGATGCCGTCTTTTCGTTGTAAAACGAAGGGGCCTACGACTTCATCCAGCGGTTGAGCATAATGCCCTTGCAGGCGGTCATCAAACGCGATGGTTGTGTGGGCGGGTATCCGCATACGTTTGGCAGTGGGCTGATTAGGCATCAACGAAGCAGTACAGTGAGCAGGATGAATTTGCTGATGGTGTTTAAGGGATTTACGGCTACAGCAGCAGTCAAAGACCCAATTCGCTTCTATTAATTGTGTCAAAGCTGATTGATAAATGTCGGCTCGTTGGCTCTGGTAAAGAATGGGTTCATCGCTTTCTAAGCCATGCACACTCAATGTTTCAAGAATTTGCTCGGTTGCTTGTGGGACTTCTCTGGGCTGATCTAGGTCTTCAATTCGAACCAACCATTGCCCTTGATGTTGGCGCGTATCCAAATAGCTCGCTACAGCCGTGGCTAAAGATCCTAAATGCAGAGGGCCGGTGGGGGAAGGGGCAAAGCGACCCCGATAGAGAGGTCGCGATTCACGGGCATCACCCAGAGTTTCCATTTGATCAATCTCTTAACTGGGCAAGCAGAGTGCAATGACAAGGTGAAGACCCTGTGAAATGTGTTCGTCGAGTATTATGCGTGGCCTACTGTGCGCTCTTTATGCTCAGCCAGGGTTTTGCAGTCAATGCAAAGGTCGGCTGTTGGGCGTGCTTCTAAACGACGAATACCAATTTCAACGCCGCATTGGTCACAGAAACCATAATCACCAGAGTCAATTTTCTCAATGGTCTTTTCAATTTTCTTAATAAGCTTACGCTCACGGTCACGGGTCCGTAGCTCAAGACTAAATTCTTCTTCCTGACTGGCACGATCATTAGGATCCGCGTAATTCACTTGCTCAGTACGCATATGCTCTTTGGTGCGATCGACTTCCTCCATCAGCTCTTGTTTCCAATTCAACAAGATGGTGCGGAAGTGCTCCAATTGAGCATCGTTCATGTACTCTTCCCCCTCTTTAGCCTCATAGGGGGTGAAGCTCGTCAGGGCAAAGCCTTTGTTTTCAGTTGGCATAGGGTGCTGCCTCACTCGCTGTTATAAGTCCTCAACGGACGGAATCAACTAGGTTCTAGCGACCCAAGTTAGGTGCTCTCTCAGTTGAGGGGGGAGAAAACTAGCAGATAACTCCCCAGCATTCCATACCTTCCTACAGCTTTTCATACCTTTACCAGGAAAATAGTGCCTTTAGATGGAAGGTTGTATATTCCCCGGCTGATGGATACTTGAATGGCAAAAAAGTTCCATTCCTGATTGAGCGCTTGGCTCTGACAGGGTATTGCCGAGTAAACCACTAGAGTTTAGACGAGATTTATCGGTTTGCGTTACATTTGCAAGCATTCATGCGACTGAGGTGATGAGGCCATTAACTCTGTTGGATTTCTTTGCTAATGAGTCTTGGGTCGCTATTAAAAGTAGACAGATTTTGTTATAAATCCGCTCACCAAGGCTGTAACTCTGAGCCGTATTTTTCCTTTAAATGTCACTTGTTGAATCCACAACATTGAACATTATGATGCACTTTGCATTTTTGGGGCGTCGTTTGAAGTCAGTAGTAAGTAAAAAATTGATGTCAGTAAGGGATATAAAATGCCAGATATTGACGCTAGTGGGAGTAGGGTTAGGCATGCTAGTCAGTGGACTATCGACCCCGCTTATGGCTGCTGTGTACAAGTGCACAGATCAAGATGGCCAAATACGTTATCAAGATTACCCCTGTGCTGATGAAACACAGAAGTCCGAGAAAATGGTGATGGGAAACCCTGAATTTCGGAGGGAACATGAAGTCCAGGGATTACTCATTTTGTTGCGGAAACGCTTAGAAGGCGAGTGGGTTGCGACTGAGAGCCTCTATAGCCTAGATGCTGTTGCAAGGCAGTATTCGAACCCGGAATGTTCTCAAGCCATCGCGACCTACCCGTTCGATACCCTTAAACGGATGGAGGAGGTTCAGTACCGTGAAAAACTTCAAGTGCATAAGGTGCGCATGAGCACGGTTGAGTTTGTGAAAAATACAAGCGCAGAGGTCCGAGCTGAAACCTACTTAACGCTGGTGGTTGGGCCAGACCAACGAACAGAAGAGTACTACTTGGATGTGAAAGTACGTTTTGGCTCACAGGCTCCTAGGATTCACAGTCAAAAGATGTGTAGCCTAAGTGGAAAGCGGCAAGGCTTAGCAGCCATTAATTGATTTCATCTGGAGTAAGAGGAACCCTGTCACGAAACAGGTGCTCCTCTGACGAGTAGTACGGATGTATTTATTGTTGGCGACGAACTTGACCTAAATTGGCGGCTTGCTGTTCTAGCTGGACATCAAACCCAGGCTCTTTAGGTTCGCCAAAGATTTCATTCAATACACCAGCCAAACGAACCCCAGCCTTTCTCAGCTGCGTTTTAACCACTGGGAAGTACTTCAATGCGTATTTGTCATCAAGATCTGACTCTGGCTTGCTGCGAATAATCTTTTTACGCAAGTCTAAAGATTCTTCTACCCATTCAATAGGCGCTTTTTTCTGATACCGGCGGATAATACTTTCATTTTTGGTATCCACAAAGTCAGCGAGTTCGGTAAAAGACAGGCGCTGGTGATCCACAAGTCCTTCATCCCAAACATGACTTAGGCTTGACTCTTTACCCATCCAAGAAACCTCTAACAACTGCCGCTCACCTTCATTGTCAACTAAAGGTTGAACGGGCTGATGCAAGTCGCCAATGACGTGTGTTAAGAACTTTAGCGCAAAAGCTTTTTTACTCGGGTTGGTTTTTGGGGATTTCAACACGCGTACAAAGGTCTCTAGAGCAACAAATGCATCTCCTTTGCGGCCAGCAAGGCTTTTTCGATAAGGCTCGCCTTCAGGAACGGCAACGCTGTGCCAGTGTGTCGATGCATTTTTCCAAAAACGACTGTCATCCGTTGCGCCCTTTTCGGCTGCCCAGGTTGCAATTTCACTGAGTTTTTGGCCTTTAAGCAGCTCTTGGATTTTGGCTTGAGCTTCAGGGGTGAGGTGGTTTTCCGCAATGCGCGCAACGACTCGGTGGCCAGTTGGGCCAAAGGCAAAAACCTGGGTGGTGGCCATCATAAACAACACACCGGTCGCCAGAAGGCTAGGGTAGCGCCACCGAAATAGTGCAAAGCAATTCATAAGCAACCTTCCTTGGTTGTTAGGGGTCCGCGGCTTAAAAGTGTAGCTGTTATTCTCGAAGTTGCTTAAGGCGCAATCGGTTAGCTACAACGATAAAACCCATTAACAAGTGTCTTTTTACATCAACGCCTTTCTAGAAGCACAGCGCATTCCAAATGCTCGGTGTATGGAAATTGATCAAACACGGCGAATTGAGTAACGCGATGGCTGTTGTTCAAAAGGCTTAGGTTATTCGCCAGCGTGTTGGGGTTGCATGAGATGTAAAGGATACGCTCATAGGATTGAATCATCCTGCAAGACGCCTCGTCTAAGCCCGCTCTTGGCGGGTCGACGAGTACCGTGGAGAAATCATATGATTCAACTAAAGCTTCAGGCAGTCGCCTAAAAGGCCTGACTTTCTGAATCGCTTGAGTGACCTCTTCGGCGGACATGCGAACGAAAGTAAGGTTTTCAATATAGTTCGCATTTTTATTGAATTGAGCTGCATGAATGGACGTTTTGGATAATTCAGTTGCTAACACTTGTCGAAAATTCGCCGCCAAGGCAATCGAAAAGTTGCCGTTGCCACAGTACATTTCCAACAAGTCTCGATTGGGGTCACATCCATGAGTCTTAGCCCAATTCAGCATTTGCTGGTTAATGACTCCGTTAGGTTGAGTAAAGCTGCCTTCAAATTGTTGGTACTGGTAGCTTTTGTCATCCAAAGACAACCGCTCAATCACATAGTCTTCGCTGAGTACCACTTTTTGTTTGCGCGAGCGGCCGATGATTTTGGCGTTCAGTTGGGCTTGCAGTGGCCTAGCCAAAGCTTCCCATTCGGCATCCAGCGCTTTGTGGTAGATCAAGCAAATCAGTAACTCACCGCTTAAGGTGCTTAAAAACTCCACCTGATAGAGTTTGCGTTTCAAGTGAGGGTTGGCGTGCACGGCTTCCAATAAGGCAGGCATTGCCTCCTGAATCGGCTCAGCGGCTATTGGGAACTCTGTTATCTCAACAGGGCGCTTGGTTTCTGGATCAAACATCGCGTAAAAGCAGCGGTCGCCCTCATGCCAGACACGGAATTCTGCTCTTAAGCGAAAGCCTGAGGTTGGGCTTTGGTGCACTTTAGGCGCGGGTACATCATAGGGAGCTAATAATGCCTGTACACGCTCGACTTTCGCTTGAAGTAAGGACTCATACTGATCGGGTTGGAATGACAACATCAAAGGGCATCAACTGAGAAAGAAAAGAAGCAGGATTTTACCAGTGAATACGGTTGACGGCAGCACCTTTTTTACACAGAAGTCGAGGTAATAAGGGAGCTGAGGTTGATGCTTAATAGCCAGTCAAAGAGAGGTGGAGGTGACTAAAAAGGCAGCCAGAGCTGCCTTTTAGGGTATCAACGTTCTTGGAAAGAGCCGTCGATTAACGGTCGTCAGACTTCAGAGAAGAAGCTACGCCGTAAGTGGCCAGGGATACGTTGAATGAGTAAACCGCGTCTTCGTCAGAGTTATCGTAACCCAGCTTGAAGGTTACTTTGTCAGTCACCATAACAGGGCGGAAGCCAAAGTGGATGCCACGAGAAGTGTCTTGGCCTCTGTCTTCTGCATCATTTATTTGATAGTCAGCACCGGCGATCAGCATGCCGTTCAACCACCAAGATTCAACTTCAAACTTGTTCTGGGCGTTTTTAGCACCAGCGAAGTCTTCCATTCCGCGAGTGTAGCCAACACGGATGTCATCGGTTGGGTACGCTTTGAAAGAAATGTCGGCAGTTTCAACGGAGTTGTTTTTACCTGTTACGCCAATCTCATTGTTATAAGACGTGCCAACAGTGAACATGTCGAAGTAAGCTTCTGCAACGATATCGTGCTTGTTATATGCTTCGGAATTGTTTTTATCTTCGGTTGTTGAATAATCATCAGTGGTATTAGAAATACCATACTTGTAAGACACTTTACCTACATTGGAGTCTTTCCAGCCGAACTCATTGCTAATTGTGTTGCCGTGGGAGTTTTTAGACGCAGTTTCTTTACCATTTTTAAAGGAAACCGTCCTCTTGCTTTGATCAATGCCAACTTCAACTTTGTTGAAAAGGTTGTAGTCCATGGTGAACTTCACGCCAAGCTCGATGTCCTGTGCGTCAGTAGCATCCTTTTTCACGCCGTATTCATTACGATTATCGTATTTCTCGTTGGCATCCGTTTTTTCGTAGCCAAAAGAAACGTCAGCGCTGTCGAACTTAACTTCGAAAGCAGAAGCAGAGGTTGCTGCAAAAGCAGTCGCGATTGCAAAAGAAAGTGTTTTTACAGAATTCATGATATCAATATTTCCTGTCCAACTTGTGTGATGGAGCGTCCGATTCTATCCACTTGATTAGACAAAATAAACAGCTTAGTGTCGATTTTTTTCGAAAGCGCAGCGTAATGCACCCAAATAGGTGGCTGGAAGGCCTTTTTGGTTAATATCTGACCAGACGTTATTTTTTAGTTCTTCGGGCAGGACTAACAATTTTTGCATGCTAGTTTGATCTTGCCAAGCAACTTCAAGAACATGCTGTTGATCTTCTTTCGGTAAATGTTTAAGACTCGGCTCGCCTGACCAATCTTTGATCAGAAAAAAAAGCTCAAGATGGCGAATTTTACGACGCTTTTGGGTGAATTCACGAAGGTATACCAAAGGCCCGACTTCAACGGAAAGACCTGCCTCTTCCCAGCATTCACGGCGTACGCAGTCGATGACGGAAGCATCAAAGTCTTCATAGCCGCCACCGGGTGGTGTCCACCAAAGGCGACCGCTGCCACGATGTTTGTGTTTGACCAAGAGGATAGACTTATCTTTTACTATGAGCCCTGCAGCTCGGATTCGAATTTTCATAGAGTTAGTTATGGATACCGATCAACGAAGTCACCCTTGGGTTCGTCCTTTATGGATTAGCGCAGGGTTTTGTTCACTTGCCATTGGCATCATAGGCGTCTTTCTACCTTTATTGCCAACGACTCCTTTGGTGATTCTAGCGGCTTTTTGTTTCTCGAAGGGGTCAAAACGCTTGCATGCATGGCTATTGGCTCAAAAAGGGCTGGGGCCTTTGATTCGCGAATGGGAAAATCATGGCGTCATTCCGTTAAAAGCTAAGTGTTTGGCAACGACCATGATTCTGGTCATGGTCGGGTATGCTCTATTCTTTAAAATTGACATTCAGTGGGTGCGAGTGGTCGTGGTGTTGACTATCCTGGGGACCCTGAGCTTTATCTGGAGTAGGCCGTCAAAACCGAGAGTGCCGGATAATGCAGCTGAATAATTAACTCTCTTGTGAGGTGCAACGACCACCATGGCGCCCCAAAATCTGTTCATTTGGCACGTAGACTCTGCGTACTCAAGAGCCATTAAGTGGTTGCTGTTGAGTTTAGAGGTCAGGCACGAAGATCGAGTGGTGCAATGGCAAGAGTTGCGATCAGACCCGGTATTGTCATCCATAAACCCTAAACGGCAAGTACCTGCTTTTTTGTTTGAAAATCGCCCTTTCTTTGACTCTTTCTTCATCAGTTTGCATTTTTTGGGTGAGGAGTGGACCCAAACGCGCGATGCTGCGTTATTCCGATTGGCCGATTCGGATATTGCAGAAGCCATGCGTGGCTTGTATCGAGTGCATCGCTATCGGAAACAGCCGGAGTTAAAAGACACCCTTTTGTTGCACTCGTTAAGAGAAGAAGCCTGGCAATCTTGGTATCGCTGTCTGGTTTGGTGTGATGCGCTGTTGGAAAATCAACGTCTGAACCAAGCAGCAGCAGGCGTGGGCGCCGTATTGCTCCATGCCATGGTCGCTTGTATGATTTATTTTGATAAAGAGGTGCTGTCTTCGCTCAATCAACCCTTGTTGAGCTTATTGGCTAATATCGAAAGTAATGAGCATTACAAGACGATGGCAAAGGCATCGAACGGGCAGCAACGTGTTCCGTTTTACATTGTTACCCATTAATTTTGCGGATACGCACTTTGAATTTGAAAACGAAGGCACTTTGAACCATGACAGCTGAAGTTCGCCCTTTTTACCATGCCGATACCAGTACGTTGAGTTACATCGTCTACGATCAACCGGGTGGTCATGCCGTGGTGATTGACCCAGTCTTGGATTTCAAAGCCAATTCTGGTGCGGTCTGGACGGAGTTTGCTGACAAACAAATCGCGTTTCTAGAAGACAATGCTCTAAAGCTTGAGTGGATTTTGGAAACGCATGCCCATGCAGATCATTTAAGTGCGGCGCGTTATTTAAAACAGAATTGCGGCGGTAAGATCGCCATTGGTGAAGGTATTTTAGCGGTTCAAAAAACCTTTCAAGTCGTATTTGCTTATAACGAGCATAATGCTGTCTTGGGTGAAGCGGCTTTTGATTGCCTGTTTAAAGACAATGAAGTCTTTAGCTTTGGTGAGTTGCAAGGGAGAGTATTGGCAACGCCAGGGCATACCAAAGACAGCGTCACTTATATTATTGATCTTAATGCCTTTGTGGGAGATACGCTCTTTATGCCCGACGGTGGGACCGCCCGTTGTGATTTTCCAGGGGGGGATGCCGCTCAGTTATTCCGGAGTATTCAACAATTGCATGCTTTGCCTGATAAGATGAAACTGTGGGTGTGTCACGATTATCAGCCCAACGGGCGTGAAATGCGATGCATGACAACTGTTATAGACAGCAAGCACAACAATATTCATGTCAATGTAAACGCAAAAGAAGAAAACTTTGTGCAGGTGCGTAGCACTCGAGATGCAACGTTGGATGTTCCTAAACTGATCTACCCATCCATTCAAGTGAATATTCAAGGCGGTCGGTTGCCACAAGAAAGTGAACCCGGTAAACGCTTTATTAAAATTCCTATGCAAGTCGCAGATAAGTTGAAAAATTAATTAAAGCTCTTTCTTTGAGGAGAGCCCTTGGACGTTGATAATCCAAGGGCGTATAACTTAGAAGTGAAGCGTTAGGCGGCTTTTTGAATATTCAACGTTGATTTGGCAAGGTTCAAATAGGCTTCACGATCGGATAATCCGTTGTAACCGCCGTTAATGGCGCGCGTGACGCCTTTTAAATCATCTTGATCAGCTTTGGCGTTTAGACGGTGTTTGCTCCAATACCAACCGGCGGTTTCTACGATCCATTTCGGGTCTGTTGCACAGAGATCGGGATTGTTGACTAAGTCGACACCGGTATCTCGGCTAATGGATTCATAATTGTGTTTGCCGGTTAACTGAATAAAACCCCGACCACGATAACGCCAGCCTTCGCCGGAAGCTTCATCCCCATTTCCCATGCGAGATGCGTATACGCGATTGGCGATGGCTTCTGGTTTGCGTGCAAACTGCTCGGCTTCTTCATCGGTAGGAAAGTATTTTCCAAAGACAGAACGCAAAGCTTTAGCGCTGTAATTTAAATTTTCCTGGGTGTAATGCAAACAGCCACTCTCGTGTGCGATTTGGGCAAGAAAATGTGCGATGCGAAGTGGGGTGTTGATTTCATTAATACGTAAGCATTCGTTGATGGCATCACAGTACTGTTCGACGTCTTTGTCTTTGGCTTTATGGAAAATCGTTTTTAATTCTTCAAGACTAACTAGGCTTTCGCCTTCTGCGGTCACTGATCGGGTAGTCTGCGTTTCTGAAGCCTCTGGCTGAGGGTCTTGCTTTTGTTGTTTTGATTCTTGCAGAGAGTCGCTGGGGATTTTAAGGACTTGACCCACGTAAATTTTGTCAGGATTGTCAATTTGATTCAGGGTAGCGATTTCTTTGTAACGACCAGCATTACCTAAGTAGCGTTTGGCGATGAGGCTGAGGGTTTCTCCTGCTTTGACCGTATGCTCTGTAGACATTGCATGCCTCCGTCTAACTAACTGTTTAAGTCAGTATAGGTCGCAAGCCAACAAGTGCTTGAGGCAGTAGGGTTCTGGCGTACCTTGCTAAAAATTGATACTCAAGCTGACGGTTATTTAATCTCTGTTACAAACAGCAGTCTTAAATAACCCTCAGCAATGAAGAATTAAACGTTGATTCACTCAGGCGCTTTAGGTTTAGGATCACGCAATTGATTGATGACGGCCAAAGAATATAGATCAGGGTGCTTCGCATCCTTAATTTTAATGATGAAATCAGCGGCATTGTCTCGGCGTTTCGCTAAGCCGTAAGACGCTTTTTCCTTGGAGAAGAAACCTCGGCCGGGCAGCACCCAATCCGTTCCACCCGCTTTGGCCACAGGGTCTTTCCCACCGGTTACGTTCACGTAGAAGTTGGTTTTATCGACAATCTGGCTACGTGTTAAGCGGTGGTCCTCACGGACAGGGGTCCCTAAATTAGCCAAGAAATTGATTTTGGCGTCATCGTCTAACAAGCGAATGGCTTCGTTCACCACGTTACCACCATGGCTGTGCGCAAAGATGTTTACTTTGATGTCATTTGCTTGGTAGTCGTTAATCAGTTTGGCGAGCGCTTCCGCAGCCTGAGCTCGTGCTTCTTGATGATTTTTTCCACTCCAGCGAAAGGCAGTGGTTTGGCCGCCAAAACGTTCAGCAATAAGCTGTGATTGAGGGCTCTGGGGATTAGCCCAGCCATTGACGGTTACACTAGTCCCAAAAGTACCATGAACGGTGAGATTGATGGTCGAACCTTTTTCAAGCTTCTGAGGCCCAAGGTGTTCATCAACCAAGCCGGGCGCTTCTGACAAGTAATTGGAGTAGGTTGGAGCCAATCGATGTATATGACCGGGTTTGTATTGCCCCTGGAGGGGTTTTTCAGGTTCTATACATTCACCATATTGGGAAAAACCAATATCACTGAGCTGGGTGTAAAAACATTGAGTAAAGGGTTGGGTGCGTGGGCTTTGCTCAAGTCCCTCCATTATGGCTGGCAATGAGGTCATGCTGCGCTGTGCCAATATTCCTTTTAAGTCTCTTCGGATCGCTTGATAGTGGTGATTGATTTGTCGCTTTTCTGCTGAGGTTAAACTGTCAGGCGTTTTTGCTAGAAGTTCATCCAGGGCATGAGTGTGTTTATTGTTGGGTAATTGATACAGCAATTTATCCTGCCCAATGATGCCCTCTGTGCGGACATGCTCGTACTGCATGCGAATCACATCTATGGGTGGAATGCGGTGAAATTGAACCGCAGGTTTGCCTGGTTGAGTTAACGACGAAAGTACATTTGGCGCTGATTGGGTGCGCCTAGCGATACGGATTTGCTCGGCAGCCCATGGGAGAGGCGCCTCAATTTTTTGAATTTTACGTTGCTGAATCTCTGTCTCTGATGGAGAGAAGCTGTTTTGGCGAGGTAACATACGGTGAATAAACGACATTTGATTAACCTCGAATGAGTGATGCATGGTCTGACTGGGGTTGAGCCTCATTAGCCGCTGGCTTGCCCTCTAGTTTTCTTTGAACCTGTTGCAGAACAGCCGTAAAAGCCTCCACAACCTGGCTAAGGTTGTATTCGGTGAGATCAGACAGTGATTGCTTGTGGCAAAGCATCAGATCGCCTTCACAGAGAGCTAAGTGGCAATAGTGCAACTCGGGGCTGAAATTATTTAATGACAAAGCAAGCCTTAACTGTTCGTCCCTCAGCCGTTCCTGGAGGGGATACACGGGCGTTTTGAGCATCAGCATGTCATGCTCAAATACGGGTTCTATGTGAACTTCTACGCCAGAGGCGGTTTCAGCAGTCATAAGTAGCCCTTCATCTTCATGGTTTGGGTCAGTGCCCGACTCTCCAAAGGCTTGTTCATAGAAGAGGGCTTTTAGTTGCTCAGTTGTCATAAGTTTTTAATTGGCAATGAATCGATGCCAACATAATCTGGCAAGACCAGTATGGTTGTGCTCTGTGGTCGTGGTTTTTTATATTTCTCTTTTTATACTGGGGCATATGTTCCAGAAGTTAATAAATATGATACCAGCGTCACAATATGGCATAAGGGGGTGGGCGTAGAGAAAATGTTCGTGGCTTTCTACCAATGGGTTTGCATTTCATGCCCGAAATGTTGGGTTTGTGAGGATTCTCTTGGTTTCAGTTAAGGATCGCTGACTGCGTCATAAGACCCTAGTAGCATTCGGTCTTTTATGTCTCATTTACGCAGTAGAGATCGAATATGAAAAGCTATATCTGGAACAGTATGAGCGGCACCGTTCTCCTCAGTGTTGCTCTTTTTGCGCAACCTTCTATAGGCGCTTCAAAATTGAAGCCTTTTGTTGGTTTCTCTGGCGGGTATGCGTTTGGAGCTGGTGAGCACCACTATAAGCGCACCAGTGGCGCTTGGAAAGACGACAAATCTGACTCCGCTGCTATCTATACATTTGGTGTCAGAGTGGGTGCATTGGAAAAAACCATGCGCCTTTATGGTGCTTATGATTACACGCCATACCCTGGCCTTAGCCTGCACAATCTCACCGGGAATATTGAGGTTAAGATGAAGATGGCTCGTCGTTTTTATGGTTTGCTCGGTTTGCATGCAGGTTACGCATACGGTGATTGGAATGGGTCGCCTAAGAAGCCAGAGCTGTACTGGGCAGATGAAGCTAAAGGGTCTGCTCATGGTTGGATAGCAGGCGCACAAGCTGGCATGCTTTACCGTATTACCCCTTCGATTGATATTGATGCGGGAATTCGTGTTTCCAAAGTGTCGCTAACGGCCAAGGTAAAAGATAAAAATCAATATGAGTTTGAACAGAAGTTGAATCAGCATATCAGTATCAATACAGCTGTCAGCTATCGGTTTTAACGGGCCCTTTTATTCGGAGGGACTCGCTTTCCCCCATTTACTGAATTTCTGACTATGCTGTTGAGAGATGCCCTTAATAGACACGGAGGCCAAGATGTTGTCCAAGAGCATTCTCAACAGTTTTCTAATCATTACGGTGTTCTTTGCAGTCCCCTTTGCAGAGGCCAGAAGATCCCAAGGCTTTGCGAGTGGTACCTTTGGGTATAGTAATGTAAAGGTTGAACAAGAAATATCAAGTAGCTTTTCAAATTCCAAAAATACTGAAAAAGCAGACTTTTCAGCTTTTAACGCAGGATTTCGGTTTGGAGCTCTAGAGAAAGATTTTCGCATGTACGGTTCTTACGAGGCGCATATGTACGAAGAAGTCTTATTGCATATGGGGTTGGTCAATGCCGATGCGCTGTTCAAAATGGGTCGTCGTTTTTACGGCTATATCGGTGGTCATGTAGGGTGGGGGTACGGCAAACTTAAAGAAGCAGGGGATGCTAAATTAGCAGCTAATGAAAAAGGGGTGACCTTTGGGGGAGATCTTGATGGCGAAACAGCTCATGGATGGGTTGTCGGTGGTCAGGCTGGGGCTTTCTATAGAGTGGCTAAGAGCTTCGATTTGGAAGCTGGTCTCAGGCTCTCTTACATGGGGGTTGATAATGAATTTAAGAAAGGGAACTTAACTGTAAATACCGATTTCCTTTGGCAGTATAACTTTTTTGGGGCACTCACTTATCGTTTTTGATAAAAGTGGGTTTGCCTTCGTGGAAGAGGATATCAAGCGAGGTAGGCTGGGTATCCTCTAGAGCGTATTGCATTTTTTGCCACTGAAGCTGTTCTTGCCACCTGAATTCTACCCAATATTGTTTCCATAATGACTCTCTTGGTGTTGAAACCGTATACCGAGCGGGTAATCCAAAGACCTCAATTCGCTGTGACTTTAGTTCTCGTAGCTGACCGTTTTGGGTTTCTCCGTAGAGCTTCACCATGAATTTGCGTGAGCCCGCTTTGGAAGGTTCGTCTGAGCGTATCCAGCCTTCAATGTAAATGGGCGCTGAGTGAGGCGCTAGAGCCGTACAGCCACTTATAAGCAGCGACAATACGATGAGCCCATAACCGAAAACGCCAGCCTGGGATGAGGCTGGCGTTTGTCTAGCGGCAGACTTTGAAAAATAAGCCATTTAGATTTTGTTTGCCATTGAACGCTGAGTGTCGTTAGAACTCTGCTGTATCTTGGCAATCAAATCAAGTACCTGACGAATCAAGTCGTTGAAGTACTTGTGATGTTCACTGTCCTTCTCACGTTCTGCTTGGGCGAGCGTTTGATCTGCCTCTTTAAGCTTTTTATCATGCTCAAAGAAAGTCGTTGCAACGTTGCCAGCACCACTAATGGTTTGAGCAGCACCAGTGACTGCTTGGGTTGTGCCAATATAGCTAGAAGCTTTACTTTGCTGAATAGCAGCATCACGAGATGCTTTGCTAGCAGCTTCGGATGCCTCGCTAGCAGATTGACGACTCGCATCTACTGCTCGTTGAACACCCTCTTTTTGTTTGTCATTCAAGGTTAAACCAGATTTATTGACACCGGTCTCTATTTCATTTGCTTGCTTTTTGAAAGACGTTGCCTTCAGCTCTAAGTCAGTTGCCTTCTTATTAAGGCTGCTTGCTTTAGCGCCTGCTTTGAAGGATTTAATGCCTCCTGCTATTGATAAACCGGAAACCATGGTGCTAAACACGGTCATTACCAATGAAGCAATCGCCTGTTTTTGAATGTCTGCAGCCGCGCTTTTAATAGCTGCAACAGAAGCATTGACGCTGATTTCTCGATTTTCGCGATTAATGTCTCTGCTTTTGGACGCTAGCTTCAATAGGGCAATTAACAGTTGAATCAATACAGAGATGCTACTGTCTTTATCGGTATTTGCCAGCTTTGTTTCAAGCTCCTTTATTGCTGTATTGAGCGTCGCTTGCTCTCCTGGTGTGCTAGGAGCTTTCAAGCCAACAATATTAGGAATCACCAAACTTGGAGCTGAGGGGGCACTGCCACTTGCTTCAACACGGATCGTGGTTGCAGCTGGTGCTGCATTTAATTGGTTGAGTTTAATGTCACTGGTTGCAGCAAATGGACTTGCACCAGTTTTGTTAACCGTAATATCACTCATAACTACGCCTTCCCTAAATTAGACACAGACAACAATGTATTTTGATGGCTGGCTTGAGTTTCTATTTGTTTTTGCAGTATTTGTTGGAAGACTGCAAATAAATTTTCGATCAGTTCTTGTAGCCTTTCTTGCCAGGCGGCCAGATCTTCCATATTGGCTTGGATATATTTGGCGTCTGACTGATTCGATGCTGCCTGGTAAGAGTGAGCGGCTGTACCCGCTGCTAACCCTGTATTGACGGTTTCGCCAGCAAGGTTGGCGCCTTGCAATCCAAGAAGAGCATTCTGACCTGTAGAACCAAGCTTAACAATAGAGCTTGAAGCGCGAGCAGCTGTTTGGGTAGCTACTTTTGCCGTTAACTCTGCAGTTGTTTTGGCAATTACACCGCCAAATCTAGCCATCTGCCCGGTCGCACCAGCAATCTTAGAAGCGGCTTTGACAGCCATTAACCCTAATTTGGCAACACCCACACCCGCTACTGTACCAACGACAGCAACAGCGACTGTGATCGCGATCACAAGTCCAGAAGCAATGGCCTTGGCTTTTTCTTCGGGTACCCCAACGGCCTGCAAAGCTTTGGATATGCCTGTCGATAACAAACCACCGCCATCTTCTCCTACAGGAATCATTTCGGCAGCACTGATGACAGCACCGACCAACATAGCAGCACCTGCAACGGCACCAGCTCCGGTGGCAATTAGGGCAACGGCAATAATTGCAGTTAGAGCAGTGGTGATCCAGCCAAAAATCTTATTGAGATTACCGGTTTTCTCAGCTTTCTCAGCAGCTTCACGTGACTCTTTTAGCTTCTCAAGGTTTTTCGAATGCTCTTCCTCGTGACGATTACGAGCAATTTCAATGTCCGCTTTGGCTAATTTCGATTGTGAACCTTTCAGCATGTCTGTGATGTACGTCAGGAAGAGTTCACCTGCAAAGCTGGTGGTGGCTTCAGCGGTTGTTTTTGGATTGCTGGCAAAGGCACGCTCTTTAATGCCGTTTACCCATTTATCCAAACGTTCTCCCATCTGTGGGCTAAAAGCGCTCACGATACCAGAGAACATGCTGAGAACCTGTCCCACCTCTTTTTGCACGCGTGGTTGGTCGGCTTGAGCGACTGCCTTGGGTGCTTCAAGTCCTACAACAGAACTTGCAGAGTGAACCTGAGACTGAATGTCCGCTGCTTCTTTGGGTGCAGCCTTCGCTTGAGCTTTGTAAAGGGCTTCAAGCTCGGGGTTGTTGACATATGCACCTTGTGCAGCGTCTAGACGAGTAGTTGTCGTCATTTGCTATTCCCCTTTGTGTTTAATGCGTTCGAGCAATTGACTTGCCCGCTCTTTTAAAGCCTGAAATTCAGGCTTGTTACCTGCAAGCTGAGTTGCGGAAAATAATCCGCTTTCGGCTTCTGTCCATCGTGACATTTGAATTAAAGATTCAGCAGCACAATAGGGCGGTTCAGGATTCTTAATGTCCACAATGGCGGCTGCCGAAAAACATTCTACGGCCGCTTCGTGATGATCTAAGCGCTGTTGGCAAAGACCAGCACCCATGGGGAATCGCACATCGTAGTGATCTAAAATGGTGAGTAATTTAAAAATCTGTAGAGCATCATCAAACTTGCCAGTTTGATATAGGTTATAGCCTTGAGCGTATAGGGTCTCAATCGTCGCTGGTGAGATGTCTCTTAAGGTTTTTACCGTGCCACCTTCATTGAAGAATTTGACCAGTTCTTCTAGTAACGCTTCATCTTCCGTGGTCAAAGCTTCTTGAGTTGGGGCTTCGCTCATGTTGACTACCTACTATCAATTTACCAATGCTGCTAGCGCAATCAACTAATGGCGCGTTGCATTAGTGATTGCTTAATCTATAGGGCTCGATCGAACGCTTAAGAGCCCAGGTTGTATTCGTCTATATGCCATTTATATCATTTTGATCGTTAAATGGCTTATTGGTTCTTTCAACTAAACCAATAAATTTAAGCAAAACGGTTCAGTAACCCAGAGCTCACTTGGAAATACTTTTCGATGAACTTCGCCATTGCTTCAATGGTTGAGTCGTATTTAGAACTGAAATCTTGATAGGTGACGGTTTTTTCATTCACCAGGTCGTTAAGCACTTTGCTTCGATTACTTAAGTTTTCAGAAAATGTTCTTAAAGAGTTTTTACTGATTTTCTTTCCACTCCCAAAGACAGTTGATTGACTCGAGGATGGGCTTTCTGAAAATGCAAATTTGGCGATTGCCTCTATATCAACGTTTACGGTTGGGTTATTAAATTTTTCTGGGTTCAGCTTTAAATCTTCAATAAGTACCTTTTTAAGAGCAGGATTGGTTTTCCAGTCTCTTTGAGTAAGGGTGATTTGGGCTTGAGAGTCGCTAATTGTTATTTCATCGGTATCTTTTTTTAGGCGTTTATCATTAATTAATTCACTAACTTCCTTTTGTGCCCGAGAGATTAGATCAACTTGTGCCGCTAACTTGGTAATGACATCTTGCTGCTCTTTGCGTGCCGCATCAAGCCCTAGCAATCGATCTGTAAATACAGCAAGAACCCGATCACTTATATTGGGAAAAAGCTCATTTTTTAAATTAACGTCGTCGAAAGAAGTACCTAATGCTTGCGCGAAGCTCTCTTCTAGCAGCTTTAATTTTTCTTTGTCTTCGTCACTGCCTGAGCGTAGATCAAAAATTTTCTTTAAGTAATCTTCGTAGGATTTGATGCCTTCGCCGTATTTTTTAAAGTCACTAAACCCATTCAGCTGATCGTCACCAGATTTGTCTTGATTGATTCGGGATATCAGCTTGTCACTATAACCTTTGGTAAAGTCCACCATAATGCTTACCTCAAATACTTAATCCGCGCATGCCAATGGGGCGGCGAGGTTTCTCACCTTTTTCTTCAGCCATCCCATTTTGGGGTTGGGGAGATTCAGGAATGAAAACCTTTGACTGGTGTTGATTACTGACATTGAGTTGATTGACTTGGTCAAACCAGCGCATCAGGTCAACTTCTGCTTGCTGCTTTTCTTCTGCCGACAGATTATCTTTTGCCAGCAGGGGTATGCCCTCACTTTGAGGAACATTGAGCGTTTGCATTAACCTCTGAAACCGACGATCTCGCTCCTCTGAGTCTTTCACCATGCGGTCAACAGACTTTAGGATTTCATCCGTCTCGTATTGGACTTCAGCATTCATTAATAAAAGCTACCTATACCCATCGTTTACTTGCTGGCTATCTGCTCGGTGAGTGCTTTTTACAAAGCAAGATAAACCGTTCTCAGTAGCGGACCTATCCTAATTTACCTAACCATTGTTGCAAATGGGTTTCAGTCTATTAAGACAAGAGGTTAACGCTATTGGTTGTGGTCTATTCACTTTGATGCGACTTCTGGTAATAAAATCACCCTTAAGTGCACTAGGCCAGCATAAAAAACAACCTATCTCCACTTTTAACAACCCTGAAGAATGAAGTAAATAGGGGAAAAAAGCGGATATTTTTAGTTATTTAACGCACCTTTTTTGCGTTAAATAATCAGTGGTTATGCCTCCAATAGAGTGAGTTATCACTTATTTAGATGCCGGAAATCATTAGGGGTTGCCAGGCGGTTATACGGCCACTTTGATAAATCAAAGCGTATCCAGCCAGGTTCATCTTCGAGTAATACCGCGCCCATCTTTTTGTAAAAACGATGTAGACGCTCTAAAGGGAGTCGACCATTGGACAGCAGTAATGGCTTACCCTTTAGAAACGTTATCGGCAATTCGGCCTGATGAATAATCTGCACTAACAGGAATAAACCACGAAAAGGGTTCTGCAAGCTTATCTCTTGGCTTGGCAATTCATAATGCTGAATCATTAACTGAGGCGCTTCCCAATGATATCGTATGATGATGCCGTTGAGATTCACCTCCATCCCCAGAATCAGGTCGGTATCCAGCCAATAATCGGGTTTTGTTTGAAACCCAAGAGACTGCAATGTTTTCGTGAGAGGGTCTTCAGTGTCATAGGGTTCAGCCATTACATCACCACTCGTCCCAAGGGTTGAACATTGATTTTTGGCGTTAACTCCTGGAATGAAAGCACGGGCAAATCGTAATAATCACTTTCGATTAATTTTCTTACATAGCGACGTATATCCATGGAAACGATGATGACCGGCTTTTGAGTCATAGTATCGAGCTGACCAATGGTTTCTCTCACCTGAGCTAAGAAATCCTGTGTGAAAGACGGGTCCAGCGCTAAGTAACTGCCAGCACTGGTTTGTCGAATACCATTACGGATAGAGTCTTCAACCGGTTGATCTAACAAGTAAGCAGGCAACACGTTTTGACCGTTAGCGTATTTATAGCAAATGTAACGACTGAGACTGCTGCGAACATATTCAGTTAGCTGTACGACGTCCTTTTCTTTTTGTGCCCATTCAACGAGGGCTTCCAAAATACTGCGCATATTTCGGATGGAAATATCCTCTGACACCAGGCGTTGCAGAACTTCTGTTAGTTTCTGCATGGGCAGTAAGCGTTGCACTTCTTTAACCAGCTCGGCAAAAGTAGATTCCATTTGTTCAAGCAGGTAACGCGATTCTTGAATACCAATAAAGCTAGAAGCATTGTCTTTTAACACTTGTGCTAGGTGATAAGTGAGGATGTCGACAGGTTTGAAGTACTGTACTCCCCCAGATTCCAAACGTCCTACATGCTCTTCTTGAACCCATAAGCTTTTCAGCTTCGGTAAGAAAGGAGCTGATTCCTCAAACGGGATTTGCAGCAAATCCAGTTGATCGGTATTTTCATTGATTAAGACGGAATCCATGCGAATCTGACCGGCCGCAACGGGTACTTCGTCCAATTTCATGCGGTATTCGCCAGGCTGTAATTGGTCGTTGTAGCGCAAGTGAATGCCTGGATAGGGCACCCCTAAATCCAGATACAGTGCACGCCTAACTTTTGCTAAAGCATCGTTCAGATCTTGAGGTTGAATGGCCTGCTTCATGCGCGCATCCAGATCAATCAACAAGGGCACCGTGAGAGCAAATTCTTCTTGCTGAGCCAGGCGTTCTTTACTGCTGCCCGCTGTTGCGCTGGCGGTACTTTTGGTGACAGCTCCTTGAGAAACCCAGGCATTGGCATCTGTGTTATCAGCAGCTTCTTGTTCTTTCTTTGCAGCACGTACCACAAAATAACCACAGCCGGCAAAAAGAGCAGCAAGGACTAAGAATACTAAAGTGGGAAAGCCCGGAATAACGGCGAAGATTAAGAGTAATGCTCCCCCAACCATAAAGGCTTTAGGTTGATTAAGAACCTGTTTTCCAATATCTGAGCCGAGGTCGGCTCCTTGTTCTTGCGTAACACGCGTGACGATAATACCGGATGTGATGGCGATTAAAAGCGCGGGAATCTGAGCAACCAGACCGTCACCAACGGTTAGGATGGTGTATAAGTGCATGGCTTCACTGGCACTCATGCCGTTTTGCCAAACCCCAATGGCAACACCACCTAAAATATTAACCAAAATAATGATCAATCCAGCAATAGCGTCGCCTTTAACGAATTTCATGGCACCGTCCATAGAGCCATAAAGTTGACTTTCTTTCTCAATGACTTGGCGGCGTTTGCGTGCTTCTGTCGCATCAATAATGCCTGCACGCAAATCACCATCAATACTCATTTGCTTGCCAGGCATGGCGTCCAAAGAAAATCGAGCGCTGACTTCTGCAACTCGCTCAGCCCCTTTAGTGATGACGAGGAATTGGACAATGGTAATGATTAGGAAGACCACAATTCCGACGACCAAGTTGCCACCGACGACGAAATTACCAAAGGTTTCGACAATTTGCCCGGCATCCGCTTGAAGCAGAATCAACCGTGTTGTGGTAATCGAAAGAGCTAATCTAAAAAGCGTTGTAATCAGCAAGACCGATGGGAAGGCCGAAAACTCAAGCGGCGTTGCAATGTACACCGCGAGCATCATGAGGATAACGGCTACCCCCATGTTGGTGCCAATTAAAATATCCACCAATACCGTTGGTAAGGGCAATATCATCATGAAAACGACAGAGATCAGCAATACGGCAAGGATAATATCCTTTCGCTGACCTATGCGATTAAGACCGGTTAAAACTGCATTCACGATCACTACCCTCGAGCTTGACCATCATCAATCACCCCAGAGGTAAGCGATGATTGAAGTGTTAAAAATGTTTGATACGTTGTTCGGGCTTCTTCCTGTCGACCTTCTGCCCACAAAGCACGACTGAGGCAAAGTGTTAACTGAGGATCTTGCTTCCATTTGGGAGATTGCATGAGAGATTCACACAGTTGAATGGCCTCAGCACTTCTACCTGCTTTTAAGGCACTCACCGTTAATCCAGGAAGCACGCGGTCTTGATCGGGTTCGATGGCGACCAGTGCTTGGAACAGTTGATAGGCCTCTTGAAACCGCCCGCATTGCAGCAATAAAAAAGCTTGTGCTTGCAAGGTTGAGCGTTCTTGCTCGGTAAAAGGGCTTGAGGGTAATTCTGTCATGCTTTTAACAATAACCCCGCGAATAATGCTAAATGATGCTGATACTCTGCCCCTTGGCTTAACAATTGACCAGCCGCTTGGCAGTCAGCAGAGGGCATTGCATTTAATTTGTGCATTACTTTTTGCAATGTTGATTGATAGCGCTGAGGCTGTAACCATTCAGAATACAAATGGGTTGGCTTCGCTAAATCCACTAAGTGAGTATCAATAGGTTGAAGCTGGAAATTGTTTTCAAGCGCGCTTTCTACAGGCTTACCCAAAGGCGATGACGGTGCCTTATGTTTGAAAAGCTCAAGTTCGTCAGCTTGATAGTCGCTGACGGATTCTAAGCCTATTTGAAGACTGCGAGATGAAATCATAATCGGCTTACCTCAGCGTGTACTTGATGCATGCGTTCAAATACAGAGTCTAAGTTAGGCGCATTCACGGCATCAGCATTTAAAAAGGTGGCAATACAATAAGCACCTTCTTGGGTGACAAAGGCTTGGAAAAAACAATCACGAGTGTCTAGGTTTTCAAGCTGCCTAGAAAAGTGTTCTTCGAGAGTCGGATGGGTAGGACCAAGCTCAAGCAAAAACCACAACCGATCACCCTGCAAAAACAATTGTAAGCGATTAGCAGCAGACAACTGCATTTCCATGCCGGAGTCTGAAACATTGGGAACCTGCGCAAGGCCCATTTGCTGTTGACAATAAGCTATTACTTGATCATTCACCGCTTGCAAGTTCTTCTTCCTCTTGGTCGATGTGTGAATCCAGTAACTCTTGGCTTATGCTAATCCAATGTTGGCGTTGCTCTAAGTCGCTGAATAAAGCTTCAGGTAAATGTCGAATGAACTGTAAAAATTCACGCAAAAAAGCAATTTTGTCTTGAGTCGAGTTCACCCCGTGGTAAGACATCAACTGCTCAATTTGCTGCGCGTTAATCCAGCGCTGTTCGCATAGGTCTAAAATTTCCAGTAAAAATGCATCAGAGTCATCAACCGCAGGCGTTTCATGGGAAAGCGATTGAGTTTGACTGGGCACTTGTGAAAAGGCGGTCATGCATGATTACCTGTTGTCTCGTCTTCGTCTTCGTCTTCGTCTTCGTCTGAGTGTTGGCGCTGACCCTTGGACGCTTCAGACTTGCGTTGTTTACGATTGCGTTTGAGCTTTTCGAATAAACTATCCGAGAGGCTTAAGGCTGAACGCAATTTTCTCAAAACCCCTAGGTCTTGAGCAATGGCTGCTAGTTGAGATTTTGGCAATGAAGACGATTGGCTATTTAAATCAGCTGCAAGCCCTTGTTCTAGAAAACGAATAGCAACGCCTAATTTGGCTTGACCAAATTGACGTAACAGGTATTTTGCAGCGTTGCGCACGCCAGAGAAGTCGAGCACGTTATCACGATATTGATCACGTAGTGATTGAGTGCTACCCAACTCTTTAAATTCATGAGCCGTCTTGGAGACATTCAGCCCGGCACGAATCTGGGAGCCTTTTTCACTTTCAAGTTGAGCGAGTGCGGCATCAATGGTGGCGATTAAACCTGGAAAATTACCTTGCCTCTGGATATATTCGCGTGCGTATTTTAAAGCAACATATTGATGAGAGACCTCTCCAGAAAAGGATTCGAGGTGAGAAAGCATTTGTTGTGCGCTTGTAAAAGAGCGCTGTAAAAACGTCTGTGCAAAGGCGTTTAAACGATCGGTGCTTTTAAGATCCGGTACCTGGTTTAGGTATTTCTGAGCAATTTTATAGAGATTCCAATCAACGCCTGAACCATCGCTTGCTTTACGTTTACTTAACGATTTTTCCATACGTTCGCTGGCAGCGAAGCTTAATTCCTCTGCGGCGTCTGCAACGGCTGCTGTCAGATTCGTTACGACAATTGGGCTTCCGCGAAGCTGCCCAGACTGAGCGGTGCTGGTAGCAACGGCTTGCTCTGAAAGGGGAAGTGAGTGAGTCGACGCACCAACGCGAGGATTATCCATTAATGCAACCTCTCTAAGATATCGCGACATTTTAGGGGACTAACCCCCTATGAATTGGTGTTGCAGGTCACATTTTTTTAGTGATGCCTGTCTCAATTGGTTAAAATTTAACCATTAGCAGTTATTAGCTAAAAAAGTACGCCTTAAGGATTACCTTCATTTGCTCTATACCGGGGTAAAGTGAGACCCTTAGCAAGAAATTAAAAAGTCCGTTGTCCAGATGGGTGACTATGTTTGAGCACACACTAACTTCAATTGCCCAAGGCATACATGAGACACGCCCGATTCAGGTGCGAGGTCGAGTGACCCAGGTATCCGGTACTTTGATCAAAGCGGTGGTGCCGGGTGTTGAAGTCGGTGAAATTTGTGAGCTAAAGAACCCAAATAACGGTCAACGGATTCCTGCAGAAGTGGTGGGTTTTCAGCATCAAGAAGCACTCCTAACACCTCTGGGTGATCTTATAGGCTTGTCTTCAGCAACCGAAGTGATTCCTTCAGGTCATGCCCATCAAATACCGGTCAGTGATGATATGCTTGGCCGAGTATTAGACGGACTTGGTAACCCGCTTGATGGTAAGCCTCTACAACCGCAAACGTGGCTACCTGTGTATCGAGATGCCCCAGACCCTTTATCGCGTCAAATGATTCAAGAGCCTTTGCCTTTGGGGCTGAGAGTTTTGGATGGGATTTTGACCTGTGGTCAGGGGCAGCGTATGGGGATTTTCGCTGCTGCAGGTGTTGGAAAAAGTACCCTATTAGCTCAATTGGTTCGTCAGGCTGATGCGGATGTGATCGTATTGGGTTTGATTGGTGAGCGGGGCCGGGAGGTTCGTGAGTTTATAGAACGTGATCTGGGCCCGGAAGGCCTTGCCAAAGCAGTTGTAGTGGTCGCGACCTCTGATCGGCCTGCTATGGAGCGAGCGAAAGCCGCCTTGGTTTCTACGACCATTGCTGAACACTTTCGGGATCAAGGAAAACGGGTATTGCTTCTCATGGATTCGGTGACCCGTTTGGCCCGAGCTCAACGCGAAATCGGTCTAGCTGCTGGTGAGCCTCCGACGAGGCGGGGCTATCCACCCTCGGTATTTGCCATGTTGCCAAAATTGTTAGAACGAGCAGGGCAGGGAGCTTGTGGGTCCATTACAGCTTTTTACACCGTGCTGGTGGAAGGCGACGACATGAACGAACCCATTGCGGATGAAGTCCGTTCAATTTTGGACGGTCACCTAGTGCTATCCCGTGAGCTGGCGGCTGCTGGCCACTTTCCGGCCATTGACGTGTTAAGGTCAACTAGCCGGGTAATGTCCCAAATCACGACGCCTGAGCATCGAGATGCCTCTGATAGAATTCGTCAATGGCTTTCAAAGCTTGAGGAAATTGACCTGTTAGTCAAAGTGGGAGAATATCAGTCCGGTGCTGACCCAGAGGCGGATCGAGCATTGGAAAAACGCCAAGCCGTTCAGCAGTACTTACGTCAGCCACCGCACGAATCCTGTGATTTCGACTCGGCACTGTCGCAGTTACTGGCGTTGTCACAGTAAATGTTTTATTGCATGTTGAAGTAATTCTATGAAGTTAGCGCGTGAACATAAGGCCTTAGGGCAGCTCTTAGCGATTCGTGAGCGAAAAGTTCAGCGTGCTCAGCAATTACTGGTTGCAGAGCAAGTCGCTCTGACACGAGAAGAGAATCAACTTCGAAGCCTACAAAATGAGCATTTAGCTGCTCAACAAGATGCCAAGCGTCAAGAAAACGAGTGGTTTCAAGAAGCCGCCCTTAACCCGCTGACTTCCAACCAGCTTGAACAATTGTTAGCAAAGGTTGGGTTGTTACGTGATGCCGTTGCGGATAAAGCGAAAGCGGCTTTAGAGCAAGAGCAATCCGTTGAAAACCAAAAAGTGGCATTGCAAAAAGCTCAGCACGTTTTACAGCAAGCCAATCGAGAACTCGTTAAATTGGAACAGCTACAGAAAAAATCGACACTGGCTTTGGCTCGGTTGCAAGAGCAGAAAGAAAATGAAGCGATAGAAGAAATACCTGTTTATGCTGCGAGGGCTTTTTCATGATCATCAAAGACGGCCCTTCTCACAACTCGTCATCTTTAGATGCGTTAAATCAACATCGCCCTGTTCTTTCAGAGTCTGAATCGAAAGCATTAAGCTCTGAAATGTCGCAGGTAACTCAGTCTTTTATTGGCTCATCCAAAGTGGGTCAGTTTTCTGATGCACCACAGCCACAGAGCACAGTATTACCCAACGCCTCTTTCATTCCTAAGGAAAGTGAGGGAGCAGTTTCTAAACTGGTTAAAACCGTTTTGGCATTTCCTCATGATCAAGCCTCAGATTTGTCGATGAGTACGCCAGATAAGAGCGCTAGCAACGATCAATGCGTTACCCAAAAGGAAGAAGGTACACACTCAGATTCACTTTCTGAAGATGATAAAGAGACAATACAAAACACTCTGTTAGAAACTGAACGACAGGCAAATGCAAAAGAGTCGACAGGCCCTGTACACTCAGCTTCTGAGCAAAGCTCACAACCTGCTTCGCTTCGGCATGAAATGGCCAGTGTTCATCGAAATAAAACAGATTCATTAGTGTCGCAAGTTGCATCAACTGTACTGAGCTCCAGTAAAGCTTCAGGATCACCAAAACCCACATCAACCGAGTTGACCTCTGCTGATCAGACTAATGTTACCAGTAAGGCGGAATCGAAAGAGCCCCAATTAAAACAGGTAAAAATTGAGACGGTAGATTTGGGTCAATTAGATCAACGAGCGTTGGGACTTAATTCCAGAGTTTCAATTCAGTCGATGGAACCAGTGCCCCGTAGCCAACAAATACAGATTATTGCTCATCATCTGAGCCAGTATTTAATGGCACAACCAACCAACACAGAAGTCGCTCATCAACTGCGTATCCCGCTGAATATTCCCGGAGGGGGAGAGTTGATTGCTCAATTGAAAGGCTCCTCCTTAATGCTCGATGTTCGGGGAGGGCCTGAAGCTGCAGCATGGATGGCCATGAACATCAGTGCTCTGCAAGCTAAGCTGAAACATTTAGGCTTTACCATCAACTGGGTGCAGGGTACTTCGTTCGAGCCATACACAATGGGAGAAATGCGTTTTACGACGCCTCATACCCTTATGGCTCAGATGGGTCGGCGTAAAAATACGCCTGGTTCGAATCAAAAGCCTTTAGATGAAGATTCTTAACGAATGTCTGAACACGCCATTTCGGCCTTGCCGTTGAAAGCCATATCTTTAGAAAGCGCTGATCTGAGTCGCTTATTGAGCCAGTTAGAACCGAGTGTGCAACTGGGGGAGCTTGGGCTGGCATTAAGCTTGGCCACGCCTAATATGCAAGAGCATGTTGTCGTCACGCTTTCTTTGCCTGCGACCGCTATGGAAGCTGAGCGACCTATGCGCTGCCGTATTCCTCTTGATCAGGCCATGCAGTGGTTTTCCATTTGGCTGCAGGGTGCTGACGTAGAAGCCTTGCCAAGGGCGCTGTTGGAAACCTTATTGGCGGAGCGTTATGTTGAGCAAGGGGAGCCTTTAAAAAGTTTATTAGGTGATTCTGCTCGGTGGTTGAGCTGCCGCTTTGAGGCTCTATGTTCCTCAGAAGAAGATTGGATCAAGCTTTCGACGGCAATCCCAGGAACGGCTAATCCCTTGGATATTTGGGTGGAATCTGGGGCTAAACACTTTTTAGCTCGTTGGCCAAAAGTACCGCCATCTTTACCGAGTGGTAACGCTCATGTGACAACGTTGATCGGTCAAACTCGACTGGATGTTTGGGAATACAGCCGCCTAGCCGTCGGGGATGTTGTATTTTTAGATCAAAGTTTGGTGTCGCAAGGTGTGGTTGCCATTAAAATTAATGGCAAGGAGTGCTGGAAAGGCAGCTTTGAAGGACGCCAGATAACCTGTATAGAACCCTTAATGAGTACCATGCTTGACCAAGAGGATGTTATGGCAGCGGATATCGAAGAGATACCAGTGGATTTGGCTTTTGAAATTGGCTCGATACGGTTAAGCTTGGCCGAAGTGGCTAATTTGAATTCGGGTTACGTGTTTGAGTTGGCAGATACCACGGATCAACCAGTGAAAGTAAGGGTGGGTGATCAATTGGTTGGTCGAGGTGAGTTGGTTAGCCTGAATGATAAACTGGGTGTCCGTTTGACTCAGTGGCAGGGCACGGACTCCGGTGAGTTGACAGAAGAAGCGCCAATCGAATAAATCAATAGGATTGAATCCCGTTATGGTGGAACTCCCAGATGAAGTCTCGCTGATCGTAGGATTAGCGATGCTGGCCTTGGTCCCCTTCATTGCCGTGATGGCGACATCTTTTATCAAGTTAGCGGTCGTCTTTTCTTTGCTGCGGAACGCATTAGGGGTTCAGCAAATTCCCCCTAATATGGCCATCTATGGGCTTTGTATCATTCTGACTCTATACATCATGGCGCCTGTTGGATTTGCGATTTCTGATTACATAGATCGCAATAATGTTCGTTTATCCGAACCCGATAGTATTGAGTCGTTAATGGGAGAGGGGTTAAACCCTTATCGAGAATTCCTAAAAACCCACATTCGTGAAAACGAGCAAACCTTTTTTCAAGAGACCGCCCGTACATTGTGGCCTGCAAAATATCACACTCGCATTGATAGTGATAGCTTACTTATTTTGCTGCCCGCGTTTACCATCAGTGAGTTAACACGAGCCTTTGAAATAGGGTTTTTGATTTACTTGCCCTTCATCATTATTGATCTCATAGTGTCTAATATCTTGTTGGCTATGGGGATGATGATGGTGTCGCCGATGACGATCTCGTTGCCTTTTAAATTGTTGTTATTCGTCTTGTTGGATGGATGGACAAAGTTAACGCATGGTCTGGTCAGCAGTTATGGGGTGACCTAGATGGATACATCCGATATTTTGCAATTCACTTCGCAAGCTCTGACCCTGGTGCTTGTTTTATCCTTGCCTCCAATTTTGGCGGCTTCCATTGTGGGGACGTTGGTATCCTTGCTTCAGGCGTTGACGCAAGTGCAAGAGCAAACGCTCTCGTTCGTGATCAAATTAGTTGCTGTGATCATAGCGTTATTTGCAACGGCCAGCTGGCTTGGCAGTGAACTGTATCAGTACAGCATGCTTGTATTTGATCAAATCACCGAGATCCCTTAGCTCTCATGAGTGATGTTAAGCTTCTCATCTTGCAATTGACACTAACCTTACCCAGGTTATTGGGATGCTTCGTTGCTTTACCCGTTCTTAATAAAAAAATTCTGGGCGGTACCTTAGTACGCAATGGTGTTGTTTTCTCCATGGCGATATTTTTGTTCCCCTTGGTTTCGCAACAAGCTTGGCCACAAGAAGAAGTCAGTGGGTTTTGGGTGATGGGTATTCTAGCGAAAGAAGCTCTTTTAGGGCTTTTTATTGGGTTTGTTGCCTCCATTCCTTTTTGGGCGATTGAAACCACCGGTTTTTTTATTGATAACCAACGTGGCGCGACCATGGCCAGTTCTTACAATTTAGCGATGTCGGAGCAAACCAGCCCTATTGGTTTACTGCTCTCCCAGTTGTTAATCACGCTTTTCTTTGTTGGAGCAACCTTCCTGGGGTTTATGGGCGGGGTTTTTAAAAGCTACATCACTTGGCCTGTAACGGAATTTTTCCCGAAAATCAGTATGGATTGGGTGCAGTTCTTTTACGACCAGTTTGCTCACCTACTGGTGATGGTAGTGTTGATGTCAGCGCCCATTGTGATTGCTATGTTTTTAGCAGAATTTGCGTTGGCTATTGCGAGTCGGTCAGCCCCTCAATTGAACGTTTTTTTCTTGGCCATGCCTATTAAGAGCGGCATTGCGTCTTTTTTATTAATTTTCTATGTCGCTATTCTTGTGGAGTTTTTTGATAAGGAGTTAGTCCAGTTGGCCCTAATTCCTTTTCAGTTAGACCCTCTGCTAAGAGGTTCTGGTCCATGAGTCAAGGCAGCAGTGGCGAGAAGACAGAGCAGCCTACCCCCAAAAAATTACGCGATGCCCGCAAGAAGGGGCAGGTTGTCAAAAGTAAAGAGGTTGCTCCCGTCGCCATTTTTGTTGGATTGCTGGCAACCTTTGCTATGGGGTCGGATTACTTCTTTCTGCATTTAGAAAAGCTGTTCGACGCGCCTTATGAATACATTGCATCTGATTTTCGAGTTGGATTAGGCAAAGTTATTCAAACCCTGCTAACAGAATCGGCTTATATATTGATTCCAATTGTCAGTGTCAGTTTTGTTGCGGCGTTACTTTCTCAGATTGGCCAGATAGGTTTTCTCTACAGCGGTGAATCGGTCAAGATGGACATAAAGAAAATTAATCCTGTCGAGGGTTTTAAACGGATATTTTCTTGGAAAAGCGTGTTTGAATTTATGAAGTCCATCGTCAAAATTTTGCTGTTAACATTGATTATGGCCATCATGCTGCGCAGTGAAATTCGCGAAGTGTTTTTGTTGCCCTACTGTGGATTACATTGTTTGCTGCCTTATACCGGCATGCTGTTGGTGTACATGATCAGCGTGGCTGCGATTGGTATGATTTTAATTGCGGTATTGGATTATTTCTTTGAACGCTTCCAACATCGAAAGCAGTTGCGAATGACCAAAGATGAAGTTAAGCGCGAGTATAAAGAAACAGAAGGCAGCCCAGAGATCAAAGGGCGTCGACGTCAGTTGCATCAAGAGCTTCAGAATGAAGAAGTTCGTAGTTCGGTGAAAGAAAGTACAGTATTAGTGACGAACCCAACTCATATAGCCATTGGGCTTTATTTTGAAGCTGGGAAAACAAATTTACCTCTGGTGACCTTGATCACCAAAGATGCACAGGCACTGTATGCCCGAAAAGTTGCCCAAGATGAACGCATTCCAGTATTAGAACGAGTTCCATTGGCTCGAGGATTGTATGCTGATGCTGAAAGCTACCAGTTCATACCAAAAGAATATATTGAACCCGTTGCGGAAGTGATTCACTGGGCGCAGTCGCTGAAATCCGATGACAGAGAGTTCTGAGTTTGAGGTCAATAGGAGACATTGTATGATGAAAAAAATCCTGTTTTTGCTGCTTGCTGCTCATACCCTCGGCGTGGTTGCTGCGGATAAAGAGAATACGACATCAACTAAAGCCAAGAAGGTCGGCGGCATGCCAGCCTTAGTTTACTATCGAGAGGTTTACCCTAAGACGCCTCTCAATATTACAGCTAGCAGCGATAGGGTCTGTAAAGGGTCACAATTGCGCTTTAGGGATTTTGAAAGTGAAGTGAATATGGTGGATGTTGACACTGAAGAAAAAGTCCCTGTTCGGGTGGTGAATGTACATGTTCGGATGCCAAAACGATGCAAGGGAGAAAGTGCTCAATTGAATCAAGCCAGTTATGAATTATACGCAGACCCTAAACGCATGACACATGTCTATGTCATTACGAACCCCAACGTGCAAGTGGATTTTTCAAATTAGTTTAATTTCCGTGTCGTTTTAGGTAAGCAATCATCGCCTATCCCCCATCTGAAGAGCCAAATTATGGCTTTAAGTACAGATGGCCTTTCCTTTTCATTAAGCCCTGCGGTCGGTTAGGGCTTTCATGACCTACACTATCTTTTTAGTGTTTCTAAAAAATGAACTATTAGGTGATTAGCGTGAATTAATGAGCGTATTCGGGCTCATTCTAATAGGCTTAATTCTCTAGAAATCAAACGACTAACGGAGGCGTTATGAATGTCCGAGTAACAACAATAACCTTGGGTTTAGTGAGCAGCATGGTGCTGTCAATGAATGCGATAGCCGCTCAGGTTGAAATGAAGCTGTTGAATGCTGATGGAGACCAAGCCATTGGTCATGTCACATTAGAAGATAGCGCCTATGGATTGGTTATCACCCCTTCCCTGAAACAATTAACGCCAGGTATGCATGGATTTCACATACATGCGAAAGGAAGTTGTGGCCCGGCGGACAAAGGCGGAAAACAAGTACTAGGCGGTGCAGCAGGTGGGCACTTTGACCCAACCAACACGAGCAAGCATGGCTTGCCTTGGACAGATGGAAACCATAAAGGTGATCTGCCAGCTCTGTATGTTGATGCTAAGGGGATGGCCGCTTATGCGGTGTTGGCTCCCAGATTGAAACTTGAAGAGATTAAAGGTAAAGCCATTATGGTCCACGCGGGTGGTGATAATCACTCAGATCAGCCTGCGCCTCTTGGTGGAGGTGGCTCGCGAATGGCATGTGGTGTGATTCCAGAAAAGTAATCGTTGGATAAACCATTGACCATCCTTCCAGCCTTGACACATTTACCCTCAAAAAAGCCCACACGCTGGGCTTTCTATGTTGCCAAGTTTTCCCCTAACCGGTGATGACGGTAGCTCGCAAGAATGTGAATACATGCTATTGAATTCCATTCGTTTTCGTTTATTGCAATTTTGACATTAACTTCTTATCTGAAAGGTATATAGCCTGAAAGTAAATTGTATTCATATTCAATGGGTTTTCTTATGAATCGTTTAATGGTTTGCCTCATGTGTCTTTTTGCAACATCGGTGTTCGCTGGAGAGGTCCCTGGAACCTACGCTTACTATGGGTTTGGTTCCCCACCCAACGGTTTTGATGCGTTAGAGTTTAGGATCCAAGTTAATAATGCTGCTGGCAGTGCGTCTAAGGTTCGTTGGGCAAATAAATTCAGATTTGTTGGGAGTCAATTAGAAGGGTATGCCGGTATTCAAACAAGGGGAGATAAGCGCAGTGTGTTTGTTTTTTCGGTTAACCACTCCAATCAATCCAAGTTGGGTTCAGCAGGCGGTAAGTGTCACCAAAGTGGCAGTGGGCAAACATGTGAAATAGACGTACCTTGGAATGAAAAAGTACAATACCGTTTTGACATTAAATATGAAAAAGGCGAATGGCTTAGGGTTATTGTAACGGATCTCAATAATAAGAAATGGGTTAATGTTGGAAGCATCAAGGTTAACGCTGCACTACTGTCACCCGATGGTATAGAAAGCTGGGTGACTTATATGGAAGGGAGCAGTGGTCGTTCAACCTGTTTTGGCCAACCTCATTCTGAAGCGGTATTTTATCTGCCGATAGGTAAACTAAAAGGTAAAAAACATACAGCGAATATTACCTCATATAAAACACGTTCTTCTTGCCAAGAATTCTCAAAAGTTACAGAGTATGAAAAAGGCAGTTTGCATGAGAATGGTATCGGTAATTCAGTACGAGGCCCTATTCAAAATGCAGAGCATTGTTTGGATGTAGAGCGAGGGCTGGCAGAAGGGAATGCCATGATCATGTATCCCTGTCATGGCCGTGATAATCAGAGCTGGGTGTTTTCGAAAGACTCGACCATCCAAGCCCCTTACAGCTATTGTGTGCTGAACAAAGGGAAGCTAATAGCAGGTAGATGTGCTCCTTTAGATCGATACACGCATTGGTTACTGGACGGGGCTCTTATTAAACATAAGGTGACGGGTAAATGTCTTACCGAGCACGGTTATCACAAACAAGTCACTCTAGAACCATGCGATGGCTCTTCCAATCAGCAATGGAGAACCATCTGGTAGCTTGAATTATCTGCTTATAGACATCAGATTTGAATGCGTTTTTCCCAGCGAGTGAAGAGCATGCAGCTGACGAATAGCCCTGTGCTGGATAGGGCACCCAGTGCACCGAGTTGAGCTCTTTCTGGTGTAAATGCAACCAGCATCCAAGTGATAAAATAAAACAAACAGGCGTAAGCTAGCCATGAAGCGGCTTTATGGCTTCTCTTTAACAACCAAGGAATTGCGATCAGCAACGGCAGTGCTTTAAAAGCCCAGAATAACAACCCTGCTACAACGTATCCAACCGATAATGGCTGTGAAGGCGCTACTTCTGCCAGTTGTGACATACCTAATAACGTGAGTTGCGATGCCCAAAAGACCCACATAAGGGTGAGTGCACGCGTAGCGTTGTGTTGAAACGAAGACTGGGTGCTCATAAAGCGTACTCTTATTTCATCCAGATTAAAGCGAAAGAAAAAATCGTGATTTAGGCATCATGCGAGGCTAGAAGCACTGAGATGCAATTGTTTAGCAAGGCGAGCGACTCTTTGGCCTTGGGTTCGACAGATACGTATTTCCAATTCACTTAGCCCCTGTTCAGTTGATTTGGGTGAAGCAAAATGGCTAGCGCCATAAGGTGTACCGCCTGCAAGTGTTTGATTAAGCGCACTTTCTGTATAGGGGATGCCTACATACAGCATGCCGTGGTGCAATAGGGGGAGTAACATACTGATTAATGTAGTTTCTTGTCCTCCATGCAGGCTGGCTGTGGACGTAAAGGCACTGGCCGGTTTGTCAATAAGGCTCCCCGTGAGCCACAGGTTGGAAGTTGTGTCGATAAAGTACTTCAAAGGTGCAGCCATGTTTCCGAAACGAGTAGGGCTGCCGATGATCAATCCGCTACAATTGCGTAAATCATCCAAATCACAATAAAGATCACCTGATTCGGGTATGGCGTCTTCCGTTGCTTCAGTGGCAGGTGAAACCGAAGGCACGGTTCTGAGACGTGCCTCTATGCCCTCAACGCCTTCTACACCGAGCGCAATCTCTTGAGCCATGGATTGGGTTGAACCATGCTGGCTATAGTAAAGGATTAATACGTAGGGCTGGGTCATTCCAGCAACTCCAGTATCTCTTCCGGAGGGCGACCTATGCGAGCCTTGCTACCGACAACGAGCACAGGGCGTTGGATAAGTTTGGGGTGATCAGCCATCGCTTGAATGAGATCTTGGTCAGAAAGAGAAGCATCTTTTAGGTTAAGCTCTTTGTATAGGCTTTCACTGGTACGAATCAACTCGCGTGGTTCTAGTGATAGTTGTTTCAGCAAGGCTTTCAGCTCTTGAACGCTGGGTGTGTCTTCTAAATAGAGGCGAACATCGTGTTTAACCTTATGTTCTTCTAATAAGGAAAGTGCCTGGCGTGATTTTGAGCAACGCGGATTGTGCCACAGCAGGGGAGTACTCATAGGGTACGATCCAAGAATTAATGATTGAAAAGAGGCTATTTCACCAGCTCCATTGCATCGCTGCAAGCCTCGAATGAAACGAATTCGAAAACTCCCCTATGTGCTTGGCAAGGGGATTGAGGAGACACTATGGACATCCCAAACTGGCAACGTTGGTTCCCTCAGTTTCAGCAGTGGAACTGGGTCTTCGTGCGTGGATTTCAGCGCTTTGAAGAGAGTGAGAATCGTAACAGTGCCGCAGTGCTCACTTTAACGTCACTCTTTGGGGTTGTGCCATTCTTAACGGTTTTATCCTTTGCACTCTCATGGGTGCCTGAAATGCAAGGGTTAGCCTCTGAAGTGCGTTCAAAACTTTTCGCTCAGTTTGCACCCGCTACGGTTTCCAATTTAGAAGAGTACTTTGATGGCTTTGCTCAGCAGACACAAAAGCTGACTATGATCGGCTTTTTGGTTTTGATGCTGTCAGCCTTAGTAGCGCTTAAAAATATTGAGAAAGCCTTTAACAAGGTTTGGCGTATTCCCAGAGGACGAACAGGGATGTCTGGGTTTTTATTGTATTGGGCTGTCCTCAGTTTAGGCCCTTTGTTGTTGGGAGCGGGGTTTTTCATCACTTCTTACTTGTTTTCAGTTCCCTTCGTACAATCTGCTAGCCAATGGAGCTTAGGGCAAGAACTGTTATCTTGGTTGCCTTTATTACTGAGCGCGATTGCTTTTACGCTTTTATACGCCGCCGTTCCCAATTGTAAAGTACCTTTCTCGAAAGCATTGATGGGTGGATTTTTGGTAGCAGGGTTATTTGAAGTTGCGAAGCATCTTTTTACGCTTTTTGTCACGTCCTTTCCATCATACCGATTAATATACGGGGCCTTCGCAATATTACCGCTCTTTATTATTTGGGTGTATTTATGCTGGTGCATTGTCTTACTGGGAATGGAGTGGGTCTATTTGATGAGTCGGCCAGAAGAGGCTGACCCTCAGGCGATGCGTTTAGAAAGTATGCAGGCTTTAAGGGTGTTAAGTGTACTTTGGAAAGCTCAAAAAGAACACCCTTGGGTCAAAGCTTCTGACGCGATGCTTGGCCTTAATCATGCTCAAAGTGAAAGCTTGTTAAAAACCATGTTATCGCTGGGCTGGATTGCACGATCTGAACAAGATCGCTTGGCGTTCATTCGTGACCCAAAAAAAATGAATGTCTATGATGTTTTGTTTGAAGGGCCCTGGCCCGTCCCTAGAAACGTAGAAGTTCCTGAGAACGCTGAAGTTTCGGGTTGGGAACAACGTATATCAGAACTCATCAGTAAGCATAATCAGGTGCAAAAAGAACGTTTTGATATCAGCCTTGATGATTTATTTGATCAAGCGGAATAGAAAACGGGTGGCAGCATAAAAGATTGCTTTATGCCCCATTTAGATACGTGAGTTGTCCTAACAATCATTTAGAGGGGCATCTCGCGTCCTACCTTCTCACCATATTACAGGTTAAGGTTACGCGCTTCACAAGCGAACTCTGCGTTGATCCCCATGTCTGCATTGGATGCACAAAAAATAAAAGCACCCATACATCATTGGATACATCGATATCGCGATGTTCGACGACGAAGTGTGTCTTTGTGTGAACCTCTCGCCACTGAAGATTATGTTGTTCAGCCCTCTCCAGAAGTAAGCCCACCTAAATGGCATCTTGCTCATACGACCTGGTTATGGGAAGAATTAATATTGGTGCCTTATTTTAAAGGGTATCGTCGTTATCAGGAAGGCTACAGGCATCTCTTTAATTCCTACTATAAATCGGCTGGACCTCATTGGGTGCAAGCCGAACGTGGCCAATTATCACGCCCTCGCGTAGAAGATATTTGTGCTTATCGACAATATGTCGATGAAGCGATTGAACGATGGTTCATGCAGTCGGATGTCAGCGAATCGCAATTGTCACTGGTCGAAATAGGTTTGCAGCATGAGCAGCAACACCAAGAACTTTTATTGATGGATATAAAAGTTATCTTCGGGCAAAACCCGAGTTTGCCTAGCTACTTAGATATAGCAATTGAAAATACGGTAAAGCCTCAACCGGATTGGGATGTTTTTGCCGAAGGCATTTACACCGTGGGTCACTCGTCAAATGAGTTTGCATATGATCACGAATCCCCAAAACACAAAGTCTACCTACACCCTTTTTGCATAAAGAAAGCATTGGTTACCAACGAAGAATATCTAGCTTTCATCCAGGCAGGTGGTTATCAACAGCCTCAGTATTGGTTAAGTAAAGGGTGGGATTGGGTTCAAAATAATGACATTCAACAGCCGTTATATTGGTATTTTGATGATAACCAGTGGATGGAATTTACCCTGCATGGATTGAAACCTCTATTGCTAGATGCTCCAGTGCTTCATCTCAGTTATTTTGAAGCGGATGCGTTTGCCAAGTGGTTTGATGCGCGATTGCCTACAGAGTTTGAGTACGAAAGTTATCTTAATCAAGCGGGCTCGAATGTTTCGCCAGTGAGCAGTTGTTTGCACCCTTATGATGTTAATCAACCTTATGGACAGGTCTGGTGTTGGACCAGTAGTCATTTTTCAGCGTACCCAAATTTCAAGCCTTTGAGTGGCATGCTTGGTGAGTACAATGGAAAATTCATGTGCAATCAGTTTGTTTTGCGTGGCAGTTCTATTGTCACACCGCCAGGACATTATCGACCCACTTATCGAAACTTCTTTGAACCACACCAGCGTTGGATGTTCTCAGGGCTGAGATTAGCGAAAGGAATAAGCGCATGAATATCTCACGGTTATGGGATGAAGCACAGTGGGATGCAGAAGCGCAAAAAGATCAGTTTGCAATTGATGTGTTGACTGGGCTTTGCTCTTCTCCCAAACAATTATCGTCAAAATACTTTTATGATGACCATGGCAGTGAACTTTTCCAAAAAATCACTCAGCATGAAGACTATTATCCAACGCGTACTGAATTTCAGCTGCTTGATGAAGTAAAACAACAATTAACGATGCATGTTGAAGGCGTAGAGGTGGATATTGTTGAGTTGGGTGCAGGAGATGGGCATAAAAGTCAATTGATCCTGCAGGGCTTCTTAGAAAAAGGAAAAAAAGTTAATTTTTACCCCATTGATATATCTGAAAAAGCCATGGAGTTGTTGAACGAACAAATCGATTCGCATCCTAGGTTGCAGATTCATCCGGTTGTGGGTGAGTACTTTGATGGGCTCAAGTTTGTTCGTAAACAATCAAAAAACCCGATTTTCTTGCTGTTTTTAGGTTCAAATATAGGTAATTTTGATCGCACTCAGAATCAAGGTTTCTTACGTCGTTTATGGAAACATCTGGATCATAATGATCAGGTGCTGATTGGCTTTGACATGAAAAAAGACGTTGCTGTTTTGAATCGTGCTTATAACGATTCTGCAGGCTATACACGCTCCTTTAATAAGAACCTGCTCGCTAGAATAAATCGTGAGCTAGGAGCCAATTTTGATCTGGATGCCTTTCAACATTTTGGAAGCTACAACCCCATTTTAGGAGCAATGGAAAGTTATTTGCTATCTACGTCTGCTCAGAAGGTGTATATAAAAGACCTAGAGCGTTCATTTTATTTTGCAGAATATGAGCCGCTGCATTTAGAGTATTCGTTTAAGTTCTTGAAAAGTGATATCGACTTTTTGTCAAAACAAACGGGCTTTGAAGTGGTTGAACATTTTTCAGATTCGAAAGGGTACTTTGTAGACTCTTTATGGCAAGTGCAAAAAAGCTGATGTGATGGCATGGGGTGATGGGGTTTAAGTGTAAGCAGTCGCTAGTGTAGGGCATTCCTAAGATGAGTGATCAGGTATCTTGGGTTCGAAGCACTTTTTGGCCCTCTCATCTTTGGTTATAATGGTCGCTCCTACCTGATGACTCAAGCCTGCTGGCTAGGTGTATTTTTGGAGACGATTTCATGACCGACGCCTTGGAAGAAATTAAGGCTTTTTTACCTTGCGAGACCCCTGAAGCATGGATAACGGCTGCGTTACAACATCAAGACATTTTGCTAATTGATCACGCAAACTGTGAGAAAAAAGCAGCTTCAACGGCAATGAACTTGATGTATAAGTACATTGATCGCCCAGAACTCCTGAAGAAAATGAGTCAATTGGCTCGAGAAGAGTTATTGCATTTTGAGCAAGTTGTCGGATTAATGCTCAGTCGAGAGGTGGAATACCGATTTATTTCACCTGCTCGTTATGCAAAAGGGCTGCGTGATGCGGTTCGTAATGATGATACCGGGCATTTGGTGGATATATTAATTGTGGGTGCCATCATTGAGGCCCGTTCATGTGAACGATTTGCAGCACTGGCGCCTCACTTGGATGAAGAGTTGTGTAAGTACTATCGCTCCTTATTAAGGTCGGAAGGGCGTCATTACCAAGATTACTTATCATTGGCAAAGCTCTACTCACCAGAACCGATTGAGAGCAGAATTGAGCTTTTTTGCTCAATCGAGAAAGAGCTTATTCAAAGCCCAGATCCCGATTTCCGGTTTCATAGCGGTATACCTATGGCTGAATCCAATTAATCAGGCCTTACATTTCTCCAGTGCTTCTTCAATAACCCTTTGTTGGAGCACTCATCGCCGGTTTTGTTACGAAATCTATTTTGTTAAGTGATTGCTCGCTTTAAGTCTGGAGCCTATCGATTGGTTAAAAAATCGATAGCACTTAGAGCCTGCTTACCATTGATTACAGAACCCTCTTTCATTGTTACACTTAATCGCCCGATTAGTTTTTATTGATTTAAACTATTGATTTCTATTTTGCACAATGACGCTTCCTATCGTGACCTGGATTGTAAGGGTTTAAAAGTATGAAGCGAGTGCAGGTAGATGTTGCAATTGTAGGGGCGGGTACTGCAGGTTTGGCTGCTTATCGAGCAGCCAAAGAGCAAGGAAAGACGGCTGTTGTGATTGAAGGGGGTCCTTACGGTACCACTTGTGCGAGAGTCGGTTGTATGCCAAGCAAGCTTTTAATTGCTGCGGCTGAAGCGGCTCATGGAATTAGAGCTGCATCAGGTTTCGGTGTTCATGCTTCACCCCCTCGCATTGATGGTCAAGCGGTCATGCGTCGAGTAAAAGCAGAGCGAGATCGATTTGTTGGCTTTGTAAAAGAAAGCATTGCTGATATTCCTGAAGAAGATAAATTGTGCGGGTATGCTTATTTTCTCAACGGTCAACAGTTGCAAATCGAAGACCATACGCAAGTGACAGCAAGTCGCATTGTGATTGCGACAGGTTCGAGGCCCAGTATTCCGCCTGTTTTTGAACCGGCTGGTAATCGATTGATCATTAATGATGACGTATTTGAATGGGATCGATTACCTACATCTGTCGCAGTGTTTGGCCCCGGTGTCATTGGCTTAGAGCTAGGGCAAGCGCTTGCTCGTTTAGGGGTTAAAGTAAAGCTCTTTGGTATTGGTCATGCCGTTGGACCTATTACGGATCCAAGCGTTAAATCTTACGCTTTGAAGTATTTCAATCGTGCTCTGGATTTTGTGAGTAATTCACAAGTGCAGCGCGTACAGAATTATGGCCAGTCCGTTTTAATACAATATAAAGACAACTCGGGAGTGTTGCGTGGTGAACACTTTGAGTACTTATTGGCTGCAACGGGGCGTCAACCGAATGTTGATCGTTTAAACCTTGAAGCTACAAGCTTGACGTTGGATGCGCGTGGTGTACCTGTCTTTGACCCGAAAACCCTACAGTGTGGGGACAGTTCCATTTTTATCGCGGGCGATGCAAATCATTTTTTACCATTGCTGCATGAAGCAGCAGATGAAGGCCGAACGGCTGGGGTTAACGCCGCCCACTTTCCTAGAGTTGTACCTGGTCATCGTCGCACGTCCATAAGTGTCGTGTTTACTGACCCGCAGATTGCGATGGTGGGTGAGAGTTATCAAGCATTAAAAGTCAGAGATGAGCAATTAGGAAGCGTTGTTATCGGTTCAGTATCCTTTGTGAATCAAGGCCGTAGCCGCGTCATGCGTAAAAATAAAGGTATGATGAATCTCTATGCTGATCGGCATTCTGGGGAAATCTTAGGGGCTGAAATGATAGGGCCTGCTGCCGAGCATCTTGCGCATTTGTTGGCTTGGGCAATACAGCAACGAATGACGGTGCAGCAAGCACTTGAGATGCCTTTTTATCATCCTGTCATTGAAGAAGGCTTAAGAACCGCTCTTAGGGAAGCACAGTCTCAATTGGTATAAATGTGAGCGTAGTAATGGTGGTTATATAGGTAATTAATATAGATAAAGAGCGCCGGTTTGGTATAATCTAGATATCTTTAATATGCAACAATTGCATAACGCATCAAACTTTCTAGCATTATGTTGTGGAGTGAGTGCTCTTTATGAAAAAGCTTGGGTTAGTTGCTGGTCTTTCTGTTACCGCTCTGATGACGGGTTGTGCGTCTATTATGACAGATGATGATACATCTGTTCGTCTATTGACCTCAAATGGTGAAGACGCTGTCGTTATGATGGACGGCATTAAATACGATGCACCTACTGTACTGAATGTGAGAAAAAGCAAAGATGACAAGATCATTAAGACGGTTCCAGGCTCTAGTTGCCAAGGGGAAGTGGTTTTAGAGAGTGAAATGAATCCCTGGGTTCTTGGCAATATCATCTGGTGGCCTGTGTCGTTTCTATCCACAACTACAGACGCAGCAACAGAAAAAATGTGGAGATATGACGAAGAAGCAGTTATTCAGTGCAAATAATGGCTTTTGTATCCAAGCAGAAGTGCCTGATAGGCCTTCTGCTATTTCCTCTGTTGTTTTTTCCTCTTCTAATACAGGCGAGTTCTCTTCCAAAGCCAGACATCAAGTTAACTCAGGAAGCTCGCTTGGTATGGCATTCGCTGTTGCATCAATATAATGGCGAGTCGTTGATACCCGATGAGCGTTTTTTGCTTGATAAGCACTATGTGGCAGCAGAGCAATCAGTCAGTGCAACGCTGACCCGCTTTCAACAAGATCCACAAATTATTTGCCAATTTCCTGCACGTTACGTTTTTATACAAAGGTATTTGCCATCCGTAGACTTGCCAGGTTTTCCTGTTTGCCCTGAATATCAGGAATTTCTCGATAAAGCACCAGCAGAGCAGATTAGCATCGTTTTTGCGTCAGAAAATATTGTAAGCCCAATGAGCATGTTGGGGCATGGGATGCTGTCCTTATCAGGAAAAAATAAGAGCGGAAGTGTTGTCCATCATTCGGTTTCATTCTTTGTAGAAGTCAGCTCAAAAGACCCCTTCACCATGACGTATGAGACATTACTGTCAGGAAAGGTGGGTGTTTTTCAGGTTGCTCCTCTCTCTCATTACTATGAATACTACAATAAGCGCGAAGAACGAAATGTGTGGCGCTATGAATTAGCACTTACCCGTGAAGAGCGAGCACTGCTGCAAGCCCATATGTGGGAATTAAAAGCCGTCGATATACCTTACTATTTTGATACTCACAATTGTGCAACGCTTTCATTTGATATTCTGAAAGTGATTCGCCCGAATATGGAGAGAGCCTCTTGGTTGTCACCCAGTGATTTGGTTAAAGCTGCAAATAAATCGGCATTGATTGGACGGATTGATATAACACCTTCAGACCAGTGGCGTTACCGTATGATGCGTGATGTCTCTCCGTCTAAGGTTAATATGAATGTGGATGAGTGGGTGAGTACGGGTCAGTTAAGCAAAGCATCTGATGCTAATTCCCAATATCTACAAGTTGAACAAGCGAAAGCTGCTCTCGGCGTTATGTTATTTGATGAGCAGATAGGTGAGGCTGACTATCTAAAGAAAAGAGAATCCTTGGATTCGAGTATAGAAAAATCAGATCGCCAGCTTAATTTATCTGATTATAAATCCCCATTAAAAGCTCCAAATGATTCTCAAATAGGAATGGGTTTGAGAATGGAGAAAGATAGCCCTTGGGTAACGTTTAGATGGCTACCCATTGGCCATGGGCTTGAAGATAATAATCACCAGTACTTTAGTGAGAATGAGCTGAAGTTGGGTGAATTGGAAGTGAAATACTCGCCACAAAAGCAAATATCCCGAGTTCATCGTTTTCAACTCTATTCCGCAAAAGTTCTTACGCCGCGAGAATCGTTGGTTGGAGGTATTTCAGGGGGGTTAGGTTTTGGTTGGGAGCCTGTCTATGATGATGCATTAAACGCGCTAGGAGCTTGGAACCTTGAAGGGGGTATTGGTGCGGCAAAAAACCTAACCAAAGACATCAATGCCTATGGGCTTATGAATCTCGGAGTGTTTCACCAATCGGTACTTGGGGCCAGGGGATATTTAGAGCCAGAGGTAGGAGTGTTCGTTAACGAAATCTGGGATATGAAATCTTGGCTAAGCTACTCCCAGCGTTATATTAGTGATATGAAGGATCAATCTCACATCAAGTTTACTCAAAGCCTTTACCAAAGCGATAACACCATCCTCTTGAGCGTAGAGCAAGTGACATCAGGTTCGCGTTCATATCATCAATATGAACTTGCTTGGAAATACTTATATTAGTAGGCAGGCACCAAAGAATCGTTAAAAGATGGCACTGTCTTGTTTTTTGGGAACAGTGTGTTAGCCATTGTTTGGATGAATGTGTCAGGATCTTCCAGTGGCAGCATGTGTGTTGAATTAGGGATAATGCGCAGCTGAGCGTTTGGAATTTTATCGGCGGCTGCCTGACTGGCTATTTGAAACATTTGTCGAGTCTCTTCCCCGTAGACTATATGAATCTTGGGTGAGCTGTCGATGAGAGATTCAAACAGGCCCTGCGGGGGGTTCCAGGGAGAAGCACTCAATTGCCAAGCAAGGCTGCTCAGGTTTCGTAATTGACAAGCTTGAATGGATTGTGGCTGGGAATCAAAGTACCCGGTTTCTTGCGCGCTGCAATCGACTAAAGTTTTAGCGGCCGATACCCAATCACCTTTATCGACAAAGTGTTTGATGGGCGTAAACCATTGTTCAGTATCCTGCCAATACAAAGCTTCTTGATGAGGTGCTAAATAGATCGGGCTACCAGGTTCATAAGCATAGACAGAAGCAAATAACTCAGGAGCCAATGCCGCAGCAGCCAAACTCACATCTGCTCCGTATGACCAGCTAACCACATGTACTTTGGGTCGGTTAAGCGATTCGGTCAATGCAATCAGATCTTCAGCATGCGTTTGGATGCCAAAAGGTTTGTTGGAGCTGGGGGCTTGGGGGTTTTCACCAAAATAGCGTTGGGTATAGCTGAGAACTTTAAAGTGTTCTGAAGCCAACTGCATATGGGGGTACCACATTAGGCCGTCACTGAGAGCGCCATGAACCAGGAGCAGTAACTCCCCATTACCTTGTGGACCAAATACTTTCATGGCGACAATACCCTTTACAAATTCCCATTATTCATGGTGAGACAGATTAGCCATTCTACGTGATAACCCAAGCTGACGGGAAGGCGTTATTTGCTTGAGCCTTGTCAGTATTCTCGGTAAGCTGCGCGACCTTAAAGACGAGCGAGGATATTATGGCTGTTTACTTCTACTACTCTGCAATGAATGCAGGGAAAAGTACCTATTTATTACAAGCAGCGCATAATTACGAGCAACAAGGAATGGATGTTTTGTTGCTGACACCCGCATTGGATGATCGTTATGGTGTGGGAAAAATTACCTCTAGAATAGGACTCAGTCGCTCGGCGGTGCCTGTTTCACCAGAAGATGATTTATTTGAGCTTGTCAAAGATCACTCTCACAATCGCTCCTTAGCTTGTTTGTTGGTTGATGAGGCTCATTTTTTAAGTAGGTCTCAGGTATCCGATCTAATGAATGTTAATGATCATCTAGGAATCCCTGTATTGACCTTTGGACTAAGGACAGATGCTTTTGGTAACACCTTTGAAGGCAGTGAGCGGTTGCTGGCACTAGCAGATAAGCTGATTGAACAAAAGACTATCTGTCATTGTGGTGCTAAGGCCACCATGGTCGCTCGATACGATCAACATGGAAACGCGGTTTCAACAGGTTCTCAGGTGGAGATTGGAGATGCCAGTTACCGCTCCTTGTGCCGTAAGCATTACAAAGAAGCGCTAGAGCTATTAAGTATCTAGTCAGGGATACGAATATAAGCGCGTTATTCAGGCTTGAAGTATCTATGACAGCTTTGCTGAACATCCTGTCAGTTTGGATTTCGAGAATACTGATTTTATTCCCCCACAGTTTTACGCTATAGGCTTGGGAAACGAAGCGGTTCATAGCGTTTTCTAACGATAGAAGGGAATGTAAATCCCTCCTTGATATCGGTATACTGCCCATCACCTGACTTCATTCCAGCCTATTGGATCATTGCTTAGTCTTATGTCGACCTTTGTTCATCTTCGCGTTCATTCTGAATATTCTCTGATTGATGGTATTGTGCGGGTTAAAGGGTTGGTGAAAGCAGCTGAAACGGCTGCTATGCCAGCCGTCGCGTTAACAGATCAGTCTAACCTCTGTGCTCTCGTAAAGTTCTATAAAGCGGCTATGGCTTCTGGGATAAAGCCCATCATTGGTGCCGATGTTTGGCTGGAGCGTGAGGATAAGCCCAGAGAACCCTGGCGTATGACCCTACTTGCGCAGAATGAGCAAGGTTACGGCCGTTTGCGTGAACTGCTCTCAATGGGGTACCAGCTGAATCAACACCACGAAATTCCAATTCTAAAACGAGAGTGGCTCCTGACAAAGAATGAAGGCCTTATATTGCTTTCTGGAGCGAAAGAAGGGGATGTGGGTGGTGCTCTCATGTCATCACACCCAGAGCGTGCTCAGGGGCTGTTACAAGAGTGGATGAAGACGTTCCCTGATCGCTTTTATATTGAGTTACAGCGCACCGGACGCGAAGGCGATGAAGCCTATTTCAAAGCAGCAGTGCAACTAGCGTCTGATGCACAGTGTCCTGTCGTGGCTACCAACGACGTGCGCTTTATGACGTCAGAAGATTTTGAAGCACATGAAGCCAGGGTTTGCATCGGTGAAGGGGTGACCTTAGACGACCCAAGACGCGTGAGACGCTTCAGCGATCAGCAATATTTAAAATCGCCTGAAGAGATGGAAGCGCTATTCAGCGATATACCTTCAGCGATTGAAAACACTTACCTCATTGCTCAACGGTGTTCTGTGGAAGTCCATTTGGGTACCTACTATTTGCCAGAATACCCAATTCCTGAAGGCTTAACCCAGGAAGCTTTTTTCAGAAAAATCAGTTTAGAAGGGTTAGAAGAGCGTCTTGAGAAGATTCTTGACACTCAGGCTGCAGACTATCAAGAAAAAAGACAGGTTTATATTGATCGGCTGAATTTCGAGCTGGATATCATTATTCAGATGGGGTTTCCAGGGTATTTTCTGATCGTTATGGACTTCATCCAATGGGCTAAGTCTCAGGATATCCCTGTAGGGCCTGGTCGAGGCTCGGGTGCTGGTTCTTTGGTCGCTTATGCTCAGAAAATTACTGATCTTGACCCCTTAGAATACGACCTTCTGTTTGAACGATTCCTAAACCCAGAGCGGGTATCCATGCCCGACTTTGATATCGATTTCTGCATGGACAACCGTGATCAGGTAATCAATTACGTTGCAGAGCGCTATGGTCGTCAGGCGGTTTCCCAGATTGTTACCTTTGGCACCATGGCGGCAAAAGCGGTGGTACGAGATGTTGCTCGAGTGCAAGGTAAATCCTATGGGTTAGCCGATAAGATGTCGAAAATGATCCCGGGTGACCCTGGGATGACGCTTGAAAAAGCACTTGAAGATGAACCTGCGTTAAAAGAGTTCTTAGAGCAAGACGAAGAAGCCCAAGAAATTTGGGAAATGGCGCTCAAGTTAGAGGGCATTACACGAGGTACGGGTAAGCACGCTGGTGGCGTGGTGATTGCGCCTACCGAGTTGACGGATTTCTCTCCTGTCTTGTGTGAAGAAGATGGCTCGGGGCTGGTAACTCAGTTTGATAAAAATGATGTTGAAGAAGCGGGACTGGTTAAGTTTGACTTTTTGGGTCTACGAACGCTTACCATTATTGACCGCGCAGTAGCGACCATTAACCGAATACGAGCGGAAACAGATGAACCCCCACTTAAAATCGAAGAGATTCCTCTGCAAGATGAACCGTCTTTTAAACTGTTAAAGCAAGCCAAGACCACAGCGGTATTCCAGTTGGAATCCCGTGGGATGAAGGATTTGGTGAAGCGACTCCAGCCAGACTGCTTGGAAGATATGATCGCTTTGGTCGCACTCTTTCGTCCCGGCCCGTTGCAATCGGGCATGGTAGATGACTTTATCAATCGTAAGCACGGTCGTGCAGAGCTGGCTTATCCTCATCCCGATTACCAACACGAAGATCTGATCCCTATTTTGCAACCGACCTACGGCATCATCCTTTACCAAGAACAGGTCATGCAGATTGCACAGGTTTTGGCCTGTTACTCATTGGGTGCTGCCGACTTGTTGCGACGTGCAATGGGTAAGAAAAAGCCGGAGGAAATGGCGAAACAGCGACAGATTTTTATGGAAGGAGCTGCAGGCAGAGACATCAATGAAAACCTGGCTGCAAATATATTCGACTTGATGGAGAAGTTTGCGGGTTACGGTTTTAACAAGTCGCACTCAGCGGCTTATGCTTTGGTGTCGTATCAGACGCTTTGGCTTAAAGCTCACTATCCAGCTCCATTTATGGCGGCTGTATTGACCTCGGATATGCAAAATACCGATAAAGTGGTGGGCTTCATTGAAGACTGTCGTGAGCTTGGCATTCAAGTCGAATTGCCCGATGTTAACCAAGGCGAGTTCGGTTTTACTGTCAATCCAGAAGGCAATATTGTTTACGGGTTGGGTGCAGTAAAAGGCGTCGGTGAGGGCCCCATTGAAGCCATCGTCGCTGCTCGAAAAAGTGAAGGCAATTTCGCCGATATTTTTGATTTTTGTAAGCGTGTTGAAAAAGGCAAATTAAATAAGCGGGTGTTGGAATCTTTAGTTCGTTGCGGAGCTTTTGATTGTATTGGGCCTAACCGTGCTACCTTAATGGCCTGCATCGAGCCCGCACTTAAGCAAGCCGATCAGCACGCGGAGAATATACAAACCGGTATGACAGACCTCTTTGGTGAGCTGCCAGATGCAGAGCCTAAAGACCCTTATGAGGCACACCCTCTTCAGGCTGAGTGGTCCGTAAAAGAGCGACTTAAAGGGGAAAAAGATACCTTAGGTTTGTACATCAGCGGCCATCCTTTCGATGAGTACGAAGCGGAACTGCGACGATTAGCAAAAACGCCCATTAAACATTTAAAACCCAGCAAAAAGCCGCAACGAGTCGCGGGTCTAATAGTGACCCAGCGTTTAAAGAAAAGTAAGCGCGGCGATACGCTTGCCTTTTTGACAGTGGATGATCGCTCTGAACGCATTGATGTTTCGTTGTTTGGTGAGGTGTTTGAAGCGAATCGGCAATGGCTAAGCCCTGATAAGGTTGTGCTGATGGAAGGAGAAGTCAGCCACGATGATTACTCAGGCATGCTAAAAATGCGGGTCAAAAGCATTACACCTATAGAAACCGTTCGTCATCAATATGCGAAATCTTTGGATTTGATCATTGATGGTCGCCAAGTCAACGGTGCTTTTCAGCAGCAATTGTCAGCTAGCTTTGAACAGGCATCCCCTGAAGGCTGTGCGGTGGTCATTCATTATCGAACCGAAGCAGCCCGTGTTTCTTTATCGGTCAGCCCAGAAAAACGCCTTTTACCCAGTGATGAGACCATTGAACATTTGAAAGCCATTTGGGGTGATAGGAACGTACGCATCCGCTATGGTTGATTCTCCCTTAATCCAAGCGTTGCAGAGATTCCCACGTCTTCAAAAGGCCAGTAAAATCATCATTGGCTTTTCGGGTGGGTTAGACTCTTGTGTGCTCTTGCATGCTTGCGTTAAAGCCTTTCCAAAAACGCCTAAAACAGCCGTGCATGTGAACCATGGATTGCAGGAAGATGCGGTTCAATGGGAAGCTCATTGTTTGCAGGTGGCCGAAACCCTAAGCGTTCCTTTGGAAGTTCATCGTGTGCAGGTTCAAACACGAGGCAAAGGGATTGAAGATGCTGCTCGGGAAGCGCGTTATCAAGCGTTTGATGCTCATATTAAAGCCTCAACCGAGGTGTTGTTGCTGGGGCATCACGCCGATGATCAAATGGAAACCTTTTGGTTGAGAATTCTAAGAGGTACGGGTATCGAAGGGTTAAAAGCGATGCCTGTTGAACGCCCTTTTGCTAAAGGGTTTTTACTTCGACCGCTGTTGGATCTGCCTCGAAGTGCATTGGAAGCTTATGCAGCAGCAGAGCAGCTTAGCTGGGTCGAGGATGCTTCTAATCAAGATACTCACTTTGACCGTAATTGGTTGCGGCACCACATCTTACCGAATGTCATTCAACGCAAACCACAGGCCTATAAGACGCTTAACCGTATGCTGGATCATTTGGATGATGCGCAAGGTATTCTGGATGAAGTGACACAAGAAGATTTAATCAAGGTGCTTTGGTTAGATACCTCTCAACTGAGTATCGATGGCTTAGGCTCACTGTCTTTGCCAAGACAGCGTCGAGTCATAAGGCTCTGGGCACAACGGTTTGCAAATGTATCCTTGTCACAGAAACAAGTGCAGCAAATTCAGCAAGAAGTGATCGCAGCAAGCTCAGATCGCCAGCCCTGCTTGGTGCTCACAAATGAAGTGGACGTGCGCCGGTTTCAAAGACGTTTGTATTTACTTCCTCACATCAAAAGCCTTGTCGAACCGCAAAGCATTGTATTAGAAGCTATCCTTGCCGAAGTACTCACAGTAGCGAAAACGCCCACAATTTCGAAAGTACCAGCCGAAGTGATGATCCCTTGGTCAATAGGAAATATCAGGGTTAGGTTTGTTCAAGGCCAAGGACTGCCCCTTGAAGGCTTGGAAGGGGCCCGAATAGTCACCAGAAAGCAAGGAGTAAGGCTTAGTTTGCCTAAGTCAGAGCACTCCGCTTCACTTAAACAGTGGCTGCAAGAAAAAGCGGTGGCTCCTTGGTTGAGACCCCATATCCCATGTTTAGAAGTAGGCAACAAAGTGATTGATGTTGCTGGGTTGGTGGGTGCTTATAAGCAGGAAATGTTAGACAATAGTGTCGGTTTGGTGTGGGAGTGGCAACTTCCCCCTGGGTATATTCACGGCCTAAATCAAAACGATGAGCCAGAGACATTGGAGATGAATTCATGAGCGCAGTGGTTAAAGCCGGAGTTGGCTTGGTAGTAGTAGCGGGTCTTGGGCTGGGCGTGGGCCCAAATTTTATTGGTGCGAAGGGCGAAGAAGCTTATAAAGCGTATTTGGCAAGCCTCGAGAAGTTCGGCATCACCGCTGAGCTGGAGTATTACAACCGTACTTGGTTTTCTTCGCAAGCCCGTTATCGCCTGACACTCAATGAGAATGCACCTTTTGGGGCTGACGAGATAGGTGAATTACTCGAAACAGTGACCGTAACAGATGATATTCAGCATGGTCCTCTGCTGCCTTATATGTCAGGTGTAAAGCCAGGCTTAATTTCATTTACGTCAAAGCTTGAAGTTGATCAAGCGAAGCTGGCGGAATTAGCAGACTCTTCAGAAGCCACTTTGAGTGAGATAGAAGAGGGATTGCTAAAAGGGTCTGAAGGTCGTCCTCTCCTTGAAGCCATGGGGTATTTGGGGTTTGACCAGAAGATCAACAGCCGCTTTAAAACAGCACAGTTAAATTATCAGGAAGACTGGGGCAATTTGTCAGTGACGCCTTTGATCGCTGATGTTGTGATGAATATGAGCCGTACGGAGTACAGCACTCAATACCAGTGGTCAGGCATGACGTTTAAGAATGCGGATGAAGGCTCACTGAGTGTCACGGGAATGACCGGCGAAGAAAAAGGCGTTTACGTTCAGCCAATGTTTTGGGATGCCGATGGCCAAATCAGTTTTAAGGATATCAAAGCGGTTTTTGCTGACAGCAATCTAGGCATTGAAACCTTGAATGTATCCTTCGACTCCGATGTGTCTGAAGAAACCTATGGTGGTACTCTTGATGTTGAGTTAAATCAGTTGAAAACGGATGCTTATCAGGTTGATCAATTTAGAATGGCTTATGGGTTAGAGAACGTTTCCATAGAAAAAACAAAAGCTGTTGCTGATGTATTCCGCAAAGCAAGTGAAGAAGCAGAAGGCGCAACCGAAGAGATGCAAGCAGCTATCGTCCAGCGCTTAATTGCAGAGAACCACCAGTTGTTTTTTGACCTTGCTGAAGGCGTACAATTCAACATCAGTGAAATCAGCATGAAGACGGCTCAAGGTCAGCTCGATGGTAATTTACATTTAGAAATCGGTGAGATTCCGCAAGCGGTTATGCAAAACCCATTGTTGACCGTTAACTCGATCGTCGGAGATGCTTCGTTAAAGTTTGATAAAGCTCTTGTGCCTGAAGCTCAACAGGAAGCGCTAAATATGCCGATTATGATGGGCTTTCTTAAGGTAGAAGATACCGCGTTAGTAAGTGCCTTGAAATTGAGTGAAGGTACGCTGGAAGTAAATGGCCAGAAATTCCCGCTCGGGGCGATGTTTGCTCAAAACGCTCCTGCACCAGCAACTGCTCCCTCATCAGAAGAGACTCAAGCAAATGAGGCTCAAACGGAGGAGGCAGCTATGGAAAAAGATACAAACGCTGAGACCAGTACGGAAAATGCTGACAATTCTGACGTTCCTGCTTGGGAAACACAAACTCAGCCAGAGTAATCCCTCTGGCAATATTTAGAAAATGGATTTTTACGTAGAAATGCATGGGAAGATGGCGTGATGCTGGCGGTGTCTTCTCATGCTTGGCCTACAATTAAGTCATGGTGCGCCGGAATGGGCAAAGCATGACGAATGTTGGTGAGACACTTAGGTTGAGTCTCGGGGCGGATTTGCACGCGCTTACCTCTGCCTTCAAATGCCCCCAGGGTCTCAAGCACCCCTGGACTCAAACCGTTCTTGCTGATGCGATCAGTCGCTTCCATTCCAATTCAATCCCTTTTACCGAAGTTATGGTTCGATTACCCGATGGTGATTCGTTGGTGTGTTCGGTTGATACGCCTGAAGAATGGGATCAGCGGCGCATTTGTGTGTTACTCCCAGGCCTGACAGGACATGCTGAGTCTTTTTACATATTGCGGATTGCCAAGAAGCTGCTGAGGCTGGGTTACAAAACCGTTCGGGTTAACTATCGGTCATGCGGTCGTGGATTAGGGCATGCGAAAGCTCTGTTTCATGCGGGTCAGGGTGAGGATATCTTCTGTTTGTTGCAGAAGCTTTATAACCGTTATCCTGAAGCGGACATTCATATGCTGGGGTTTTCTCTGGGCGGCAACATGATGTTAAAAATGGCAGGAGATTTCCCTGCTGAGCACTATGGCGTGACAAAAATGCTGGCGGTGTCTGCTCCAGTCGATTTGGTTGATGCCGCTAGAACGATCATGGCCAGAGGGCGGTTTTTCGATCGGTATTTTTCTAAGCGATTGTTGGCTTTTTTAAACCGTGTATTAGAAATTAACCCCAATATTCGATGCTCAAAGGTGCCCAAAAAGCTGAAAAGCATCATGGATTTCGATTCACAATTTGTGGTGCCTATGTTTGGCTTCAAAGATGTGATGGATTACTACCATCAGTCTCGAGCCGTGAACTCTTTACGTGATATTGGGTGCAAAGCCGGCATTCTACTGGCAGATGACGATCCTATTGTGGATTATCGAGCCTTTCAGAACCCAGATGTGTTAGGCCCGGTTGAATTGTATTTAACCCATGGCGGTGGGCATGTGGGCTTTCTTCGTAAGGGCGGCTTGATCGGTGATCCTTTCTGGATGGATGATTTCATCGTGCATTGGGCACTAAAAGAGTGAATCTTAAGCCATACAGGGGTTAAGCTGAGTGGGTAGGTGTTTACCTATTAATGGGGGATGATTTAGTTCGTTCAGTTTCGCGGCTGATTCGGTCAAGCAAGGCTCTTAAAGTGGATACTGCATTTACCGCCCTAGGCGGTTCTGTTATCATGTAGTCCCATCTTGATTGATTCTTCCAATCACTTTTTTTTCTTACCACGGACCAACTATGAATACGCGATTTATTTTCGTCACGGGTGGCGTTGTGTCTTCTTTGGGAAAAGGCATTGCTTCCGCTTCACTCGCAGCGATTCTGGAAGCCCGTGGCCTCAAAGTGACCATGTTGAAGCTGGACCCTTACATCAATGTCGACCCTGGCACGATGAGCCCATTTCAGCACGGTGAAGTCTTTGTGACTGAAGATGGGGCCGAAACGGATCTGGACTTGGGCCATTATGAGCGTTTTATCCGTACCACGATGACGCGCAAAAACAATTTTACGACCGGCCGTATTTATATGGACGTTCTCGCTAAAGAGCGTCAAGGTGATTATCTCGGTGGTACGGTGCAGGTGATCCCGCATATCACCGATGAGATCAAAAACCGAGTCAAAGAAGGCGCTAAAGGCTACGACGTTGCTTTGGTTGAAATCGGCGGTACGGTTGGTGATATCGAATCCTTGCCTTTCCTAGAAGCCATTCGCCAATTAAAAGTCGAGTTGGGTTCTAAACGTGCTATGAATATGCACCTAACCTTGGTTCCTTATATTGCAACTTCAGGGGAAACCAAAACCAAACCCACGCAACACTCGGTAAAAGAATTACGTACGATTGGCTTGCAGCCAGACATTCTGGTTTGCCGCAGTGACCGTCGAATTGATGCTGATTCATTACGCAAAATTGCGCTTTTCACCAACGTTGAAGAACGTGCCGTGATCCCATTGGAAGACGCTGACACGATTTATCGGATTCCGGGGATGCTGCACAAATCAGGGCTGGATAACATCATCGTTGAACGCTTTGGGTTAGACGCTCAACCAGCGGATCTATCTGAGTGGGAACGCGTTGTTGAAGCCAAGCTAAACCCTGTACGTGAAGTCACCATTGCGATGGTGGGGAAGTACATGGAACTCTTGGATGCTTACAAATCCCTCATTGAAGCCATTGAGCATGCTGGCTTATCGACCTTAACCAAAGTCAATATTGAATACATCGACTCCGAAGACATTGAACGCGATGGGGTTGATTGCCTTAAAGACAAAGACGCCATTTTGGTTCCCGGTGGTTTCGGCGAGCGTGGTGTGGAAGGCAAGCTCATGGCTGTCCGTTTTGCACGTGAAACCAAGGTCCCTTACCTTGGTATCTGTCTAGGCATGCAAGCGGCTGTGATTGAATACGCGCGCAACGTTGCCGGTTTTAAAGATGCCAGCTCGACTGAGTTTGACCCTGAAACCGATCATCCTGTGATTGGATTGATTACAGAATGGAAAGACTTAGAAGGTAACATTGAAACTCGCACGGAAAATTCCGATTTGGGTGGAACAATGCGTCTTGGTGGGCAAAAGTGTATTTTGCAAGAAGGTTCTAAAACGGCTGCAGCCTACGGTGCTACTCAAATTATGGAGCGCCACCGTCACCGCTATGAAATGAACAATCACTACATTGAGCCTCTAGAAAAAGCCGGGATGAACATCGTAGGTAAAAGCTTCGATGGTAGCCTTGTAGAAGTGGTTGAAATTCCTGATCACCCTTGGTTCGTTGGGTGCCAGTTTCACCCAGAGTTCACGTCTACACCTCGTGATGGCCATGGGCTCTTTACCGCCTTTGTGAATGCCGCTCTGGTGCATTCTGGAGCTGACAGTTGTGATGCCCCTGAAGAGGTGGCTGAGACGGAATCTAACCAAGCCTGATGCTGTATTTAAACGCCTTCTCTTCAGAAGGCGTTTTTCGTTTTATCATTGGAGTTAAATTGTGACTGCGACTATTCAGCAAATTAAAGCCAGAGAAGTGATTGATTCTCGCGGAAATCCAACCATAGAAGCGGATGTGATTCTTTCTTCAGGTGTCATGGGTACTGCTTGTGCACCATCAGGGGCTTCTACGGGTTCTCGAGAAGCGTTGGAATTACGAGACGGTGATTCAAAACGCTACTTGGGCAAAGGTGTGCAAATTGCTATTCAAGGCATTCACGATCAGATTGCACCAGCGCTTAAAGGTCAAAATCCGGTTGATCAAGAAGCGATTGATCGATTAATGATTGAGCTAGACGGCACTGACAATAAGTCGAAGCTCGGTGCCAATGCGATTTTGGCTGTATCCTTAGCGGTAGCCAAAGCGGCAGCACAAGAAAAACAGTTACCTTTATATGCACACATCGCTGAGCTAAATGGAACGGCAGGTCAATTTAGCATGCCTGTTCCGATGATGAACATATTAAACGGTGGGGAACACGCCGATAATAATGTTGATATCCAGGAATTCATGATTCAGCCTGTCAGTGCAACCTCTTTTCAAGAAGCCATGCGTGCTGGTGCCGAAATATTCCATTCATTGAAGACCGTATTAAAGTCTCGTCAGTTGAATACTGCGGTGGGTGACGAAGGGGGATTTGCACCCAACTTAACCTCAAACGAAGAAGCCTTAGCTGTCATTAAAGAAGCCATTGCTGCAGCTGGTTATGAATTGGGTAAAGACATTACGCTTGCATTGGATTGCGCATCCTCTGAATTTTACCGGGAAGGGCAATATCAATTGTCAGGTGAAAACAAAGCTTTTGATGCGGCAGGTTTTGCAGATTACTTATCAAGCTTATGCGACAAATACCCCATTGCTTCTATCGAAGACGGTATGGATGAGAGTGATTGGGAAGGTTGGAAAATCCTAACTGAAAAACTGGGTGATAAAGTACAACTCGTTGGTGATGATCTTTTTGTAACCAATACAAAAATCTTAAAAGAAGGTATTGAAAAGGGCATAGGTAATTCTATTTTGATTAAATTTAATCAAATTGGAACCTTAACTGAAACCCTTGAAGCCATTCGCATGGCTCAAGAAGCTGGTTTTACTGCTGTGATCTCGCATCGTTCTGGTGAGACGGAAGACACCACCATTGCCGATTTAGCTGTTGGTACAGCTGCCGGTCAAATCAAAACCGGTTCTTTGTGTCGCAGTGATCGTGTTGCTAAGTACAACCGTTTGCTACGCATTGCAGAAGAGCTTGGTGAAAAAGCGGTGTATCGCGGTTTAACCGAAATCAAAGCAGCTAAACTTTCTATTTAAAGTATCTTTATTTTTAAAGTACCCCTATATAAAGTATCTTTTTATAGTAAGTTTGGTATTTGATATTTTCATACCTAGCTATCCAATGGCTAGGTATGAAAAGAAATAATCGTTAGTTAATGTGCGTGCATTCTTCCCTTTAAACTTCTGCTACTCTTCTAAACCGCTGATTACCGTTCCTTTGAGAAGCACCCATTGGTTAAATATGAGTGTTGTATACATCGGTTCCAAAGGTGTTGAGTGGAGACAGCGAATCTTAGAATCAAGGGTTATACATTTGATTGTCACCGCATCTGGTTTTTTTATGATCAAAATGAATGATTGGTCATCTAGCTATTATTGTGAACGAGAAGAAAGCAGAAAAGGCGGTATACACGTATTAACGCAAGCTTGAGCCAGCACTTGGGTTGTATCGTAGAGTTTGATTGAAGTGAGTTTACCTAAAGCCTGACTGATTAAAGATAATTCCGTGCACCCTAGTATAATGGCATCGGCTTGATTCGTGATTAACTCTGCTAAAGCATCGGTAACCAGATCAACGCCTGACAGATATTGATTGGATTTTACTGCAAGAATGCCTTGCATAAGTTTGGTCTGGTGGTTTAGAGATGGGCAAATACAAGTAATACCAACCTTCGCAAGAGCGTTTAAATATAATTGGCTTTGATACGTCCCTTGGGTCGCCAAGAGCCCCACGCGCTTGCGGCCATTGTTTAGCAAAGCAGCCACGGTTGAGTCAATCATGCTGATGCCTGGTAATGACGTTGTAGTCTTTACTTCATTAAACCATACATGGGCGGTATTGCAGGGCATCACGAATATATCAGCCCCCGCTGCCTCTAATCGAGCAATGCCATCCAGTAACATGGGGAGTGGGCTGGGGCCTATACCCAGTAATGCTTGAGTTCGATCGGGTACTTGAGGAATGGACGACATAATAACGGGTATATGTTCTTGGTCTCTGGCAGCGGGTGTAGCATTGATTAAACATTGTAGAAAGGCAACGCTGGCAGCCGGCCCCATCCCTCCCAAAACGCCCAAGGTGAGAGCTGAATCCTTTTTATTGTGAGGGTGATTGGGAGGCGTTAGTAAACCTCTTTGTTCCGCTAACATCGCTTGATTGCTCTTCTTGCTTACGACAGGTCATTTAGCGGGTTCTCTAGGCTACTATTCGTAGAATGCATAACTCAATCCGCTGCTTTTAAACTTACCCCTTGAAAATCTCTTAGTGAAATGCTGAATTTGTGATAGTCATGTATAATTTGCATGAAGTATGTAATAACTTACATGTTGTCGAGGTTGATAGGCATTGCCTCACTCTCTCATGTCTATGGAGCTATTGGATATGAATCGAAATTTAGAAACCCAATGGCTACAAGATTTTTTGACGCTTGCGAAAGTGAAAAACTTTTCAAAGGCTGCAACACTTAGGCGTGTGACTCAGCCGGCCTTTAGTCGTCGTATACAAGCGCTGGAAAATGCGTTAGGGGTTGAACTGATTGATCGATCGAAGCACCCAATTGCTCTTACCAATCCTGGTAAGGAGTTTTCCATCAGTGCCCGAGCCTGGTTAAATCAAGTAGAAACGGATTGTGCACGATTAAAGCAAGCTGCTTTTTTGAGCCCTCAACATGTTCGAATTGCAGCCGCTCATTCTTTGGCAACCAATTGGTTGCCGCAGAGATTATTTTCGAGTACGAATCCCGAACTGAATATCCATTACGTAGTGGACCCTTTGGATGTAGACGTTGCATTTAAACATTTAGAGGAAGGGCAGTCAGATTTATTGCTAACTTTTTTCGATGAGCGGTGGCAGTACCCCCCATTCAAATATATGGAGTTAGAAGAGCACCGCTTAATTTTAGTTGCAAATACCAATCATCAGTCCTTTGAACTAGAATCTGTTCCCTATGTTGCGTATACGCCTGATAGTTATATGGGGCGTTTAACCACAGCATTTATTGAGCAAAGTAGGGTAACCCCAATTTTCTCCACAAGCCTATCTGATTTAGTGAAATCCGCCGTCATGGCGGGAGCAGGGGTTGGTTGGTTACCAGATTATGCAATTGCACAAGAGCTAGAGTCTGGACAATTGTCTTTGATTGAATGGGAGGCAAAGGGTAAGTCTGAACATTTATTTCAACCGCCACTACACATACCTCTAAAAGTGGTTTTATGTCGGTATAATCGACCTTTGTCAGCGGCTGCCGAAAGCCTGTGGAGCTGGTTGTCACAAGACTCGTTGTTAAGACCTTAAAGCTAGGAGATTAATTGCTTGTTGCAATAATGCTGAATATCTACAGGCTCAATGGGCAGATGTCCTACGCGTGAATAATTTATCGTTCCATATGAAGGCATGCCCAGTATTGGTATGACTCCCTCCCGTTTAAAGAGTGTATAAAAAAGTTATATGTGGCTGTTTGGAGTTAGTCGTGTGATGGTCTGATACTTGTCATAAGGCCTGAATATTGACTTTAACCATCAAGTTAATTTGGAAAGTTTTCTTTTTAGAACGCTGTAAAATCCAGGATGAAATTCCTATCGTTCTAATCATGAGGATGGTTTCTGGCGAGTTCATTTTAGATTACAGTACGGCGCCTTATGGTTGCAACCGAGTATTATTTGCATTATGGTGCTTTGTTATTGGATTATTGCAGTTCCTTACGAAAAAACTTCCTCGCAAGCTCAAAGCTGAATAAGTCATTTATTTTAAATGGAGATGCTAATTTACTCTTGAAAAAATGTTGAGAATACCCTTTGAAAAACTCTAAATCATACATTCCCCTGGCTAGTGTTATCTGCGCACACACTTTCTATTAGTCAGCGCACACATTGTATTGATGATCGTTTATAGTTCACAAAAATCCCAAAGACCTTGTTAAGTTTTTGCCATATCTTTCTGCATTAGTTAGAACACGTCACTCGCTTTCGTATGAGTTTTAATCAGGAGCTCCTTGTGATGTCGAAGTTTATAGAGACACTCTAATCAAATTCATTTTTTAACGAGCTGAATGCTTACAAAAAGAGTATTGCAGGGAGTATTGTCATGCAAACTCAACCTTAGTTTGAGTATTGGCATGACGCAGCAGTCAGCTCGATAAAAAGAATTTAGGCTGCACCGGCTTTACACGGCTGTTGCGGTTTGAAAGCAATGAGTAGAAGGTATAACGGATAGTAGCAAGGTTTATCCCATTTTTAGCCTATTTTGGGTTGAATTAAGCATGATATAAGGTAAGCGGTGTATCTTATATGAGATTAGGCAGTGGTGTCTGTGACGTGGAGGCAAACATGTCATTGATCTCTGGCTGAGTCTTGTAGGATGCCTGTCGTGGCTCTCATAGTATCAGCGGTTTTTGGGGCGGCTACTTTCTGAAAAAAACTTAGCTTGATTCGGATTGTTGAAGTAGCATGATACCAACCAATGTTATGCAAAGAGACTCGCTTGGTACCTATAAGTTAGATGGGTGTATTGCATTAGATAGGCGTTCTTCTCAAGCATTGGTAAATGGCGGAACCTTATCATTAGCCAATAATAAACAAAAAAAGCGTATTTACTTCAAGGCCCAATAGGCCTTTTTTTTAAGAATCTACAATCTGAGTTGATTAAATCAGGCTTTAAAACCAAACGAATTCTATTTCGTTCGGAGTTGGCTCTTGAAAGGCCAGATGTACTACTGATCTTTGGTACAAGTCGACCTGTTCACAAGGTGGCTTGTAAATTAGCTTAAGAATTCGGCATTGCGATCGTTTCGCTAGAGGAAGGGTATTTGAGATCTGGTTATATCACTTGTGAACGTGGTGGAAATAACCATCTATCTCCTTTGAATCAATGGAAGCCTGTGACGAGTGAAAATGCTCACTCGCTTGTTGCGGCTATCTGGAGTGAAGCAAAGAGATTAGGTGTTGCTGATAGGGTTAGAGTTCTTCAATCAGGTAAGTTAAGTGATTTAACAAAGTTTTCATCAGGGATGCTTGTGATTAACTCTACCTCTGCATTCTCTGCACTGCATCATCATGTTCCAGTGTTGGTGCTTGGCGATGCAATTTTTAGACACTCATCTGTAGTGACAGTAGGGAATGGAGCTGATTCAATTAAAGCATTTATGAAGTGCCGCGAAGCAAAACCACCTCAGAATATAACAGCTTTTATAAATGCAGTGAAAGCCAAGGCGTTATTGCCAGGTGATTTTTATGCGTTGTCTGCACAAAGTGAGACCGCTAGAAATGTTGTGGCAACAGTGGAGCGTATTGTTGGTGAGAGCGCTGGCACTGGCATTACAAGGAAATAGTCAATTATCAAAACTGAGCCATAAGACTTTAGACGCTTTCATCTAAGTGACTTTGACCTTATCACTGATGCTGATATGAGACGTGATGCCTCACAATTATGGCAGTCAAAAGTTAGCCTTTGAACAGTGAATAAAAAAGCCTCTAACGACATGCCATCATGAATCTGCCGTTATGGCGTAGTAGTTCATGTCCAACACTTTATCGTCTTGAGGCGTTAATCAATTAAATGTATTACCTAGCTTTTACTCTGGCCATTGCAACCACATCCATGAGTTCTCCGTTGCGCATCGCGTAATGTTTTAGAATGCCTTCTTCTTTAAATGCCAGCTTTTTATAGAGCGCAATGGCATTTAGGTTATCAGTAAAAACCGTAAGTTCAATGCGTCGAATCTGAGTCCATAAATCGGCGTAGTCAATTAAGTGTTGCATGAGCTGGGTGCCTATGCCTTGGCGGTGATACTCATCGTGAACGGCTATTCCAAGGAAGGCACAGTGTTCTCGTCTCCCTTCAAATCGATTGAGTGATGCATTGCCTAAGACAGTGGGGCCAGATGACTGTTTGGATATTGCAACAATACTGATGACATGTGGAGGGATTCTATCGAGCCGATTTGCCCAAAAATGCTCGCTTTTGAAAGGCAGCTTTAAGGTTTCTCTGCGTGCTTTGGGTTGTTCATATAGCTGATGAATGCCTGCCGCATCGTTTGGTTCTGTAGCACGAATAATAATATCCATTTATTACCTTATGACTTTGAATGTAAGTGCTTACACAAATCTAGCAGCTGGCTAAATTGGACACAAGCCATTTATGGCGGAGTTGCTTGAGAGTGGCTCTCACAGCAATCTCTTTGATGTACTTAATGTTCCATAATGTCGATGACGTTGAAAGTGGCTGTTAGTTGGTTCACAGGTTGCCGCTGGCGTCTACTTTATACTCGATGGATTGATGGTGCTGCTTTGCTTTAGGGAAGGGGCTTAGCAAAACAACCTAATCGCTTTGCCTCTGGGCTATGGGAATCCTTGCCAACTCATAGGCAGATTCAAGCTTAGGCCGACAGGATAGCCTAAAGTTAGGGGATAAGAGCGTAAAAAGATGAGGTTCTTAAATGGCCAGAGGTCGGTGTCGTGACTGATGATGCCAGCATTGGGAAAGAGAAAGCACGCCTGAAAAATCAGGAAGTTGTTGCTTTTTTTGCTCATGGGCAAGTAATTGAAATGGTCAATTTGGACCAGTTTGAGGACCTTCTTGAGGGCATGCACCCGGTGCCGGGGCGGTCTAAAAAGCATGGGTCGGCTGTTTATATTGTGGTAAATCCCAGGGGTATGATCCTTTCTTTGGTGTTTTTTAAGATTCCCGTTGATGAGGGCGGTATCTGCCTAGAAAGCTGGCGATTACCGTTGCAACGTTTGGCTGAGACCGCTGTTTTGGGCCCAGATCTAGGAGGTGGGCGTGTGACTTTGGCGAGTTTTAGTCAATGCCCTATATCATGGCACCGAGACAGTCTGTGGGACCCCTCTAAAGAAGATTACGAAGCCATTGTTGCTTCTATAGATGAGTTTGGAGAAAACGCTAGAATTCGCCATCATCTGAATACGGCTTCTGAAGATGAAATGGTGCCAGAAGTGGTAGAGCAGGTGGAAACGGGGATTCAAATAGAGCCCATTGATTTTGATGTTCCTACTTTAGAACCAGATCCAAAACAACCCACTTCAGTCTTTCAAAGGGATGATACTCAAGCACCGGATTCTTCCCCACCCGCTATTGAAGAGACTGAGGCAGATGAGGTGGAAGCCGTCACTGAGCCGCTGGAGCAGGTGGGTTTTGATGTCGATACCGATCTTGATGAAGATAGTAATCTTGATGTAGATGACAGTCTTGATATAGATAACAACGATCTCGAACCTGTCGTAGAGGAGTTTCAAAGCGAAGAGGCTATTGCTTTAGATGAAAGTCCATTGGAAATGAATTCTACTGAAGCCATCGAGCCGATTGAGACGTTGGGGCCCATTGAAACCGTTGAGGAAGATGGCGCAGTTTCAATCGATGTGGATGAGCAAGTCACTGAAACACCTGAGCATCAACTTGATTCTTTACAGGAGATGACCGACCCGGTTGATGAAAACGAAGCCAGCGGAAGCGATATTTCTGATCTGGATAGCTTTGGTGAGGATGACTGGGACGATGATGAAGAGGATGATGACGATATGGAGGCATTCTCTGAGGTGGGTGTATCCAGAGAAAGTCGTACTGACCCTGCAGCAGGGCTGCCTGAAGAGGCCATTTTAGAATTAGATACAGGTGAAGATTTTTATGCCGCCTTGGATGACGAGGACTTTGAAGACGACATCGAGCGGACCATGCGTAACGAACGCCAAGCCTATCGAAATCAAATCCAAGAACTGCAGCAAGAAGTAGAGCGTCAAAGAACACTCAATGAGCGACTCCAGCGTCGGTTGCTTGAAGGTGGAATCAAAAATGGAGGCGGGGATCAAGAACAACTGACTGCTCAGGTTGCTGAAATGGAAGAACGCATGAAGCGCTTGGTCTCTCAAGTAGAATCTTTAGAGGAAGAAAACCAAGAACTTCAGCAAGAAGTCGATGAGTTGATCGAAATTAACACAGGAGGTGGTCAGGTTGAGTCTTCGGGGGCTTCGGATGTTATTGAACAAATTAAGCGGCATGGGCTGGTATCAATGGCCTACCACCCGGGTGCTGGTCATCTGCACTTAGATGCGGATGAAATATTGGATTATTTAAAAGACCCCCTTGAATACGTTGCTGAGTGCTTGAACATCAGCCGGGATCATTATATTGCTTGGATGGCTCATGATCGTGAGGGCCGTTGTACCCAGTGTGGCCAATCAGTTGAACGTGAACCAGATCCTAAAGTTTTTGTTCCTGGTTTTACTGATCGTTGCTCAGAACACCAGGGCACTTGATCCCAGGCTGTAGAACCCCTATTACCTTAAGGGACGCCGTCAACGTTTCTGTTTTTGACGAGGCTTGTTGACTGAGTAAGCAATATGAAAAAAAGCGGGCTTAATTTTGTTGTTAGCATTGTTACCTGTTTAGTCATTTCTTATGTACCTCTGGTCAATAATGCAATATCCAACGATGAGGTCGTATTTGCCGTGGGTGAATACGACCCATTTGTATCAGAAAACCGTAAAGATTTAGGGATAACCACTGAATTTGTTAGAAAGGCTTGCCAACAGGCCGGTGTTGAAGCCCGATTTGAGTTCATGAGTTGGAATCGGGCGTTGATATCAGCGGGTAAAGGCGCTTACGCAGGCACCTTCCCTTGGAGAAAAACAAAAAGCCGGCAAGAGCACTTTATCTATCCGCCCAAACCTGTCTCTCAAACACATGCTGCTGCTTTTTATTTAGAAGGTGATTCTAAGAAGCCGCCGGCTTTTTCAAGCATTTCACAGTTAAAAGACTTTCGCTTGATTGGTGTTAGATCGTATTGGTATCAGAAAGAAATGGAAGCCATGGGAAGTCGAGCATTTTTAACCAGAGACGCCGATCAAGGCTGGAATTTATTAATGCTTAAGCGAGGTGACTTATTTATTACTACGTTTAGAAATGGTTTGGAAGATGCGAAAAGATTGTTAGGTTCATCCTTCAACCGAGTTAGGTACAAAATTTCTTCCTCTCCACCGACCAATGAATATCTCATAGTGCCTAAAGTGTTAAATCAAGAACAGCAAGCATTAATGGATAGGGTCGTGAAAGCCATCCAGGCTCTGCATGCCAATGGAACGTTTGATACGCATTACTCTATCGGTGGAAAGTATTAGTTATTAGGTAATGGCAAGCTTAAAGATTTGAATAAAGGCAATGAGCTTTATGATAGTGAAATCTAAGCATCCCGTGATACAAGGAGTATGTGTTTTTGTTTGTTCATTGATTAGTGTATGCATATCTGCTGAAAGCAAGCTACCAGTAAAGCTGGTAACCGTTAACTGGGCACCTTATTTTTCAGAGAGTTTACCTAAAAATGGCTTCTTTTCAGCAATTTCAACAGAGATTTTTGCAAGTGCTGGATACAATATGACGGTGGATTTTATCCCCTGGGCAAGAGCCATCAAAGGAACCTTGGCTGGGAAATATCAAGGGTTGCTAGGTGTTTATCTGACCGCTGAACGTAAAGAAAAGCTTATTTACTCAAACCCTATACATTATTCACAAGAGATGTTCTTTAAACGTCGCGAGGATGCTTCCTTAACCTACCGTACGTTGCAAGATTTAAAGGGGTATAAAATAGCAACGGTTAATGGGTATAGTCATGCAAGCGAGCTTATGAATGCTGATTTTCTTACCTTAATACCTGGCCCGAATATTGACAATAATATTAAGCGGTTGATTCGAAATAGAGTAGATCTAATCGTTGATAGTAAAGAAGTAATTTTATATTCCTTGCAAACAAAGTTTAAAGAGCATCAAGGTAGCATCATTCCTATTAAGCCTGTTCTCAAAGCTATTCCATTATACATTGCTTTGTCGGAAGAGTGGCCAAACAGTCATGCAATAATGACTGAATTTAATACGCATTTAGATTTATTGAAAAAATCGGGTAGAGTTGATGAAATAATAAGCGAGTTTGGTTTTTATATTGAATGAGCCTGATTGCTAGGATAGCAACCAAGCTAGTCGTTAGTGAATGCCTGGTTGACCGAGTCGCTAAATTGTATACATTTCTAGGCAATGAATGAAAACCTAAACCGGTTGAGCTTGGTATAATTTGCTGATCTATTAGCAAAGACAGTCCTAATAAGAATTTTTATGTTCACAACCGGAAAAATAAACCCCATGGCTGTTAGTTCCAGTGTTACGTCTCAGGTAACACAGGCAGCTACCCATCAAATGAAAACGCCTTCCAGTTCTCAATCATCAGGGCAAGGTGAGCGTTCATTTCGATTACCATCTGACAGTGAAAAGCGAGATGTTTCAGCGCCACTGTCAATCAAAGGGGCGGCGGGCGAGTTGAGACCTAACGACACTCTTTTTGATCGCCAAGCGTTTGATTGTGACACGACAGGTTCATCTCGCCGCTCTTTTCTAACAGTTGAAGATGATACTCAGCCACTCAGCGATTTTGAGCGTTCAATATTTACAAGTAAAGTTCTAGATGCTGTTGATGAGCTGGATCTTTCTATGCATGACAGAATGAAAATGATCCGAGAGCTTAACTCGACCGCACACTATATCAATCAGGCACCTCTTCAAGTTCGTCAGTTTATGGAAGGTGAAATGTCAGTAAGCCGATTGCACGCAGCTTTGGTGCCGGACTACCGATAGAACGAGCAAAGCTCGCACGTACTTCAGGTTGATCACAAAAAATGCAAAATATCGTTTTAGCCGTGATCAGCCGTGTTTATATATGCCCCACCCTTACTGCCAGACCTTACTCTTATTATAAACAGCTCTACTGTTCAGGCATGCATTTCTATTATGAGATTGAGAAAACCTAATCAAGGTAACCTATAAGGCTGGCTTGACAATATAAGAGCTTCAGTTCATGTGTATTAGCGTACAAATGAACAGGGTTCCTAACATAGCAGAAGGTGTATCAAAATCCATGAAAGTTTTTATAAATCCCTCTCAATCATCGAGTAGGCCTTTTACAACGGCTTCATCCAACATTTTTAGTGCATATTGCCAAAGCAAAGGGAATGGCTCAAGAGCCTCTTTTTTGCGTGCTTTCATTTTTGCTGCAGATAATCTTTTATGGGTTACCCCATTTCCGTTTGGACCCCAGGCAAGTATCATTGGGTGTAGAGCATCCATGGCATGTGCAAACTTTGCCTCAAGAGTTTTTTTCAGATGAAATTCATCCCAGTATTGGGTGAATTCATCTTGCTGTGGTTGCGGCAACATCGAAAAAATAGCTTTTGCTGCTTTTCTTTCATCCTCTTCTATTGTTTTTTGATTATCTTGAGTAAGCCAATGATCCCCTGCAAGTATTTCTACTAGGTCATGTGTTAACAGTAATTTCACTACTCGATCAATCTTGATGTAGGCTGGGGCAAAATTTTTCATGAGTATAGCTTGTAGTGCAACATGCCAGGAATGCTCCGCTGTGGTCTCAACCCTAGAGCCATCATGCAAACGGTTTAGCCTAGTCACCTGTTTAAGTTGGTCGGTGATATTGATAAACTCAGCTTGTTGCTCTAAGAGCTTGTACATATCATGGGCAGGTGAAGAGTGGGCAAGTTCATGCAACTTTATAAATGCTTTTGTATAAGACACACCTGATTTTAAAAACACTTCGTCATCAACGACAAAACCCAGCTTAGAATAAAATTTTCCAGCATCTTGTCGAGCATCGCACCACAATATCTCAATACCACGAGGTAGTAAGGTTTGTGCAGCATGATGCAATAATCCTGTCCCTATTCCGCGCTTTTGATATTTGGGTAAAACACCAAATTTCCGCAATCGTGCCCGAGGAGTGTCAAGGAAAAAAGAACCTACCCCTACGAGCTTGTCACACTCATAAGCACCTATATGCATTGCCTTATCATCACCCTCTATTATAACGTGCTTAATGGGTTTGTTAGGCCATAAAATATCTCTTCGAAAGGCATAAATTTCTTGGGCTGAGGTGGTTTTATAAGTGATCATGGGTTAAAAAAACATTGAAAGTTGTGTTATGAATCCATTTTGTAACGGTGTTTCATAGATTAATTTGGTAGTCATTACGCAGCATACAGTAATAAAAACGGGGTGCACAATTTTATCTCCATTAGAAATCACAACATGACTGTCAACAAATGCTCCAATGATCTGCATCCATAGCGAGGCCTAATACAAGGTCAATCGCACCCAGATTAATAAAGAAAAACATTGAAATAACATTACCAATCAAGCTCAGCGGTTTAGTTGTAATAGAAGCTTCTTTTACGGTAAGTCTAAGTAGTGCTACAAAAGCTAGCATCCAAACAACACTTCTCGTTCATGAAACCAATAGGCTTGCTGCCTCAAAAGAGTTGTTTAGAGCAGCTACATTATATCATCGGGTAATGTGTTTAATTCAGGCATACTTAGAGGGCTGAATGATACATCAACCCTGATTAAAAAACCTTAAAAAGCAACGTTAGTTGTCAAAAATGGGTGTAGCTTATTATGAAACATAATTAGGTTGATTAATAGTCAATTCAGTTCTTTGCAGGAAAGAAATGGACTGACAGTGGCAGGTTGCCTCAACTATTTAAAAAATTTATATTCTTAACGCTTTTACCAGAACGCAAATCCATTACATCCCTATTGCGTCAACTTGAAATTATCACGTTGACGATTGCAGAATACGAGAATCGCTGGTTATCAAGCGTTTAGCTTCATTTCGTTTTATGCCAAGGCAGCAAGTCCGTCAATGAACTTGCGCATGTCGACTCAACCGGTATATAAGTAAACGGCTACCTCTGTACTAGGACGAAACTTAGCTAGCCTGTCTGAGGTAATTTAGAGTTATGCCTATAGACGCCATCGGCACCTCCAACTTAGCTTGATTTGAAAGGGCGATGTGTGTTTCTTGGTTTTAGCACTTGCTGCAAACAGAGGTAAAAAATTTAGAGTTTGCTTTTGAGTGTGCCAGACTGACGCCGTTAATTAATGAAGGTAGTCCATTTTTTGTGATTAGCTGGCCGAGATATAAAGTTGCTCTTTGTATTACATAAGATAAGGCAGCTTAATAATATTCAGGACTGGTTAGAAGGCTGTTGAAGATTTAACACTTACAATATATTGAGAGATGAGCTATGTATACAACCCTCGTAGATGTCAACCAATTAGAAGAAAACTTAGACAATGATCAATGGGTGATTTTAGATTGCAGGTTCAATTTGATGGAGCGAGGGGCAGGTTTAGCCCTCTTCAAGCAAGGCCGTATTCCAAATGCACAATACGCAGATCTTGAGCAAGATCTTTCTTCACCCATAACGGCTAATAGTGGTCGTCATCCTTTGCCAGATGAAAAAAAATTAGCATCTAAAATGGGCGCATGGGGCATCACACCTGACACACAAGTCGTTCTTTACGACGATATGAGCGGCGCTATGGCTGCACGCGCTTGGTGGTTGTTTAGGTGGTTGGGTCATGCGAAGGTAGCTTTGTTAGATGGCGGTATAGAGGCTTGGAAGAATGCTGGGTACCATTTAACCACAACAGAAACCAGCCGAGATAAAAAGCCTGAATACCCAATAAACGTTAAATATGAATGGGTATTAACCAGTAATGATATTCTAGAGAATATTAAACAGCCATCATTCGTGTTGGTTGATACACGTAATGCTGAACGGTTTTCTGGAGAGTATGAACCAATCGATGCGATAGCTGGGCATGTACCTGGAGCCCTAAATCGGCCTCTAGGCGAAAATCTAAACGATGATGGTACATTTAAATCACCTCAGCAGCTACATAGAGAGTGGAAGCAATTAAGTGGTAATCGTTCATGTACTCTTATGTGTGGTTCGGGCGTTACAGCGTGCCATAATTTGCTGTCACTTGAGATAGCTGGTATCACGGGAAGTCGATTGTATGCTGGGTCATGGAGTGAGTGGATAAGAGATTCAAATCGTCCAGTAAGTCAAGGGTATGATGTAGACAATTTTGTTGCAGAGTAACTTTGACTTTTGCATTTGCACTAATCCTATCATTTCAATTATTGAAATGATAGGAAAGCATTTTAAAACGATTATTTGACACTCAACACATAGTTTTTATCTAAAAAAGAAAAATCTTCTATAAGAATATTGTCTTTAATGCTATAGAAATTGATATGCATTAGTATATCATACTTGCCAGGTGACTTAATCGAAACGATTTCCATATCAGCATTTTCTTTACCAAAGTCTTTAAACGTAATAGCTCCTGTGGGTTCTGAGTATGATATTTTTAAGTAGTACATTTTTTTTAAATTTTCAAGTGATTCAATATCTATTTCAGAGAGTAATTGCTCGTAATAAGTATGAATAATAGTATCGTCCAAATCAATTCTCATTTTGCTCTTTAAATCGGTTAAGAAATTAACGTTAAACGTATCAGACGTTTTTTCTAAGCAGCCATCACTGATAATAACATCAGAAGATGCATTAATTTTTAAATTATCTGCAAGATACAGTTTTTTGATAGCAATAGGGTCTGTAATGCAGCGGTCTTTGTTTTGCTCTGCATAGCTTCCTGCAACGGTGTTTGTTGTGTCGGGTGTTTCAGTGGTTACCCCTGGTGTTGTAGGGGCTTTACCAGAACCGGATGAGCTTTTACCACCGCATGCAGTAACCATTGTGAGTGATGATATAAGCAATAATGGGAAAACAGATTTCATATTGAATGCCTCTTACTAATGACTCTTGAAAAAAGGCCTCGTTTGAAAAACACCTCGAAGCCGTTGAATAAGATATTACAGGCAGGGAGGTTAAGGGCGGGTTAAGAAAGAGGGTGGGGATGGTAGAAAATATTCGAACGGCATCTCAAAACAAGCAAGGGTGCTCACTAGGTAAGCAATTTTAAGCGTTAGTGATCAATTACAAAAGCCTATGCGTTTTGCTTTTTCACATTATTTTCACGTATGTGGAGTAGAGGTTGGAATGACCAATAATGGCCTTTGTTAATAGGCAAAATCTAAGTGACTGCTAACCTATGTGCAAAAAATTCGCATGTTTTCTAGTAATGTGTGAGCTCCCGTTTTGGGTAAATTGGCTCGATATGCTCAACAATTTTGTTCGATAATTGATGTTTATCCTTCATGTATAGCTCGTTAAAATCAAACCAGGTTTGTATGCCTAAACAAGCAGAAATGATTCCTGTTCATCTTGACTGGTTAATCATGAGTATTGCTACTGAAAGATAATGAAGCGTACGCAATAAATGCATCATGATAAAACAGGCTTTTGAAGTGTTAGATGAGGAAAATACTCATCTGGGTAAGTCTCTTGCTAAATTGTTATAGGCACAAATTATACCTTGGAATGAGAGTATTTTAACTCAATTTGAATCGCATTAATGTCGGATGTTGTCATGAAAAAAACACTTATTGCAGCTGCTTGTATACTAAGCGCTCAAGCTTCATTTGCTGACGATTTCTTCATCGGGATAGATGTAGGCAAATCTTATATGAAGGTTGATGGTGACAGGTCTAATGATCTAACCAAAAACAGTAACCTTAGCCCTGGCATCAGAGCAGGCCTGATCAATGAAGATTATCGCATTTATGGATCACTCATTGGACACAGCACTTCCTATAAAGATCAGGGTTCAAAAACAGATGAAGAAATCGTTTACGGTCAAATGACAGCAAATGTTGATTTTTTCCTTCCTGTGCATAAACAAGTGAAGTTATTTGCTGGCCCACATTTAGGTATTGCTTCAGCTTCCGTAACGGTTGATTATGACAAGTCCTATAATGATTCCGACTCCGATTCTGACTCCGCATCAGGCGTTGTCTATGGCGGTCAGTTCGGTGCCATTTTTGATGTTAATAAAAACGTCAGTATTGAAACGGGTTACTCTCACTCATTTACGTCTATAGACGGTGATCTTGAATATAAAGCCGACGGCAAGGATGTAAAAACCGATATCGATATTGATCAAGTAGGCCGTGTGTATTTCGCTGCTAGTTATACCTTTTAGTATTAAACCGGCTTTCTAGTGACTCCCCTTCAAGAAGAACTCTCATTCTGAATGACCTTGAAGCCGTGTGCTGAACCCTTTAGGATAAGCGCCGGTTTTTAGGTGTGAATGATTGAGTGACCATTGACTTAGTAGCCTGTAAGGCATCTGTTTTTATTGAACCCATTCATTTTAGGTCTGAGGTGCTGGGCTATTCTCCAGGCGTGTTAAACCAGTTAGCCTGGTCATGCCTTCGATTGGATAGGCTTCACCACGTCATCAACGGAAATAAAGCATTTAAACTGGCAGGGTATGCGGCTGAATTGAATGCATCCAAGCCTTGGGCAAGTTTTGGTGGAGCTTTTTCTAATCACTTACATGCGTTGGCCTATTACGGTCAAAAGCAGGGCATTGAGACCATTGGTTTTGTGCGTGGTGAGGACCCTCGAAGCCTAAGGCAATCGCTCAGTCCAACCTTGGAGGATTGCCTAGCTTGGGGCATGCACTTGCACTTTCTTCCTCGATCACTGTATCGATCGATATCTCAGCATTCGCGTCTTGGAATGGCCTCAAAGCATGAACAGCAATCTGCATTGTTAGAGGATGCGGAGTGGATACCGGAAGGTGCCTGCGGAATGCCGGGTATTCGAGGGTGCACCAGACTCTTTCAAGGAATACAGTTGGATGAATTTGATTGCATTGGCATTGCCGCGGCGACCGGGGGGATGCTGGCCGGTGCTCTACAGTCTGAAGAGTGGCGAACCAGTTCTCAGGTGAAGCTCATAGCTGTGCCGGTACTTAAGGCTAAAGGCTGGCTGGAAAAGGATCTGCTTCATTACACGGGCGAAAGCTACTGGCCACGACTTGAATTTGGTTGGGAATCCCACTGGGGTGGATATGCCAAATCCCCAGAGCTATTGAAAACCTTTTGTGAGGAATGGGCTATTGCGACAGGCATTCCCATTGAGCCAACCTATACCGGCAAGGTATTCTATCACTGCTTTAAACAATGGCTTGAGGGCAGAGAAACCGAGCCTTCACATGAATCGTTGTTGTTGGTGCATTGCGGTGGGCTTCAAGCCAATCGCCCATGGATTCAGACCTAATTCTTTACGCTCAGTGTCAATCAAATCCCTAAAACAGACTTTGGGAGAGCGTCCCATATGGAGCAACTTGCATGACCGAAGGCATCACTATAGGGCTACTTGTCACATCTGCCTTGGGCTTTACGCTATTGAGCTATATAGCGTATCGATTTAAAAAAGACTTGCACCAACTGCACATTCGATTTCAGCAGATGCAACAGCAGAATCTTCATTTGCAAGAACAGAAAGCCGATTTGTCTACAAATTTGGATAACCTTACTGAAGAGCGTCAGGCATGGCTTGTGAGCAGTGAACAATTAAAGATTGAGTTAGCCCAGAAAAATGAACGGCTCAGTCAACAAGCGAATTTAGAAGAGCGTATCCAATGGTTGACTCAAGCGTTAGAAGACAGTCGAAAACAGGAGCAACGACAACAGGTCCGTTTGCAAGCCCTTGAAACGCAAAGCCAGCTAGAACGTGAACATCATCAGCAACAAATTGACATGTTGCAGGATACGAAAAAACAACTGACAGCGGAATTTGAGCGCTTAGCGCAGCAGGCTCTTAAGGAAAATACTCATACGTTTTCTAAAACCCATCAAAATCAAATTACCCATTTATTGCAACCTTTTAAAGAACAATTAGCGATTTTTCAAAAAAAGGTTGAGCATACATACGATCAAGAAAATCGAGATAGACACTCGTTGCTGGTTGAAATTCAGCAATTGAAATCTTTAAACGTGCAGATGAGCGAAGAAGCGACCAACTTAACGCGTGCTTTGAAAGGGGATAATAAGTTTCAAGGACATTGGGGAGAGATCATTCTTGAGCGAGTCCTTGAACAATCGGGTTTGCGTAAAGAGCACGAATATGACGTACAAAAAGCTTACACCGATACAGAAGGCAAGCGGCAGATCCCTGATGTGGTCGTGCATTTGCCGGAAGAAAAAGACATTGTCATTGATTCTAAGGTGTCGCTGCTTCATTACGAGGCTTATGTTTCAAGTGACGAAGAATTAGAAAGACAGCAGGCAGTTAAAGGCTTTTCAAAATCATTAAGGCAGCACCTTGATGGATTATCTAAAAAGCACTATGAACATTTGCCAGGGCTAAGAACCTTGGATTTCGTGTTTATGTTTATTCCCATTGAAGCCGCTTTTTTATTAGCTGTCGAGCAAGATACTCAGCTTTTTGCAGATGCCTACGATAAAAATATCATTATTGTCAGTCCCAGCACGTTGTTGGCAACGTTGCGTACGGTTCAATCCATTTGGCGATATGAGCGACAAAATCGTAATGCTGAACAAATGGCCGAAGTGGCGGGAGGCATATATGATCAATGCGTTCGTTTGATTGAATCCTTAGAAAACTTGGGTAAACAACTGCACAAAGCCCAAGAGTACTATGACAAATCCATTAATCAATTGAGCAGCGGCCGTGGAAATCTTGTACGTCGAGTAGAGCGTTTGGAGCATTTAGGAGCCCGTGTAAAGAAATCGATGCCTTCGAAGTATTCTGATCAGGCAGGACTGCTGTCGGATGAATCCCTCTCTAAAAAGGCAGGGGTAGGTAGATCCAATACTTCCAAGGGGCGTTCACATGAGATGGAAGCCGTAAACAGTGCGCATGAGGAACAAACAGATGAACCCTCGTAAGACAAGGCTGGATACACTGTTAGTTGAGGTTGGGTTAGCTCGTTCTCGGTCACAAGCTCAGCACTGGATCAATAATCGGCAAGTGGAAATACACCTCTCTGAATGGACTTTGGCCGACAAACCCAGCACTAAGTTCGAGTGGAAGCATGAAGTGCCTTTAGATCAGCAAATCCGAGTGACACTTTCTGAGATGGATCAGTTTGTTTCAAGAGCAGGATACAAATTGGATCAGGCGATAATACAGGTGGAAGCCAATCTGAAGGACTGCGTTGTATTAGACGTGGGGCAATCTTCAGGAGGCTTTACGGATGCACTGCTTAAACGTGGCGTGCAAAAAGTGGTAGGAATAGAAGTTGGTCATGGCCAGCTAGATGAAGGGTTGCGGCAAGATGACCGCGTATTTACGTTTGAAAATACGAATGCACGTGATGTAGCCTCGATTCCTTTAGAGCAGCTGGCCCCTAATGGGTTTGATTGGGTTGTGATGGATGTTTCATTTATTTCTCAAACCCTAATTTGGGATGAATTACTGCCGTTTATAAAACCCAATGGTAAAATTTTAAGCCTCGTGAAGCCCCAGTTTGAAGTGGGCAGTGATCATCTTGGTAAAGGCGGTATTGTGAAAAACCCTGATGCTTGGGAGCAGTTGGAAACTAGTTTAAAGCGTTTTTTTGAAACACGTCATTTGCAGGTATTGAATTACTTTGAAAGTCCGATACTGGGGGGCGATGGCAATAAAGAGTTTTTCATACATGCCAAGAAAGCGTAACCGTCTTTATATTGCTTTCTATTCTAGTTTTGAGTGATATCTACAGCCATTCCAAAGAGAATAGTGATACTTGGATAAATGCAAAAATCATTCATTATAACGATTAGGCATTCCAAAAAATCAGAATGCCTAACTATTGCCTACGATAAAAATATCATTATTGTTGAAGTACCGATCAATTAGTCACGAACACCCGATGCCATGATGGGCGCAAGGAAAGGAATCTCATATGAGATTTCTTCGTCTGCCATCATTGGGTGGATATCAACGTATACTTTTGTTGGGTAGTGCCAACGGCTATTGTATTCCGCTGTAATTTTATGCGCTTTGTTATTTTGTTTTAGAAGTTGAAGGTGTAGCTCATCCACTGTGGGGTAATAATCCAGTTGCTCTTGTTCAACCATCTCACCCGTATCGGTATTGCGTGCAGAGACGACATTATTGTTACGTACATTAATTTCATACGTTGTACCTGAATTTGGGCAAAAGCAATAACGAGTAAACGCAAATGCGTAGTTAGTAACACCTGTGCGAGCCCATGCAAAAGCTTCTGTAGGAATGGATTCTAAATAAGTGGTTTCGAAATCTTCGTATGGATCATTTGCCATAGCGAATGGTGTGATGGAAGCAAACAGTGCGGCACTGAGCATAACTCTTTTCATTTTTTACACCTCTTTTTTAATTTTTGTAGCAGGGCGGATTGTACAAAAGTCATTTGAAATTAAAAGTGTTGAAAGGCTAGAGACTGAATGATTGGCGTAAGATGGCTTGTTTGGGGTTGGAAATAGCTTCAAAAGTTGATCAGTATCACGTTTTGATCTGCCTATGAGTTTTAGTGCAAAAAATTGCATTTTTAGTGAAAATATTTTCACAAATTGAAGGGGGTGGTTTTCAATGTACTTTCTTATTTAAAGGTTGTTAATTATTCAGAGGCACTTGTATTTTTATTTGCGACCATGATTTAGAATATTGAGACGCTTTTTTGGGTTTTTACTATAAAATCACAAAATGGCATATTTAGTGTATATATGGTCATTCGAAGCCAGTTTGGCTTTGGCAAAGAAAGGGTTTTTGATAACCCAATAAGCACAAAGATATTTTTTATTTGAGGAATTAGCTGTATGCCAACTCCAGCCTATATGACCATTGAAGGCGAAAAACAAGGACTGATTACTGCAGGTACTTTTACCGCTGAATCTGTTGGAAATATTTATCAAGAAGGCCATGAAGACGAAGTGATCGTTCAGGCTTTTGAACACAATGTAACGCTTCCACGTGACCCTCAATCTGGTCAGCCTAGTGGCCAACGTAAACATAACCCAGTTAAAATCACCAAGGTGTTTGATAAGGCTTCGCCTTTGATGTACAACGCTCTGACTTCAGGTGAAAAACTGCCTAAGGTTGAAATTAAGTGGTACCGCACCAACCCTTCAGGTGCTCAAGAGCATTACTTCACCACGATCATTGAAGACGCTATCTTGGTTGACGTTGTTGCAGAAATGCCTAATTGCCAAGACCCAAGTCAAGCGCATTTCACTCACTTGGAGCATTGGTACATGTCTTACCGTGCGATTAAGTGGACTCACGAAGTGTCGGGTACTTCCGGTTCTGATGATTGGCGTACACCTGTATCAGCCTAATGCTGAATATAAAGTGGGAGCAGGCTCTGCTCTCACTTTTGAATATTGGATGTGTACGTTTGACTTAATTTGAGTAAACTCAATATCCCTCAATATGAAGGTTGGTAGTTATAAAATTGAGTGATACACAACCCTCTTCTGCTTTTACCGTAAATCAATCCTGTGGCCTTTCTCAAAAAGGTTTTATCGATAGGATGCTAAATCCTGCTCAAGTTGACTGCTGTGGATTTCTGATTGCCACAGAATCTTTGCCTCTGTTCATTCAGCAAAAAACATTAGATCAGTGTGAAATTTTACCGATAGGGAAATCCCCCAATAGTCATCGAATTCCCGCATTTTTTATCCCAATTCCACACCGATATCACCCTGTGTTTAAGTTTGTTACGGCTTGTGATAAACCTTTACCCTTATTAGGGCTTTTATACAGTGAGCATGATGTTTCAACGGTGGTGCAGCACCTTGGCTCAGTGATGGCATTGATAAAAGGTCAGGCTGAACCAACCCATTTAAAGCCTTTGGCATCATCCCCATCGTGGATAATGCATTGGACAAACGCGGTTGATAGCCTTCCAGAACGTTACCTTAAGTCCTTAATGACGGTCAGTGAAGTGGGCTATCAGGCATTTGTGGACTGGTTAATGGGACCTATTAGCAAGTGGCATATTATGCAACCCCCTGAATTTTATCGTGTAATTGAGCAAGATGCCTCGCCGGTTGACCCAATTCAATCCTTGCTGCATGTTCTGAGTAAATTGTAAAAATGGGTCATGATGAATTGAGAGCCTACCCACCATTTCCTGTTCAAGTATCTTCGTTTGGCATCCGTTCTACTTAGGTTGTTGATCATGGCAGGGCAGAAGCTCTTTAGGTGCTCGGTAAGTGGATGATTACAGATCAACACTTTGGGATATTTGACCGTTATTTACTGCTGGTGGGTGATGCTGGGTGTTTGTAAATGGCTTGCGATCTAGCTAAGGTGAAAACAGGGCTGCATACAACAGAGGCGGATTCATGTCCTGGCGTTTAATAACTCTTTCGTGGATTTTTTGCTTCGGATTGCTATCAGCCGCTTGGGCCGAAGCTGAGCAAGTGACCTTAGCAACGGGGGAATGGGCTCCATTTACGTCGGAATCCATATTTGGTGGTGGATCAACCACCCTCATTTTGAAAAAAGCTTTTGAAAGTCAATCAGTCAAGTTTGATGTGAAGTTTATGTCGTGGACGGATGCTGTCAAAGAAGCGGAAACTTCCCCGAAAGTACATGGATGGTACCCAGCCTACTTTTCTGAAGCGCGCTCACAGGTTTGCGCTTGGTCTGAAATCATAGGGACGAGCCTTGTTGGCTTTGCTCATCTATCAAGCACTAATTTTAAATGGAGTTCTTTACAAGAACTCTCTCAACATAAAATTGGGGTGGTTGCTGGCTATGTTAACGAGCGTGAATTTGATGCTTCGGTAGCCAGAGGTGAGCAGAACGTTGTTGTATCCAATACAGACGTTGAAAACTTAATGAATCTTGTCACTAAACGTGTTGATGCAGCCGTTATTGATCGACGAGTGATGGTGAATATACTAAGAAAAAATGCTGACTTGAAATCTTATCGAAGTCAGGTGAAATTTGATCTTAGAGCATTAAAAGAACACCCACTTTATGTTTGCTTTACGGGTGTCGGGGCTAAAAAATGGGCCTCTACTTTGAATGCGGGCCTCAAAGCAACCAGTGTTTCTAAGTATGAGGGCGAAGACCCTTTTATGAAGCGGCTTAAAAAGAAACCCTAACCTCCTTTATGACATTTGCTTGAGCAGCTTGGGAGTTGATACTCTCTTTTTGTGCTTGAGATGGCTCTAGTTATTAGACGAGTTATTGTCGCTTCGGGTAACAAGAGTACTTGAGGTAAGGTCCATACTATTACTCCCAAATGAGGAATCAATGTGGCGCTCTTATGGATGCTGAATGAAGACGGTCGTCGATATGAAGTCAGAAGTGCAGGGCATTCACGGCGACTGTATACGAACGGTGTTCTGCATTCTCAGTTCAACTTAAAAGCAGGGGTATCACGCAGTATTTGGGACTTAATGGCCGCTCCTTCGATTTTTATGGATTATGAAAAGGCGTCCGCACTTGCGCTGGGGGTAGGTGGTGGTGCAGCCATCAGAACCTTGCAAATCCTCAAACCAAACTGGTCTATCCAAGGCGTTGATTTAGACCCCATTCATAATGATGTTGCCAAGGCTTATTTCGGGTTATGTGATTCTCAGGTTAATCTCATTACTGCTGATGCCTTACAGTGGGTTCCAAGCCAACCAGACCACCAATTTACCTTTATTCTGGATGACTTATTTTCAGATACGGGGGGTGAAGTTGTGCGAGCTTTTCCATTATCGGAGCATTGGTTGGAACATCTGCAGAGATTATTAAACCCACAACATTTTGTTTTAGCGATCAATACAGTGCAGCCTGAAGATGTAAAAACCTTCCAGGGCTTCTTTAAGCGTCATTTAAACAAGTGCTTCATATTAACCATGCAGGGCTACACCAATCGTATTTTGGTGAGCGCCTCTTTGGATGTAAGTGCTCGCATGCTGGGTGAGCAAATGAGAAGCCGAAAAGAATTCAAGGGGTTACGCTTTAGGATTCGAAGCCTTTGATTGGCTGGATATATAGCGACATATCCAATCCTCACTGCTAGGCTTACTATTGTACTAATAGTTTTGTTGGCGTTTTAATTGTGAATGGGCGCTTTATGAGAACGGTATTCGGGTTTTTCTTGCTTGCATTGTCGCTGACGGTAAGTGCGCAGATAAAGGTCGTGACAGAGCAATTTCCTCCATACAACTACCAAGAGGGCGGTGAGGTCATTGGTTTAAGTACCTTGGTGGTGAGAGAAGTATTTAATAAATTAGGCGAACCTTTTGAACCTGAGGTAGTACCCTGGGTTAGAGCATTGGTAGCAGCAGAAAAAACACCCGATACGCTTATTTACTCCATTGGTCGTATCCCCGAACGAGAAAGCAAGTATCAATGGGTTGGTGTGATTGCTCCAGCAAAAAACTATGTGTTCAAACATGCAGATGACGACAAAATTCTGATCAAGAGCCTCGAAGATGTTAAACAATATCGAATTGTAACCTTTAAAGAGAGTGTGAGAGAACAATACTTTGAAGGAAAAGGCTTTGAAAAAGGTAAGCACATAGTATCCGTCTACGATTACGGTAAAGCCCTAAAACTTTTTACCGATAGAAAAGTTGAGTTATGGGCGATGAATGAATTGGTGGCCCATTATCATGTGAAAAAAGCAGGCTTATCAGTGCGTGATACGTTAAAACCTGTCTTTTTGTTAGAAGAGATTTCTCCGGAAGGTTATTACATGGCCTTTGGTAATAAAACAAGCAGTGAAGTGGTGCAAAAATTCAGACAGGCGCTAGAAGCTTTGAAAAAGGATGGCACTTATCAAAACATCATAGAGACATTTGTCAACGGCGACGGTATGTGAACACGCTAGAGAAACGCTCTAATATACGTGGTGGTTCGAACAGCGCCTATACAATTGATAGGCGCTGAGAATGTGAATAAATCTCCAAAATAAATGAATTCAATCTTGAGATAGCACGACCCGATACCGTGCTTTACCTTCTCGTAAATGTTCTAATGCTTTGTTGATTTCACTGAATTTAAAATGCTCTGTTTGCGCTTCAATTTTATGGCGGGCAGCAAACTCCAGCATCGTCGCAATGGTGCTAGGGCTACCAACTGATGTCCCTGAAACGCTCCTCTGAGCAGCAATGAGGTGCAATGCTTGTATGTCTAATGGTTCAAGTGTAAGCCCCACTATATGGAAACGCCCTTTAGGTTTAAGAGCCATTAAATAGGCATTCCAGTCCAGCTTAACGTTCACGGTAGAAATTATAAAATCAAAATAACCTGCATGCTGTTCCAACTCTTTAGGGTTTTTGGTATTTAAGGTTTTATGTGCGCCCAGTGCTTTTGCCTCACCCTCTTTTGATGGGTTTGACGTAAAAGCGGTGACTTCACAACCCCAAGCGCGATAAAATTGCAGTGCCAAATGGCCCAGCCCACCTATTCCAATGACGGCCACTTTATCAGTGGGCCTGATGTTAAATTGGACCAGTGGGTTAAAAACCGTAATCCCTCCACAAAACAAAGGGCCCACCTTTTCTAAATTGAGTTCAGAAGGTAAAGGGATCACGCTGGTTGCCTGTGCTCGAACCTGATCGGCAAAGCCGCCATGGTGACCTACGATCGTTTGAGCTGCGCTCCCACAAAGGTTTTGATCGCCCTGTTGACATGGAGAGCAATGCCCACAGTAGCCTTTATGCCAGCCAAGCCCAATCCTTTGACCTTTTTCAAGATGAGTCACCTGGTCGCCTAAATCGGTAATGGTACCAATCACTTCGTGCCCTGCGACGAGAGGGTATGCCGACATGCCCCATTCATTGTCAATCATGGATAAATCACTGTGGCAAATGCCACAATGATCAACCTTTATGTTGACCTGGTCAGATTTTAAAGGGCCTGGATCGTATTCAAATGCTTCCAATGCTTTGCCTGGTGCAAGGGCTGCGTATGCTTTTATCATGTCAAATCCTTCTGTAAATGATTTTTATTAGGTTTGAAGTGTCATCGCTGTCAGATTAAAGGCAATATTGCAAATTACAAGGTTAACTTTAGAGATTGACTCACTTTTTGATGTAAGAGGTTTATTCAAAAGCCATTCAGTGAATGATGTATAGCTCTATTTGGTAAGGATAGAAAAATGGTTTCATTGACTGGCTTGAATAATGCCTACCAGTAAGTGTTATATTCTGTCGTTAGTTTGTGTTAGTCATTGTGCTGAATGCGCATATACCTAGAGTGCTCAATAGAAGAAAAAACCATGAAGCTAAAGCGAATCCTGTTTCTTTGCCTATTGTTGCAAGTGGCTTGCACAAAAATGGAAAACCCCGATTACTTGAAAAATTTGCAAGAGGATATGTTTAGAGAGCAGCTTGGGGTGATCAGTCACGTTAAAGCAGATTTATTTGATTATTACGTAGAGTATGGCCATTTCCCTTTACAGACTCAAAAAGGAGAGGTATCGGAGTCTTTGCTGTATCAGGATATCCAAGAGCAGCTGTTAGCAGCGCTTTACGTACAAGAAGTTGAATTGAAAGTGATGAGTCGTACAACGATGCTTCTTATTATAACCCTGTCATCAGAAGGGTTATCGGAACAGATACCTGAAGTCGTAAAGTTGTCCGGTATTAATGGAAAAAAAATGGGGTATTATTTTGAGGTTGACCCTTCAGGAAGCCAAATGAGTGTCAAATGTCAAAATATATCAGTGAATGAAACGCGGATTTTGCCGGCGTTTTGTAACCCGTGTAGGAAAGCCATTCCCGCTGCGACTTTTAATTAAATAAAAAGCGACATGAAAAAAACATCAGCCAATCTAAATATCACAACTGGCTGATGCACTATGTCAATTAAGTAAGGGGCAGATTAAATCAGGATTAGAACAAGTATTACATATCCCAGTACGCTTCTTCTAAGCTGTCTTCTCGTTCTGGTAGACCATGAGCTAATCTGGGAGAGCTTTGAACCAAAATTTCATAACTGACACGATTTGCATATTTACAAACCTGAGCAAAAGAAGAATAGGTCATGTAATTGCGATCGTGTTTACTAGAGCTGGGCATCACTTTGTTATGGAAACGATTTGCAGCCATATCATGCAGTAAAGCTGCTAACGCGCCGTCGCCTGCCCCGTTCGTATTAACAATACGCTCTGGCCCGCCCATAAATGGACTGATGTGTGAAATAACTTTCAGGGGGTCATCGCAATCCTTTCTAAGTAATGGACGCGAAAATTCGTAACGGTTGAATTCTGAAATGGCTCCAGATTTCAGCGGATACTTAGTAATGCGGGCACATTGTGTATCGGTGTGGCCCCCGAAATATAAACCTGCTGGGCCTGCTGTTAACAATACCATGTCCGCCATATCCAGGAGCTTGTCCATCGCGCTTAAAGGATCTGCATCACCGGTCAGGGCTTCGGCTTCTTCCTCATTGCAGGCAATAAGGTTCACATGCTCTCGAATAAAGGCTTCAATTTCTTCACGGTATTGAGAGACAACAAAGTGTGTGCCTAGGGTTATGCCGACGGGTAAAGCGTGTGCTTTAGCGTATTCAATGCATTTTTCCATGGCCTGAAAAATACTGCCATGCTCGCGTGTTCTGAATAAATAAGCATTGAATATAAGTGCGGATGCTTTTTCGAAGGCACTGGCGGGGATAGAATCGGGTTTTAATGAGTCCATATCGCCAGGTAATATGACAAAGCTGCGTTCGCCATCAGGTGTTATGAGCGTAAGTGCACGGCCGATGGCATGTTCAGGTTGCATATGGTCCAGATTGACTCGGGTGCTGGTGCTTCTCAAAAAGTGATAGGCAGATGAACCGAACCGTATGGGATCGGCCATGACCCCTAATTGGATCGCAGGAGCATCCGCTAATATTGAAAAGTTGTGTAAGGTGTTGCCAATAGTGCTACCGGCTTGCTGATCACGAATAAGGCCTTGAGATTGGGCATCGGCTAAGATGGCTTCACCGATCTCTGGGCTGGGCATGGCGGATACCCCGCGTTGGAGACCGTACTTATCCATGAAGTCATAGCTGACTTGCGCTTCAATATCGACCAGGGTTTGTTCAATCCCCACCACTGGATAGACGGCCTCAGCGATCACATCTTTTTCTGGAGAAAAAGGGCGAGGTGTACCTACAGGGAAGTAGTGCTTGAATTTACGCTTGCCGGGAAACTTCATGGTTGGAAGACTTGTCCGTAAAACGCGCAATTGTATTGGTTCCTGCAAAAGATGCCAAGGGTGTTGAGGTAATCCTTGTGTAAATCAGGACTAAAAGCTGTTTGAAAAGAGTCATTAAGAGGGGAATAAGATGTGTGTACTCAGTTCAATATTGGTTGAATTATCAAGACCTAAGCGAATGCCGCTTGGTTTGGTCTTAATGGGCAGTTTGCTGCCTACCCCTGCCATGTCTCAGGGCTATGTTAGAGCAGATGGCGTCATGAATACGAGCGATGTTCGTTATCAAAATGATGGTTTTAATAACCCAGAGGAGTCCACTAGTGGCTATGGCGCAAGCTTTGAAGTCGGCAGCTTTTTGCCGCTTTCGAGGCCTTGGCAGCCATACGCAGGCTTGGGAGTTGGGAGCTATCAATGGCAAACGAAAACGCCCTCAACCCCCAGTGCTGGCGAGCTCCATTTCACTGCAGGAATGGGTATCCAGGCACCCTTTGGTCCGTTTGCGGAAGCAAGGTTACACGTGCTTGAATGGAACGATGAAGAGACCAGTTTTGCTTTAAATGGCAAAGGGTTAGGGCTAAGAGCCGGTTTGGAATTTAAGCAGCGCCGCAGTATCTGGGTGCAAGCGTTCTACGAATGGCGTCAATGGAAACAAGATCCAGGCGTGTCTGCATCAGGCCCCGGCTTGGCGTTGGGGTGGATATTCTAAAGGAATTGCTTAGGAAAGCAGAATAGGTTCCGGCTCTTGCATAATCCGTATATTGCATAGTTTGCATGTTGTACAGTTCGCATATCAGTGAGAGCCATTTCAGGATTCAATGAACACCTTTTATCGGCGCATTCGATTACTTCAGTCCATTCTTTGGACACTGTTGTTGGCCTGTGGAAGCCTCACACCAGTCTCATTGTTCGCGCTGAGTTTCACTATGGATGCTCAGCAAGTGAATTGGCAGCTGGAAGAGTCCATCTTTGAATGCCGCATGACGCATGCTTTGCCTAATTATGGAAAGATAGAGTTTTATCATCAGGCGGGGGAAGACGTTCTTTTCTACCTAAAACCAATACGCCCTTTAATGAAGCCTGGGAAAGCCGCACTGCATATAGAACCCCCTCCTTGGCGGCCTGCGAATTACAGTGAATCGCTGGGTTTGGTTGATATTCCTCCCTTCGAAGAAGAGATGTACCCTGAAGTGGATTCTGAGCGTGCGAATCAAATGTTAAGAGGGTTACGTGAGGGGATGCAACCTGCTATCACACGACGATCCTATTTTGATGACAAAACGTCAATCCGGGTGTTGGTAAACCCTGCACAGTTTGCTGTTTTTTATCCCAAATACCTGAATTGTGTTGGGCAGCTACTTCCCGTTAATTTTGATCAAGTAAAACGCTCAAAAATCTTATATAAATCAGGCCAAGACAGTATGAGCCCTGAAGATAAAGAATGGATGACCAAGGTTGCACTCTACGTCAATTCAGACCCCAGAGTAAAAGCCGTTTATATTGATGGGCATTCAGATAACGTCGGTCGTCGGTATCATAATCGACGTTTATCGGAAGAGCGTGCAAGCAAAGTGAATGAGTTTTTCTTAGGGCAGGGCGTTAATCCAGATTTGATTACGATGCGTTACCATGGTGATCGTTACCCGGTAACCTCTAATCGCACCAAGCAAGGGCGTTATCAAAACCGGCGTGTCACCGTGCGGTTAGAGCGTGAAGATCTTGAAATGGAAAAGGACATTACGGATGACGCCAAACCCGAAGAAGAAGCCCAAGACAATGCGCGACCTCAGCTTGAAACCCTGACGGATGAGGCATCGCCCAAAAAAGCGGCTCCACAAACAGATGTTGTTCCTAATATTGCACCGCTTGATACCGCTGCTACAGATCAACCAGCATTTCCTGCAATACCCGGTATTACGTCTTCTGCTGAGCAGCCTCCTTTGGATGGGGAATCAAAGGGTACAGAGGAGAATGGAAGTGAAGTATCTGAACCCAATAAAATTGCACCGCCCCCACCCGCGGAGCCTCCTCAAGAGTAAGCAATACCCTCATGAATCCATGAATAAAATGATGTAGAATTCAATGAAATCTGAAATGATCAAGCTAAGTGTAATTTAGTCCTATGTCCGAACAGTATAAAAAGGTTGCCGTTTTAGTTTTTGAACTTGAAGCAGAGTTGCGTCGGCAAGGATTATGGAGTGAGCAGCGTCCCTCTGATGAAGCTCTTTCCAGCACCCAACCCTTTGCGGTGGATACATTAACCTTTACGGAGTGGCTACAGTTTATCTTTGTCCCTAAAATGGAATACTTACTTAACCATTCTCTGCCCTTACCAAAGGGTTGTCATATTAAACCGATGGCGGAAGAAGCACTCAAAGATATAGAGGTGGACGTCCAAAAATTATTGGAAATAATCGAACATATTGATGCTCAGATGCAGTAACAAATGCCTTAAAATTTTTTAATTTATATAACCTGTTCTCATAGAATCCAGTTTGAGGGTTTCTGATCTGTTTGCAAAGCCTCGATCTAAGAGCCCCCAAACTGATGGATTTTTTTTTATTCAAGAAATTTATTTAAAAGTGCATAAAATGGATTGAAAGGCTTGTTGTAATCTGCTTCCGTATCTCGCTCAATAGCACTTTGTAAAGGCATTTCATCATCTAACAGCTGGTCGATAAAATCCCTCAGTTCTGGCATGGTAGGATTTTCTTGGATATCACTGCCATTGAATTCGACGATCGTAGTACAGTGACTCTCATTTAATGCACGGTAGTGAGGAATATAATAAGCAAAATTGGGAAGTTGATCTAATTGTTTGACCATGCTCTCAATGTCGGTATGCCACCGATCCAAAATCTTTTGCTGGCGGCTTTCTTTATCGGGGTCGTTATAAATATCACTGTAGAAACGTTCGTAAGAATAGCTTGAATAGTTTAAATCCTGATAGTACTGAGTAATGGCTAGTCTGTCTTGATGGAATTTGGCTGATAATGCATTAACCAGTGTTCCAAGATCATGTTCATCGAAATTCGGTAAATTGTGTTTCATTTCTTCGATGATAGGATCAAACCCCCAAACACTTCGAATCTTCTTATGTAGCGGAAGAGAAGGGCCTTGTCCTTGAGTTAAATAGATAGGGCCAGAGTCATTTAGCATATAACTGCGTTCAGGGTTAAGATGTTTTCTGAACCAGTAATAGTTGACGAGTGAGCCGGTACCTCCAGCAGAACAGCCTGTTGTGAGCATTCTTTCGGGCGTTTGTAGATTTTGTTTAATCCATGCGATCGCGGCTAGAACATTTCTCATGCCTTTATGGTGCCATACGATTTTTTCTTCAGAGTTTTCTGAATTGACATAGGTAACGACTTTATCACCTGAGTGAACATCACCCGTGCAGTAAGGTAAAAAGACAGTATTCCAGCGCTGTGCATCGAAATGCTCTTTCCAATGGAATTTATTTAAAAAAGGCGTCATCCATGCGGTTTGAATTTTATTCATATATCGCTCTGGGATCCCATTTGGATTGGCGGCCCCTCGAATGCCTGTTTTCCCTGTGCAGCTATCGTAATCCCAGCAAGCACCACCGGGCTCAAGGTTGATGCTCATATGGTCAGAACCCCAGGCTTGACGAATGTAGAATTTGTAAGGAGTGCCGTTACCACAAATAGCGCCAGTGGATGGGTGGAGATTTACTTCCTGCCAAAACCCGTAAAGAAGAGGGTTGTAACCGTCTTCAAAGCCCTCAGGATTCAGTAATAATGGAAAGGCTTGATCGTAGTCAGCAGAATCCCTTGTTGACAACGCTTGTGGCTGAAATTGATTTCTGATCCACTCCACCATTCCTTTTGATGGGGTAGCCATCAACGTCATTGGCGTAAAGCAGAGTACAGTGACAAGGAGAATGGATAGGCGTGAACCGCTGTGGGCTCTTTCGTGGTGGTATGGCATGATGGTCCTCTCAATATTCTTGTTATGTAGGAGCGCTTTGACTCCTTGCTCAGTGATTCCCTGCAATCACCAACGACAACTATTGCTATGAGAAAATGTTTCGTCTGGAATTGCTGTGGTTTGGCGTGATCTGGGATAAACAGGGAGGGTGAGGAACGTCACTTAGGTTGAGTTTTTCCCAATTCATCGGGTGCTTCAAAGCGCCGTTGCTCTCATTCACCGTCAGAAAACAGGTAAAAAAGATCGACTGAAATTAACAGTGGATTACAATGTGGGCAGGATCTAACACATTAACTGCACAGAGTGTGTACGTGCATGGTTGTAAATTGGCAAGGCCTTTTTTATGATTCTGTTTCGGAAAAACCATACGGTCGAATTTCATGTCTCGTCGCAACACTCAATCACGTGATCAAAAACGCCGTAAAAAGAAGGTGGCTGCTCGGAAGCCGGGCGTTTCTAGAGCAAGACAAGCAAAACCGGTATCGAAAGGTCAAAAATTTGCTGAGATAGACCGGTTGTATTCTTTAGAGCCTCTGTTGGGTGCTCCTACTGAGCTATTGCCTGGAGAGGAGGCGGTGGTTGCCTTTATTGACTCTTATCGAGTGCGGTTACCGATCGACCACCCCTTTAGAAACGAACTTGAAGACGCACGTTTGGCGCCTGATACTTTGGTTGAACTGGCCAAAGATCATCTGTTGTTCGACTTTGTCTGGAAATTAGAAAAGCTGCATCAACATGCACAGCGAGAAAAGAAACAGCACGAGCGATTGGAGCAAGCCAAGCAACTTTCGCGTGTGCATGAAAAGCCAGCCAAAAAACCGGGCATAACGGAACCGCAGCTTTAGGAAGATTGAATCTCCCCTGGTGCAAAATTGACCCAAGTGAAGCATCCCCATTTAAAAGCACGCAACGTTTTAATTCTAAGGGATGTCTGTCGTTACTAAGCACAAGGCTGTGGTCACACCAGGGATCGATACCTTGTTACGTTTTTATATGCACTCAGGTTTAAACAGTATCAAAATACCTATCACTCTAGCATCGTCGAATAAATTTAAATACAACGATAAAGATGTGTCCGTCTTGCTCAAGATTTCTTAAAATTGATTAATACGATTTGTCTTCCTTAGAAAATTTCAAATTTGAGAACTTATCTGCTTAATCAATAGAGAGTTGGCTTTTATAGCGGCTCGATGTGTGCGAATATTTCATAAGAAGTTGGGTTCTTAACTCGAGAGCCTCATTAACTGAGTAAAAAACGATGAAAAAAATAAATACATTCATGATCGCAGTTGTGTTCAGCGTTGCTGCACCCAGTAGCTTTTCCGAACCGAAAAAAGTTGTCAGGAATTGCTGGTTTTCGCCTGTGCAATGTTTGTTGAAAGGTCGTTGATTATTAGATCGTGAAAGGTGGGAATTCCCACCTTGTTTTATTGGTTTTCTTTATGTTCAAAACGGTTTAAGCGACTCATAATAAAATCGAGCATCCATTTTGCCCACAAGCGTTGGTCTATACCTTGATAAAGGCTTTGGAGACCTTCTTCATAGCAGGCTTTAGGATACAGAGTGTGACGTAAATTCATTAAATCACGGCAATATTCTATCGAGAACTCCGGATGCCCCTGAATGCCAATGGCTGTCGGTGTGAAGAGTACGACAGAATTGGGACAAAACGAATTGCCAGCAATGACCACGCTTTTGTTAGGTAAAGTGGTGACCTGTTCTTTATGGCTAATACATAAACTCATTGAGCGCAGGCCGATTTCCGGAACATCAATTAATAGAGGATCTAGAGGCTCAAACTGATAAGTCGTGCAACCTATTCCCCAACCTTTATTTGATATTTCAACTGACCCTCCAAGCGCTTTAGCAAGCATCTGATGACCAAAGCAGATGCCTATGTAAGGAATCGAAGCCTTGCAAGCATTAACCGTGAAGGACTGGAAATGTTCTATCCAAGGGAGTTGATCATTAACGCTGTGTTTACTGCCTGATGTTATGTAAGCATCATGCTGGTCGACAGATGTTGGAAATTCGCCTTGTGGAAGAAGATACTGACTTAGACGCACGTTAACTTGGTTTTCGATGTTATCGTTTAGTCGTATCAGTTCTGTCAGCATATGGCCATAAGATTGATACTGGCTAGCAAGCTCTGGTGCAACTTGATCGCATACTAGTAACCCTATATCCAATGTGTGCTTATTCTGAATAGCGCCATCCATGGGTAAACTCCTTTAGAGTCTGTTTTGATTGACTCTCTTGGCCATTATTTTAATTCGCCGTGAATGGCACTCATTAAAATGATGCGGTATTGCTCTTTCGAAAATGGAATGGGGTTGGTTGCAGCTGAAGGGTCCAGAATCGCTTGTTCAGCGATCCAGTCTGCAGCTGCATCGTGTACACCGATTTCATGCAAAGCATGGGGAATTTTACAATGTTGACGCAACTCCAAAACCCATTGCATTAAGGCATTAAAATCAGAGCCTATATTCAATTGTCGAGCAAGTTCACCAGCGGCTACTTGAATAGAAGGGCGGTTGGCTTGTAACACGTAGGGCATCAACACTGCATTGAGTAAACCATGATGTGAATTAAAACGTGCACCTAAAGGGTGAGCTAAAGCATGCATAGCGCCAAGCCCTTTTTGAAAAGCCGTTGCGCCCATCAATGAAGCAACCATCATTGCCTGACGACTTTCTAAGTTATGAGGGTCGTTAATGACCATTGGCAAATGCTGATGGATCATTTTCATGCCTTCTATAGCAATGCCATTTGCAAGTGGATGAAACTCAGGAGAGAAGTAGCTCTCCATATTATGGGCTAGCGCATCCATGCCGGTTGCAGCGGTTATGCTCAAGGGTAAATCAATGGTTAATTCAGGATCGAGAATAACGCGCTTTGGTAAAATGTCTGGGTGAAATATGAGCCGTTTTTTGTTGGCTTCATCATCTGAAATGACGGATACGCGCCCAACTTCAGAGCCGGTACCGGCAGTTGTGGGAATCGCAATACTGGGTAATATAGATTTGGTATTTGCATTTTGCCATTGATCGCCGATGTCTTCATAATCAATCAATGTTCCCTTTTGATATGCCATAAATGCGATGGCTTTACCAACATCGAGTGCGGAGCCACCGCCAATTGCAATAACTCCATCGTGCTCTTGAGATTGACACAGAGCAATGCCTTTATTTACACAGCTAAGAGTAGGGTTTGAAGCAAAGTCAGTAAAAATTGCGATATTTGGGTGGCTTTCTTTGAGTTGTGCAAGCAATTGATTGAAAATCTCAATGGCAGGTAATGCGTGATCGCAAACGACCATAGGATTATTAAGGCCTATGCTGTGAGCATCGGAAATAACCTTAGAACGTGCTCCTACTCCTACTGTAATTTCAGTAGGGTAGTGCCAATAAGAAAAGTTAGCTTGCATCATTTACACATCTCAAAACGACGTTCTGCCGCCTATTTATTGTATTTTTAGGTGAAAAGACTTCGGTTTAATGAACGCATGAAATCCCAGGTGGGATAAAGCGTAACCACGCCCCGACTGCTTGACCCCACTCCAAGTCAATGCTGGATCTAAATAATCGCATCGATTAAGAAAAACCGTTCCAGCTTCAATACGCTGCCCCATTTGTTCTACAGCGTCAAGATCACCAGAATATATTGCAGCTGTTAAACCAAAACAAGATGCATTCATTTTTTCGATGGCTTCCTGGTCGGATCGAACTGCCTGAACGCCAACAATAGGGCCAAAGGTTTCTTCTTGCATTAAGGAAAGCTGATTGTCAGCATTGATAATGATGCGAGGGTGCAAATATTGCTCGCCCAGAGCTTGTTCTTGCTCAATGCGAAGGGGCTCTTCATTGGCCAGCAACAATTCGGCCCCATGAGTAAGAGCATTTTGAATTTGAGCTCGAGCATATCGAGCAGCTTCAGCTTTGATCATGGGCCCTAACGTTGTTGTGGACGTTAGCGGATGACCAAGTACCTGTTGTTTCAATACCTGTTTCGCCTGCTCCAAAAAGCCTTCATACAGGGATTCATGAACATAGATACGCTCAATGCCACAACATGATTGACCTGAATTAAAAAAGGCACCGTCCAGTACACTGGGGACGGCACTTTCGAGGTCAGCATCTGCACGAAGGTATGCGGGGTCTTTGCCGCCGAGTTCTAAGGTTGAGGTTTTGAAAGTACCCGCGAGATTCTGTTCAATTTGCTTGCCACCGGCAACAGAGCCCGTAAACACGACGTGTTGAATATGCTCATGCTGCATGAGCTGTTTAGCCGTTGAATGATTCATAAAGAGGCAATGAAACAAATCTTCAGGTAGACCGGCTTCCATGGCCGTTTTTGCGTAAAAGTCAGCTGTTTTTGGGGTTTGAATGGAAGGTTTTAATACGACGGCATTACCCGCTGCCAGTGCTGGAATGATTGCATTGATTGAGGTTAGGTATGGGTAATTCCAAGGAGCAATGATGAAAACAACTCCCTTGGGAGCATAACGAATAAAGCGTTTAAACCCCGGTTTTTCGGGGATCATATCGTCAGCCAGTGTGCTAGCAGCAATATCAAGCATATACCTAGCACGCTCTGCTAACCCCATCACCTCTGAGCCACAGTATTGCAAGGGACGACCTATTGAGTGGCATAAGTCTTCACTGATGACTTGAGTTTGTGATTCTATCACCTCAATCCATTTACGTAAGAGCTGAACACGTTCTTCTTTTGAACGCTGGGCCCAAGCAAGTTGAGCCTTACGGATCGTTGGTAGAAGGGGTTCGATATCATCGTACGCTGAATACTGCCCTTCGTAATAGAGGCTCATGTCAATGGGTGAATAGGTCTTAAATACCGAATCGGTCATGTTACTTCCTTAAATCAATTCCAAATACCGGTCTAATTCCCAAGTAGAGATGTGTCGATGGTATTCACGCACTTCCCACTCACGGGTTGTTGAATAATGGTCGACAAATCGATGACCTAATTGTTCACGTAAAACATCTGAAGATTTGAAACGTTGAGTAGCCTGGGATAAATCCGTTGGGAAACGTAAGGCATCTGCATGCGTTTGATCGTATGCATTGCCTTCAATAGCTTCACTGGGTTGCCATTGATGTTGAATACCTGACAAGCCAGCGGCGAGCGCAGCGGCGAGGGCTAAATAAGGGTTTGCATCGGCTGCTCCAGCTCTAATTTCCACCCTTTGGGTGCTTTCCGATCCAGGAATCACACGAATGGCGGTCGTGCGGTTCTCTATGCCCCAGGTGCTGTCTGTAGGGGCCCAGAAACCAGGAATTAATCGTTTATAACTGTTTATCGTTGGGGCAAGAAGCGCAATACTTTCAGGCAGGATTTTTTGAATGCCACCGACAAAATATTGCTGTAAATCGCTCATTTGGTGAGTTTTTTTGTCATCGTAAAAACAATTTTTCTTTGTTTTTTTATCAATGAGTGAAATGTGAATATGCCCACTTTGGCCTGGGTAATCTTCAGACCACTTAGCCATGAACGTCGCTAGTCGCTGTTGGCGCTCAGCGTATATTTTGGTAGCGGTTTTAAAAATGGTCGCTTTATCAGCAGCATTTAAAGCATCATCGACTTGTAAAGCGGCTTCAATGACGCCTGGCCCTGTTTCAGTGTGAAGTCCTTCTAGAGGGCAATTTAAGGTTTCACATAGCTGTAACAGCCCATGATGGAACTCAGAATGAACGCTGGTTCTGAGCATAGAATAGCCACACCAGTCATCACTCAGCATTGTAAGGTTTTTAAACCCTTTAGCTTTTGCGCTCTCTCGTGATTCATTGAAAACGAAAAATTCGTATTCAAACCCTGCTTTGACTTCAAACCCCATGCGATCAGCAAGGGAAAGTACGCGTCTGAGAGTGCCTCTAGGGCAAATGGCTTCAGCGTCACCCGTAAATTCAGTTAAGAAAAACGGAATGTTGTCTTCAAAAGGTAAGGTGCGTTCACTTTCTGGTATTACCTGCATACCGGTATCGGGGTACCCGGTATGCCAGCCGGTAAATTGTGCGTTGTCATACAGTTGATCTTTAATATCCCAACCTAATGCAACATCGCAAAATGAAAACCCTTTTTCAATAGCGGATAGAAATTTACTTTTTTTTAAATACTTGCCAAGCATTAAACCATCGATGTCAGTAAAGCCAATTTTGATATGACTATGGTTGTTGCTTTCAAGTTTCTCTTTCAATGCTGTTAATGAATTCATATCAATACCTTTTAAGAAACTTTACGATCAGCAAAGTCAAGATCCTTTTCCGCTTGTAGAATCGTTGCGAATTCTTCTTCAGGTGCTTGAGCAACTAAATGAAAGCGACTGTATAGCCCAAAATAAAGCGCAAACCCTAGATAAAGCGCTGCTGTCCAGAGAGCGGCTTGATGATTCACAAGAAATGTTGAGATTAATGCAATGACAGATAAAATAAGCGCAATGCTGGATGTGAATGTACCGCCAGGCGTTTTGTAAGGTCTTGGCATATTGGGTTCTTGCTGACGTAAACGAATATGTGACAGCATCATAAAAATATACGAAATGGTAGCGCCAAAGACAGCGATTGTGATCAGTAAATCGCCTTCTCCGGTAAGAGCGAGCAAAAAGCCAACGATGCCAGGAATGACCAAGGCATAATGCGGTGCTTTACGGCGGTTAGTTATGGACAGAAATTTTGGGAAATAACCCGCTCTTGAGAGAGCAAACACCTGCCTTGAATACGCATAAATAATACTGAAAAAGCTTGCGATCAAACCAGCAAGTCCCACGACGTTGACAAATCCGGGTATCCATGAATCCTTACCGTAGATACCGGCTAAAGCACCGACCAATGGGGCTCCTTCTTCTTTTAATGCTTCTGAACCAACGGCACCTGAAGTAAGAAAGATAACCAGAGCAGCAAATACGAGAAGCAAAACCATTGCGGCAATAATGCCACGAGGTAAATCTTTTGCTGGGTTGCGGCATTCTTCTGCCGCTAGCGGAACACCTTCAACCGCAAGGAATAACCACATAGCAAAAGGTAAAGCAGCCCAAATACCCATCCATCCTTCTGGAAACCATTGAGAATGACCAAGCGCTGCTGTATTGGGTTGAATGGTTAAAGCATTATTGAGATCAAAATGAGGGATAAGGGCAAGACTAAATACACCTATTGCTAATACAGCCAGTAAGGTGATAGCCATCATAAGTTTTAATGCTTCACCGACGCCCCATAAATGAATACCAACGAAAATGGCATAGGCAACGGCATAAATTAAAATACTATTAAAACCCGTTAATGAGAAAATGTAATCGCCGATAAAGATTGCAATGGCGGCTGGTGCAACAGCGTACTCTAATAAAATTGCGGTTCCAGTTAAATAGCCTCCCCAGGGTCCTAATGCTCGTCGAGCATAGCTGTAGCCTCCACCTGCTGTTGGGATAGCGGCAGCCAATTCTGCCAAACTAAGAACCATGCAAGAATAAAGTGTTGCCATCAGTAAAGTTGCAACGAGCAGCCCTCCAAACCCTCCGGCTGCCAGTCCGAAATTCCAGCCAGCAAAGTCTCCTGATATGACATAAGAGACGCCTAATCCTGCGAGTAATATCCAACCAACGCTTCCTTTTTTGAGTTCTCTTTGACGCAGATAATCTTGAGTCACGTTGGAGTATTCAATACCTCCAATACCTATATTTCGCATGGCCATTCCTTATAAGGTTGATTTTTTGAGCCAGTATTCTCATTTAACGACTGTATTTTAAAGGTCGTAATGCGCCATATTAATTTTTTAAATGGTTTGACGAACGTTTCGTTTTTGAAAAGCAATAAAGTTAAAAGCGTTTGTTTATATAGAAGGTGGGATTTACACACATTAAAATTTGAATGGCAATAAGCGAAGTAATATTAAATACTTAGAAGTAATACAAAAAAGATAAGATCTAAAAGGCCGAAAAAGACTTAAATTGGCCGACCAATTTGTTTCATTTGACAAGGCGTTGGCCTGCTGAGTTATACCCAGCAAGCCTTGTGGAGATTAAGCCGCTTTTGCAGCGTATTGTTCACACTCTTCACGAATGCGATTAAATAAATTATTTTGAACATCGCAAAATCCTTGAAAGCCATCACGAATGCGTTGCTCAACATATGCTTTTTGGTCATCTGGGGCGCTGTCCAACGTCATGTTGAGCGCATCAACGGCCAAATCAAAATGGTCTTTTTCAACACCACCACCGTGTTCGTTACCATGGATAGAAATCCAAAACCAAGGGTGAATGTCAAAGCCGTGGAAATCGAAAGATTGTTTGCGGTCTTTTTTTAGTTGCTTGATGTAAGCATCAAACCCAGTATTCGCGAGTTCGTGCCTAACGATACGGTCAATGATTTGATATTCGTGGTGCGCTAATATTTCTGAACTTGCATGGAATCCCATGGAATAGATAAGTTTGTCGTAATCACCAATTGCACCTTGGTAACCATCTACAGTTGCAGTCAAAATACCACTCATCCAATCAGGTAATTGCGCATATTGGTTGCGTTGCTGTGTGGTTAGGCCGGCGTAGAGGCCAACGTGAGCCAGTGTTGCTTGGGCCGCAGTTCGATGTGAAGCCCCAATATGATGATCACCGTACTCATCAATGGCGGCGCAAAACACTTTGTTGGCAACCTCGCAGCCATAGTCTTGTTCATCAACAATATCACAATCCGTTCTTTTGAAAAGATCCCTAGAAATACCAATAGAACTCGCTAAACGCGTTACGAGAGGGCCTGCGTAGCCATTGAAATGAGTGTATCTTTGCATAAACAGGTACAAAGACACGGGATTCTTTGCTGCAATTCGACAACAGTTCTCAACACCTTGATCTAACGTGTGAATCGCAAAGTCCTTCAGGAATTGAGCTTCGGAGAAAGTGGCCATGGATATACCTTCTTTGTCGATTATTTGCCATATGAGTGTAGTCATGGCGCAATAAGACTTGAATAATTAAAGGTGGTTACATTGTTATGCTTTGAAAAGTTGGGCGTTGGAAAGCTTACTAAAACCTACCGAAAACGAGAAGTTGGGCGAGTTCTGTGAGAATAATTATTTTTTCATGACAAAAAATATTGTGTTGTAAAAAAATGATGTCCATTCAGTTTGAAATGGACCATCAGAAAAAATTTGAAGAGATGCTGATAACAACCAGAAAGTCATTGAGGTTACTCTGTTTAGTAAAGTAACCTCATTGAAAGGTCTGCTTTGTAAAGCGATCAAATGAGTCGTCTTATAGGTTTTTTTTGGCGTCTAGGTATCGAGCGGACAGTTCTTTAAAAGCATCGACGCGTCTGTCTCTGAAGTAAGGCCAAATGCGTCTAACTTGTTCGCATCGTTTTCGATCCAAATGAGCGATTAGAACCGTTTCTTCTTGGTGTTGCGCCTGCTGTAAAAATTCACCTTGGGGCCCTGTCATAAAACTATTTCCCCAAAATTCAATCCCTTGAGACTGTTTACTGGGGTCAGGCTCATGGCCTACACGATTCATGCTGATGACGGGCAGGTTGTTAGCAACTGAGTGTCCCCGTTGAACGATTATCCAAGCATCCAGTTGTCGGTTTTGTTCCTCGGTATCGTCAGACGGGTCCCATCCAATAGCTGTTGGGTAGATCAGCATATCAGCCCCTCTGAGTGCCATAAGGCGAGCCGCTTCTGGGTACCACTGGTCCCAGCAGACTAACACTCCCAAACGTCCAACACTTGTGTCGATGGGATGGAAGCCTTGAGTTTCTGTGTAATCACCCGGTGTAAAATAAAATTTCTCATAAAATCCTGGATCATCAGGAATGTGCATTTTGCGATAAAAGCCTGCCAAGGACCCATCTCGCTCTAGAACAATAGCGGTATTGTGATAAAGCCCAGGCGCTCTTCGTTCAAAAATGGACCCAACGATCACAACCTGATGCTGTTTGGCTTGTTGGGATAGAAAGTGAAAGGTAGGACCATCGATAGGTTCTGCAAGATCAAAGAAGTCGGTGCTTTCGATCTGGCAAAAATATTGGGTAGCATGGAGTTCTTGAAGAACAATCAGCTCAGCACCTTGAGCAACAGCTGTTTGTATATGCTGTTCTGTTTGTTTCCAAGAACGTTTTTTATCGGTAAAGCAGCGCTGTTGGATGCCAGCGATGGTCAATGTGTTATCGGTTGCCATACATTGAGAACCTTGAATAGTGCAGAGGCTGTGTTTATCAACAAATGCTGCCCCCTTAGGTTACTAACAGAAACAAATTGAAGAGAGGTCCTGTGACCTCTCAAAGCAAACAGTCGAGTTGCTTATGATCAATGCACTTCATGCCCGCGGTAAGTATCCACAGGGATTTGCATCGTGATGCAGTGTAGGCTGCCGTTTTGGCGGATTAACACTCTACAATCGACAGGAATTATGGTGCGATCAGGGAAGGCTTCAGCAAGGGCTGCAATGGCCTTCTCATCTTCACTTTGTTGATAGATTGGCACCAGTACCGCTTGATTCATAATCAGGAAGTTGGCGTAAGTGGCAGGCAAACGTCGGCCTTCTTCGTAGATCGCCTCAGGGAGAGGTAGAGCGATTAGGCGATAAGGTGAGCCGTCTGCTTGGCGAAAGGCTTTTAACTCTTCTTTCATCAAATTTAGGGACTCATAGTGTGGGTCGTTTTGGTCCTGGCAATCCACGAAGGCAATGGTGTGTGGGTCGCAGAATCGAGCGAGGGTATCGATATGGCTATCGGTATCATCACCTTCCAAGTGCCCATGCTCTAGCCAAAGGAAGCGTTCGACACCCAGGGATTGTTTCAGCTCGTGCTCAATGTCGCCCTTGGTTAACTGAGGGTTTCTGTTGGGGTTTAACAGGCATGGCACCGTGCTGAGTAAGGTACCTTCGCCGTCGGTTTCAATGCTGCCACCCTCAAGGACCAGCGGGTTACGCTCGTACTCGACTTCAGGAAAGGCGCCAAGTGCTTGTAATCGCTGGGTAATTTGATTGTCCAAATCTGCCGGGAATTTGTCGCCCCAACCATTGAACGTAAAATCTAAGAGCGTGAGCTGGCTGTTTTGGTAAACCGAGATCGGGCCGTGATCTCTGGCCCAAGTGTCATTGGTTGGCATGGTATAGAGATGCCAATTATGAGGAGGGCTAGCCTCATTTAATGTATTTTCGATTGCTGCTTTTTGCCCCTCATCACCCACCACAATAATGAGGTCTTGATACTCCAAAATGAGCTTGGATAATTTGAAGTAGAAAGCTTCTACCTCGGGCAGTATCCAGTTCCAATCAGAAGATTTATGAGGCCAAGTTAAAAGAATGGCACGCTGTGCGTGCCATTCAGCAGGAAATAATAAGTCTGTCATTGAGTTTTAAATACTGTATGAATCACTTGATCATGTTCAAAATAAACGACGAAATCTCGGTAAAACCATTGAGTGATAGGAGGTTCACCAACGGGCCCTTTCGTTTCAAAGGGGTCGCCATGGGCGGCACGCACCTCTTCCATCGTTTTCCACTGGCCAGGTAAGCCTGTGACTGGCTCCTTCACTTTAGCAGACAAGGGTACCTTAAGGTCATCAGGAATTTCATCCACTCGGATCACTGCATCCTTTGATTGTTCCTCAGGCCCTTCTTCTGACTTTTCTTCTTGCTTGGGCGCTGTGGATGGACCCTGCCTGTCTTCACCCAGCAGTTGATCGACAAGTGTTGGTCCGTCTTGAGCCCATAAAGCGCTTGTCATTGATAATCCGAAGCAGCCCAACAAAGCTAATATCTGGATACGCATTGGATTTCGCCTCTTTTATTAGTCGCGGTATATATACATTTTATACCCTTATTGCGACAACCGGCTATGCGGAGGCCTTTGTAAAGGTAAAAACTGCGGAATGCAACCCAAAAAGCCGGAGACTTTTTTCATCTTAGGCTTGACTGTGAAGCCTTCTCTATCAAAACTAGGCCACCCACGACCAGTTAACAAGTGTTCTATGATCAACTCCCTATCGACCTATATTGGTTATAAGTACGTTGGTGCTAAGCGCCGAAACCACTTTATCTCCTTCATATCCTTGATGTCGATCATGGGATTGATGCTGGGTGTTGCAGTGTTGATCATCGTCATGTCTGTTATGAATGGCTTTGAACGAGAGTTACGTCAGAGGGTGCTTGGGCTCGTACCCCATGCAGCCCTTTTTTCCAGAATGGGCCCTCTAGACGATTGGCCGAACCTGGTCGATCAAGTGGTTCAAGACCCTGACGTCATCGGTGCTGCGCCTTTCATCCGCATCCAGGGCATGCTAACCAATGGTGGTCGAGTAAAAGGGGCTTTGATTACGGGCGTTGATCCTGAACTTGAGTCACAAGTATCCAACGTCGACGACCCTGGTCATATCGTCGATGGCCGTTGGGAAGACTTAAAGTCAGGTGATTGGGGCATTGTCTTGGGCTCCATACTGGCGCATCAGCTTGGAGTGACTATTGGCGAGAAACTGATTCTCGTGATGCCTGAAGCCAGTGTCTCAGCGGCAGGGGTCATTCCTCGATTGAGGCGTTTCACCGTGGTGGGGATTTTTGAACTGGGTGCTGAAGTCGACCAGACGATGGCCTATGTGCATGTGGATGATGCGGCGAAGTTGAAGCGCCTACAGCCCGGACAGGTTGAAGGTGTCAGGCTGCAAACGCTTGATCTATTCAAAGCGTCTGAAGTTGCATGGCGATTAGTGGGGCAAGCGGATGTTCCGTTGTATGCCTCGGATTGGACCCGTACGCATGGGACTCTGTTTGCGGCCATTCAGATGGAAAAGAAACTCATTGGATTGTTGTTGATGATGATTATTGCGGTGGCGGCTTTCAATATCATTTCAACATTGATCATGGTCGTAACGGACAAACAAGCAGACATTGCGATTTTACGAACCTTGGGGATGGGAGCGAGAGGCATCATGGGCGTATTTGTTACCCAGGGGACTTTAATTGGTTGCATCGGTACTTTAACGGGAACACTGTTAGGCGTCATGGGCGCCTTGAGTATTGCAGACGTTATTGCTTGGATTGAACGTACTTTCAATGTGGTGTTTTTAGACCCTAATGTTTACTTTATCAGTCAGTTGCCTTCTGATTTGCGGATCCCTGATGTAGTGGTTATTTCTATTTCAGCCTTTGTGCTAACCATTTTAGCGACATTGTATCCCGCTTGGCGTGCATCAAAAATTCAACCGGCTGAGGCTTTACGGTATGAGTGATTTTGTAACCCCCAATCAACCAAACAAGCCCTCTCAAAGTTCGCCCGATACCATATTGGATTGCCAGAAGGTTTCCAAGGTGTATCAAGCGGGGCCCGAATCGGTGCAGGTCCTGCGTGATGTGAGCTTTTCTATGAAGCCTTCAGAGTGGGTTTCAATCGTTGGCGCATCAGGGTCAGGTAAAAGTACGTTTTTAAACGTTGTGGGGACTTTAGACCGCCCAACCCAGGGGGAAGTGGTGATCTCGGGTGAAGTCGCCACAGGACTGAAAGAAAACCAACTGAATCGACTTAGGAATCAGCATCTTGGGTTTGTTTATCAGTTTCATCATCTTTTAGCTGAATTCACTGCCCTGGATAATATCGCGATGCCTCTCATGATTGCAGGCAAAAGTCGGCGCGAAGCGAGAGAAGCAGCTGCTCCTTGGCTAGAAGCGGTTGGGCTTAAGCCTAGGGCCGCTCATAAACCATCGGAGTTATCTGGTGGGGAAAGGCAGCGAGTTGCCATTGCGAGAGCCCTGGTTAATCAGCCAAGCTTAGTGTTGATGGATGAGCCAACCGGGAACCTAGACGGAGAAACCGCCGGAGCGATTCAATCATTGATGCAGACGCTGAACCAAGAGCACGGGATGGCGTTTCTAACGGTGACACACGATTTGAAATTTGCCGCGATGGCTGATCGCACATTGGAGCTGGATAGCGGGCAGCTTCAATCCTACAGCAAGTGAGAGCATTAAAAGGTTCTAGCCAGAAAACGCTTCATTAAGGTTTTCTGGCTGAGTGGATTTATTGGTGAGAATCGGTTAGTTGAGACTTCCGCTTTAACAATCGTTTTTTCCAGGCGGTTCGAACGTGAGAACGCCAAATGGCTTGAATGATGTAGTAACCCAGAGCCCCAAATACAATTGCGCTGACCAAAGAGCCTAAATACAAGGGCTGCCAAACGGAAATTAACTCTGACCAAAAAGCCTCACTGCCCCAATCATTGCTGAATTCCTGGGCTGGGCGGTTGAGCAGCAGAGTACCAACCCAATAATTAAAATAAAAAATAGGTGGCATGGTCAGGGGGTTGGTAATCCAAACCAATCCTACTGAAATAGGGGCATTGGCGTGAAACCATATCGCCATAAACATGGCCAACGCCATTTGAAAGGGCATTGGAATAAATGCGCAAAACAACCCAATAAAAAATGCACGCGATGCAGATTTACGATTTAGGTGAAACAAATTGGGGTCATGGAGTAGCTTTCCAAGAAATCTCAGAGACTTATGATTCTGGATGGTTTCTTGAGTAGGAAACCACTTCTTCAACTTTTTTTTGGGCATGACCGTCTGTCTATAACCATGAAATCGTAGCTGCCAAATGCCAGGTATCGTCTTTACAAATAACTTGTACGCTCGGTTAAAAAGAAGAGTGTGGGCATTGTGCCATCTCGTCCTCATTTGCCGGCCGTGCTTAAGACGATGTGTGATGTCAATAGGGAGCCTTTGTGGCCCCATTGGGCCTGGCGATTATGCCCCGATTTACAATGATTTACTATAGTCGTTGAGCCGAGTTAGTTCACAAACCTCAGAACCTACCTAAGCATTTAGAGCTAAAGGCTTGCTGGACATACAGCCGTTCTCTGAAACCCTCTGCCCATGGCGTCTCAATTGGTTAGCTGCAAATATTGTGGCCAACTCCAAATACTCCCACATGCAAATAGCTATTAAAACACTCAGGCTAATTTAAAAATTGAATAATAGATCCCGCTGAAGTTGAAGGTTATAGACTTTCGGCCAGTTGTGTCTGAGGTCTGGGCTCGGCAGTATCTCAAGCTCAACAAGGATGACCAATTTGAGATGGCAATAAATGTGGTTTGCAGTTGGCGTAGGAATAGCCGCGTTTACCAAAGTAGACAGCGAGGCTTTGCTAATAACGTTGTTGTTCGTTTGCTTACTATCACTACGCTGTTTTTGTTGCAAAGGGATTACTAAGCATGATCGGTCGAGTCTTTTAATCAAGAGGGGATGTGTTTTACTTTTGATCGGGTTGGGTTTTGTTCGCTCAGACAACGTCTTTACCCAGCTGGATACGGCTTGGGAAAAGTATCCAGTGACAGAAGGAAAATCGACTTGGGTCAGGGGGGAAGTGGTTTCAATTGAACAAAAGCCACAAGGGTTCATCGTCTTGTTACAAGCAACTGCTCCACTTGATGGGCTGGTGCGGCTTCAGTACTACTTTCCTAGGGATGGCTTGAGTCCTAGCTTTTCATACATTGATTCGGCGCCTAGAGTGGGGGAAGTATGGGAATTTTACTCGAGCTTAAAGCGACCTTACTTCCCCGAAAACCCAGGGGGCTTTTCTTATCAACAATACCTGTATCGGCATGCCGTGGTGGCCGTTGGGTCCATTAAAAAATTCAAACGCATCACTGGCCCTCAAAATGCCTTAGCGTTTTTTAGAGCCTTCATCTTTGAGCTGCAGACATCCATCAAAAACGCTCTGGAGCATCTTGAGCATAAAGCCTTGTTACATGCCTTATGGCTGGGCGATCGTTCTGAAATGACGGTAGAACAAAGGGCATTGATTGAGTCAACCGGTACGCAGCATTTGCTGGTGGTGTCGGGTATGCACTTGGGCGCTATGGTCGCATTTTCGATGTTATTAACTGCCATGTTCAGTCGAGTGAGGGGGCTCTGTCTGCTTGGCCGAGCACAAACGAAGGGGTTAAGGGTAAACGCCATTTTGGTGTTACTGCTAACCCTTTTCTATGCAGCACAGTCTGGGTTTAAAGTCCCGGTTTTACGGGCACTCATTATGGTATGGGTGGGTGTATTTGCGTGGATACGCAGTGATATTGTTCACCCCTGGTTTGCCTGGCGTATTGCTTTAACAGTGGTGTTGCTTTTTGATCCTTGTGCGGTATTCGACGCTGGATTTTACCTTTCGTTTGGCGCGGTTGCCGCGTTGATCGCTGTATTCTCACCGCAATCTCTTATAAATCAGCAGGCATTTGTAAAGCAGGTGGCGGGTGTAAATAAAACATCTTTCAGCCCTAAAGCGGTTGTCTGGAAAGCTGTTTCACCATTTAACGTGCTGATTCGTTGGTGCCACTCAAAAGTCAGTGAAAGCGTTAAAAAAATTGTAAAAGCGCAATTGGCTGTAGGTTTGATCTTGTGGCCTTTGTCGCTAGTGCTTGAGCTTAGCCCATCTCCATTAGGGATTTTCGTAAATATTTGGGCGATTCCTTGGATGACGCTTTGGTTGCTGCCTATCAGTTGGTTATGCATGGGGATGTACTTTCTAGGGGTGGCGGAGGCGTTAACTTGGCTTGATCAGCAAATGTCCCTATTTGTAGCCATGCTGCAGCTAAGCGTGCAAATTGCAGACGGCGTTATAAATTCTATTGAATCCTGGCATATCAATGTTGGCGATGGATTCGATTATATTTTAAGTGCCGTTGCAAAAGGCGTTTGGCAACCAGTGTTGTCACATCCTTTAATTCCTTTTGGGTTATTACTGCTGCTAGGCGTTGCGCTGTGCTTAATGCTCGCCCCAAGATCGCTGATGCCATACCCATTAGTTTTGACTTTGGCGTTCAGTATGGGGTGTGCTCAACAATATGAACGTTTCCAATCAGGTAACCAACTAAACCGGCTCCCAGAAGGTGTTTTTGAAGTACAGGTGTTTGATGTTGGGCAAGGAAGTGCGGTTTTGGTCAGAACCGCAGGCGGTGATTGGTTGGTCGATACAGGGCCTCGTTACTTATCAGGAAGCACTCAATTTGAATTTCAAATAGATCCATATTTGAAGCGTTTAGGAATCAAGGCGTTTGCAGGGGTGATCGTGAGCCATGAAGATTTAGATCATGCTGGCGGCACGCATCATTTAGCGAAAGAGTATGCCGTTCATCAGTGGGTAATGCCTGAAAGCTCTGATTCAGGAGAGTGGCAAAGTAATGACGTGACGATCACCTGGTTTAAAGATAACCAGGCTGACAATGATAATGATCGGTCTTGGATCGTAGTCATAACATCGCCTTATGGCAGAGCAGTGATTCCGGGTGATATCGGTCGGTCGACAGAAAAGCGGTTATTGCGATCAGCTCAGAATGCGGCGTTAATGACCCCAGTACAACTTTTGCTTGCACCCCATCATGGAAGTCGACAGTCATCATCTTGGGAGTGGGTGAAAATGCTAAAGCCAAAATGGGTTGTCTTCAGCGCAGGGTATCAAAACCCTTATCATCATCCACATAAAGATGTCATAAAACGCTATCAGGCGGTTGGCAGTCGAACCTTATCGACTTTTGCTACAGGGTTAATGGTTTTCCGGTTTGATGCTGGACAATCCTGGCGGGCTCCTTCAATATACCGAGCCCAGATTTTAGGGCGCTGGCAACGTCAATTGAGCGTCAAACCCCTAGGCATTGAGCGCGAACACAGACAATAGCGAGAGCTGGAAACGTGAAAGAAATTATTCTTGCGGGTGGCTGGATGATGGCCCCCATTTTGATTTGTTCTGTCTTGGCTTTAGGCATTATTTTAGAGCGTTTCTGGTCAACAAGGCCAACGCGCATTGCGCCTAAGCACTTGTTAGCGCAAGTGTGGACTTGGATGAAAAATAATCAGCTCAATGCTTCGCGTTTGAGAGAGCTTCGCGCCTCGTCCCAACTGGGTCGCATTTTAGCAGCGGGGTTATCTAACTCTCGCCATGGTCGTGACATTACAAAAGAAGCCATTGAACAGGCGGCGGCTCAAGCCGTGCATCAGATGGAAAAATATCTCAACGCACTTGGGACCATTGCTCAAATTACTCCGTTAATGGGGCTATTGGGTACCGTATTGGGCATGATCAGCGTGTTTACGACCATCGTATCTCAAGGAACAGGCAATGCGGGTGCTCTAGCAGGGGGAATCTCTGAGGCACTTATCACCACCGCTGCGGGATTGATGGTGGCCATACCTGCTCTTGTTTGCCACCGTGCCTTGCAGCGCCGTATCAACAATATTGTTGTGTTCATGGAACAAGAAGCAGTTAAGTTGGTCGATGTACTGCACGGTGAGCGTGAAGTGAACGATGCAGAGGGTGGAAAGTGAAATTTAGGCGTCAGCAAACAGAAGCTTTAGAGCTGAACTTGACCCCTTTGATTGATATCGTGTTTTTGCTGTTGATCTTTTTTATGGTGTCGACCACCTTTACGAAAGAGACGCATCTGGCAATTGATCTTCCAGAGGCAACGGGTGTGCCAACTGAAGCCAATCCTGAAGTGTTGGAAATTGTGATCAGTTCTGATGGGCAATATGCACTGAACGGTCAATCACTGATTAACAGTCAATTTAATACCTTAATGACGTCGATTAAGAAAGTATCAGGAGGTAATACTCAATTGCCTCTTATCATCACTGCCGATGCGCGTACCCCTCATGAAGCGGTTGTACAAGCAATGGATGCAGCGGGTCAGTTGGGGTTTGCCAAAGTTAGAATTACCACTCGTCGTCCTCAAGTCAGCTCACCTTAGTAGAGTGAGCTGCGACGCAAGTTTTATTAGGTAAATAAATGAAAACAGAGCAACCTGCTGCAATGTCAGATTGGCGGGTGTATCGTCGTCTGCTTGGCTATTCAGCTAAATACAAGTGGGCCTTCATCCTAAGCATTATTGGGTTTTCAATGTACGCCAGTACAGCGCCCATGTTTGCACATCTGATGGAAATCATTGAACAAGCTGTACGTGAACCATCGGATCAATTACGTTGGTTATTGTGCGGCAGTATCATTGGCATCTTTTTGATCCGAGGGGTCGGCACTTTTTTAGGGACCTTCTTTATTGCCAAGGTCTCACGGGGGACCGTGCATCGCTTGCGTTGCGATTTATTTGGGAAAATGCTGGAAAGCCCCACTCATTTTTTTGATAACGAATCGACGGGAGCGTTGATCACACGAATCACCTATGATGTAGAGCAAGTTGCTTCTGCTGCCAGTTTAGCTGTCACAACTTTCGTGCGAGAAGGGTTAACCGTTGTCTCGTTGTTAGCTTATATGCTGTATATGAACTGGCAGTTGACGTTAGTATTTTTGACTGCAGCGCCTTTAATTGCCGTTATTGTTTCAAAGGCCACGGGTTATTTTAAAAAGTACAGTAAACGTGTCAAAGATAGCGTATCCCAAGTGACTCAAGTGACCCAGGAAGCCGTCACAGGTTATAAAGAAGTTAAAAACTTTGGCGGTTACGATTATGAAAATACACGTTTTGTGAATGCCAGTGAGCAAAACTTTAAGCAGCATTTAAAGTACGTCAGAACCAACGCCATCAGTGTTCCATTTATACAGTTGCTTGTGGCCCTTGCGATTGCGGCTTTAGTGTGGATTGCATTGTCACCCGATTTTTTACAGACCATGTCAGCGGGACAGTTTTTTGCATTTTTTACCGCAGCAACCACCATGGCGAAACCCTTAAGAGTCTTGGCCAGTTTGAATTCCACTGTACAGCGAGGCATTGTGGGTGCGCAGTCGGCTTTTTCACTCATGGATATGGATTCAGAGCCTAATGCTGGGACCGAAGTAATGGCGTCCGTACGCGGTGATATTCAATTCAAAGGCATTAATTTTCATTACCCTCTGACCCTTGAAAACGTTTTGCATCAAGTTTCTCTTGACGTTCCTGCTGGGAAAACGATAGCCCTCGTCGGGCGCTCAGGAAGTGGTAAAAGCACTTTGGTTAGCTTGTTAACACGGTTTTATGAGCTGACTGACGGGGAAATCTACTTAGACGGTAAGCCAATCCAGCAGTTAGAGCTTAGATTTCTGCGTAAGCAAATTGCACTGGTTAGTCAGCAAGTCACACTTTTTAACGCAACAGTGGCTGAAAATATAGCCTATGGTGAGCTTAGAAATGCTTCCCGAGAAGCCATCATTGAAGCGGCAAAACTTGCCTACGCGCATGAGTTCATTGAAAACCTGCCCCAAGGCTATGACACGGTCATTGGTGATGACGGCACTTTGTTGTCTGGAGGTCAACGACAACGCTTAGCCATAGCGCGGGCATTATTGAAAAATGCGCCTATTTTAATTATGGATGAAGCTACGTCTGCTTTGGATAATGAATCGGAAGTTTTTGTTCAAAAAGCGATAGAAGAGGCTATGAAAGGTCGGACAACCTTAGTGATTGCACATCGACTGAGTACTATCGAAAAAGCTGACACCATCATTGTGATGAGTGATGGCCAAATCGTCGAGCAAGGGAGCCATCAATCTTTGCTGGAGCAAGATGGTCAATATGCCCGGTTGCATGCGATGCAGTTTAAAGACGGTCCTAGCGTAACAGGCAGTTGAGGATAACCATGAATTTGGAACAGCGTTGGTATCAGACTGACGTTAAGCCAGCAGGGTGGTTAAGATGCCTAGCTTGGCTGTATGGCAAAATCTCAACTCGAATGGCTCAAAAAAAACAGTTGCGAGCTTATCAACCAGCACTGCCCACCATCGTAGTGGGTAACCTCTCTGTGGGGGGGACTGGTAAATCTCCAGTTGTTCAAGCCCTCGTTAAAAGCCTTCAAACTATGGGCTATAAGCCGTGTGTTCTCACGCGAGGTTATAAAAGCGAAGCTGCCATAAGAAAAAAACCTCACTGGGTTAAAAGTACCGACAGTGCGCAATACGTAGGGGATGAACCTCTCATGTTGCATCTGACAACGGGGGTGGATGTTCTTGTCAGTCCAGATCGTGTCAGTGCGGCTAAAGAAGCAGAAAAATTAGAGAAGTTTGATCTTCTAATACTGGATGATGGGTTACAACATTGGCCTATTAAAGGCCACTACTCCATATGTGTCGTTGATGGTGCTCGAGGATTTGGTAATGGGTATTTGTTACCTGCTGGGCCTCTTCGTGAACCTCTAGACCGTTTACAAAAAATTGATCATGTGCTCATTAATGGGCCTGAAAACGCAATCCAATCATTACCTCAACGATTGGGTTCAAGCCTTTCTAAATCCCACTTCTTGTTGGAACCTGTTTGTTTTCGTGAAACGGCAACGGGTTTGCAGCATTCTGTGCAATACTTTCATGGCAAGCATGTGCAAGTGATGGTTGGAATTGGTAACCCTGATCGCTTTACTGGAACCCTACACCAATTGGGTATCCAAACCGATCAAGTCTTTACCTTCCCAGATCACCATACTTATTGCCAGGATGACCTGCTTAAGCTAGATCCCAATTTGCCTGTTGTGACAACCAGCAAGGATTGGGTTAAGTTGAAGGCGTTCTCAACCCCTATGTTTGTTCTTGAAGTCGAAGCCACACTGTCACTCGAATTAATCTCAAGCTTAGAGGTGTTATTACATGGATAAAAAGTTGCTCTCTATTTTAATTTGCCCATCCTGCCGTAGTTCACTGAAATGGCAACCTGAGAACCAAGAATTACACTGTAAGGCGGAGGGTATTGCCTTTCCCATTAAAAACGGCTTGCCTGTCATGATGCTTGAGAATGCGAGAAAACTAACCGTTGATGAGAAATTGGGGCATTAATCTCTCGCAATATGTTGCGATGGGTGCTGCCTTCAGTTTTGAAAAGAACATGAGCACCCATTTTGTATGAATTTCCAAACGACGGTGAAGTTGATAACATTTTTATCAGTTGTGCTGCTGAAAATGTGCTTAAACATACCAGGTTTTTATATCATCACGGCATCTTTTTTCAATAACGCAGTTTTATGTATTTATCCTCTTATGGCTGAGAATACGGAAATGTTTTGGCTGATTTGAAAAGAGAAGGCTAGTACACCCCTAATTTTTTTGACAGCGCAACTCTGAAAGAATGATTTGCTTTGGGTAGGTTTTTTCTTGAGATTAAGCTAAAAAGAGCATTGACTAACGACCATTTTTAAGATGGTCGTTTTTTCATAAGATATTTTTTATCAAAGTAGCCATCGAGTTCCTCATATTTTAGGTTCATGAACTCCTTCCAATCGGGTATGAGTAAAAATAAGGCAGAGAACACGACTATGGCTGCTCCATATATAAGGCTTAATGTGTTTGAGTCTATAACTGTAAGTAATCCGCCCGTCATTATTAGCCCTAAGGACTTCGTTAATTTTCCGAGAGATAAATCAATGGCCGATATTCGTGATCTTATGTTTTGGGGAGTGGCAAGGATGCGGTGAGATTGACCACACATAGTGAATATAGCCATTCCTGAACCGATCAGTGGTACTAGTGCAAGAAAAATAGAAAGATCATTTGTGAGTGTGGATGCCATAATACCTAGCCCAGCAACGAGTACTCCTAAACTGCAAATCCAAAATTTGTTTACTGCTTTATTAAGGGTAGGAAGGATGATGGCGGCAGAGAGTAGTGATCCTAAAGCGATTAAAGATTCTGCAGTTCCATAAGTGATTAATTCGCCGTGAAATTTATTTTTGATGGTCAGTGGAATAATAATAAGTAAATAAGGCGTGACAAGCATGTTGATTAAAGAAGTAGCTGCAGTAAACCAAAATTCAATTCTAACGTACCTCTTTAGAAGCCATCCTTCTTTGATTAAGGTTGTCCAGTTTGGTCTTGCAGATTTTTTAGTGCTTTCTGTGCTCCTTGTTTTTACAGATGATATTAATATCGCGCATAAAAGCATTAAGCTTGCTGAGATGAAAAAACCTAAGGGAGTGGATATGCTGCCAATGTATCCTGATACAATAGGAGCAATAATAGCGATAGTTGAAGTTAGTGATTTTCTATGCCTTATTAAGACAGGAGCGCGATTGGGAGAGGTTATTTCTGGTAGTATCGAGTTTTGAGGTGGTCCTGATATTGCGGACAAAAGACTGCTTGCAAAGAATATGGTTGCCAATAAATAGAACTCAAGATCAAGTAGGGTTGTTGAATACGAGAATGATAAGAAGAAAGGTATGTTGAGGATAGATACTAAGCCTAGCATTTTAGCTTTGTTATATATATCTGATATAGGAGCGCTTGCCTGTAGAAAGAAAAATCCTGCCATTGTTGTTGCGGCTAGTAATACAGAGAGCGATTCACCACCGAACTTTGATATTACATACCAAAAAAAAGAATTCTGAATAGACTGAATGAGATATCGTGGAAAAAAAGGTAGCTTAGATATTTATACTCATTTTGCTTCATGTTTAAATTTCTTCACCAAATTCTATTAAATATAATTTTTGTGTGTTGGAGTAAGCTTTCTCTAAATTTTCTCTGTCTTCTTCACTCCTTACTCCAAAATAAGGGTAATGGTGGATATATCTGCCAAATAAGTACTGGCAGTCTTTATGATAAGCCATGGTGTCTAGGATATGAGCATGCCATGCCATGTTCCTTCCTAAAGACAGTGAGAATTGTACCTTCCCTCTGTACTTGCATGCTAGGTGCAAGTATTTTTGATGCTGTACGCAAAAGTTCTCTGCCAATTTTCTTTCCATAAAAGGAGAGTGTTTTTCTTCTGGTAATAGCGAATCAAATATTGGATTCAGATTTATGGTGTTGGAAGTGTAATATTGTTTTCCTTGGATGTTTTGAACTTTTCTATTCTTGAATAATTCTCTCGATTAGATACCTTGCTGTCAAGCTCAACGAAGTAGAGTGTGATTTTAATGTTTTCTGATTTTATGGCACATTTCTGTTGTTGTGATTCAGCTATCCTTAGCGGCGATTGTGTGTCAATCAAATGATGAATTGTTCTGAAAATAAACATAGTTGGCGGTAACCGTATATGGCATCTGGATCATAAGAGTGAAAAAGATTGATTGATTCGGATTTTGCAAAAGCAATGTTAAATTGTGATATGTTGTATTCCTTATGTTTAATGAATGGCTAGTATTTCCTGTCAGGCATTCATGTTATTGAAACAAACCTTTGATAGTCAATACTACTTAATTCTTAGTTTTTGTTTGACTTGGAATTGCTGTGAATGCGATGTGATTGTAAATAATATGCTTGTTGGTTTGAAATGGAAGGTGGCTCATTGTGGATGCTGAATCTCGCACCGTTTGATTATATCTAATTATAAAATGGTTGTTTTTTTATGAAATATTTATAGTTATTTTAAAGATAAATGTTTTTCTTGAAATATGGGGCTGCACAACCCTTTTGAAGTAGGTGAGTTCATATTGGAAGCTATCTCACAAGTTGCTATAGTACTAGGTTCCAGAAAGTATTAATTCAAACTTCAGGGTTGTATAGTTACCGATGGTATAGGCATATCTTGGATCAGGCCCTGCTGCAACAACGGAAGTGTGCCGTCCACTTGAAGAAATATTGGATCTTATATGATCCAGTATCCTTTTTTGGCTTCATTCATTTGCAATAAATTTTCATTCAGAGGATGTCTTTGAACTCTATGTCTAGACTGGGTTTCAATGCAAATATATGCTACCAAAATCATTGCGATATTTCCGATAAGCGTTATTATCAGAAATATAGGGGCTATGGCTCCAATCAGCGTATACCACATTACATTCTCTCTATGGGTAGCTCATATTCATTCAACGAAGTTCCTACTAACCATTGGTGCAGATCAAATAACCTAGAAGGCCCATAAATACCATTTCAGATCTACACTACTTAGTGACTCTCAGTAATAGCCTGTTATTATGCTGTCTATCAAGGTTAAACTTAGCGGGGCTGTGTCGCTGCTAATTACTTTTTTGCTCGCTGCTACTGTCCTAATAGCAGGCTTAAAAGTTTTTCAAATTCAGCAAGATGTGATCAAAGAGCAAGTTTACAAGCAGCTTGACAGTGTACGTAATTTACAAATCAACCGCCTTGAATCCTACTTCGATGAGATTCAGAAACAACTGACAAATTTAACACTTAATCCCGCCACAATTGATGCCGCTGTTGAATTTGCAAGTGCCTACAAATCAATCCCAACCAGCGCTGGTATTGACACTGCCTCATCCCTGAAAAAGTTCTATACGTCAGATTTTGCAGAGGAATTCTCAAAAAGAGAGGGAGGGGAGATGTTTCCAGTTGATACCTGGATTAATAAGTTATCTCCTACTGATGCCTTTCTCCAATATACCTTTATTTCGAATAATTCTAATCCTTTAGGATCAAAAGACAAGCTTACTCATGTCAAATCAGAACTAGAATATTTTCAAGTACATAGCAAATACCATACATTTTTTAGAGATTTTCAGAGCCAGTTCGGATACTACGATGTATTCATTGCAGACCCTGTAACAGGTACCATTGTTTACTCAGTATTCAAAGAAGTGGACTATTCAACATCATTATTAACGGGCCCCTTCTCCGATACAGGTATTGGTAGAGCATTCAAAAACGCGCTCAAGCTTAAATCAGGCGAATCTTACTTGGATGACTTTAAGCCTTATCCACCTTCATACAATGACCCTGCTTCATTTATTTCTTCACCTATTCACAGTGATGGCAAATTAGTGGGGATTCTAATCTTTCAAATGCCAGTGGATGCCATTAAACAGATAATGTCGTTCGATGAAAAGTGGGCTTCGGTGGGTCTTGGTAAAACGGGGGAATCAGTACTTGTTGGACCCGATGTGACCATGCGTTCTATCAGTAGAAAGCTAATTGAAGATAAACAAACATTTTTAGATCTTATTAAGGCATCGGGGGTCAAACAAGAGATACAGGAAAAAATAACCGTCAAATCTACAACCCTTTCGATACTTCCTTTTGAGAATGTTGCTTCCTTAGAAGCTCTAGCTGGAAATGAAGGCAATAAATCCATTGTTTTTTTGAATGAGGATTGGTTTGCATCCTATGCGCCAATGACCGTTAAGAATCTTCAATGGGGTCTCATCAGTATGATGTCTACTGATGAAGCAAATGAACCACTGATCAATTTAAAGAACACTTTCCTCGTTATTTTAGTAAGCGTCATCATTATTGGTAGTATCATCAGTATCCTTCTCAGTTCCATATTGGCATCTAAATTAGTGAAGCCAATCGTTAACCTTGGAGCAATGCTGAACTACATTGCTGATACGAAAGATCTCACTCAGAAGCTTACTGTATCCAACAATGATGAGATTGGAAGCGCTTCAACGGCATTGAACAGAATGTTGGAAAATGTTTCTTCCATTCTTAAAGAAGTTCAACTAGTTGCTACGAACCTTAGCTCGCATGCAACCTCATTAAATGATGAAATGGAGCAAGCAAAAGGACGAGTCGAGCATCAGGATGAGCTCTGTCAGGTTGTTTCAGCAGCTGCTACTGAACTTGAAGCCTCAGCGCAAACCATAGCATCAAATGCAGAGCTTGCTGCCGGTATTACTTCGTCAATGCAAGACAAAGCATCCTTAGGACAATCTGTAGTGAGTAAAACAGAACAAATATCTAAGGATCTTTCTGATAACACCGTTAGAACATCGGAAACACTTGGAAAGGTAACTTCTGACATATCTAGTATTGTGTCAGTGCTAGACATCATCAGAGGTATTGCCGAGCAAACCAATTTGCTTGCTCTCAATGCTGCTATTGAGGCGGCAAGAGCTGGAGAACAAGGAAGAGGCTTTGCAGTTGTTGCTGATGAAGTTCGTACACTTGCCAAACGAACCCAAGATGCCACTGAGGAAATTCAAAATACCATAGAGCAGTTGCAAGCCGGATCTGCAGAAGCTGACTCTGTTATGAGCTCATCAATAAGTAGAGTCCAAGAGACTCGGGAGCAGGTAACGGAAATAGTTGTCTTTTTTGATGACATATTACAAGGAATTAACCAGAGTAGTACCCAGAATCAAGAGTTCGCTCAGGCAGCCAAAGAACAAACGCAAGTATCATCCAGTATCAGCAGTAGAATCAGCGAGGTAGCTGAACTTTCTTCCAAGAGTGCGGAAAGTACTCGAGTTGTGTCTGAAGCTAGCCAAGAGATCGGAGCCCTTGCTAACAAATTAGAAAATAATCTTGTTCATTTCAAATTAGGTGAGTAGGTATTAAATTTAGACTGAGCTCAGTGTGGCCGAGATACACGCTATGATGATCCTTTGATCGAAGCATAGACTGTCCCAGTAATCTTATCATCAGCCAAATCAAGCGCCTTAATTAGCCATGAGCCGATCTAATTCCCCCTCTTATATTTCTGACAATAATGTTTATCGGAAATATGAGCCCGTCGAGTTTGATCGCTTACGATCAAACTCTATTAGGATTGCTGTTTATGGTGTGATTTTCCAGGCTAAGAGGGGTTGAAATCATCCAAGAGAATGTGAATAGACTTTCTAAAGTTGATCGCTTACATATGTATTACGCTCCTAGGGTTTATATATTGTCGATTTTTACTTCTAGAAAGGTTCCGGTATTTCCACCGAGACTTAAGAAGAATGTTTTGTTTTTGTAATCAAAAGCATGCTGAACAAAGAAAGGGGTCTCACTGGCTGATTTACCATATTGATTCTCGTAGTACGGTTTCAGTTGAAATACACCAAGCCGACTAAGATTTTTTGTGGAATGAACATCTATAGATTCGGTGGTTAATATGAACAGGTACTCATCTGTGGTGTACACTGTAAGTAGGTCTTTATCCACATTGATTTGGAAGGTTCTTACCACCCCCCCCTTCTATTACACATGCTGTACCTTTTCCAGAAATTAAGAAAAAACGGTCATCTTCTATTGCAAAAAAAGACCCTCGATATTGGCGGTTTTTGTTTATTTGGCAACCTTTAATTTCTGATTTGGTGTTCTTATGAACATCTATGTACAGCAAAGAATCATCAGCTATAGTCAGAATTGATCTTCCGCTATCCGAGAGCGCTGTAAATTTGAAATCAATGTCGATGCTGGAATGATTGTAAATCCCTATTTTGTTTAATTTGTGATCATATACTGTCAGTTTATTGCGTGCCGAAATAAGGAAGTATTTTCCTGATGGGGATATTGCAACATGATGATCTTTCAAAGAGGTTGATAGATGTGCATTTGCAAATAATTTCCCGTCTTTGCTATATACAGATGCAGCTGATCCACCAACCTTCATATTAGTGTTATTTTTTATTTGCAGTATGAGGTCATCGCCTCCGTTTCCTACTAAGAAGTACTCTTTTGTCCAAGTCTTATCATGGCAGCAAATATGCCCTATTCTTTTATGTGGTTTTCGCTTATAAATCCCAACCTTAACGCTACCTTTTCCTGTAAATAGTTGTGCGTTTTTGGAAAGGGCGGAGTCATGTCGCAATTTATTTTTAAGGGGGGTAACAGCAAAGGAGACCTCTTGGGCGGCATTCAAATTGAAGCACACACTTAAAAAAAGTAAAAGAATTAATAACCTACTTACAATAAATAATGTTTTCATTACGCATCTCCAAAATGAAGAACAGTATTAAGCCAGCTTTGGTATTACATACGTAAGCGATCTTCAGCGATCAACCTCAATCAGGGTTGCTGTTTATGGTGTGATCTCCCAAGGTAGCAAGGCTTCGCAATCTTCCAAGCTGAGGGCAAGCGGCAGTTGCTCGAACAGCATTTTTAAATAAGCGTAGGGCTCTAAGCCGTTGGCTTTTGCGGTTTCAATCAAGGGATACAACAGGGCGCTGGCCCGTGCACCGGCTTGCGTATCACTGAACATCCAGTTTTTCCTACCCACTGCAAAGGGCTGGATGGTATTTTCGACGGGATTGTTGTCGGGTGCGGTATCCCTCATCCGGGGTTAACGACTGGATCTGTTGTTCAATGGTATAGAGTTTTCGTATCAACTGCACGCCCATCCCCGCTTTGCCGATTTTGCCTTTAGGAGTGTTGGCCACTTTATCGGCTTCGACGAATTTGCAACGTGCATGGGCCCAGCACCCAAGAGCGTTGCAATGACGTCCGCACTTCGACTTGGGAAATAGTTGAATAAAACAATGGGGCAATCGGGATCCCCTGTTTTTCGTACCCACATATAGCTTTTGGTTGAGGGCTCTCTGCCCGGTTCTTTGAGCACCTGTACCGGGGGCTCGTCCATATGGAGGCAGCCGCTGTCGAGCAGACGCTCTTGCAGTAGGTTAGGTTATACAGCGGCTGGATGATGCGACTCGCTTTCATGACCCATTGAGCCAGAGTGTTGCGCGGCAGGTGGATATCGAGTCGTTTAAACATCACCTCTTAACGATATAAGGGCAGCGCATCTTGAAACTTGGCTGTGATGACGTAAGCCAAGAGCCCAGGGGAAGCGTTGCTTTTTGGGATCGGCTGTACGGGCATGGAAGCCGTTGCCGGCGCGGAGGTGCAGCCTTGACACGCATACTGTTTACGCCGATGCTGAATCACTTGGATTTGAGCGAGAATAATATCAAGCTGCTCATTCACCTGATCACCGATGTAGGTTTTCTGGCACCCGCAATCACAGATTTTATCTGAGTCTTCTAGATCCTGTTCTTGCACCACACGCGGCAGATGATCGGGTAATGGCTTGCGACCTCTTTTGGGTTTGGAAACCGTCGTCAAAGGTTCAGAGGGTTCCGTGATGTCCTCTGGACAGTCATGCTCTTCTGAATGCTCACTGAGCTGCTCGGCTTCATCAAACAGCTCACACTGTCCGGGATCCTTCTCGCTGCTTTTACCAAACCGCTTGAGTTTCATTAAGCAAATGGTTTCTTGGTGAATTAGGTATCCTTGTTCTTACTGAAATTGAAATTGCAACGCTAAGACTTGCTCTTTTAAGGCATTAACATCATCGGGTAGGTCATGGTACTTTAAAAATAACACGAAAGAGTTCTGTTGTAATGTAGGCGCAGAATCTCGGCTCTGTTGCAAAAATCCTACGGGGCTTCTGATATCTGAGCCGCTCCCTTATTTCTGATAATAATTATCAAAATAAGGGAGCAAGGGTAGTGCTTCTGGCTATTTGAAACGGTTACAAAAATGTATTGATCGGTAAAACTAACAAAAATCGGTTCAAAAACCTTCATGGCTATTGCTAATAGCCCCACGAAGTTGTGTGTTTCTAGTTAAACAAGCCATTAATCTTTGCAAGAGGATCGTATTTGATAAGTTGACAGTTGAGCACTTTAAGTGAGTCTCGAGAAGGAATGCTAGCCGCAAATTGTGATAATGCATCGTATACTCGCTGTTTGGCTTTATGGTTTATAAGATAAAAATCAACCCTTGCGCCAGCTGAGGTATACTTCGGGGTTGTAAGTTCGGCAACCTTGCACCAATGAGGGGGGATTACTCCTTCAAACCAATCGGAATAAATAATAGCCAGAGTGATGGATTTTTCTTGAGTAATTTTGTCAATGGTTATTACATCCCACTGGTTATTTGCTTTTAATGATCGAACCTGTTCTGAACCAAGCCCCCAAAGGTCAAGTACATAATTTGGGTTTTGATAGGCAACCCATCCTAAATCGTTGACAGCAACACTATCACGAAGGTACTCGGTTACAAAACGGTGCATTTGATACTGTTGGTCATAGATTCCCTGAGAAGCTAAAGGTGTTCTCTGGATAGCTTTAAAAACATATGCTTTCAAAAGAAAATGAAATAACAGGATAAATAGCACAATATAAACACCGATGAAAAACCTGGAATCATTAGTTTCTTCGTTGAGTTTAACAATTAGGAAGTATGTGGACAGTAGTCCTATAAAAACAACCATGTAAAGCTCATATCGGAAAAACCAACCAAACCTTCCTGCTATAATATGCGCAGAGACAGTACCTAAAGACACAATGCCTATGCAGAGGAATCCAGTATAGGTTGTTCGCAGCTCGGTGCTTGAAGCTCGTTTTAATTTTATGAATGATACTATTACAATTAGACCCGACAGCAACAAAGCAACTTTGGATTGTATCTTAGAAAGGTTATCAAAAAAATTTTCGGATAACTTTTGATAAATAGAAAATAAACCAGATTGATCTTGGAGGCTTGCTACTAATTGAGATTTTACAGAAACCGAGCTAGGGAATACAGGTAGATTTTGAATGTGCATGAGGGCAATAAAGCCTGCTAGACAAACAGAGATAGGCGCTATTATTAATAGACTAGCTCTGTATTGACGATAAAACAGTAACATCAAAACGACTAACCCAGTAAGAGCAAAACCTTCAAAGCGAAGTAAAGGCATGCAAATTGAAGCGAATATGAGAGTTGGCTGTATTGTATTGGACTCTACAAAATGAATCAGGCCTCTTACGCAAAGAACAACAGCTAGAATGTGAAGGCTGTGCTCTAAACCAGTCCAGGGAATCGCATACCCAATGCTTAAGACAAGATAGACAGAAAGTAAAATCGGTAGGGCTTGACTATATCGACAGTTAGGAAAGGGTTGTTTGAAGATAAACTCTAGGATTAACCAAACACTTAATGCGGTAGCGAAAGAGTTAATAACAAAAGGACCAGATTGATCAAAACCGAGTATTTCTGTTATAGCCAGTAGCCATGGGAATAGAATGGATGAAGATGGTGAAGCTGCTTCATTAGCGTTAATACCAAAATGGCCATGTGTAAGATGTTCAGCGAGAGCTAAATGAATATATGGATCATCCAACGTATATATAAGCTGGCTGTCGCATAATAAATAGATGTAGAAGCTGTAACCAGCGTATGTTGTTAACCACAGTAACCATAGGCCCAACGGTAAGGCGTTTTTAGGTAAAAAGTAAGACATATGAGTGAACCTTCAAATATGATTTCGCCACATTAGCTTAAGTACCCTGTGGGGTATAATCGTCATGGGTGGAACATGGGCTTCGTTGTAAAAAATAGCTTTTCAAGCAGACTATCCAAACATCCATTGAGCAGTCATCATACCCGATCTCAAATGGCGGCATTATACAGACCGCATCATTCTTTGGATAGATTCATATAAATCCACTCTCCTGATCTTTTCGATCATAATGCTTATCGAAATATGGAAGCAGATAGGCAGGTTGGCATATGTGGTTTCAGGTAGTGCGCAATCACCCAGCGGGTTCCTTAATGAATCTGAATATATGCTAATGAAACAACTATCCCCCAATGGGAAGCAGTGTTTCGAGGGCCCTTATTCATTTCAAAACTAGAAAAATGAAGCCTGCTCATTTTGCTTTAAGGTTGACTCAATCACACTTAACTCAGAGACTCAATAAATGATTTTATCAGGCATTGAATGAGCCCCAGTATCTTAAAGAGCTCAAAATCTGAAGTAAAATAGTGGCATAGTTGCGAGTCAGGCTTCATAACATACCTCTAGCGATATATTGAGCGTTTTTTTGATTCAATAAAAGAAGCTTTTGAATCATGTTTTTGTGTAAGTTAGGTACCCTGGTGATAGGCTCTGTAGAGTTTTTTAGTATGAAAGTTTACATCAAAGCCCTATTTTCAACCTAAATTCATGAGTTTCATAAGCCGAGTTTAATGGATAATGATCCGCATATGATATGCAATGCCACTGATAAACGAATGCTTGATTTCAAAGAGTATTGGATTCCAGTCATATAAAATGACTTTCCTTTATTGGGAGCGTCATGCCTGCCCTATCATTCCTGGTATTGCCATGCTCGCCATTTGAACGGATTGGCGTTGAAATTGATATATTGAAGCTCGGTTGTATTAGTCCATGGTGTAAATCTTGATTGCTGTAATTGAGATGAAAAGAGTGTGATGTGAGGGGGAGTCTGAGCGCTTGTTGCTTGGCCAATGTTGCCATGATTGTGGTCGTTTTAGGGCAGACGATCTTAAAGAAGACATTAAAAGAGCGTTCAGTCTGACTTTTGACGACCTATTGGCGGCGTCTATGATGAGAGTCAAAATTTAAGGCGTAACTGCTCTTTATCCCGTTAATGTGACGAGAGTTGCACACGAGTTGTAACCTTTGAGGACAAATTTCTAATATTTGGCAAAAAAGACCTTCTTGACAAACCCTGGCAGGTTGTTCATTGATCAATTTTCAACTAAGGTCCTAGCTGTAGGTGGTTGAATTTACGAGGGCATCATGGACCGTTGGAGTGATCCAGACTTGCTCGATACCGGCGAACGTGTCAATTTCCCGCTAGATAATCAAGACGCGCTCGTTCAACGGGCATCCATTTCCCTATTAAAGGGAGACTTTTCCGTTGAGCTTTGTCAGCTTACACCGCGTGGTATGACAGTGGAGGCGCTCAGGGATGAGATTGATAAGATTTTACCACCCGATGAAGCGAGGTTGGGCCAGTTCCCAATGAGGCTTTCCCTGCCATTTAAAAGCAGCAGTACGATGTCTATTACCCTTTGTTGTAAACTGGTGTCCATTCGCCGCATATCGCAGGTAAAATTCAGAGCGGACTTCCAGTTTTTGGATTTGTCAGATGAAGGGCATAGGTTAATCGCGGTTTATCTTCAGGATCAATAGATCAGCTGATTAGGTGCATTTTTTCCAAGGATAGGGCAGAAGCTCTGCTAAGTGCTCATCGTTAATGTGCAATGGAATCTGAGCCTGTAACCTAACCTGTTCCCCATATTGCCGCTCAGTTATTTGAATGTCTTCAGCGAGTAATTGGCGCTGAACCTTATCTTCTTTATCATACGGCCCTTCTAGCCAAACAGCGTTCGTTGGATACACCAGCTCAAACGTCATAGGGGTTAATGACTCTTTAATCCCTTGTGTATAGGCTCGGGCTAAGCCACCAGTACCTAACTTTATGCCTCCAAAGTAACGAGTGACGATGATGCCGGTTTCTCCTAATGACGCATTATCGTGCTGGTAGCCCGTTAAGGCTTTCAGCATAGGTTGTCCGGCGGTACCTGAAGGTTCACCATCATCACTGGCGCCATGCAGTCTTGAATCGAGAGGGTTGCCCAATGTAAAGGCATAACAGTGATGAGATGCCTTTGGGTGTTGCGTTTTAATCTTCTCAAGAAAGCTCTTAAATGTAGCGGCGTCTGGGCATCGACAAGCCTGAGCTATAAAACGGCTGCGTTTAATCTCGTACTCTACAATAGTTGTTTTAGTCGGAGCCCAATAATTCATGCAGCTTCCTTCATTACATTCCCGTTAGAAAAAAGACGCTTGCTGACAGGCTTTTAGAATCACAAATTTGGGATTTTGAGCCATCAATTCAACACAAGAGAAGTGTTTCTTTAGGGTGTTTCGATGCCCTAAGTGCCGATTAGCAACAATCCATAATGTGCCTGATGGTTTTAATCGTTTGCAACTGTCCGAAAACATTCGGTGTGCTATGTCGATTCCTACCCGATGTGTTTCATGGAAAGGGGGGTTGCAAAGAATGTGGTCGAACCTTAAATCGTTACCCACTTCAGAAAAAATGTCACTATGATAAAAGCCAATTTTGGGTGCATTGCTTGATGTCTCATCGAACAAATTACGTTGAACATTCACTCTTGCTGCCGCGATTGCCATGTGAGAGTCATCAATAAAGGTAGTCGATGTAATATTATTGGAGATTTTGTTAGCGGTTATCCCCAAAGCCCCATTGCCACAGCCAAGGTCGCATATATCACCTTCCAAATAAGGCATGTTTTCGAGCAGAAAACGACAACCAATATCAAGTTTTCGCCTTGAAAAACCATTGGAGTAATTAATCAAGGAAATGCCTTCAGGTGTTTCATACTGGAAAATCTTTTCTAGCTTTTGTGTATCTGGCTTTTTTCTCGGGGTTTGCGCAATAAAGGCCCTTGCTTTTTTAACCGCGTGGGGAATATCTAAGTGCTCAAAGTAGCGGTTGAGAATGGCATTAATTTGTGGGGTTAAGTGCTTAATCATGCCGGCACAGATGATCTTGCTGTCTGAGTGTGCGTTCTGCCATAAACTAAATATTTGCTCTTCAAAGAAGTCCATGTTTTTGGGAATTTGCACCAGAGCCAAATCATAAGGCTGTGAAAGATCGGCTAAATCGGCATGGGCGAAGACATCCAGTTCGTTAATGTTAGCGTTGTCTTTGATCGCTCGTGCCGACGTTGCAGAATCTTGATAGCTGAATAGGTTAATTGTCGAATGAGCGCTTGCCAAACTGAGGGATATAGCGCCCCTACTATCATTAAACACCTGAATAGTTTGAGCGCGATCAGTTGTTAGAAAGCCATCCATGAGCGAGAGCAGTAAAGAGTCTGCTGCATTCCAAGGCTGCTGAGTTGTATGTGTAATAAGCTTGATTGAGCTAATGGCAGATGTATAAATATCGGTATTTAGCACAAGAGGTTTACTCAACTTGTTCGGGCTATTGATTAAGGCAGTAACGTTGGTGGTATCGCCCAACGTTAAAAAATGTCTTTGTGGATGCCTTTTTCAAAATTGTCCCAAACACTGGGTTTTTCAACGGATTCTTTTTGTTGGCCTTGTTTTATCGAACGAGCAGCATCATTCTTGGGCGTTGCAGCCTTAGGTTTACTTTGATGACTTCTGGCTGGAGATTTAGGTGTGGCAGTAGCAGTCGTTGTTCTTTCTTGACTTATAACCCGAGACTCTTGCTCCTGATTCTCTTCATTTTTTAGCGCTTCCTGATGCAGAGCAAAAATGGATTTTTGCTTTTTATCCGTCTTGAAGCGGCTCTTATGCTGGCGATCTGTTTGGGTTGATTTCTGAAGCTTGGAGCGGCTACCTGTTTTCACCTGGTGGATGCGCTTTAGAGAGCGTGATTTTTTCTTACGAGTCATGAGCGAGTGGACCTTTACTAACTAAAGCTTTGGATGTCTGCATCCATAAAAGGGCATTGTACCATATAGGATGGCTGATTAGGGAGCCAGAGGCCGTTAAAATGAATCTTAAATAAGGGGTGAGTGTTGGAACCCTATGGCACTGGTCGAGGCCGGAGTAGGTTGGGTTGGCTACCTATTCTTATTCAACAAAGACCCATATCTGATGAATTTACAGCCATGGGGCTTTATTGTTGACACCGCTAAGAGTAGACTAGCGACAGTTTCAACGAGCTTCGGGAACCTAAAGCGAGCCTAAATCCTCTCGTTTTAGTGCCTAACATACATCAGTTACCCTGATAGGGCTTTTTGGCCTGGCGAAGTTCAACGAGTAATGCTGAAGTGTATGTAAGGGGCTTTGCTAGGTAAGCAATCCTTTACAACTTGAGAGAATGAAAAACCCCTGTCTTATAAGATGCTTGGCTGTATGCTGGTCGGAACATGTTAGTAAGCACAAAAACCCCATTCAGTCTCTATATTTGCGCTTGGGAGCCTGATCTTGCTCGGGAAGTCTACGAAGTGAGCCGTCAACTGATCGCTTCAGGGACTGTCCCTTTGCACATTCCCTATTTACCCGAATACGGTGAATTTGACTGGCAAGCAACCCGCACTCTCATTGATCGAGCTGACGCTTACATCATCATGACCGGTGAGCAGTATGGCACTCTTTCTCCTACTGGGGAGAGTTATCTGCATCGTGAAGTTTCTTACATCCTTGCTCGAAATCGCCCTGTTGCGAGCTTTATGCGCAATACGGCTGCTCTAGCCAAAAATCTCGAAGAAGCTCGTCGGTTAGTGAGCATGCAAAACCAACTTAAACAGGGATATCATAAGTTCTGGTCTGGTCGAGAAGAGCTTTTGATCCATGTCAGAGCTGGCTGGACTCATCTATATCGCCTGTTGTCTGCTGCTGCGCCATCATCAACAGGATTGGTTGGCAGTAGTGTCAACGGGAATTCCCCTGCGAGCCCTCAAATAAATGTGGAATTCAATCCCAACGCGTCCCTGGAAATTCATTGTACGGCAAAAGTGTTTAGTCATGGTCAAATGACTCCAGTGGAAAAGCGATTGAAAATCTCATGGCAAAAAACCTTAGCCGCGGTTGGCCCCTTAATGCTGGCGCCTGTTCGAGAGGATAAGGTCAGAGGTGCTTTAGAAGATTTCATTGAAGAAAATTACCGCAGTACATTTTTGGAAGCGATCAAAGATGCCCACGCGGTGGGAGATGTAAAAGTTAACCGATTAGAATTCCAAAAATTAAAGGCCTATCTAAAAAGTGCCGGTATGGTGACAAACGTTGCTTCCACGGCGGGTGGTTTACATAATTACTGGCAGTTGACCTCTAATGGTGAGCAGTGGTTAAACGGCGTTATGCAAGAGAATTGGCGGCGTTAACATTGTTTCTCCCCTTTAAACCTGTAAGTCGAGCCGTCAGTCTTCTCCCATATAAGCAAATAAAAATTTCCGCCTAAATCTTACGGATCTTGGTCGGTCACCAATCATTTCCGTGTTGATGAAACATTTCCGTTTGGTATTATTGTGCAGGTCAATTCTTGCACGCCGTTACAATTCCAATAGGTCCCTGTTTTATGAAACCCCCTTTTAACTATGTGGGCACTTGCTTGGCGTTAGCTTTTGCTAGCACAAGCGCTGTTGCTGCACCCAAAATTATTGGTGGGCAGAACTCTTCACCCTATGAATGGATGGCGAGTTTAAAGTTTGAAAATACCAGTATAAATTATCTGCACCACTTTTGTGGCGGTTCGTTAATTGCAGATCAATGGGTTTTAACAGCTGCTCATTGTGTTGAAGGGGTAGGTAGGAAATGGTATCCAGAAGAAGGGAAGTTTAAACTCAAAAAGCTTGGCAATAAGAAGGTGGATTTTAAGGTTGATATTGGCGGTGTAAAATACGACGGTTCTGATGCGGTTGAGTCAATCCCTGTAAAAGCAATTTATGTTCATAAGAGTTATGGGAGCGTAGGCCACGGGTATGATATCGCGCTTTTAAAGTTAAGCAAAAAATCCACCATAACTCCGGTAACAATAGCTAGCGCTGAACTGCCAGCTAATGCCAATCTTGATGTTATCGGCTGGGGGCAAACGGTTAATAATAAAAATAGAGTGAACTTGTTGGCAGATAACTACAAAGGTAAATGGCATCTAAATTTTCCAATCTTTTCAATTTTGCCAAAGCGTATTGAGAAAATGAGTTCATCAGATCTCCTTGGTGCTCATTCGAATTATGACGATTTGCGGAAAATTCAAAGGACTGCAAAAGATAATCGTCTAATGGAAGAACGTGATTCTGATAAATTGATTAAAAGTTGGAGTTACTTTTCTGCCAGGAAAAACCCAAGTAACCTGCAGAAAACAAATGTTGCGATTATCGACAGAGTGAGCTGTAATGATATGATTCAAAATCCAAGAAAGCACAATGCATTAGCTGATTTGGATTTGTATAAAGCTCGTTATTCGAATAAGGTTGATGCAGCTGCTTTAGCTCTAGGCAAATCCTATACTCCAAGTGTTGCAGTTAAAAATAATGAGGATAAAAAGAAGTTGCTCCAAGAGCAGGCCATTCTTGCAACCAAATTGTTTTACGATCACCTGGATCAGGTGAAAAATGATGTGTATGCCGATAGGTTGGAACCATTTGCATCAACAAAGAGTGTGAATGAAAGTCAAATATGCGTTTACGATAATGTTAATATCGGATTGAATAGAACAAATCCCTGTTCTGGTGATAGTGGCGGACCTGCATTTTCTAAAGCAACAAATTCTTTGTATGGAATAGCAAGCTATGTAGCTAATGGCATTTGCAATGCCAATAATTCACCTTCTGTTTATACAAATGTTGTTCATTTTGATGCCTGGATCACAGCGGCAATGAATAACCCCAATAACACTGAAACGCGCCTACCTGAAGGGACTGTTGTAGAGCAACCCAAACCAGAACCTAAGCTAGAACCTAAGCCAGAACCTAAGCCAGAACCTAAGCCAGAACCTAAGCCTAAATCGTCTTCCGGTTCTTCTAGTGGTGGTTCATTTGGTTTCTGGGCTTTGTTGTTAGTAGCATTGTTGCCTGTGCGTAGGTTGAGAGGTTAATCTGCGTTTTTAAAAAGTTGAAAGATAAAAAGAGCAGCTATCGCTGCTCTTTTTTTGTCTGGTAAGAATTTATGCAATATTACGGAGAGTTTTCATAGGAGGATTCTGAACAACTGATTGACAACTGAGTGTGCCAAGCGCCCCAATGAATAATGCACCCAGGAGCGGAGTGAACAACCATAAGGTTGTATGGATGGTGATGGGAAGCTCCAATGCCCAATGACTAATAGCGGCTAAAGCGAGTTCTGAACCGATAGCGGCCATTCCCCCAGAGCAAAAACCAATAAGCATAAATTCCCCTAGAATACTCGATCGAATTAATGCGCTTTGTGCACCGAGTGCGCGAACAAGAGCGGCTTCTTGAAGGCGTTCACTGATACTGGTTCGAACACCTGCTAGCAAAACTAAAGCACCTGCAAACAGCATCAACGCTAAGATACCCTCAATCGCAAAAGATACTTGATGTATGGTGGTTTGAATACGATCAATGATTTTGTCGACTTCAATAACCGTTACGGTTGGAAAACGTTGAATGAATTGAACAATAAAGGGCTTTTGTTCTTTGGGTAAATAAAAACTTCCTATATAAGTTTGAGGTAGATGATCAAGAGTTCCTGGTGAAAATAACATAAAAAAGTTTGGCGTCATGGTATCCCAAGAAAGCGATCGAATGTTGATAATCTCTGCAGAAAAAGGTAAGCCTCCAGCAGAGAAATGAATGCGATCACCGATGCTGACACCTAATTCTTTTGCGAGTTTTTCTTCTATCGATATTCCACGATCGCCAGATTGCCACCAACGCCCAGCCTCAATGTTGTTTCCAATAGGTACGTTCTTACTCCAACTCAAATTTAATTCACGTCGAGTCGCTGGGTTGTCTTGATGGGGCCAGTCAGAAATTTCAATATCATTGACAGCAGTGACTCTTGCACGTACGGATGGGTATAAAAACCTTTGTTTAATGCCCGCGTTATCGAGTTCAGATTGAACAGCGTCTTTCTCGTGTGGGGTGATATTGACAAGAAAGTGGTTTGGTGCATCAACGGGTATTTTCAAACGCCATTCATGCAGTAACGAGGTTCGGGCAAAATATAAGGTTGCTAAGGCAAGAAAGGCGGTTCCAAAGGCAGCCAGAATAAGTGTATTAAATCCCTGCCGTCGATGTAAGCTGCCTGTTACCAGGCGCCACCTTGGGTGTTTCCGGCCAAGTAGTCTACTAAGAGGCATTAATGCAAATAAGCCAGTCAATCTTGCCAGCATCAACAATAAAGTGAGCCCTGTAATTAACGCTAACGTGAGCGTCAAGCTGTTGGTTAATCCTGCGATTAAAAAACAAAAACAAAGAGGGCCGGGGATATAATTCAACCAGTCCTTTCCTTCTGGATTGCTCCAATCTTGTTGTAAGGTTTTCATTGGGGAGGTTCGGCTTAGCTGCCATAGAGATGGCAGTGCAAACCCTAAAGTGCACAATAGCCCTGCTAAACCACCTATAATAAGAGGCTTCCACTGTGGGGCAGGAGCACTCATTTCTAATAATTGTTCAATAAAATGAGCGATGAAATGTTGCAGTACCCAAGCGCAAGCTAATCCCATTAAGGTCGCACAAGAGGCCATAAAAAAAACTTGATAAGCATAAAGTGCGAACGTTTGGTGTTGAGATAGCCCTAAACTTTTAATGACGGCGACGTATTGGGTATGCCTTAGGCTATACCGTCGACATGAGAGTACAATCGCAACGCAGGCTAACATGACGGCAAGGCTGCCCGTTAGGTATAAAAAAGAAGAAGCTCTATCTATCGTTTTGGCGACACGAGGGTTGTTTTCGTTTAAATCGAGAATTCTGTCGTGCTCCGTTAAGATGGGTTCCAATTTTTTTAAATAGGAAGCAATGTTTTCTGAGCCCCCTCCTAAAAGTAAACGGTACCGAATACGGCTGCCGGGTTGGATGATACCTGTTGCTTCCAAGTCATTCAGATTCATCATTAATCGGGCACCTAAATTAATAAAGCTTAGGCCTCGGTCGGGCTCGAACTCTAAGATGGCGCTAACAACAAATGAAACTTCACCGATGGTGAGTTTATCGCCCAATCGAACATCCAATAAACGCATTAAGTGTGGCTCTACCCATACCTCTCCAATGGAGGGGCCTTGCTTTATCGATACAGGTTGGCTATCAAAACTGCGTTTAATTTCTAAGTGGCCCATTAGTGGATATTCTGAAGAGACGGCTTTTACTGCGGCAATTTGAAAACGGCCTTGGTGTTGAATCATCGTTGGAAACTGAGCAATTTTCCCTGTTGCAAGCCCTTGTTTTTGTGCTTCCTCTAGCCATTCTATTGGGATTGACTTGCTGCTTTGAATAGCGCTTTCGGCGGCTAAAAAAGTTTGGGATTGTTGAATAAACGCTTGCTGAAGTCGGTTCGTGACAAGTGCTATGGTAGAAATCACGGTGACGGCTAGCATTAAAGCCAAGCCTACAATGAGTAACTCACCACCGCGCCAATCTCGCCAGAGCAATTTCAAGGAGAGCATGAGATTAGCCATGTTGACCCTTCTGTGACGTTGTGGGTTCAGACTGTTCTTCTGTATGGGAGTGCGTTTCTTGTTTTTGAGGTGTTACGGAATCAGACACTATTTTTCCCGCATCTAATTGGATTTGACGGCGACAGCGCTCGGCTAAGGTGAGTTCATGTGTCACGAGTACCAGCGTGGTTTGCGTTTCTTGATTGAGAGTAAAGAGCAAGTCCGAAATGTGGTGACCGTTGTGCGTATCCAGGCTACCGGTGGGTTCGTCGGCAAATAAAATGTTGGGCTGGCTCGCAAAAGCACGAGCAATGGCGACGCGCTGCTGTTCACCGCCTGACAATTGTCTGGGGTAATGATGTTTGCGATGCCCTAAATGGACGCGTTCCAAAAACTGTTCAGCCAACGACCGAGCATCAGTGTCGTTTCTGAGCTCTGAAGGCAGCATGACGTTTTCAAGAGCGGTTAGGCCTGGTAGCAATTGGAACGTTTGAAACACGAAACCAACTTGCTGAGCCCTTAAGTGCGCTCTGGCTTCTTCATCCAAGTCTGACATGGGCTGCTGTGCCAGCCAAAGTTTGCCTGATGTGGGTGTGTCCAGCCCAGCCAAAAGTCCAAGTAAAGTGGATTTGCCTGAACCTGAGGCACCCACGATTGCAACGGAATCGCCTTGAGTGATACTTAGGTGAATGTCCGACAAAATATCAAGGGTGCCTTCCGACGTGAAAACTTGATAATTCAGAGCTTCAGCTTGCAAAATAATCGACATAGGGAAATATCCTAGGCGCTTTTAAGAAATCCCTGTTGTCATAGGGAAATAGTCACAGTGAGACGTTTATCGTGAATCAAAGAATCGAGTCAAGCTTAGTGTTACTTACGTGTTTTATCCTCCTTGGATTATCGCTGAATGTTAGAAGTGAATCATTGCTGATCCTAGGCGACAGTATTAGTGCTGGGTATGGCTTTTCAGTTGAGAAAGGTTGGGTGGCACTGTTAGAGCAACGGCTGCAAAAAGAGGATCTAAATGGAAAGCTGCCGAATACTGTCATAAACGCCAGTGTGAGTGGTGAAACAACCAGTGGCGCTTTGTCACGCTTGCCAAAACTGCTCAGTACTCATAAGCCAACATGGGTGATTGTTGAGTTAGGGGGCAATGATGGGCTTAGAGGTTATCCACCCACTTCGATGCAGCGTAATCTGAATAAGATGGTGAGCCTTTCAAGGCAAGCCGGTGCGGAGGTGATGTTATTTGGTATGAAATTACCCCCCAACTACGGAGCCGCTTATTCGAAAGCATTTGAAGGCGTTTTTCAAGCCACTGCAAAAAAACAGGGTGTTCCGTTAATTCCCTTTTTTCTTGAAAAAATCGCGTTAGAATCTGGAAGTATGCAGCCTGATGGCATTCATCCGGTCGCCTCTGTTCAAGGTAAAATGTTGGAGGGGGTTTGGCCTTGTTTGCAAGCTTGGTTTATGAAAGAGCAAGACGTTCAATCTATTTGTCTCAGTAGTCCTTGATCTTACTTTCCTAAACGTAACTTGCCTAAAGCGATTGCTTTTTGAATGTAATGCCTCATTTAATTTGCAACAAAGGGGACAAACTCTAGGACAGCAACCACTGGCATATGATCAGAGGCTAAATGCGCTTCTGTATCAGAAAGTACATAGCCTTCTACTTTACGCCAATCGGGTGCGTAAAAGACGTAGTCCAAGGTTCTATCGGGTGCTATGTCTTCATATCGATTGGGTGAATAGGTCAGCCATTTCGGCGACTTGCCCTTTGATAACGCTGATTTGCTAGGGATGCTTGGGAATCTCTCCAATAAGGTCGTGAGTTCAGAGGGGTAGGAGTAGAGGTATCGTTCTTCAGTATTGAGCAGGTCTAACTGTTCTTGGGGAACCAGATTGAGATCTCCTCCAAAAATCCAGGGAATTCCAGCAGCTTCATATCCACGCAGTAACCTTAAGCTAAAATCCACCTCTTTTGCTTTTACATCCGAATCATTAGGAAAGGCTTCAAGGTGAGTGTTCATGATTTTCACCAAACGCCCCACTTCTGTTCTTATATCCGTTTCTAAGATGGCTCTTTGGATATGGAAAGGGCCTGAAAACCAGGGTTTAGGGGTTTGTGGAAGCTGGAATCGAGTGGCTTCCTGGATTTGGTATTTTGATAAAGTTACCAACTCCATTCCAACGGCTCCCATGATTTTGGGGTGTAGAACTAAGCTTGACCGCCAGTAGTCGGTGCGGGCTGTGCAGGGGTACAGTTTCTTCAGGCGTTGTTGTAGCTCTGCAAGAAGATTGCGGTGATCGGTGGCGCTGTGGCCATTGTGCATTTCTTGCAGCAAGAGGACATCGGGGGATTCACGCTTGATGATATTTGCGATGCGCATGAGGTTTTCGTCGACGGAGGATGCTGAGGGACGCTTATCTGGCCCCTTCATGCCGGGGAGATCATAATAAAAAATGTAATCCCTGCCAGCCATGTACTGCACGTTATAACTCATCACTTTAAGGGGGCGGTTTTCTGGCAGATTAGGGGTGTCGGGAAGACATTGAATATGAGCCGCTTCAACGGGGTGCGGCTTATAGGTATTGGTAAATGCATATATCCAAATACCGGCGACAGAAGCCATGGTCAAGAAGATACAAAAAATGAGTGTTTTTTTCATTGCCTATTCATCCTGTCTAGGCGGTTTCATCCTGAATGAATTGCGATCCCGATCCAGTTATACTCGGTTTTTCACATTAGCCACCATTGAAACAATTGATGGAGGGAAGTCAACTCCCATGTTACCTACGCTTAGTGCTTTCATGTCAATCGCTAGAAGACAAGCATTTTTCTTATTCGTGACTCTGATAATGCTGCTGGGGTGCGAATCCAAATCAGGCCCAAGTGTTCAGCAAATGTCGGGCCCAACGATGGGTACGAGCTATAAAATTAAGTGGGTAGAAGCTCAAACTGAGACAGAGTTCGAAGAATTGCAATCTCAGGTCGATGCGCTGTTAGAAGCAATAAATGCTCAAATGTCGACGTATCGCCCTGATTCAGAGCTTTCTCAGTTGAATCAAGACCAACAGGGTAAGTGGCATCAGGTTTCCCCAGAACTGATATATGTCCTTAAAGAAAGCCAAAAAATACATAAGCTGACGGCGGGTGCCTTTGATGTCACCATCGGCCCTTTGGTCAATCTATGGGGGTTTGGGCCAGAGCCGGACCCTGATGATAAGCCGTCTGCCGAAGAAATCCAAAAAGCGATGCAAAGCGTTGGGATGGGAGCGATCAAAATCGAACACAAGCGCGTCCGTTGGGCGAAACCTCGATATGTTGACTTGTCAGCCATAGCCAAAGGATACGGTGTGGATGCCGTCGCTAAATTATTGATTAATAAGGGTATCAAAAGCTTTTTGGTTGAGATTGGTGGGGAAATATTTGCCCAGGGCGTAAAGCCTGACGGAAGCGCTTGGCAAATTGCGATTGAGACGCCGACCTATCACCAGCGAGGTATTCAGGAAATACTTCCTCTTGAAAACATGGGGATGGCGACTTCAGGCGATTATCGTAATTATCAGGAGTTTAACGGGAAGCGCTTTAGCCATACCTTAGATCCTAGAACGGGTAACCCAGTGACCCATAGTTTGGCCTCAGTGACAGTGGTTGCTAACACAACGGCAACGGCCGATGCATTGGCGACCGCTATACTGGTTATGGGGGAGAAAGAAGGCTTACTCTTTGCGGAAACTCAGAATCTACCGGCCTTACTGATTGTGCGAGAGGGGCAGGGGTTTAAGCAAATCGCTACAAAGGCGTATCATCGTTTGAAGCAGTCTACCGCTGCTGTTACTCAGCAGATAAGTAAGGAGTCAACATGAGTACTTTTATCGTTGTTTTTCTTTTTATGGGATGCATCTTGCTCATGATGGCCGTTGGGGTGCTGTTTGCAAAAAAACCCATAAAAGGCTCATGCGGTGGTATGTCAGCATTAGGAATGGATACAGCCTGTGACATCTGTGGCGGTGATAAAGACCGATGCGAGAAAGAAAGTGCTAAAGCCGCGAATGAGGCAAATGTTCGCACCTCTTTGTTTAAAGACGCAATGGTTGACTCTAAGATGCAAAACGACCAATAAAGCGATGGCTTAAGTTATATCAAGTAAGCCGATTAGGGTACTGTTCAGGGGATTAAGAGGTGGGGGTTACTAAGAGGTAAATATGGCCGATTATCATTATGATGTAGTTGTTATTGGGTCGGGTCCTTCAGGAGAAGGAGCGGCCATGAATGCAGTAAAAAAAGGTAAAAAAGTTGCCGTTGTTGAGCAAAGAAATGCGTTAGGTGGAAATTGTACGCATGTGGGAACCATCCCTTCTAAAGCTTTACGACATGCTGTTAAACAAATCATGCAATTCAATACGAATTCGATGTTTCGTGATATTGGTGAGCCGCGTTGGTTTTCCTTTCCTAGAGTATTGAAAAGTGCCGAACGTGTTATTTCAAAGCAGGTAAAACTCCGAACAGGGTTTTATGCACGTAATCGAGTAGATGTGTATCATGGGCATGCGCGTTTTAAATCGGCAACCACGTTAGAAGTTTTCGAGGGGTTGGTAAGTAATACGCGATTACATGCTGACCAAATTGTAATAGCGACGGGCTCAAGGCCATACCGTCCTGCCGATGTCGACTTTAATCACCCACGCATTTACGACAGTGATACCATTTTACGTTTAGAACATACACCCAGAACGTTGATCATTTATGGGGCTGGCGTTATTGGCAGTGAGTATGCCTCTATTTTTTGTGGTTTAGGGGTTAAAGTCGATTTGGTAAATCCCGGCGAGCGAATTCTTTCTTTTTTGGACGACGAAATTTCAGATGCGCTCAGTTATCACTTGCGTGACAGTGGCGTTTTGATCAGGCATAACGAACAATGTGATCGTGTAGAAGGAAGTGATAAAGGGGTTGTTCTGCACTTGAAGTCGGGTAAAAAAATTCGGGCTGATGCCATGCTGTGGGCACTTGGGCGCTCGGGAAATACCGATAATTTAGGGTTAGAGAACATAGGGCTCTCAGCAAATAGCCGTGGCCAACTCGAAGTTGATGAGCAGTATAAAACCCATGTGCAAAATATTTATGCTGCGGGTGATGTGATCGGTTGGCCAAGTCTCGCTAGCGCCTCTTACGATCAAGGGCGATCTGCTGCCGCACACATCACGCATAGCGAAGATTTTTGGTGTGTGAAAGATGTACCTACGGGTATTTACACGATTCCAGAGATCAGCTCTATCGGGAAAACGGAACGTGAACTAACCGATGAGCAGGTACCCTATGAAGTGGGCCAAGCTTTTTTTAAAAGCATTGCGAGAGCTCAAATCACAGGGGAAAGTGCCGGTATTCTGAAAATTTTGTTTCATCGGGAGACTTTTGAAATTCTCGGTATCCATTGTTTTGGGGACCAAGCTTCGGAGATTGTCCACATTGGGCAAGCCATTATGAAGCAAACCAATGGGGGCAATACGATCAAGTATTTCGTTAATACAACTTTTAATTACCCCACCATGGCCGAAGCCTACCGGATTGCGGCATTAAACGGGCTCAATCGCGTTTTTTAGTGAAACCCCATTCTTTTTACTTAATGAAATATAAAGCAAGCATCGGCTGCTTGCTTTATAGTCTGCTCAAGTGTCATATCGCCTGCTGAAATGTGAACGGCAACCAGCAGGATTGCTTCTTTTGGAATTCAGATTATGTTGACTTTTACTCGCCCTGATTTGCCTTGGCTTACATCAAATGCCTTTCAAGCATTAACAGAATGGCAAGACCAAGCGTTTGGGCTGGCAATGGCTGAGAGGAATCTCCCCAATTACAGTTTATTCTCTGAAGCAACAAAATTTGGTGATCCAGACTTTGCACGTAAGCTCATGAACAAAGGTTGGAGCTATCTTTCGGGAGAATTAAATTCTCTTAAAAGTCTGGAACGTCACTTGGAAGAATGGGAAGACTTGATCCCTGATCCGGAAGATTTTGATGCCTATGGCGTGTACCCTGCATTAGACGAAGCAGTTGCCATTCAATCCGCTATTTTGGCAATTTTAGATCCTGTTTATCGCGTAGGTCAGGATTGCTCCGAGTTGAGTTGTAGCACTATTGCCTCTTTTCTGGAGGTGATTGATGCAAACGAAGAAGATTCAATGGCATTTTGGGAGCAAGAATTAAGTTTCCAGCAAGTGTTGATTGATAAAGTACAGGCGGTTGGAACGCCTAGCGGGCAAAGCGTTAATCAAATTAAGCGCTATGCCCAAGGAGATGGCTCCAGTCAAATTGGTATTTGCCTGAGTGATGAGTGAGTCATAAATAATGGAGTTTAGCCAGATCTGAATGGGAGGAGGTTATGATGCTTTTAAAGCCACTATTGAGCCTATGCGGAGTAACTCTACTTTGTTCTCACATGACAGGATGTGCTTTGGGGGGGGCTGCGCCAGCTGCTGCTGCGGGTGTAGCCGCCGCGGAATATGGGAAATACAAGCAGAACGTACGAAAGCGCATGGAGTATTTAGGGTCCTACGAACCAGATCTGCAACCGAGAAGCGCAGAAGCCATAGCCAGAGGCGATGTGAAATCAGTTCTGGATTTGTATACGAGCATTGTGGACAGCAAAGACTATAGCTATTCCGTGAGAGCCGAGGCGGCTTTCCAAATAGCCTTAATTCATATCAGCGTCTTGAACCCTGAAGCCGATTTGGCAAAAGGGGTTCATTGGCTGGAGCGTGTAAAAGTAAGCTATCCGAAGACAGTTGTTGCGACTAAGGCAGAAGCACGATTGAGGAATCTCGATACAGATTCAATTGCAACTGGGGCATTACCTCAATAACAGGGGTTTGTTGGGCAAACAAAGCACTTCACGCAGGGTGAAGGTGTAAGGCAAATTCTCATAAAAACTTATTAAAAGTGTCATGAAATTGTCTAATGGGTCTATTTTGTGGTATTTTCGCGCCCAACAACCTTTTAGAGTTGACTCAAATTAACGAAATCTAGGAGTCTTCATGCAGAATCCTGCCATTATCGGTACCTTTGCTGTGTACCTCATTGGGATGTTTGTCATCGGGTGGATGGCCTACCGTCGTACGACCGCGATGTCGGACTATATCTTAGGTGGCCGTACGCTTGGCCCTTGGACTACGGCGTTAAGTGCAGGCGCTTCTGATATGAGCGGTTGGCTGCTTTTAGGGCTACCAGGTTATGCTTATGCAAGTGGATTGGTTTCGTTTTGGTTGGCCTTAGGTCTTTGGTTAGGCACACTCCTTAATTGGCACATCACAGCCAAGCCATTGCGTGAAGCCAGTGTTAAGTACAATGCCCTGACCATACCTGGCTACTTTCAAGCACGGTTTAACGATCAAACCCCTTGGTTGAGGAGCCTCTGTGCTGTTTTCATCTTGGTTTTCTTCCTGTTTTACACCAGTTCAGGTCTCGTAGCTGGCGGCAAGCTCTTTGAAACAGTATTTGGGCTTCCCTATGAGTGGGCGGTGATTGTGGGGACTGCTGCCATTGTTTCTTATACCTTTTTTGGTGGCTTCTTAGCGGTTTCTTGGACAGACCTTATTCAAGGCTTGATGATGGCCGCAGCGCTGGTTTTTGTGCCAGTCTATGTGTTCCTGACCCCAGATATACACGAGGCTGCTGCTCTTCCGGCTCTTTCTCTTTGGACGGATTGGGGAACGAATGAGACTCTTTCAGCTATTAGCTTGGTGAGCTTAATGGCTTGGGGGCTCGGTTATTTTGGGCAACCTCATATCTTGGCGCGTTTTAAGGCCATTCGTTCTACAGAGGAGTTGACGGCTGCCAAGTGGATTGCGGTTTCATGGACGGGTATCGCTCTGGTATTTGCGATTGCCGTGGGCTTTGCCGGTAAAATGTACTTCGGCCAACCTTTGGAAGATTCAGAGAAAGTCTTCATCAATCTGGTTCAGGCGATGTTTCATCCGCTGGTGGCCGGCATTCTAATGGCCGCAATTTTGGCAGCTGTGATGAGTACAGCGGATTCTCAGTTGTTGGTTAGTTCTTCTGCCCTTGCTGATGATCTTGTCAGTGCTTGGCATCACTCGCCCGTATCAGAAAAAACCAAAGTCCTTTTGGGACGATTGACGGTTTTTGGGTTGGCCATCGTCGCATGTTGGATTGCATTGTCGCCTGATAGCAAGGTGTTAAGTCTTGTGAGTTATGCTTGGGCAGGTTTTGGTGCAGCGTTTGGCCCAGCAATATTACTGTCACTGTATTGGAAGCAAATGACCCGAATGGGTGCTATTGCCGGTATTCTAGTCGGCGGTTTGACCGTGGTTGTATATAAGCAACTTTCAGGTGGAATTTTTGATCTTTACGAAATTGTACCAGGGGTTGTTTTTGCTGCGGCTGCCATTGTTCTAGTGTCTTTGTACGGCCCTAAAGATATGGAAGATAAAACAGCCTGACTTGAAAGCCTCATTGTGGAATCGCTTGGGCCCCTAAAAGCTCAATAAAGCCCGCACCCTAAGGCTTTATGTCATGAGAAGAAAGCGGAGGAAACTCCGCTTCATGCGCGACCCGGACGGCTTGGAATCGCTCGCCTGTTTCTAGGTTGCAATAAAGAATTTGGTCTTCATCGATTCTCTGAATCAGAAATGCGTCGTAATAGGTTGGTTCATCGGGTGGGGAGGCAATAAAGCCGCTCGGTGTTTCCCAGCCTCTGAAGAGCAGAAACCGAACCATACCCGAAACACCCCAGTAGCCGACCTCCACTTTGTCTTCCACGTCACCTGTTTGGTCAGGCTCTCTAAAGACAGATCGGTAGGTACCATCTGCGTAATGGTGGGTTAACCATTGATAACGTTCTTTGCCAGACATCTCTTTCACGCCTTGCCAAGAGCCCAACAACATCTCACGAGCATAGGCACGGTTAGTGACCTGAGTGGCCACTGGGCACAGCCCTCCTTCCACAGCTTTCACTTCATTGCCGGAGCCCATCAATGAGTGGGATGAGCAGCCTGACAACAGCAATAGCGAAAAAAAGCCAAGGTAAGTCTGGAATTGGGAGTTAGACATAGAACTTGCCCCTAACTGCAACTGCGGAATATCACTTTCCTATAGACAGTGTAGGCGTATATTTACCAATTTGGCTGATGGTGCCAGAAGAAGTTGTATTCTTTGAAAGGAGGGCCGGAACCGGCGAGAGCCTTACATTCTGTACAGAGCTTAAGTGTTCTGCGCTATAAATTGAAAATGAAAGTAAAGGCTTGTAACCAATATGGGTAGGATCGGGCCGTTAGCCCGGGGTGAGAGACTTACGAATGCCTGCTTCCAACGCTGCTAGCTGGCTGTCTAGAGAAGCATCAACAACACCGGTTTCCGTTTCCAGTAAACAACCAGAATATTTAACCCTAGGGTCTGCCTGGACCTCGACGAAACCGATGTCTGGCAGGCCATCTAGCAACTCTTGAACGCGTTGGGAAACGTTATCTGCTTGGTCTGGGTGTACTCGAAGTGACACACTTTTTTGATGACGAGCGTGGGTTAAGGCTTCTCGAGTAATTTTTAATGTTAAGTCCGTTTGGTCAAACCCATGCACTATGGTTTTAACAGCGGACATGACCAGTTCAGCTAATTGCTGATCAGCATGCTTTAGAAATTGATCTCGAGCGGTTTGAGCCTCGAAGAGCATCTCTGACTGGAGCTGACGTGCTTCATTTATACCGTCCTGGTAGCCACGACGTTTCTCGGTTTCATAGGCTTCATGGGCCTCTCGCTCGATTTGAGAGGCTTTGTCTTTTGCAGCCGCTACCAGCTCTGCTGCTTGCAAATATCGACTGTATTCAATGGCTTTCAGAACTTTTTGACCTGGAGCCAATTGCAGGTGATCAGTTTTTAGTTCAATGAACGCGAACATAATGGATCCAAATGTTTATGAACTTTACTCATAAGCGTATTAAAGCGCTGATGTTCAGATGCATGAATAAAATCTGCTGGATAAAAGCTTATCTGCCAATCTCTAGGAAACCACGTCTGAATTCTTTCTTGGGCTGAGCTCGGTATGGGACTGCCTTGTTGACAAAGCAGCACATCTAAACCAAGTTGGCACAAGTTGCTGGCAAGTTGGTCAATGGGAACTTCTCGGTGCCAGTGACTGGGCCACTCAGATAACAATAATGACACTTGGTGGCGGCAATACTGCAGCAGGTTATCGTCCAAAACCGTTTTGCATTGATCAATGTCTGATTTTAAAACTAACCGGTTGAACTGTTGATGGCAAAAGACAGCCCCTATATAGGTTAGGTAGAGCCTGATGTACTGTGGCGGTTGTTTCCAAAATTTACCTGAAGCAGATGCCAGCCAATCCCAATCGGTTGTTGTCCATTTCGTTAATTGCTGGTTAACCCACTGGTTAAGTGATGAACTCTTTCTCCAGTTCCACGAAAAGGTTTCACTTGAGTCCCCCAGCCAATGTTCTAACCAACTGGGGTCGCATCGATGAAGAGGGGAAACGGGCCAAAGTGATACAGAGCCTTTCTCGACCCCTTGAAGAGCCATCATTAGGACTTATTATCCTGCTGTCGGATAAACCACCAAGCTACATTACTGCCAATCAGGGACAATACTAGCAAAGCTAAGATGACCCATAGGCGAGTGCTGGAATCACGAGCGACTTTAACGGATAAAACATCGGTAAAATTAGGTGTTTGCGAGGTTGGGTTTATATCCGTGGCAGGAAATAAAACCACACTGATCTTGTCGTACTGTAAGCCCTCAATGCTGTTGTTCACAAGGGTCTTAATTTGTGCGCTATACGCTTCGAGCTGAACGTCAGGAGAGTGCTTAATAAAAACGGATGCTGACGCAGGTGGAGGCGTTTTATTGCTCGATCCTTTCGGTGCTTCCGGCATGGCCACATGAACGCGCGCCGTAATGACGCCATCAATTTGGGATAAGGTTGCGGCAATTTCTTGAGACTTAGCAAAAATAAAACGTGCCCGTTCTTGGGTGGGTGATGAAATTAACCCTTCATCTGGGAATAAATCTTTAACGGTTGAAAAAGCTTCTTTGGGATACCCCTGACGTTTAAGAGCCTCAAGTGCATGTACCACTTGAGAGTTATCAACCTTTAATGTCACGCCTTCTTTATTAATATTTTTTTCTGCGGCTATGCCTTCAGCGAGCAAGATAGCAAGCATTTCATTGCCTTCACGCTCGTTTAATCCAGTATACAATTCTGTTTTGCACGCGCTGAGCAATAAAACAACCGCTGCCATGAAAAATGCTCGAAGAGTGCGTTGAGTACTGAATGAATGGCTTTGGGTCATCATGTATTACTGCGCTTTCATAAGTGTGTCTAAGTTTTGGTTGTTCTTGCTAACGCCTTTAGCAACCAGTTCAGTTTGTAGAGTGATTTTGTATAAATCCATTTGCAGGCTCAACAAATCAGTTGGGCTATTAATATCTTCAATGCTCAATCGTTCCTGTAATTCGGCTTTCGTGTTGCTCATTGAATTGCCAAGCTCACTTAATTTTGCAATAAAATCTTTACCTAGACTGCCATCAACAGGGCCGCTGCTGACCACTTCCGACAGCTTTTCTTGAATGTTGATGGTCGTGTCGGTCACTTGATCAAGTGATAAGTGTGACGCACTGGCTATAATGGATTCAGTCATAAGACTCCTCACTCATTTTCTATCTCAGGCTTTTTGCCGTAAGCAATAAAATTTTTTACGATTGATGGTAAAATGATCTCCTTGTAAACGTTTTCAACACTGAGTTCTTCCGTTTCATCAGGTGTTGTTTCTCCAGATGCTCCTGGTGCGGGCTGCTCAATTGCCTTAGCCTCACTGTGACGATTTAAGGCCTTGTGAAAATCGGCTTGATCGGCAGCGGCTGCTGGCTTTGGTGCTATGGCTTTAGAAGGTGTTTCTTCTAACGAAGGCAGTCCGAGATACTTGGGATCGATGACAGTCATATCAACGGTGCTCTTCAATAAAACTGTCAGCAAAGGCAACCAATGCATCCTGGTTAGTTGCTTTGGCCTGCTGAGTCAGTTGTTCCGCTTCATTTGCCAAGCCGAGTTGCTTCGCAGCAATGGCAGCAAAGGGGAGCAGTTCAACGTGGCCTTGCTGACATAAGGGCCTCAGTAGCAATAACACTTCATTGTATTCTTGCTTGGCTAAACCATGTAGTGCTTTGATCATGGCAATTGACACGATGCTGGCATCACTGGCTTCTAAATATGCGACTATGTTTTGAACGGCCGTTGTCCGTTTTTGGCCAGCCGCCAAAATCGCAATTTCAGCCAGTAATTTCTGCAATGCCTTTTGGTCCATAGCTTTAATCACTCAATGGCTTACATTTTTTGCAAAATAGAGCTGCAAGCATCTTTCATGGCTTTAACCGTGGAAGAAGACGTATTAATCGTCACCGTCCATTCGTTAACGGCTTGCTGAGCGGCTAGCAATTTAACCGGACTACCTGTTTTAGAACTGTCATCCCCAGCAAGTGCCTCTAGAGCTGTATCAAGATTCGTTTGCGCAGCGTTGGTGGCCTTTTCAAATTGCTTATGAACCGAGTTCAGAGTGAGATCTGTTGTTGCCATATCGTTTTCCTCTCATTAGGATAATTGCGTTACACTGAGCACTTCTATAGCGGACTCAAGTGCCGTTACTTTTGCCTGCTCTCGGGCATAATCGTTAGGTGATAAGCCTGATTGCAGCTTCCGTTTCGTGGATTGCAGTTCCGTTTGCAACTCTTGTAGGTGTTGTTGGCGAACGGATTCGCCTTGTTCACCTGACAGCTGAGTTTCTAAGTCAGTTAAGTGCGGCATGTTGTGGTCCTCTTAAATGAATACTCAGCTTAATGTCCCCTTTGATCAGATCAATGCTGCTTTCTGATATACGTTCAACGCGGTGACCAGAAGGTAACTTTGATCCTTCAGCGTACTTTACGTTATCCGTCAAGATCAGGTAGGGTACTTGTCCTAAACTGATCGAACGAATGGGTAAAGTTAATCCTTTTGAGCTAGCAACCAAAGGCATCGACTTTAAAACGATAAAGGGTCGATCGCCCCAAACTTCTCTGAATTCACCGGCTGCATCATAAAAGTCATTGGTTTCTTTCTCAGTGAGTTCACCTCTGACTTCAATACGGTCAGCCACTTCGACCAACTGTACTTTGTCGGATAGTTGCTTGTTATCGAGAAGGCCTTTAAGGGTTTCCATATAAGCCCCCGCTTTTTGTAACTGAACTTTCCAAGCAACAAGACCCGGTACATCCGTCTCTAAAATACGTTCAACTTGATCCCAGCGGCTGGAATCATCAATCGAGCCCGTTAGCAAGACAGTACCAGCGGTATCACCATCGGATACACGTATTTGGTGATAGCCTAAGTTATCGAGAACAAATCGAACGCCGTCTTTAATCACGGTCATCGTGCGAAGCTCGGATTTGTAATTAATGCCTTTTTGATCAATTTTGTTGAGAAACTCAACCGCTTGTTCTTTGGTGTCGATATAACCTTCAAGTAAAACTTGTTGACTATGGTCGTTCCACTGAGCCCTTACGTTATCGAGCTTGAGATAACGTGCGGTTTTTCGTACTTCCTGTAATGATTCATTAGCCGTATAAGCAGATTGAGTTCCTGAATTACTTGGGTTAAACCACAACCAACTAATGAGTGCACCCGGTAAACAGCCAAGGAGCAGCGTTAATACCAGCACCGTCCCTGTTGAAAAGCGCTTAGCTTTATTGGCTTTGGGTTGTTCATTTTCCGTAATGGGTTCAAAAGCCGTTAAATCATCCTCTTGCTTGCCCACAACAAATTGCAAAGGTCCAAGCATCAAGTTTTGTGTTGCAGGTAATTCCTCATCTACAGGGTGTTCAATCAAGCGTTGACCGATGCGTAGTTGAGACTCAGCAGAGCTAGCCAAGGTTACACCGTCTTGAGTGATAATGAGCTGTGCATGCTGAGGGTGTACGCCTTCATCGGTGAGCACAATATCATCTTGTGCTTCATCTGCACCGATCGAAAGTGAGCCTAATGTTAGAGGAACTTCAATCCCCTGATGCTGCCCTTTGAGAATTCTTAATTTCCAGTCGGTCACTCTTTTACCTCCTGGCAATCTTTACTTTCAGTATCAGGGCACTCGGATAAACGAACAAACACCTTATCTTCTCCACAATACTCTAGCCAGCTGCTGATACCGATATTGCTTAACTGAGCTTGACGTTGAACTGCCTTGGTTCGAGATATGCACTGATTCACTTCTAACATTGCCCTCAAGTGCTCATTGGTATTTGAAGGCTGCGGCCACTCAACGTTACGATTATCAATATTCGCATCAGGTAAAAAGCCTGATACAGGTAATGCTTTTTGAATCAGCTTTGGTTCAACGATGAACAATCTCACGAGCTTACGCACTTGAGTGTTGTTTGTGCGAAACAAAGCACCGATTAACGGAATGTCACCTAGGAATGGTATTTTCCTTACATTACGTTCAATGGAATTTCGATATACCCCCCCGATCATCAGACTTTGGTTATGAGGCACTGACGCCAAAGTATCGATGACGGTATTTCGCGTGGAGGGAAGGTCTCCGACATTTCCATCTGCGATAAGGCTACCATCCTCAATATGTAGGGACAATTGAATATCTGGATTGGGTTGATTTTTATCGCCTAAAATTCTCGGGGTAAGTCTTAACTGTGTGCCATAAGTAACTTCTCTAAGGTCAGCAACCTCAGTACCACTGATGCGAACGTAAAAAGTGCTGCTGTCATCAAGGACCGCTTGCACATTTTCCATGGTCAGAAGTGTTGGCCTAGAAACAATCTGTGCGTCACCTCTGCCTTGAAGTAAGCGAACACGTCCAAGTACGTAATTTAATTTATTGCCTGTTAGCAATGAATTAAAACTTTCACCATTTGAAAGCTGAAAAAAGTCTTCATTTTGGTTGCCAGTCGTAACCAAATCAATCGCGGTATTGGTGCCCCCAACGTCAGCGCCAGCAGCCCAATCAACTCCAATTTCGTCGATATCGTTGGCGCTGACGTCAATGATAGTCACACCAATTTCAATTCGTGCCTGAGGCCTATCAAGGCGACGTACTAACTCTCGGTACAAAGGCAAGCGTGACTGGTGATCCCTTACAATAATGGCATTCAAAGCTGGGTCAGCTTCAATGATGGCCTGTGCACTTCCAAGCTCGCTGGGAGCTACCTTACCTTTCTTTTTTTCGTCTGCTGTTAAAGTAATCGCTGCACCGGATAAAATTCTTTGCAACGTTGCAGCAACGCCTGGGACCGAAATCGATTGGTCTCGATATTCAATGGTACGATCCACTGCAGTTGCGTACTTTAATGGAATAATGTCGACAAAAAGCGGTTTTTGAGAAACTCGTTGCTCTTGTAAAGCCTTAGAAAATTGGGAAACCAATTGAATGTAACGGGGTGGCCCTGAAACATAGACGACTCCTTTTGAAGGGGAAGAACGCCAACTGAATCGATTGTCCCATATGCCTGTGCGTTGTATGGCTTGGCGAAGCTCTGGTTCGCTTAGTGAGCCCAATTGAACGAGTTCGCTAATGACTTCATCGTTTTTATAGACATATAAAACAGCGCCATCATAGTACCAAGTTAAGTTATAAATTTGTGCAAGCTGATTTAATAGCGCTTCTGGAGTTGAAGGGCCAAAATGACCTTTCACGCGGTCTTCGATTTTCGAACTCACCGAAATAGCCATTCCATAGTTGGATGCCATTGACGTTAGCAATTCCCTTAAATTCTGAGACTCTGCGTAGTATTCAAAAGGTCCTTGAGCTTGGAATTGAGGGAGTTTTTGCGCTTGGCTGATTGGCGAAACGCTCAGAAAAACCAACAAAGTCCAGAAAAAATATCCTTTTCTAAAGCTCATGGGCGAATCACTCCTGTCGATAAGCTCATTGGGCTAATGGCTGGCTGAGATGGGCGTACTGGGTCGTTCTTTTGTAAATCCCCACAGATCTCAAGCATTCTGTTGATATGCTGCTTAATTAATGGAAGATTTATAGATACTTGCTCGCAACGACTTTGTAACCAGTATTCTTGGTTGCGCTGAATAATCCGGATTTCTTCCCCCTCAAGACGGAAATATTTTCTTGGAAGCGCTGCGGTATCGGTTTCAAGAGCAACTTCAAGGTATAAAAAACCATGACGTTCAAAAAGATGCATCAGCCATTGCTCATCAAAAATGAGCGACCATCGACCTTTAGTCACTTCCTTGAGTGGATTCCCTGTTAACTCTTTACCTAAAGTTTGAATGTAATGACTAATACTCATAATTCTTCTCAACAGTCACTGAATTCCCATGCGGGAATATGTGTTTGAGTCAGTGAAGCTTTTCGTGTTTGACTGGGCGTCTCACCGAATCGGCGCTTGTAACTTTGCGTGAAGTAAGATTGGCTGGAGAAACCAGCTTCTGCCGCAACGTCAACAATGCTCATCTCACTGCTTAACAATAGTTGATGTGCATATAAAAGTCGGCGTTCGCTTATCCATGCTCGAGGTGATAGCCCAAATACTTCCGAGAAACTTTCTTTAAACGTGGTTAAGCTTGCACCAAATTCACGTGCAAAATCCTCTAGCTTCCAGTCATTTTTAAAATGACGGTCCATGAACAACCGTAAACGGTCTGTTGTTCGGTGAGTTTTTTGCCGAATGATGGATGCGATTGTATGTGAACGGTCACCTACAAGCAGTAGCAGAAGTATTTCTTCAAATCGAAGTTCAAGCACTTCTTCTGGGTGTTGTACCTGTGCCAGTGTAAATAGGTGTTCAAGCGATTGCTGCAATAGTGGTGTAGGCGTTATTTCAAAGGCATCGGGTAAAGTTTGCTGTACACGAGGAGCCTGAGCGATCAGGTCTCCATATCGGTTTACGAAGTGGTGCAGGAGTTGGCTGCCAAAACTAACAAGTACTATACGCGCAGGGGCCGTTTCATTATTACAGCGAACCAAAACTTCGCCAGGACGAATCAGTACCAAACTGCCTGTGCTGGCTGGTACATGGGCAGATACGCTTTGCAGCAGAAAATCACCAGATTCAACGTACAATAATGTTTCGTCGTCAAAATGTTCTGAGTATGTTCCAGCAGATGCAATTGTACACTGTTCTAAACGCGATTTTGACTCGGTGTTGGCATAAGGTAAATCCACGGCTGACCTCGTAAAAAGCCTGAACGCCAGCGTTGACGCTCAAGTGCTGGGTTATCCCTCGCTCGATAAAAAGTGAGGTAACTTTACGGTGGACTTTCCTTAGTCTCAGTAATCGCAAATCTGTTGCGATGGTGCTGTCCTTATAGACAGCTTTGCGAGTCCTTGCTAACACCTACACAGCAAACTTAGGCTGAGCAAGAGGGATCCGTGATCCATTGTTCGTCACAACGTTGATTGTTACAAAAGTTGTTACTCTGTAACAGAATGTTGTGAAATTGAACAAACTGTAGCCCAAATAATAAGTGAGCAACGTTTCGTATTGCAACTGTCATTCTGCCTGCTTTTAGTGCGTTTTTTTATAGAAATAGCCAGCATTATTTAGTTTTTGGTGTGGGGGTTCATCCAAGAGGGTGATTGAACATTTCTTTGTAAACGATTGCTATTTGTGAGTTGGGTAACATGCTGAAAATGAACTGGTTGGAAACTTAAAATATTCGTTGAGGGAATATGTAGCTATTTACTAACAAACCGCTTGCAAAATCATTGTATGTAAGTGCATATTTACTTTTGATCCAAAAAATGACTAATCCTTTCAAACCCAATGTTGTGGCTATTTCTGTTAGAGAGTAAGTAGCTGTAGGACCACTTGAAGGTGGGTGACCACCTATTAAAACTAAAAAAAAGTGGCGCATTGTGAAAGATTATACGATTAAGCTGCGCGATCTTCTAATCATCATTTGTTTGTAAATGAAAAGAAATTAGAAATTAAGAACAGTAATAGCGATACCAGGATGCCATGAGAGGGATAGCGCAGTACTGAGAGAAGCACTTGCTTGAGGTTAGCCCCGAGCAGTGCCTTTAGGGGAGAGACATCGTGATAACCAATAATCAACCACCTGTTACTTTGACAGGTATAAGAAGATTGAATTCCATTGAGCAAACGGCCAATGCTCAAATGGGTACCGAAAATCGGGTGCAAGAGGGCCGTCATAGGCGATTTTCACTTCCTGGAAGAAGTGTCATTCAACAAGCGCGTCGTTGGTTAAATCAACTTAACTCGCGTCGAGAAAGTTTGAATATTGCGCGAGAAGCTCAGCAAGACTTGCGCGGATTTGATCTGTCAGGTCGATATTTGAGGACTGATCAAAGCCCTAGACCCACCGCCCCACCAGCTCCTGGCGGCAATCAAGAGACAAGACGTACATCGGTCACCAGTAATTTATCTCTGGGCTCAATGGAAGAAACGCCTTGGCCAAATCGCACTAAGGGAATAGCCGATCTTAGAACTCAGTTGATTAAAGCGACTGAAGGGCATGAGCAGTTACCTGAAGGCGAACTAAGGGAAATTTCAGAAGCAACCTCATTGGCAGATTTAAGGAAAAACCTTAAAACGGATCGTTGGTTAGAGCCACTTCCTGAGATGAAACTGACTTTAACTGATCGCGCAGAAAAGAAAGAGCACGCCCTAAACAGAGAAGCTGTTATCGAAATATTGGATCGTTTGGCTGCAAAAATTCAACTGTCTTCGATGACACCTAAAGGAAAGCTGCCTGAAGGAGCTGAAAAATCACTAAAACAGCTTGACCAATTATCCACCTATCTAAAAAACGAGCACGAGCCAATTGATTTAAGCTTTGAAGAAATGGCTCGTTTAGCGGTTGATTTGAGAAATGTAAAACGTAGCTTGCCAGAGGGCGACATTAAATCGCTAACAAGAAGTTTGCATACCCAATTTCTAGCCAGTTGGTCTCAATATGCACGGGAGCGAGCAACTCGTGAATTAAGCTATGAATACAGAGATATCGGTGATGTGGGAACCTCTCGCTCTAGCAGTAAGTCTGGAAAAATAAAGGGCTCTATAGGTATTCCTGGCTTTAAAGATTTGTTCAAGTTGTCTATTGGGGGAGCTTGGAATAAGTATTTAAGTAATGACGCCGAAGGCCATATTCTGGTTGGGCAAGAAAAAGGCATTAGTGGTAAAGCCGGTGTTGGGTTGGGTGTGAAAGGTGTTGGAATTGATGCCAGTGCAAGTTTAAAAGTTGAGCACGGACTATTTGATGAGTACCACAATAATGAAGCCTTTATTCACGACTCGGGTTATAAAACCCTAGCCGCTAGTCATTATGAATGGTCATCACCTGAAGCGACCTACTACGGAGCAGACCCAAAATGGTTATCGAAAGCAAAGCGTATTTTAGGCATTGGAACTGAAATTCAAAAGCATGAGAAAAACTTACAAAATGCAATCAATAATGAGCAGCAGCTGAAAGAACAACTGGCTCGCACCTTAAATGTGGGTGGGGGCACAACGGGTCATTACCTTTACGAATGGTCAGCGCCTGACGGTACTGTACATAAAGGTACTTATCCTGAAATTAAATCGATAGCTAAAAGCGTGGTAGACGTATCTCCAAAAGCCCAGCGAGTATTGGGCGTGAGTGAAGATGAGCTTTTGAAAGAACGATTGGGCAAAGATTTAAAGGTCATCCAAAAACCCGTTAGAGCAAAGGGCATAGAACTGTTTAATAAGCGCTTGGAAAATGAAACACCATTGTACGGAATATATGTTAAGGGTAGTGGAGAAGCTAATGCATCCGCTGGGTTCTCCGTTACGGGTGGGGATACCAAGCAAATGGGTGTCAGTGCTGCTGTTAAAGCCGCAAACTATTATGTGAAGCAATACATTCCCGAGCAGCTTTGGAGTGTCTTGGAAGAAAAGCCCGAAAGAATTGATGAATTGCCCTATGCCGTGTCGGTTAATTCAGAGCGATTATTGCGTAGAGCAACTGATAAGGGTTCTCCTGAAAGGCATGGGTGGACAGCCCAAGATCGTGAGAAAGCGTTATCGCTATTAAAAAATGAGTTTGATCACTACGTTGCCTTGTTGAAGCAATCGGAAACGTCAAAAGCGAGTAAAGAAACGGTTCAAATTCTTGAACGTATGGAGCGCTCTTGGGGAGTCACGACAAAAGGCGGTGAAGCAAAAATGGATACACTGGCCTCAATGATTATGGCACATGCTTATTTAGGAGTGGCCATACACAAAGACCCTGATGCAACTCCTGAATCAAAAGCATTGGTTGCAGAGATAGCACATTCTATTAATCAACCTGATGTGGCATTGAAACAAAAAATCTTTGATGTGAAATCCAAAATCTTTAACGAAGTGGAGTCCATCATTAAAGATAAAGAATTTGAGGTAACCATCTCTGAATCGATGTTGGGCGCATTTTCAGGAAGTGTTGCGGTTAAGCATCGAAACAGGACGCACCCCAGTCGGTTCCGTGCAGGCGATATCATCGACCTAACGTTTAAGGGCCAAGGTGCGGTTACTACAGGTGTCATTAATATGATTGCCCAGCGCTTGGGAAGCGAAGGATTGCAACTGTCAGCTGATCAGTTACTCGAGGGGTTGTCCGGAGCACCTGATCTTAATGTTCAAGCTGGTATTGCTTTGCAAACTCGTTGGATGAAACCGATTTTGCAAGAAAACCCACTATTTAAAGAGCAAACCGAAAATAAATATCGTCTGCAATTTACTCGTGTAATCGGTTTGACGGGAGTGAGTGTAGGGGGGTCTGTTTTGGCTCCTGTAGGCGTTGGGGCTAACGTAGGCGGTGGCATAGGCTACACCCGTGGTAAAGAAACAGTTCTGAAAGAATCTCTGTACAGTGATTCACTTAGCTACAGTTTGATGCGTTACAACCGATTCATGCGGAATGATAAGGATGATACTTTGCGTAATTGGGCTCGTTATTACGAGAAGCATCTAGATGATTTCCGAGATATATTTGGAAAGATGGCTGATCCTAAATCAACTATTTCAAAAGAAATAGCCTTTTACATTGCTGAAGCCATAAAAGACTTTGATGATACGAACGGTCGTGAGGTTCGCGATACGGTTGCTGAAGATCCAACACCGATGCAATTTAAGCAACGCATAGAGGCCTTTCAAAACTCAAGGTTCGATAAATATGATGAATCACAAATGCAAACAGCCAAGGATCTGTTTGAGCAGTTAGGGCGGTTACAACAGCCATTTTGGTTGAAGGAGCACCGTTCTCAATGGATGGATATGAGTTTCGGGGTTGTACCCAGAACACATAAATCTATCCCGGTGTAATGCATAAGCAATTAAAAGCCCTACTCTCATTACAATGGCTGTAAGTAAGAGAATGGATTCTCGGGCTTACCCTGATTTCTAATTTCAAAGTAGAGGCCTGGCTCAGTGCTAGGCAACTCTCCTGCAACAGCAATCAATTGCCCTCGATATACGTGATCGCCTTTTTCAACATAGTTTGCGTAGTTGTGCCCATAGATGCTCATCAGATCGCCCGAGTGTTCTATGATGATGAGATTTCCGTACCCCGGTATTTCATTGCTGCTGTACACGACTTTCCCATCTTCAACGGCCACAATAGGATCACCCAAATTGGCTTTAACACTAATACCCTGCCGATAAGGTTCGTAGATGATGTCGGCTGCACTGGGCGCGCCACTGCCTAGGGGCCAGTTTAATTGTGTATGAACAGGCGTAGGAAAGACTTCGGTCGAAGTAATTTGCTCTGTCGCGGCTTGACGTTCTTCGGAAGCAGCCCAGCGTTTTAGTAATGGAGTATTTGCTGCTTGGGCTAGCAATGCCAAATTTTTACGACGTTGCCACTGGTCGGTATCTTCGCTACTGACTTTGTCTAATAAGAGGAGGCTAAGCGCATGAGCTTGCCGTTGGGACTCAACCTTCTGACTTTGCCAATAACTTGCAAGTGTTACGGTTGCAAAGCCAACGGATAAGAAGGCCATCATACCTAGGCCATAACGCTTAAACAAACGGTCCGTCCCACGTTTTATTCCAACCAGTGCTCGTTCCAATCTGCTGATTCGTCGCTCAACCGCATGCAGACGTTGCTGAACATCGTGCGTATGATTGGTGTGCTTGTCCTCTTTTTGGTGGGCTTCTAGGGCCTCCTGAGGTTCATTTTCAACCAGCTGAAACACAGGTTGCTGCATCATTCACTCTCCTTTGCAGATGTACCTCCAAGGCAACCGGCTTGCCAACCTTTCAAGTAATGTAATATCAAAGACCTAGAGTGTTTTCTAAGCTGGAAGCTTGTCATGAGGAGAAGGATTGCCGACAATAACGGCAAATTCTGTGGGCAGGCGTAGCCTGCACATAAACGTTTTGCGTGGAAGAAATTAGCGTGATGCATCGCTCATCAAATCAAAGCTTGCCGATGGTTTCTGTATTATTTGTTTGTTTAGGGAATATCTGTCGATCACCGACAGCAGAAGCAGTGTTCAGAGCTAAAGCCCAGAAAAGAGGGTTGGAACAACAGTTAATCATTGATTCTGCTGGGACAAGTCATTGGCATCAAGGAAACCCTCCTGACAAAAGAAGCCAGGAAGCAGCTGGGCGACGCGGTTATAACATGGCGCGATTAAAAGCCCGTCAGGTCACTTCAGACGATTTCGATCGTTTTGATTTTATACTGGCGATGGATGAGAGTAACTATGGTGATCTGGCTGCCATGCAACCTCCAAACACTCGTGCTGCATTGCATTTGTACTTGAGAGACTTTGGCCAGCATAACCTTCATGAGGTTCCAGACCCTTACTACGGTGGCACGGATGGATTTGAGCAAGTGTTGGATTTATTAGAATCTGCAAGTGATTCTTTGCTTGACGCCATTGAAGCTTCTATAACCAAAGGCCGTTCATGAATCAATTGTCACTTAGCTTCGAATCGAATGTAGATTTATTCGATGCCAACACACTTAGGATACCTGCCAAGGCAGAGCAATATATTGCGATTACAGAGGCTAAACAGCTTGAAGCCATCGCTAATCATTTAAAAGATCTACCTAAACCCTTAATTCTAGGTGGTGGAAGCAATTTGGTTTTATCTGACCGTTTACCGATGCCGGTTCTGCATCTCAAAAATAAGGGGTTTGAACAGTTATCGGACGCACCTTCGGGTACAAGTAGGGTTCGTATTGCGGCCGGTGAGGTTTGGCATGACACGGTATCAAAATGTGTTGCCTTGGGGTTAAGTGGTTTAGAAAATCTAGCTCTGATACCAGGCAGCGTTGGGGCTGCACCCATTCAAAATATTGGAGCCTACGGCGTAGAGGTAAGAGAAATATTACATTCTGTAGAAGTTTATGATCTACAAAATGAGCAGTGGCTGCACTTGCCTGTCGAATCTCTGGAGTTGGGTTATCGTCGTAGTCGATTTCAGTCGGAAGATTGGAATGGAAGAATGGTCGTCTGGAGCGTTACTTTAGAGCTTTCCAGGAGTTTTACACCCCGGTTATCTTATCCAGCGTTGGGAGCAGTGTTTGCCAATAAACCGCCTAAGAAAGCTCAAGAAGTGATGCAAGCGGTGATGAATATACGTAAATCGAAATTGCCTGATGTTGCAGTAGAACCCAATGCTGGAAGCTTCTTTAAAAACCCTGTGCTTCCATCGGAACTGGTTGCGGCACTTCGACAACAGTTTCCTGATTTAGTGAGCTTTCCCGTTGATGATCATCAAGAAAAGATCGCTGCAGGTTGGTTGATTGAGCAAGCTGGCTTAAAGGGCGCGTGGAATCAAAATAAAACGGTTGGTTGCAGCGCGAGCCAGGCTCTGGTGCTTATTAATCATGGAGGAAGTGCTCAAGATGTTCTGGATTGGGCGCTAGAAGTTAAGAGAAAAGTTCATCAAACGTTTGGGGTTGAACTGGCGATTGAGCCTGTTTGCATTAAGGGATGACCAACCCGTTAAGCGGCTCTTCTCAATAATTGAGAAGCACTTCTGGGCAGAGCACTACGTTAGCCCCACCGAAAAACCATTCATGGCTGTCGAGTTATTGAGAAGAATCAGATGCAGTAAAAACTGCATCTGAGGCTTTTCCTTAGCACCTAGGTGAGTCAGGATTATTGCTTGTAATGGCTTCAGAGCTAACAGATATTGTTGGCTCTGACGCTACCGATTGCACGGTGTTAGACGGTTCAAGGTTAGCCGTCATTTCATGCTTCGGATTTTCAGGTACCTTATCGCTGTTCTCTGAAATGGACTCTAAACGTTCCTTCTGTTGCGCTTGGCGCGGAGACGCTTCTGCTTTCTGATCAGAATCAAAGGCATCCTTAGTTGTGGAGCTTGTTTCCGTTGAAAGGTTGCGAGGCTGAGCAACAGCATCTTCAGAGTGAGATACCCTAGGCTCATTAGGCTGTGTGGAAGAGGGAGCCGCCACGACATTTGATTGTTGAGTCGACTCAGAACCCGCTTGCTTTCTTCTTGGATCATTGGGAATTGGGCGACGTCGGCGTTCAGTTCGGCGAGGCCTTTCCGCAGTGGCTGCAGAGATAGCAGTTGTCTCTTCAGCTCCCGTTGAACGGCTGCTTTCATGTGTTTCACGGGCAGAAGGAGCTGGAGCAGCGTCCTGAATCGCTGTGGGTTCATTAATACCTGGCCCTTGAACCGCACTGCGGCTGTTGGGGGCCGACTGTGGAGCAGTTTCTACTGCTTGAGTGGAAGCCTGTTGTGGGGTGTTTGTCGCGTTAACAGTTGACGTGGCGTTAGAGGGTGGATTGTTATCTCCAGCAACAGGTGAAGAACTTTCAGCAGCTTGTCTCTCGACGTAGCCACCCTCTTCGTTGGGCTGGGCGGTGCTGGTTTGCTGTCTGTTTAAAGGATCACGATTATCCCGACGATCCCTACGCCCGCCCGGGCCACGACGCCTTCTGTTGTTGCCTCTTGGGTTTTCAGAAGTGGCATCTTGCTTGGGCTGTGGGCTGTCGTTAGTTCCAGTTTGATTTACTGGTTCCGCCACTGGTGATGCTTCAGGGGGAGTGCCCTGTTCTTTGGTGACAGCTTGGCTGGACTCAATGCCTGGACCCTGGGTCGCCACTGGTGAGTGTGATTGAGAAGGTTTGTCAGCATTATGGCTGGTCGCTGTTGGCGTAGGTTGCTGATGAGCGGCACTTTGCTGAGGCTTTTGAAAGCCTTTGTGTTCTTCTTTGCGTGGCGGCGTATTGGGGTCTCCTGGGAGCTCGCGTCCCGGACGTCTTGGTGCGGCGGTCTGAGGGTTTACCTCTGCGTTCTGGCCAGTAGGGTTGTTGGAACGTCGCGACCCAGTTTCTTGCCTGCTCGTTGAGCGTTCTTGCCCGCGCTGGTTGCGAGAAGGGGAGTCACTGCGTCTATTTTCTTGGCTGCGACGATTCTCAGAACCTTCCTTTCTCTCTTGATTGCGAGTGTTGCTGTTTGAGCCGCGATTGGGTCGATTGCCTGATGATGAGCGGTTACTGCTGCGCTTATCTTGCTGTTCACGGCGTGGTTGCTGAGACGGCTTATTGTCTGCCTTTTGGGCCGGTTTTTTATCAGATGAAGCCTCATCGCTGCTAAACAGATTGGCTAATGCACTGCTTACGCGTTTGAGTAAAGAGTTCTTCTGAGCGGCGCTTTGGCTGCTGGTTGCAATGGGATCGACGGCTGCTTTGGCCGCTTCGGCTGTCTCCGGTTTGCTCCATTCATAATTCATTTCCGCTTCAAATTTAGCTTCATAGCTGACCGGAGCAGGTTGGTCTTCATTGGTGCGTAGGCGTTGTACTTCGTAGTGGGGTGTTTCAAGATTTGGATTTGGCAAGATTAAAATCTGTACGCCGTTGGCCTTTTCGATTTCAGCCAAGGTTTCGCGCTTTTCATTTGTGAGAAAAGCCGCAATTTCAAGAGGGACGATGGCCCTAACTTGTTGTGTCTGCCCTTTACTGGCTTCTTCTTCGACCAGTCGTAATATGGATAGAGACAGTGAACGTGAATCGCGAATGATGCCATGGCCACTGCATCTGGGGCAGCTATGACCGCTTGTCTCACCTAAGGAGGGGCGTAATCTTTGGCGAGACATCTCAAATAATCCAAATTTTGATATCTTGCCATGCTGGATGCGGGCTCGATCTAGTTCAAGCGCTTCGTGAATTTTGGCTTCCACATCACGCTGATTTTTTGCGGATGTCATGTCGATGAAGTCAATCACAATAAGCCCGCCAATGTCTCTTAATCGCAATTGGCGAGCGATCTCATCGGCGGCTTCCAAGTTGGTTTGAAGGGCCGTTTCTTCGATGTCAGCGCCTTTGGTGGCTTTTGCTGAGTTAATGTCAATTGACACCAAAGCTTCGGTTGGGTCTATCACAATGGAGCCACCGGAAGGCAAGGTGACTTCCCGTTGGTAAGCGGTTTCAATTTGACCTTCAATTTGAAAGCGCGAGAACAATGGCGTTGGATCGTTGTAGAGCTTCACCCGGCTGGTGAATTCAGGAATGATCGTTCTGATGTAACCAATAGCGGTATCGTAGGTGCTTTGATCATCAATGAGAACTTCGCCAATGTCTTTTCGCAGGTAGTCCCGAATGGCGCGTATGACAACATTGCCTTCTTGCAGTAATAAACAAGGAGCCTGAAGAGATTCTGATTCCGCTTTGATATTGGTCCAGGTTCTGAGAAGATTATCTAAATCCGCTTGTAATTCTTCACTTCGGCGTCCGATACCAGCCGTTCTCACAATCACGCCCATGTGTTGTGGAACGGTGACCTGCTTGAGTGCTTCACGGATTTGAGCGCGATCTTCGCCTTCAATACGCCTTGATATACCACCCGCACGAGGATTGTTTGGCATAAGAACCAGATATCGACCGGCAAGGCTGATCATGGATGTCAGTGCAGCTCCTTTGGAACCGCGCTCTTCTTTGTCGACTTGGACAATGATTTCTTGCCCTTCACGCACGACTTCAGCGACGTTTGGCCGGCCTTGAGTTTGTTGCACAAAGTATTCGCGTGCAATTTCTTTAAGAGGTAGGAAGCCTTGGCGCTCTGCACCAAACTCCACAAAAGCGGCTTCTAGGCTTGGCTCGACTCTTCGTATACGGCCTTTGTAAATATTGGCCTTTTTTTGCTCTCTTGAGGTGGGTTCAATATCTAGATCATACAAACGTTGTCCATTCACCATGGCAACGCGCAACTCTTCTGACTGAGTTGCGTTTATTAACATTCTCTTCATTTTGTGAAAGCTATCTCAATTTGTGGCGGGCATCACTTGCGGTGTTAGGTTTCGTTCACCATGATCTTTATGTGCGCTTGGTTGGAGTCTGTTTGTGCTCCAATCTGGGTAAGCCGTCCTACTGTCTTAGGTCTTACTTGAGAAATTAGGGCTTACCAACAACAAACATAAGATGGTACGTCTACACCGATTTAGTCGCGATGCCTGCAGAATAGGGTCCATTACAATCCTCACGTGGTTGCCGTGAGGCGGCCTTTTCACTGAAACCGGGATATCTCATCGGCCTCAGGAGTCGATTTTGACCTGCATATCGACAAAAAATGTCTTAGAATCCCTTCGCTTGCTCGCTGTTTAATCCCATGATTACAAGCGGGGAATCATTGGAATATAGCAAAAAAGCTACCACCTTCAAACTTCTATTAGACAGGCCAAGCTGATATATGGCTGATTCTTCAGATAAAACACGACCACAGGTTCGCTTTTGTACTCTAGATGAGGGGCAAGCGGGGCAGCGATTAGATAATTTTCTTATCTATGAATTACGAGGCGTGCCTAAGTCGTTAGTGTATAGACTCATTCGTAAAGGTGAGGTTCGCGTCAATAAAAAGCGAGCAAAAGCCTCTCAAAAGTTACTTATTGGAGACATTGTTAGGATTCCACCTGTAAAAGTTGAACCTGAACAGGATGAGGCCCTCAATATCCATCAAGGGTTGTTGTCTGTTCTAGAGCAGGCCATTTTGTTTGAGGATGAGCACTTACTGATTGTCAATAAGCCAGCAGGTCTAGCTGTGCATGGTGGCAGTGGTTTGCGGTATGGGCTTATTGAAGCATTCAGGCAGTTGAGGCCCAACACCAAAAGGCTTGAGCTGGTTCACCGGCTGGACAGGGATACTTCTGGCTGCATCATTATCGCCAAGAAACGCCAAGTCCTGGCGGCATTGCATCGATTGTTGCGTGAAAAGCACGGCATTGAAAAACGCTATAACGCCTTGGTCCATGGCTGCTGGCCTGACTATTTACGTCAAATTGATGTGCCGTTGCAGAAAAACGTCGTTGCATCGGGGGAGCGCTTGGTTCGTGTGGACCCAGAGGGTAAAGAGGCGTTGACCAAGTTTCGCTGTCTGGAATATTTTTCATCAGACAATTTGTCATTAATTGAAGCCTTTCCTGTCACGGGGCGAACGCATCAAATTCGCGTTCACGCGTTATATGCTGATCATCCTATCGCAGGTGATGAAAAATATTGCCCTTCAGGTGTGTCTGCGGCTTGTGATATTCGTTTTCCGAGATTGTTTCTGCATGCTCGAAAGCTAGGGTTCAGGCACCCTGTAACCGGTGATGTGGTTTCTGTAGAGGCGCCCTTTTGCGATAAGTGGGCTGCAACTGTGGAACGATTGAGTTAATCGTCAAATGTTCGAATAAATAAAAATAGAAGTGTGGATTTGAATGAGTCATAAAGCGTACAAGGCTGTTATATTTGACTGGGATGGCACGTTGATGGACTCAACTCAGGCCATTGTAAATGCAATGCAAGCAGCTTCTAATGAGTGCGCATTGCCGGTTCCTGATCATAACGATGTTCGCAATTTGATTGGTTTGGGGATGGCTGAAGTGCTGGCAGCTTTGTTTCCAACGATGTCTCAAACTGAGCAGCAGCGATTTCGTTCAGTCTATCGCACTTGCTTTATCCGACATCATGAGCAAATGGCGTTGTATTCAGGTGCCGAAGCCCTTATTCGCAGTATGTTCGCTGAGGGTGTTCGCTTGGCGGTTGCGACAGGGAAGGGACGGCGTGGATTGGATGAGCAGCTTAAAGCCAGTGGTTTGAGCAAATATTTTCATGCAACCCGTTGTGCTGAAGAGAGCAAGTCAAAACCAGATCCGGCGATGCTTAGCAGCCTTTTACTGGAGTTGGACGTGACGCCTGAAGAGGCTTTGATGGTCGGAGACACGGAGTACGATGTGTTGATGGCTCAAGCCATAGATGTGCCAACCTGTGCCATAACCCATGGTGCTCATGAAAAGGATCGACTAATGGCTTTGGGACCCACCATACTGTTAGAAGACCTTGTGGCTTTCAAAACATGGTGGCAGAGTCGCTGAACCCATTATTGCTTAGATTGTCGATAGACATGATTATCTTAAACTGATTCCTCTAACATATTTTCTGGAGTGATACCGGATGTTTGGAAAACCTCCAATCTCAAACCCTTCAGAACGCCCAGGTACAGAACGTGAGTGGCGTTTGATTGAAAAACTTTTAAGTAAATCCTTGGATGAGCAGCGCGTAGCAAGGCGCTGGGGCTATGCATTCAAACTTTTTATTATGATTTACTTGTCCATTCTATTGGTCTTTCCTGCATTTCAAATCATTAAGTCGTTGTTCGGCCCTCCCTTTGTAGCCGTTGTTGATGTAAGGGGGGGCATTATGCAGGATGCTGATGCCAGTTCTGATAATATAAATCGATCCTTAAATGATGCTTTTTGCAATGAAGGAAGTAGAGCGATTATTCTTCGTATTAATAGTCCTGGTGGTAGCCCTGTTCAGGCGGGTTATGTGTACGATGAAATTAAACGTCTTAGAGCCCTTTATCCTGAGAAGAAGTTGTATGCCGTTATTGAAGATTTAGGGGCATCCGCTGCCTACTATATCGCTTCGGCTGCTGATGAGATCTATGCCGATAAAGCAAGCCTGGTGGGTTCAATCGGTGTTCGCGGTGGTGGGTTCGGATTTGTAGACGCAATGAAGAAGCTGGGTGTTGAGAGGAGAATGTATACGGCAGGTGAGCACAAAGCTTTCTTAGACCCATTTAAACCCGAAAATAAAGAAGAGAAGGCTTTTTGGGAATCCGTTTTAAAAACCACTCACCAGCAATTTATTGATCAAGTGAAAGCGGGCAGAGGCGATCGATTGGTCGAGGATGACAAGCTGTTCTCTGGGTTGATTTGGCCCGGTGAGACAGCAAAAGCACTTGGTTTAATTGACGGGTTTGGGGATGCGGCATATGTAGCAAGAGAAGTGGTAGGCTTTGAAAGGCTAGTCGACTTTTCTTATCAGCAACCTGCATTTGATAAGTTTGCTGGGAAACTAGGTTCTAGTATTGGAGCAGGCTTAGGACGAGCTATGGGCTTGGAGCAGCCGTTAAGTCTTCACTAACGCGATTTCTTTTGACAGGGCTTCTTGTCCTGTCTATCATTTGCGCCCACTATGAAAAGGCAAACCAACGTTAGTCAGCTAAATATTCGCAAATGTATCGATCAGCGTGCTCACTATGAAGGCTATGTTGAGCTTTCTGAGATGCCGAGGCTATGTGAAGCGCTAGCTGATGATCGGGGACAGGTTGTTTTTGAGTTGCAGTTTGGCGTTGATGAGGAAGGCCATCCTTTCTTAGAAGGCCACTGTGAGAGTGATGTCACACTTACGTGTGAGCGTTGTTTGGGCACTATGCCACTGCAGTTAAGCAGTGATTTTCAGGTTGGTATAGTGTACAGCGACGAACAGGCAAAGCACTTAGCAAAACGCTATGAGCCGGTCATTGTTCACAGCGAAATATTAGATGCAACAAGCATCTTGGAAGATGAGATGATTTTGTCTTTGCCTATGTATGCAATGCATGAGAATGCAGATTGTGCCGGAACGAGCCGCGAGCTTGCTGCAGAAGACGGTTCGCAGTCTGATGAGGTTAAAGACAACCCATTCAGCGTATTAGCGCAACTCAAAAAATAGAGAGTAATTTAAGTAGGAGCCCTGCCATGGCTGTTCAACAAAATCGTAAAACTCGTTCTAAGCGTGACATGCGTCGTTCTCATGATGCACTGTCTACTGGTTCAGTTTCCATTGATCCAACCAGCGGTGAAGCGCATCGTCGCCATCATGTTACCCCTGATGGTTTCTTGCGTGGCCGTAAAGTCATCAACAAGTAATTGTTCGTATGATTACCATTGCTGTTGATGCAATGGGGGGGGACGAAGGGCCAACCGTCGTCCTCCAAAGCCTATCTCCTTTGCTGCATGCTTTCCCAAATCTATCCATCCGCATTTTTTGTACGCCTGATACTCATCAAAAGGCGCCTGGCTCGTTAATACGGCACCGTCGCGTGCAATGGGTCATGACGTCGACCGTTGTTGCACAAGATGAGTGGCCAGCGTCGGTGCTGAGAACCAAGCAAAACTCCACAATGGGGTTGGCACTTAAAGCGGTGGCTGGCGGAGAAGTGGACGCCTGTGTGACCTCAGGTAACACGGGAGCATTGGTTGCGCTTTCTAAGTACTTGGTGGGTTTGCAGCCTGGTTTAGATCGCCCTGCTCTGGGTACCTGGTTGCCGAGTCTAGATGGCCAACATTTGTTGTTGGATATTGGCGCTAATCTCCACTGTGATGCAGAGCTGATGTTGCAGTTTGCATTGATGGGGGCTGTGGTTGCGGAGCAAGTGCTGGGAAATCCTTCACCACGCATAGCCTTATTAAATGTGGGTACGGAAATCCAAAAAGGTGGAGATCGGCTGCAAGCCGTGCACTCCGCTTTAATGAGACCGGAATTGCAACTGAATTATGTTGGTTACGTAGAAGGGCATGATTTATTTGCAGATAAAGCGGACGTTATTCTTTGTGATGGTTTTGTTGGAAATATCAGTATAAAAGCTTGTGAAGGGTTGCTCGACTTTATACAGCAGAGTGTTTTGAAATCGAATGCCTCAAATATCAAGGCAAAATGGACTGCAAAGTTGTTAAGCCCCTTCTTGAAGAAAGCCTTTAGAGCCTTAGACGCACCAAAATCTAAAGGGGCTGTTATGTTGGGTTTGGTTAAGCCTGTAGTAAAATGCCACGGGCGCTCAAAAAGCGATGATTGGGCTAGTGCGATTCAGTATGCCTATCACGAAGTGCAGTCACAAGTTGCGGGTAAAGTCGCCCAAAGGTTGGCAAATTGGGGGCCAATGTAGAAAGCTTGGGTTTTCTCTTATTGCCGCCCTGTATAATATTGTGAACCAGCCAAAGGCGAGTCAAGTGATGTAGCCATGACAGCGGGGCAGGCCTTAGAGGAACTCTACTTTAATATTGGTTCTCTTCAATAAGTGTTGAATTCTTTTAGTGAGATGAAGTGAGTAACTGGATGCAAAACATTGCAGTAGTATGCCCGGGGCAGGGGTCTCAATCTGTAGGCATGATGACAGCTTTGTCGGAGAAAAGTGACCTTGTACAATTGACCTTTGTTGAGGCTTCTGAATCTGTTGGATTTGACTTGTGGGAGTTGGTCAATTCAGGGCCTGAAGAGCAATTAAATCTGACACAAAATACTCAACCCGCTTTGGTTGCAGCAAGCGTGGCTGCATGGCGGGTTTTACAGGAACAGCTCGCAGATCAAGGCAAGTCATTTCACCCCAGTTATTTTGCGGGCCATAGTTTGGGTGAGTTCTCTGCGCTGGTGCTGTCTGGAGCGATGAGTCTTAAAGATGCGGTGAAAGTTGTTCAACAGCGTGGCAAGTTGATGTCTGAGGCGTTAGAGCCAGGCATTGGCGGTATGGTTGCTGTACTGGGGTTGGATGAAGCCAGCATCCGTGAGATCTGTGAGAAAACGAGTACCGTAAGCCAGAGCGTTTCTTTGGCTAACATTAATGCCCCTGGCCAGATTGTTTTAGCTGGACATGTAGCGGCGCTTGAAAAAGCAGCTGAACTTTGTAAATCCGCAGGGGCTAAGCGGGCGGTGATGTTGCCTGTCAGCGGCCCATTTCACTCGCCTCTGATTTGCTCGGCAGCTGAAGGGTTGCAGATTGAGTTAACAAAGGTTGAGTTGAACACACCTGCCGCACCCATTATCCAAAATGTTACCAATGCGCCCGAAGTTGATGTTGCACGCATTCGCTCAAATTTAGTGCAGCAAGTCACTCATCCGGTGAACTGGGTGCAGGCTGTTGAATTCATGCAGCAGAATGGGGTTGATACCCTTTTGGAAGTGGGCCCTGGAAAGGTATTGACGGGATTAAACAAGCGCATCAATCGAAGTCTCAACTTAAATACTTCAGAAACTCCTGATGCGATACAAGCCTTTGTTCAACTGCTTAATTAATGAGTCTCTGCCTGATAGGCTTTTGAATTCTGGATAGATCAAAGAAAGGATAAACAATGTCAACAACAGAGCAGCCCGTTGCTTTAGTAACGGGTGCAAGTAGGGGTATAGGGAAGGCCATTGCGTTGCGTTTGCAGGCTCAAGGCATGCAAGTGATTGGTACTGCAACCAGCGAACAAGGAGCTGCGTCTATTCAAGCTTACTTGTCTGATGCACCTGTTGCAGGACATGGCCTGGTACTAAACGTCACCCAAGACGATAGCATCCAGTCTTTCTTGGCAGAATTAAAAGAGCGTAAGCTCTCTCCGTTGGTGCTTGTCAATAATGCCGGCATCACACGTGATGGACTGCTAATGAGGATGGGGGAGGCTGATTGGGATGAAGTCCTAAATGCGAATTTGACGGGTGCTTTCAAGTTGACCAAGGCCATGATCAAGGCCATGATGAAAGCCCGCTGGGGCCGTATCATCAACATTAGCTCCGTCGTGGGACGCATGGGTAATCCAGGGCAAGCGAACTACGCTGCCAGCAAGGCTGGTATAGAAGGTTTCACTAAGGCCTTGGCCCTTGAGCTTGGAAGCCGTAATATTACGGTCAATGCGGTTGCTCCTGGTTTCATTGGAACGGATATGACGGATAAACTGGACGATGACCAGAAAGCCCGCATGATGGAGCGAATTCCTTTGCAGAGGTACGGTACGCCTGAAGAGGTGGCTGCTTCTGTTTGTTTCTTGAGCAGCTCTGATGCGGCTTATATCACCGGGCAAACCCTTCAAGTGAATGGTGGTTTGTACCTGGATTAAACGTTTAGCCAAGTTGAAGTCTTACTTGGGCTTGGCCTGACGCCATATAATCGGCAGCTTTTTACAGTTTTGGCTGGTATTTTGGGGAAACCTGAATTAGCGTCCCAGAGTTCACCTCAAAAGGGTCTCGACCTGGCCTGGTAGCGAGTTATAATGTCTGACGCTTTGATTGGGGTATGATAGTCTCCAACCGAGCAAGTGATTACGAAATAGGATCTGACAATGAGCAATATCGAAGAACGCGTTAAAAAAATCATCATAGAGCAACTCGGCGTTGAAGAGGCTGAAGTAAAGAATGCAGCCGCTTTCGTTGACGATTTGGGCGCGGACTCACTGGATACTGTAGAGCTAGTCATGGCTTTGGAAGAAGAGTTTGAAACTGAGATTCCAGACAAGGACGCTGAGAAGCTTTTGACTGTGCAAGACGCAATTGACTACATCGTTTCAAATCTTTAATCAGCGCGTCGCTTCATAGATTACTAAGCCGCAACTAGTTCGTTAGTTGCGGCTTTATTTTTCCTGACATTAGGAGATGACTATGGGCAGAAGGCGAGTGGTGGTCACAGGTCTTGGTGCCATTACCCCTCTAGGAAATACTGCTTCTAAAACATGGGCTAATATTTTGGCCGGCAAGAGCGGTATCAGTTCCATTGAGCATTTTGATACAAGCCAGTTCACGACCCAATTTGCGGGTACGGTGAAAGACCTTGACGTTTCTGAGCATATTTCAACGAAAGATGCTAAGAAAATGGACGGGTTCATTCAGTACGGTGTATTGGCTTCTATCCATGCGGTGGAAGATGCTGGTTTGATGTCTGATACTTTGGACTTAAGCCGTGTGGGTGTGGCCGTAGGTTCTGGTATTGGTGGGTTGGGTTTTATTGAAACAAACTACACCAAGCTGGAGAAATCTGGGCCTAAACGAGTGTCCCCGTTTTTTATTCCCGGTAGCATTATCAACATGATCTCTGGACATGTTGCCATTCGTTATGGATTTGAAGGCCCTAACTTTGCTATTTCCACGGCTTGTACCACTGGTTTGCATAACATCGGTTATTCGGCTCGTGCGATTGCGTATGGTGATGCCGATGTGATGATAGCGGGTGGTGCTGAGCAAGCGTGTACACCATCAGGGATGGCTGGCTTTGCTGCTGCAAGAGCGCTTTCAACACGAAATGATGACCCTGAAAGAGCAAGCCGCCCTTGGGATCGAAACCGTGATGGGTTTGTTCTCAGTGATGGCGCTGGCGTGATTGTACTTGAAGAATATGAGCATGCAAAAGCGCGTGGAGCGACGATTTATGCTGAAGTGAAAGGCTTTGGTGTAAGCTGTGATGCTTATCATATCACATCGCCAAGAGAAGGCGGTGCAGGCTTTGCGGTGGCAATGAATAATGCCATTAAAGACGCCCAACTCAATGTTGAAGACGTTGACTACATTAACGCCCATGGCACGTCTACCCCAGTCGGTGACGTAGCAGAAAGTCAGGCTGTTGAAGGACTGTTTGGCGACGCGGCTAAGCGTTTGGCTATTAGTTCGACGAAGTCTATGACAGGTCATTTGTTGGGCGCTGCGGGCAGTGTTGAAGCAATCTTTGGCGTTTTAGCCTTACGTGATCAAATTGCTCCCCCAACCATCAACTTAGAAGAAGTAGATGAAGGTTGTAACTTGGATTACGTACCTAATGTCGCGCGTGAAATGCCGATCCGTCATGTGCTATCAAATTCGTATGGTTTTGGTGGGACTAACGGTAGCTTGCTGCTCAGCAAAGTAGAATAATGTATATGTTCTATTGGTTGAGGGAAGCGTGAAACCAAAACAGGTATTGGTTAACGGACTTCCTAACCAACACGTCTCCGTATTGGACCGAAGTATTCAATTCGGGGACGGTCTTTTCGAAACACTCATCTCTGTTGATGGGACGGTGCTTCACTGGCCTTATCATCTGGAACGCCTACAAGAGGGCGCTTCAAAACTCCAAATTCCAATTTCACCGGCGGATATCAAAACCTTTTACGATTGGGCGTGCCAACAAAGCGATGGTGATCAAGCTCAGGTGCTTAAATGGATCATGACGCGAGGTGAAACCGCTAGGGGCTATGCGTTTCCGGAAAGTATCAAACCCACCCATATCTATGAGTCATTTCCTTATGTGGGGTTTGTTCGTAGACAATGGGAGCAAGGCTTAAAGGTTAGGGTTTCAGACGTTCCCATTACTCAAAACTCGTTTTTGGCCGGTATTAAGCATTTGAATCGGTTGGATTCAGTTATGGCTAAAAAGCTTCAACCTCAGCAGGTAGATGAGGTGTTATTGGCTAAGCCTAACGGAGAGATTGTTGAAGCGACGATGGGAAATGTGTTTTGGTTTGAAGATGGACAATGGTGGACACCACCGCTGGATTGTGCGGGCGTGAACGGAATCATTCGTCGTCGCCTGTTGAACACTGGCCAAACTGAAACGGGCTTAGCTTTTGGTGAAAAAGTATTAAACAGCGATTCTCTTGCCCAAACCAGTGCTGCATTTGTGTGTAATGTTGTGCTTGGTGCATGGCCAATCAGGGGGGTTGACCCAGAACCACCTAACAAAACAAAAAAAATGGATTGGAAACCTTTACGTATGGTACAGCGATTGATTTATGATTGGGGTTACCCAACAAATTCAGAGATAGAAAGCATCCTGGATGAGGCATTCTAGATAGAGCTGCTTCAACATTGAGTATTCATACATATTGAACGATTGAGAGTAACGGCTTTGCTTAGACTGTCGAAAAAAAGTTTTGCGTTGATGCTGTTGATGCTGATTTTATGGGCAGGATTATACGTATCTCGTGCGGTTTGGTCTTTATATCAACCCATCAATATAGAAGAGCCTCAGAGGTTTCAGATCAAAAAAGGCATGACGTTTAAAAAGGTCATGCGTGACATGGGGAAAGCAGGTATTGTGGAAGATCCCCGTTGGTTAGCGATCTATGCTCGTTTATCTGAACAGGCCGGCAAGGTGAAAGCGGGGTTGTTTGAAATTCCTCCGGGGATTACCCAATTAGAACTCTTAGAGTTTCTGATTGAAGGGAATGTCATCAAAGACAGTATTCAGTTTATAGAAGGAACCAGTTATACCGATGTGTTGGGTCGTTTGAAAGCACATCCAGAAGTTGAGTATGACTTGCCGGAAGGAGAAGCAGAGTTAATGGCTTTTCTTGGAATAGAAGGGCATCCTGAAGGGCAGTTTTTTCCAGATACATACCAGTTTGATGTGGGAACTTCTGCGAGTGATTTATTAAAACGAGCGCATAAGCGACTCCAAGACATGTTGGCCGACGCTTGGAAAGAGCGGCAAGAGTCACTGCCATTGAAAACCCCATATGAAGCCTTGATCTTAGCTTCTCTTGTTGAAAAAGAAACGGGTGTTCCTGAAGAGCGACCCATTATTGCGGGGGTTTTTGTGAATCGCTTAAATAAGGGGATGCGGCTTGAGACAGACCCTACGGTCATTTATGGATTAGGGAAGGCCTATCGTGGCAACCTTACCCGCAAACATCTGCGATCATGGACACCCTACAATACGTATCGCATCAGTGGGTTACCCCCGACACCAATCGCATTAGTAGGGAAAGAAGCTATTTTTGCTGCGACACAGCCAGATAAAACGGATCATTTGTACTTTGTGGCCAAAGGGGATGGCTCACATTATTTCTCAAAAACCTATCGTGAGCACCAAGGTGCTGTAGCAAAGTATCAGTTGAATGAACGCAAAAAAAATTACCAATCCAAGCCTAAGTAGTCATCAGGCAAGAGGACGTTTTATTACGTTAGAGGGCAGTGAGGGGGCAGGAAAATCCACACAGCTTGAAGCGGTAAAGGCTTGGCTGGAAGCGCATCAAATCCCTCATCAAATAACCCGAGAGCCGGGTGGCACGCCTTTGTCTGAGGCTATCCGAGAACTGGTGTTGGACCCTCAATATCAGGTACAGGCCGATACAGAACTATTGCTGATGTTTGCGGCGAGAGCGCAACACATTCACGAAAGCATTATGCCTCAACTGCAGTCAGGGGTTTGGGTGGTGTCTGATCGTTTTACAGATTCGACCTATGCCTACCAAGGCATGGCCAGAGGGTTTGATCTTGAACGTATTGAGTATTTAGAGCAATGGGTCCAACAAGACCTTCAGCCAGACTTGACCCTCCTGTACGATGTTCCTGTGAATATTGGGCTCAAACGAGCATCGATGAGAAGTGCCTCTGATCGAATTGAACAAGAATCCAAAGCTTTTTTTGACCGGGTACGCCAAGGTTACTTGATGCGTGCTAAACAGCATCCAGATAGAGTCCGAATCATTGATGCATCGCCCAGTGTTGAGTTGGTGACGGAGCAAACCACACATACATTGGATCAGTACTTAGGGAGCATTCAGCATGTCGAACGCTAATGCTTTAAAGCGGAATGAGTTATATCCATGGTTACTCCCTATTTGGGATCGCATAACTGCCTCCAAGTTGGCGCATGCGATTTTACTTGAAGGGCATGAAGGTGTGGCGCCGTCGCAGCTGGCTCAAACGCTTGCGAAATGGCAGCTCTGTATTGACCCTGTTGAGGACGGTGCTTGCGGTCATTGTCAATCTTGTTTGTTGGATGCAGCTCAAGGAGGGCATCCGGATGCTGTCTGGGTTATGCCACCAGCGGCTGGAAAACAAATTGGTATACAGGTGATTCGTGAGCTTCAAGATTTCGCTAATACAAAACCGCAGCTAGCCAAGAATAAAGTGGTGGTAATGGGGCCAGCTGAAAACTTAAACCACAATGCCATGAACGCAGTTTTAAAAACGTTAGAAGAACCCATCCCCAACTTTTATTTTTTCCTTTGGAGCCATCAACCAGGGAAGTTGTTACCAACCTTTGTGAGTCGATGTCAGCGTCACGCGGTGTATCGTCCTGAAACGGCGTTCACTATGGCTTGGTTGCAGGCAGAATGCCCATCGACGACTTCTGATCAATTGAATCAAGCTCTACTGCAAAGTGATGGGTGGCCGATAACGGCAAAAAACCATCTGGCCAGTGGAGAAGTGTCGGTATTTGAGTCCTGTATCAAGGACTTATCTCAGGCAATGGAGAATAATGACGCCTGGTTGAAAACGGTCGATCGCTGGAGCAAGCTGGGATTGGCAGATCTTGATCAACGTCTTGGGTGCTTTTCTGTCTGTCTTAAAGAGCTGATTATGCATCCTAAAGAGGCTACCTTTAGCAGCTGTATGGCGGTGACTGCGGTGGACTCGTTAATAAGGTTAGAGCAGGACATTCAGCGCTTGAGAGCCGATTTGCAGCGTGGTCAGTGCTTCCTCAACCTAAAAATGCAGATTACGGGCTTCTTGGTTGACTGGCGTCGGCTTGTCATCAACACTTGATAGAGTGAGCCCTTGATACGCCACGGTGAGACGCAATAACGGTGGTGAATCGCTCCAGATGTGTGTTGTCGTTGGTGGATTGGGAGTAAGGTATGGCACCAAAAATGGGTCCTCGTGGCGGGATCATGAACCTCACGATAAAGGATAAAACAGTCCTTTATCAAACCTACATGCCTTTTCTGAAAAACGGAGGATTGTTCCTCCCAACGAACAAAAAATACAAAATGGGCGATGAGGTTTTTATTCTGCTGACCTTAATGGATGAGCCTGAGAAAATCCCAGTTGCTGGTAAAGTCTGCTGGATTACGCCTCCTGGAGCTCAGGGTAACCGGGCGCCGGGTGTAGGAATTCATTTTGCGGATGATACGATCGCTCGCGATAAGATTGAAAATCAATTGGCAGGTGCGCTGAGCGCAAATCGTCCAACGCATACCCTTTAAATGATTATCCTGTTCACTTGAGCTGCATAAAAAAAGGCTCCGTTGCAAAAAATCCGACAGAGCCTCTCTAGCGTATCTAGGCCACGAATCCTGAAGGGCATGCTCTTACCAACCACTTCAGGATGGCCGTCAAATATCTACTCGCAAAGCATCACGGCCATAAACGGACACCTCCTCGATTTTTTAGAGTATGAGCGCCAATCGGCAACAAGGTGGCTATTGTCAAAACAAACAACAAACGATGATTTTTTTATACACAGACCTCAAAGCTCACTTGAGAAATTTTTTGATACATTGATTTTGTTATTCTTTTTGTTACAGCCACACACTTTAAAACGAGCCCTTACATGAAGAACGCTATACCATGAAAAATGTAAGGAGTAAGTATTCTTGCAAATAATTGGAATTAGTGTAGCTTACGAAACCACCGCAGAGGCTTTTGAGCAAGCTTCTGTTTATCATATGGATATAGAATCTAGTGTAAGGAAGCACGCTAATGAAATATTTAACACTTTACTGCTCAATAATCATTAGCTTCTCTTCAATGACACTGTTTGCCAGTAGTCATAACAGAAATACTGACATAGAAGTAGGTGAAATAGGAACTACAGAAAGTAACACTCATGTCATGCACACTAATAATGCCAACTCAACCGCGTATTGTCAGACAGTATTTGGTAATCCCCCTCTAAACTTCACTGTTTGGTCTGATATACCAAAGAGAAAAAACCAAGAAGCAGAGACGCTTGCTCTTGAATCAAGTAAATCTTTTTATGCAACAGAATTAGACTATCAACAGAGCTTAAATGACCTTCGTCGAATTCGAAATAACTATAGTGAAGATCGATTCACACAAGTGACTGCTACGCCTTGTTCAAATCTATCTAGCTTCATGATTCATTTTGATGATACAGCGATTGAAGAATTTAGGGCAGGTAATTATTGGCCTTGGGATGGACTTAACAAGAAATTTGGATTAGCTTCCGCAGAAGAAATTGGCTCTCTTCAGCTTGTTATAGCAAGGTTTAAACGCCGTTATTTTATATCAACGCTTATAGACCAATATGAAGAAGCTGCTCTTCCAGGCATTTTAAGCATCTCCAGCAACTCATTTTATGGAGCATCTGGTGACGTATGCAAAGAAAATAGAGCAGATTCAAAACGTATTTATATTTTTTATAAAGGATCCGGAGATTGCCCTGCAGGCTGCATGTATAAATCCTATTCAGGCTATCAAGTTAACCAAGATGATACCATACAACATTTAGGGGTTTACGCTTTCGATAGCGATGAACCCAGCTGGTTTGCAAACAGCCAACAATGCAGAGCTTTCTTACCCTAAATAGCTCTATTGTAAGCGATCAATTTCGGGTAGGTTATTCACATTCACTTGGATGATTATGAAGCTCTACTACCTTGGGAAATCACACCAAAACAGTGGCTTCTGGTTGGGTTGATCGCTTGTGAAACAAAAGAATCTGCAATTTAGCGAGCGTCCGGGACTGGTCTCGCTATCCTGTCTAATTTTGGTACAACAAATACATCTCCTTCTTTAGAGCTAAGCCGCTGACTACCGGCCCTCCGGCCACTTTTAAGACCAACTCTTGCATTTGAAGCCTATTAGTGACCCGCTCCGCCTAGCTAGTACTTGGCGGGGCATTACTTTACTGAAAGGGGAGTTGCAGAGAATTTCCTACCCCACTTAAAAAGAAAATATACGCCTGTAATCAAGCAAAGACGTCAACGAGTCGCATATCAGCGGCTTCAGGTTTAATAAAGTCAGCTCCGCGTTCCAAAAACTGGTCTCGTAGAGACTCAAATGAATTAAATTGATGCTTGCTTTCTTGGATGATGAAATCACGTACTCTGATCACATCGCGTATATTGTCATAATTAAGATTATAGTGGGCGACTGATCCAGGTTCCTTGTCAAAGCGGAAATCATTGGTGCTAGCTTCAATAACAGCGTTTTGGAACGTGACAATATTGTCCTTGATAGCAGATTGATCAAAAGCATTGGTTAACACACTGATTTCTAATGATGATAAACTGTCATTCCCTTCGAATATGACTATTTCATTATTTCGATCAATGCCTAAATCCCAATCTTTGATGGCAAGCAGTGGGTTGGTCTCAAGCAGTTTATCCATAGTGTTTTGATATGGTTTGACCAGGTTTCCCATAGGATTAGAGATTTTATGGAATACCTTAAATGCATGATTCATTGCCTCATCAAATTCACTACGGCTCATTGGATCGACATTGTAGGCCAACACCCTCATGTTTGGATTTTGACCTGAGTTTGGACCAATTTTGCTTGGTGGTTCAAACTGCATTTCTTTGCGCACTTTTTCCATGGTGGCGTGATCTACAACCCCGACCGGCTTTGCGGGTTTTATATCGTTACGGGCTTTATTCAGAAGACTTAAATCAAAAGCCCCACCGGATTTCAAGTTATTTATTTCCAATATCAACTCACCTTAAGGAATAAACCTTAGCCGTTTGGAGTTATCGGCTCACTGTTGCATTCCTTTAAAAAGTGAAAATCGAGCAGCCTTTCAACTGTTAACCAAGGTAAAGAATTTCATAAACTTTTTTGCCTTCTAAGGCATTCAATGACATTGAAAATGACTAAACCCACCAATTGTAATAATAGCTAAATTAATGGTTATATATACATAGATAAAAAGGCGGGTATATATACAGTTTTGAGGGTGAAAACCTCGAAAAACTTCTTTGTTTTGAGTTGTCAATAAAACGTTGGTTTAATTTACTTTTTTTGAAAGTTAAAGGGCTCTTTCTTTTAGATAGGCACATCTTTTCCAGCTAGTAGGGCATCAATGACATCTTCAAATTGAGTTTCGTACTCGAAAACCATATCCCGTATGATTCGTCTACCATCGTATACCCGTCCTATCGTTTTTGGTAATTGCCAGCCCGCTTTCTTGTAAGCAGATTCAGCATCAGGGTACAGCTCTTGAACAACAGAAGCTGCATCCTGCTTGAGACGACCAAGTTGATGTTTGCTGAAAGGGGTTGGTGCTGAAACGACATAAAGCCCGAAATTTAGATCATGCACTTGTTCAAGTGCAGCAACGTGGGCGTGGGCTATATCATGAACACTTGCTCGTCGGTACAGAAGCTCATTGGATTTGATGTTTGCTGACGATAAACAGGTTAGTGCATTATCCGCCCCTTTGAAGAATCGGGATGTTCTTAGAATAATGACATCAAGGCCATAGTTAGTATGAAACTGCCTGCATAATCCTTCAGCTTCGAGCTTGGTATCCCCGTAGACATTTCTTGGTTTCAAGGGGTCAGTATCTTCATCTAACCATACAGCTTCCTCTAAGAGCCCATTACTGACTTCTTGGCTGATCATGAGAGAGGTTGTTGAAGTGAATACAAAGCGTGTGTCAGTTCGCTTTCTAGCTTCCTCTAGAAGATTTAATGTGCCTGAAACGTTGACTTCAAAAAAGGAACGAGTTGGAAAATGAGCGATATCCGGCTTGTGCAGAGCAGCCGTGTGAATGATGCCGTCAAAGTTGTGCTTCGCAAACAAGCTCTGGACGAAATGTTTATCTGTAATGCTCCCTACAACATCGGTCCATCGTGATGCAACAATGTCTAGGCCAATAGGTGTATGACCGATCTTACTTAAATGAATAACTAAGTGTCGGCCTAACCAACCCGACGACCCAGTGATAAGCACCTTCATTAAGTCGTTCTTCAGCTTCGTTGCAATGTTTCGCCACTCAAGCAGCCTACGCGAAAACTTCCTTGAGTAGTACTCATGTCCGACAATCCTTAGGTTATTAGGGCTCGTAGAATTTTTGCAACGGAGCCCTTTTCACAGCTTAGATCAAGTGCCATGCAGTTCAGATTTGCACACAGATAGTGAACAATTATTTAAGCAAGTACAATTACATCTCAAGGTATATAGATGTAGTAGAGAAAGGATATCTTTAATGGAAAATCAGTCAAACAACATATCTGACTTAGTTGGCTCAGACGCAGGCATAAAATACGAAAAACTAACTGAGCGCCCTGTATTTGGAGCTTATCTTGGCTTTCATCACATAGAGCTTTGGGTGTCAAATGCTTATCAATCAGCCATGTTTTACAGCACACACTTAGGGTTTAAAATCATTGCCTATTCGGGATTAGAGACAGGAAATCAAGCTTATACTGCTCATGTGTTAAGGGCAGGGCAGACCACTTTGGTTGTTAAATCTCCCTTGAAACCGGGATCTTCTGCAATGACACGGTTTATCGCTGAGCATGGGGATGGAGTGAGAGATGTAGCCTTTACGGTTGAAGATGTAGCAGCCACCTTTCAGCACGCTTGCAATAATGGAGCAAAAATAGTACAGCCACCAACTTCCTTAAAAGATGATAATGGGGAAGTGCTTATTGCAACTATTGAGGCTTATGGCAGTACGGTGCACAGCTTTATTCAACGAAACCGATATCAAGGTGTTTTTCTTCCAGGGTACTCTGTAACAGAGCATGTTCTGGTTAATGATTTTGCTGATCAACTACCCCACACCTATATAGGCCGAGTAGATCACGTTGTTGCAAACCAGCCTCAGGGGCAAATGAATACAGTGGTCGACTTTTATATTGAGTCTCTAGGTTTTCGACGCTTTTGGTCGGTAGATGACAAGCTGTTGCAAACGGGTACTTCGGGTCTTCATTCAATCGTTGTTTGTGACTACGACGAACGAATTAAAATCCCAGTCAACCAACCCTCAGTCGAATTAAAAGGACGATCACAAACACAAGAATTTATCGATTTTCATGGAGCTGGAGGTATTCAGCATGTGGCTATTTGTGTAGAAAACCTAGCCAAAACAGTTATAGCATTGAAACAACGTGGATGCCATGTTCTACCTGTACCAAAGGAGTACTATGATGGACTTGCACCTATATTATCTGAAATCAATCTGGATCTGGGAATAAGTCTCGATACAATGCGAGAACTGGATATAGTGGTCGACTACGATGACCAAGGGTTTATCCTACAAATATTTACTAAGCCCCTAGAAAGCAGACCGACACTATTTTTTGAGTTTATGCAAAGAAATAATCACGATGGGTTCGGTGCGGGCAACTTCAAATCTTTATTCAGCGCTATAGAAGCTCAGCAAAAGTTAAGGGGAACACTGTAGATGGGCTCTATTCGGCTCCGTTGCAAAAAGTTCTACGGAGCAAAATTGGACTGGACTTTTAGGTGTCAATAAAACGTTCGTTTTGTGTGGCTCATGAGTAAAAATTAAGCACTGTGATTAGGCTGTACCCTTTCTAACCATTAGCTACAGTCAGACATTATCAAAATTTTTGCTTCTAAAGGGCATGTCTATTGAAGGGTGTTTGTTTAATATCAGACACTTTGCGTTCAGGAGCTATCTTGAAAGAATCATCTTTGGATCTTATGTCCATACTAAATGCAGAAGGTCCCTATGAGCTTCAGTTGAGTGGTCAATCAAAGCCAATCATTATCAAATCTGTAAAAGGGAGTTGCGTCGCGCCAAATGGTGAGCTTTTTCTTATGGTAAGTCACCCTGTTCATGATAGACCAACCATGCTCATCCCTCTCTCTAGTATTCGGTATATATCTGTGCCTAGAACACATTCTGAGTTGTTGAAATCCATTGAGAAACTTTCTAAAAGCGCTTGATAAAACTATATAATGGCGGTAACACTATACAGTCAAATCGTAAAAGCGCCTGTTGGCACTGACCTTCCCCCCCCTCTTTCTAGACCAGCCAAGACTTGGTAGTGTTCTCCCCCATATGAGGCCCCGTAGAGCGTTTGTAACGGAGCTCCCTGTTTCCCGCTATCCCTATCTCATACGTGGTCGAAATACGCATAACATACTCATTAGTGATCTGCTTCACATTTCCAAATGAAACAATAAAGATTTAAGTGAAACTAATGTTTGGGGCTCATGAGAGTTCCAAAATAACTTCATTGATAAGACAAGGATGGTTATATGAGCATTAAAACTGTTTCAAGAAATCTACTTTTTGGGGCTTTGTTGGCTGCCAGCACTCAACAAGCAATTGCGGTGAATGTAATTGCTGAAGTTAGTTTGAACGAACGTCTTTATCCTTCAGCAACGAATATTTTTAGCACTACAGTAGATCTGGATAGTGCACAAGATATTACCGCCGTTGGATTGTTGACGGATTGGTGGCAGAAAAGACCAACCGAGGTGAGGGTATATGACAATAGCACAGGAACGAAAGGCTCGTTATTGGGAAGCACTGAGTTTTTTTCATACGACAATTCCATATGCGGAAGTGACTATAGCTCTACGTGTAAATATCCCGACAATTCCGTTGGTCGATTAATGGTCGATGTTTCGGGGACTGTCTCCTCTGTCGTGGTAGAGGCCCATGGGCTGTTAAGTTCAGCCAATGGATTTGCTCAAATTAACGGGGTTCAGGTATTAAATGGCACGAGTAGTACATCGAATGCTAGTGACTCATTGCTTGCCATTATTGCAGTATTGGAAAATGAAGAGTTACAGTCGATTTCGGGTACTTCTGCTTATGTAAACTCTGTAGATGTGGGGGTCAACTCTGACTTTTCAAAATACTTGATTGATGTGAATTATCAGATCATTGACTCCCCAACAAAACGTTGTATTCGTTCAGAAGTTGACTACCAAGATTATCCTACAGGTAACGCCAAATCTGCAGAAGTTACCGGGACTGATTGCTAGTAAAAAAATACCATAAAGAGCGTAAAGGAGCTGCGCTCTTTATGGTGAATCTAATGGTGTGGTAAAGCTAAATGGGTTAGTTAAACAGAAGACGAGGGTTTCTCCCTCTAGTATGAAAAGAGGACCCTGCAAAAACGCAGGGTCAAACCGTGATTAGCTTGCTTGATAAGAGAGATGTGAACCACAGAGATCGGGATAACTCTGCTTCACAGTCATCACGGATGACAATAATAATGATAATCATTCCCATCAAAAAGTCAAGGCCCTCTAATAAATGGTCATACGGCGCCGACGAATCATACGATCGTGAGTTAGTAGTCACCCAGTGAACGGTTTCTTTGATATTTCAATACCTGGAAAGTCGGCTTCGTTGCAAAAAGGCTACTGAGCCTCCTAGAATTGTTGATTTGGGCTGTACCCTAACTTGACACTCTTGCACCCCATCAAAATGAGTCAGTTTAGACTCTATTTTTGGATTTATTGACAGCTGTTGATCAGAGTCTTAAAGTCTATCCTGACACTTTGGCTACATTCGCGTCAGCACCTTCGACCAAAATATTGATCGGCAATTAGAAGGTGTTGAACTTGATAAAGTATTCATTGATAAAGCCTCTGGCAAAGATCGTCATCGAGAACAACTTCAAATCTTGATCGATTACGCTCGCGAAGGCGATCAGGTGTTTGTGCATTCGATGGATCGCTTAGCACGAAATCTTGAAGACCTTAAAAGTTTGGTGAAAGACTTCACCGATCAAAACATCAAAGTGCATTTCCTCAAAGAAGGTTTGACGTTCACTGGAGACGATTCGCCCGTTTCGAATCTGATGTTATCGATTATGGGTGCTGTGGCTGAATTCGAACGATCGCTCATTAAGGAGCGCCAACGAGAGGGGATTGCCCAGGCCAAGAAGAAAGGTCTCTATAAAGGAAGAAAGAAAGCCCTATCTCAAGATCAACTCGCCTTGCTTCTCCAGAGAGTCGAATCCGGAGAAGCCAAAACCCAGATAGCTGAGGACTTGGGCATCAGTCGTGAGACATTGTACAAGTATTTGAAGCTTGAGAAGGTCAGTTCTTAGGGCTGAGTTTTATTAGATAGAGCCAAGCTGCCGTACTTTTAGTCGAAGCAAACCCAAAATTTGTAACGGGACCAAAGGATGGGCTCGTATTGACCTGCCCCCAAACACTAGTCCAATGGCAACTTAGTAGTGCTCGTTAATTCCAATGGTTTTGTTCTCGTAAGCA